>JBBRTT010000021.1:0-65383 GCA_038244165.1 Lysobacterales bacterium | reverse complement strand
CAGACTCAACATGAATCGCAACCCACGATCGCGATAGGCGACTGGTCCGTCTACAGCGAGGGCGATCTGTTATACGACGCGATGCTGGATGACCTACAAGCGGCAACGTCTTCGATACGGCTCGAAAGTTATATCTTCGCTTCCGATGTCGTCGGTGAGATTTTCTTAGTTGCGTTGTGTTCCGCAGCTCGACGCGGCGTTTCGGTCGCGCTGCGCGCCGACTATGCGGGCTCATTTTTCACGCTTGCGCGACACGATATCCGGCGCCTGCGCGAAGCTGGCGTCGACTTCCATTGGAGCCGGCCGTGGACCCCGAAACGACCGCTCACGTTGAATCACCGTAACCATCGCAAGCTACTCATCATAGATGAACAAATCGCGTATTTGGGCGGTTTTAATATTCACGCGCCGTGCTCAATACGCACGCAGGGCCCGTCCCGCTGGCGCGACACCCATGTTCGTTTCGTCGGCGCACTCGCGCTGGCTGCCGCAGAAATATTTGATGCCCGCGGCAAGGAGGCGGACGCACCGCATTGCCTAGCGAACTCGATCGGAGCGGCGCACCTGATTCCGAACAGCTCGGCGCGCTGTCGGCATGGTTGGCGCTGCACTCTACAGGGAGCTCTGCAGCAGGCACGTATGCGAATTTGGGTGACGACGCCGTACTTCGTGCCGGACCATCGCCTGCAGAGGATGCTGTGCCGGGCGGCTACCATGGGCATCGACGTTCGATTACTGGTGCCAGGTAAAAGTGATGTCAGGCTTGCGCAATGGGCAGCTCGCGCCGCGTATGCGCGTTTGCTTGCGTGCCGAGTGCGCATTTTCGAGTACATGCCGCGGGTGCTCCACGCCAAGACCATGCTGATCGATCGACACTGGGCGACAATTGGTACCGCCAATATGGACTATCGAAGCTTCTTCGTGAACGATGAAATCAACTTCGTCGACAACGATGGCAAGCTCAACCATGTTCTCGAAACGCTATTCCTGAATGACCTAGCCGACTCGCTCGAAGTCCGCGCCGCGTCTTGGCGTCTGCGTCACTGGTGGGCGCTTGCAGCAGAAACTATCGGCTGGGTGATGCGACGCTGGCTCTGAGATGGCTAGCCTCCTTCACAGATGGCCGGAGTGCCAGATAACCCGAGCCAGGCGTACCGTGATCCACCAGGCCAATGCGTAGCCGGCGACAGCAATCAGCGGTATGTGGCCCCAGACTTTTGGTTCCTCGTCATGCAACCTCAACTGCGATGCCGCGATTTAGGTGCCGAGCGTCACTAGCGCAAGCGACAAACGTTTTCCGCTCGACCGGAATGATCTTAGTGACGCGTTTTAGCGAGTCTGCAGGCAAGCGCCCACGCACTATTTGCAGTCGCCCATGCTGTCTCGGCAGAAACGTGTTCCTGCACGGGGTCGTGCAGGTGACGTACCATGGGGACGGACGTGGGTTGCGTGATCGGACTATTCCATCGACGTGTATTTTCATTTAAGTCATTCATTTTGCTTTCTCCTTTTCTGGTCATTCGGCGTACAGCCGGCCAGTCCACAACATCGACACGCGAAGATTCGCATGTCTCATTCCTGCGTCTCTTGATGTGCGTCAACTGGTCGAACAAAATTGCCGGTAGCATTTGTTTGTTCGCAGCACCACCGTCGGCGTGCCCATGAGGGCCAACGGCAAGCCGAGAATCCGAGCACAAAATTCCTGAGTGGAAGTGTGGCAGCTAACGATGTTGACGCGCCGCTCTGTCTTCTTGTGCGGTGCCCGCGGAAACGGTTTCCGCGGCGGACGGTGCGGCCGGGGCGATTGTCGGAGCACCGGGTGGGGCTGCAAGCAGTGCCCCCGGTGCTGTGTCAACTTCTTCACCGTCGCCCGCCGGCAGCAACGGGGGCGGCAGACTTATAACGGCATAGCGCAGACGAACCGTTCTAAACCTACGTGCGTCAGCGAACAGACGATGGGTGGGTCAACATGTAGCTTGCGGCGATTGGCCCGACCCGCACGCATCGAGTGCGTTACGTCGGGCGAGCGTCGTTCCGGCAGGGAGGGGTCTATTTAGTGGTGTGGTAACACGAAGCGGAGTCACACACCGAATGCGGAAAGTAAGCAGGAGACTGTCATGAGTGGTTTGGTAAGCTTTTTATTGTTCGCCGCATTTTTCTTTCTCATGATGCGGTTTGGCTGTGGCGCACACGCTGGTCATGGTGGACATCATGGAAACCATGAAAACCATGGCAGCGACAACGGCCATATCACCGCGAGTGGCACCGATCCAGTTTGCGGCATGCACGTTGACGCGGGTGCCGGCTTCGCGAAAACTTATCGCGGTGCGAAGTATCGGTTCTGCTCGCGCGATTGCTTGGAAAAGTTCGACGCCGCACCTGACAAATATAGCGGCAAGCTTCCTCAAGCCGACGGACACGGAGGGCATTCCTCATGAGTACTGGTATCTCAGTTAAGGCCGCAGGTAACGCAACGAGCCTTTTTCTCGCCATCACCTACTGCCTCTGCGTCACTTTCGACCTGTTGTTCCCATCCGAAGCGATGTATTCGGCGTGGGTGAAACTACTGCCGGGATTCGAATGGCTGAGTTGGAAAAGTTTCTTGCTCGGACTTGTGGAGAGCTACGGCTACGGATGGTTCATCGCCCTGATCTGGGTGCCGCTCTATAACGTGTTTCTATTGGGCGTGAAGCCTCCACGTTAGCTATTACTGATTCGCCGCCCAGTTCGGGCGAGCACTCGGGAATACTTCCAACCTCATCGTCCAAGGAGCACCACCATGCAAACCGAACACTTGAAAGTAACTGGCATGACTTGCAACGGCTGCACCACGAAGGTCGCGACAGCGCTAAGAGCGATCAATGGCGTGAAGGATGTGAAGGTATCGCTTTCCGGTGCCACTGCGACGGTACAGTTCGATGAGATGCTTGCCTCACCGCAGCAATTGAAATCCGCCGTGCAGGGCGCCGGCTTCGGCGTGGATGCGGACAAGTCAGTTCAAAGCGATACCGCCAAGCATGGCTGTTGCGGCTAGTAGTACACACTGCGAAACGCTGTAACCCGACACCGCCACAGCGACAACGAGCCGTGTTGAATACGTGTCGAGCCCACCCGCATTGAGAGCAAGCGTGGAATGAACATGAACAAGACGGGCGTCGCAGAAAAGCCCTTGTCTCCTGAACTGCTACAAAGAATGGACGCGTATTGGCGAGCCGCCAACTATCTTTCGGTCGGTCAGATCTACCTGTATGACAACGCGCTGTTAAAAGAGCCTTTGACGCTGGCGCACATCAAGCCACGCCTGCTTGGTCATTGGGGAACCACGCCCGGATTGAACTTTGTCTACGTTCATTTGAACAGGCTCATCAAAGAGCACGATCTGAACATGATCTACGTCACCGGCCCCGGTCACGGTGGGCCGGGCTTGGTGGCCAATACTTACTTGGAAGGTACGTATAGCGAGGTGTACCCGGATATTTCCCAGGATGAGCAGGGTATAAAACGCTTGTTCACTCAGTTCTCTTTTCCTGGCGGCATCCCCAGTCATGTGTCACCTGAAACGCCGGGCTCCATCAACGAAGGCGGCGAACTTGGCTATTCGCTGGCACACGCATACGGGGCCGCGTTCGATAATCCCGACTTGATCGTGGCTTGCGTGGTGGGCGACGGCGAAGCGGAAACGGGGTCACTGGCCACCAGTTGGCATTCCAATAAGTTTTTGAACCCCGTGCACGATGGGGCCGTTCTGCCGATCCTGCACTTGAATGGCTACAGAATAGCCGGGCCCACGGTGCTGGGCCGCATTCCGCGTGACGAACTGGAATCCTTGTTTCGTGGCTACGGGTACACGCCGTATTTCGTCGAAGGAGAAGACCCGCAGCTGATGCATCAACTGATGGCGGCGACGCTTGATCAAGTCATGGCCGAGATTCGGCAGATTCAACGCGACGCGCGTCAGCAGGGTTTTACGGTGCGCCCACGCTGGCCCATGATTATTCTGCGCTCGTTGAAGGGCTGGACGGGCCCGAAGACGGTCGATGGGAAACCGATTGAAGGCACGTTTCGCGCACATCAGGTTCCCGTCACCAATTTTGCGGCGCAGCCCGAACACGTAAAGATTCTGGAAGATTGGATGCGAAGTTATCGGCCCGATGAACTTTTCGGCTCCGACGGCAGGCTCGTTGCGGAATTGGCCGAACTTGCACCCGAAGGCGAGCGACGTATGGGCGCGAACCCTCATGCCAATGGCGGTGTGCTGTTGCGCGATCTACAATTGCCGGATTTCCGCGACTACGCCGTCGCCGTGCCGAGCCCTGGAGTCGTAAGCGCGGAAGCCACGAGTGTGCAAGGCCAGTTCATCCGCGACGTGCTCAAGCGCAACGCCGACGCACGAAACTTCCGCGTATTCAGTCCCGATGAAACAGCATCCAACCGTTGGGGTGCGGTGTTCGAAGTGACGAACCGCTGTTCAACAGCGGAGCTCATTGCCGGCGACGATCACATCGCACCCGACGGACGCGTGATGGAGATGTTGAGCGAGCACCAATGCGAAGGCTGGCTTGAAGGGTATCTGCTCACCGGTCGCCATGGCTTCTTCTCGTGCTACGAAGCATTTATTCACATCATCGATGCGATGTTCAATCAGCACGCCAAGTGGCTCGACGTGACTCGCCGCATTCCATGGCGCCGACCCATCGCTTCCTTGAATTACCTGCTCTCCTCGCATGTGTGGCGACAGGACCACAATGGCTTCAGCCACCAGGACCCGGGGTTTATCGATCATGTGATGACAAAGAGTGCAGACGTCATTCGCGTGTACCTGCCACCCGACGCCAACACCCTACTGTCTGTGACCGATCATTGCCTGCGTAGTCGCAACTACGTCAATGTGATTGTGTCGGGCAAACAGCCTGAACTGCAGTGGCTGGACATGGATGCAGCAATCAAGCATTGCAGCGCCGGTATCGGCATTTGGGAATGGGCCAGCAACGATGAAGGAAGCGAACCGGATGTGGTGATGGTCTGTTGCGGCGATGTACCGACGCTTGAAACCCTCGCGGCAGTGAAGATCCTGCGGGAGCAGTTCGCGGACCTCAAGATCCGCGTGATCAACGTCATGGACTTGATGAAACTCCAGCCGCGACGCGAGCATCCGCATGGCTTGAGCGACAATGATTTCGATACTCTATTCACTAAAGACAAGCCCATCATCTTCGCCTACCACGGCTATCCGTGGCTGATTCACCGGCTCACCTATCGGCGAACCAATCACGATCAACTCCACGTGCGTGGCTACAAGGAAAAGGGCACTACGACGACACCGTTTGACATGACGGTGCTAAACGATTTGGACCGTTTCCACCTGGTTGGCGACGTGATTGATCGAGTGCCGCGTTTGAATTCGCGCGCCGCATATGCCAAGCAGCATCTGCGCGACCAGCTCTTGAATCACAAGCAATACATTCACAAACATGGCGAGGATATGCCAGAGATTCGAAACTGGCTCTGGAACGAGAGTGCAAAGGCACAACCCTAGTCGTTGACGACCAACACAAGTTCATCGAGCGCTGATCTGCGCGAACACCTGCCAAGTGCGTCTGGGATGGTCTACGGCTGCTCAGCGCTCAGTGCGATACCGTACAGACACTTGGACTACTGAACGTGCATGATGTGGGGTAGCCTTCGGACGCGCCCCATGACTAACAGCAACATTTTTCCAACAAACGGCGTGAGCTTGACGCCGCACGACACAATTTCCCGCGGCCTCGATTCGGACGCTACGCAGTGGAAAGAAAAACTGCGCAATGGCACCACCGTATTGATCCGCCCGATACGCGATGACGATGTAGAACTTGAGCGGCGCTTTATTGAAGAATTGTCTCCGCAATCACGCCGTTTTCGTTTCCTAGGCGAGATAAAGACCCCGAGCCCCGAATTGCTTAAGCAGTTCACACACCTGGACCACGCAAGTGAGGTGGCCTTTGTGGCTTTGCTGGCCGACGGCGCTGACAAGCGCGAAATCGGCGTTAGTCGCTACAGCGCCCGCACCGACGGGTTGAGCTGCGAATGCGCGGTGGCCGTTAGCGACGACTGGCACAACCAAGGGCTCGCGACGCTCCTCATGCAGCATCTGATTGGCGTTGCACGTCGGCATGGCATCGAATGCATGTACTCGATAGATTCGGCCGACAATCAAGCAATGCGCGATCTCGCAGGGCATCTTGGTTTCCAACGCAAGCAGGACCCAAGCGATGCGACACAGGTGATGCATACGTTGGACCTGAAAGCCGTAACCGCATAAAGCGACCGCGAAAGGGTGGTGTCCCCCATACAATGCCGAGACGTGAACAAGCCCAATCACTGGCGGCTGAAGTGGTACTTGTGGACAAATCACCCACTTACTCCAGAGCAGCTATGGTAAGTGGGGAGCGAGCGCAGGCGCGCCGTGATCACGCAGTTCGCGCTGTCCAACCTGTGGATGGCGCGGCGATGTCTTGGACAACGGAACGGAGGGCCGCAATTGGAGAAATATGCTCTCGCGTTCGCTGACCACCATTTCCGTGACGCTTCATCGAGTTACCAAGGACTGTCTTTGATACCGCAGAGAAAAGAAAGCCGATTGACTGCAATGTCTCCAACAAATGTCACGGTGAGATCCACAAGCACGTCGGTGACGGTAACGGGCATTCCTACCGCGATTCCAGGCCGGTTGATGCCCGATGGTTTTTGTCGCAGTGATCACAGCCAGCAGCAAATTGATCACTTTCGGACCTCGTGATCAGAGCGACCGGTTTCGGTGTCGCTTGGTTACTGGAGTGCTGGGGTGGCGTGCAAGCGACTTTTTTGAGCGCTCGTTCCGAATCGGTAACAAGTTCGCTGATTCTCCCTGAGGTAGTTGTTGGGAAACTTGGCAGGCAAACCGGCTTCGATCATGCGACCGGCTTTTGATATGGTGTGGAACGCCTTCAGCTACAAGCGCTCGCTCAACTATTGCGATGTGGGCAAATGGGTTGGGCAAGGCTGATTTTCCGGGGCGGCCAATTGCAAATCGTCGAAAATCTTGAGCGATGCGAGTAGAGCGCCATCCGGCCGCCTTGCACCGTATTGCCCGGTAAGCAATAATGCCCACCAGGCGCAGAGAGCTGTAGGGATACGGGACGGGATACTTGAGTAGAGTTTGTTGAGTAATTGATATTTCTATCAATTGATTGCAGCAAGTTTTAGATTCCCTTCTCCGCACCATTTTTACGGATAGTTGCCGCGCAACTCCCGCGCACGATCAAGTGAAAAAGTATACAAGTGGGCGATTAGCTCAGCGGTAGAGCACTGCCTTCACACGGCAGGGGTCAGTGGTTCGATCCCACTATCGCCCACCACTTTTTGAAGCGTCCGATTTGGCGTTTCTTGTGCAAAATCATTTTTTGCACACTTACCTTTCATGGGCTCGACGCGCGCGACATAGCCTGGATGATCAATTGTCCGATTCTTGCGGTTGATGTTGGCCATCCACATTCACCGATAGCCGATGCGCGGGCGGCGAGTCGTTCAATGTCTTCAAAAACTCCACAAGCGCCTTCTTCTCGGCAAGGGACAGGTTGATCGGATGTCCGCTGCTGAATCCGCGATAATAAATTTCGTGCTCGACAGCGCTGGCGAGCGTAGCGATGCTCCCGTCGTGCATGTAGGGCGCTGTTGCGGCGACGTTGCGCAGCGAGGGTGTTCGGAAGGCACCAATGTCCCCGGGATTGTGTGTGACGGTAAAACGCCCGAGTGCGGACCAGTCCGGATCAGTCAGCACTTTGGGTCCGAGTCTTGCGGCATCCAGCGATTGATCTATGACTGCGTGAGTCACGACGGTTAAACGCGTGCTGACTGATGCCTGCTCGACACCCGAGTGATGGTATTGCCCGTCGGAAAATCTATCACGCTTTCCGTCGCTGCTGTGACATTCGCTGCAGCCCGCCACACCCACAAACAATCGACGTCCTTGCTCCGCTTGTGCTTGCAGCGGTTGGCTGAGCGATCGGGTTTGATCAAATACGCTCGTATCTATTGCTAGTGAGCGCACGAAACTGGCCAACGCGGTTTGCACCTGTTCGCGGGTCGGCACGGCGCCCGCGTTTGGAAAGGCGCCGCGAAACTTCGTAACCATGCCAGGTTCATTACCCAGTCGCTTGAGTACCACATCCATCGAGGGCAAACCGAACTCCACCGGGTTGGTGAATGGATCAAGCACGACGTCTTCGAGGCGCGTTCGGCGACCGTCCCAGGTGAACGCATCGTCATCGGAAATTCCGATAAGGCTGGGCGCATTGCGCGTTCCGATCTTACTTTCCACTCCGATGCTGCGCGCATGGGAATCAGAGTACGCGTGCTCGGGAACGTGACATGTTCGGCAACTCACTTTGCCATCACTGCTGAGGGTAGCGTCTTGAAAGATCGCCGCGCCGAGCGAAACAACACGCATGTCCTGGCTTCCCTGCGAGTTTGCGAAGGTCGCCGAACAGCAACAAATGAGTTGCAAGCTGTATCGCCAGAAGCGACGACTTGCCGACGGAAGAGACCGCCTTCCAGCCCCACAAAATTTCATCAACTCAACAATCATGATTGCTGGCAGCCTTCATTGCCCACTCGCACACAAATGCAACGCCACAGATTAGCAAAGCACTCAGAGCAAACGAACGCATTTATACGGCATCCCATTCGTCAGAACAACGCGAATTCAGTGACTGCCCCTATAGTTGTGTCTTTTCAAGCGAGCTCAAAAGTTGAGCGATCGAGGTCACCGCCAAACCGCGCGTGGAGTGGGTAGCTGAAGAATCTATTTTGTTGCGTGGCAAATTTGCGTATGCGACCATGGCAACAGGCAGAGCGTGGGGCGCTCAGCCGAGTATGGGCATATCAAGCATTTCAAATGCGAGCGCTGGATTCCTGGGGTGGGCCGCGCCGTGGTTGCTATGACTTGCCTGCATGCAATTTTCGACTGCTAAGGAGCGGTGCTGGGGGTTTTTCAGATACTAGCAAGGCACTCGGCTTGGCAAGGGCCCGGTAAGCAACTTTACCGGCGTTGCTGATGTCTGGCTGCTCCGATCGCGTGTCTCAAAGTAACCTTTCCACGCGAGTAGTAGGGTCAGAACGAGTGATCAGGTTTGCCGCCAAACTCCGAGTATGAAGTGATGCGCGTCCTCGCCGGTGACCACCGGTGCGATGGGGACATGCAAAGCGTCAAAAAGTAACAACCGAGCACACGGTTTAACCGAAAGAATTTGAATTTCGCCACTTCAATGTCGGCGATCGGGAGAGATTTAATGTTTGCGATAGGCCGTCCGATGCATGGGGTCCGATTTGGTTGGCTTCGCCGCGCCATCTCGCTATTGATTTGGATGCCGATAGTCATCGGTGCGCAATCCGCGACAGCTGCGGCCCCAACGATCACCAGTTTCACGCCAACCAGCGGGCCGGTTGGTACGTCGGTGACGATCAACGGCACGAACTTCAGCGCGACGCCATCGAGCAATACGGTCAAGTTCAACGGGATCGCAACAGCGGTGCCCAGTTCAGCGACGACCACGAAGTTAGTGGTGAAGGTGCCTAGCGGCGCGACGACTGGAACGATCACCGTGACCGTGAGTACGTTGACGGGAACGAGCAGCACCAACTTTACGGTGTCGCCGCCGACCGTAACGAGCTTTACGCCCACAAGCGGGCCGATCGGCACGACGGTGACGATCACGGGCACGAACTTTAGCACCACGGCGGCAAACAATACCGTCAAGTTCAACGGCACCACGGCAGCAACACCCACTACTGCGACCGCCACGCAACTCGTGGTCAAGGTGCCGAGCGGTGCGACGACAGGAAATATTTCAGTGACGGTTGGCGCCTTGACGGGCACTAGTAGCGGCACCTTTACCGTCTCGCCGCCGACGGTCACCAGTTTCACACCGACGAGTGGGCCGGTCGGCACGACGGTAACGATTACGGGCACAAACTTCAGCACGACTGCGGCGAGCAACACTGTCAAGTTCAACGGCACCACGGCAGCGACACCCACTACTGCAACCGCCACGCAACTCGTGGTCAAGGTGCCGAGCGGTGCGACGACGGGAAATATTTCAGTGACGGTCGGCGCCTTGACCGGTACCAGCAGCGGCACCTTTACCGTCTCGCCTCCGACGATCACGAGTTTCACACCAACCAGTGGGCCGATCGGCACGACGGTAACGATCACGGGCACGAACTTCAGCACCACTGCGGCAAGCAACACCGTCAAGTTCAACGGCACCACGGCAGCAACACCCACGACTGCAACCGCCACGCAACTCGTGGTCACCGTGCCCAGCGGTGCGACGACCGGAACGATCACGGTGACGGTGGGTGCGCTGACAGGCACGAGTGGCAGCACGTTCACTGTTGCCTCGCCGCCCACCATTTCCGGTTTCGCGCCAACCAGCGGACCCGTCGGCACATCAGTGACAATTACCGGCACGAATTTCAGCGGCACGCCTTCGGCGAACATCGTCAAGTTTCACGGAACGACGGCGGCGACCCCCACTTCTGCCAGCGCCACGCAACTGGTTGTCGCGGTACCGAGCGGCGCAACAACAGGAACGATCACGGTAACGGTGGGTACGTTGACGGGAACCAGTGGTACGAGCTTTACCGTTACCACGCCGCCGGTCATCACCAGTTTCACGCCAACGAGCGGAGCGATTGGTACGACGGTCACGATCACCGGGTCGAACTTCAGTTCGACCAGGAGCGCCAACACCGTTAAGTTCAATGGAACACCGACAGCGATACCTACGTCCGCATCTGCCACGCAACTCGTCGTGACCGTACCAAGTGGTGCGACGACCGGACCGATCACCGTGACAGTAGGTACGTTGACTGGCACCAGCGCATCCAACTTCACCGTGCCGGTACCGACCATTACGAGCTTTACGCCCGGCAGTGGCCCGGTCGGAACTACGGTCACGATCACGGGCACCAATTTCAGCACGACGTCATCAAATGACCTCGTCAGCTTCAACTCAGTGAGCGGCTACACCGCTGCAGTAAGTTCGGCGACTGCGACGCAACTCGTAGTAACGGTGCCGCAGGGATCGGTTACTGGGCCGGTCTGCATAACTGTATTGGGTTCCACGGGTTGTTCGAGCAGCAATTTCACGGTACCCGTGCCGACAATTACCGGCGTTGCGCCAACCAGCGCGGTAGTCGGTGCGTCGATCACAATCACAGGCACAAATTTCAGCACCACGACGACAGAAGACTCTGTCACGTTCAATGGAACATACACTGCCTTTGATGGTGTAACTTCTGCGACCGCGACACAACTCGTTGTCATCGTGCCATCGTATGCTACGAGTGGACCTCTTTGCCTTACTGTCAACGGCAGCGCGCCCGCCTGTATAAATTTCACCGTTGCAGTGCCAACGATCACTGCTTTTACGCCCACCTTTGGCCCTGTAGGTACCGTGATGACAATCACGGGCACAAATTTCAGTACTGCGGCCAACAGTCTTCTCATCATCTGGCAAGGCAATGGCGTCGATCCCGCTCAAAATGATGTACCAACGTCCGCGACGACGACGCAAATGATTGCTACGGTCCCCTACGGAACGTCCACCGGGCCGGTCTGTGTCAGAGTAAATGGTTACACCGCGTGGGCTTGTTCGAGCGGTAACTTCAGCGTGCCGGTCCCAACTATTACAAGCTTTACTCCAGCGAGTGGCGTTCCCGGAAACGTGGTCACAATCACGGGCACAAATTTCGGCGCGCTAGCTGATGACAACGTAAACATCAATGGTAGGCCCGTCGTTGTAACATCGGCCACGGCGACGCAACTGGTTGTCACGGTGCCGTACCTAGCCACCACAGGGCCGTTCTGCGTCCGCGTAAGCGGTGGCGCTCAGGGCTGCGCCAGCAGCAATTTCACGGTATTCGCACCGATCATCACGAGCTTCACACCCACCAGCGGTCCCAACGGAACGACAGTCACGATCACAGGAAGTGGTTTCAGTCCAACAGCAACAGACAATACGGTGACCTTCAATGGAGTGATTGGGGGGGTGACTTCAGCGACTTCGACGCAACTTGTCGCGACAGTGTCGTACACATCTAGCACCGGTCCGATATGCGTAAACTTGTTCGGCGCGATGGGATGTTCCAGCACCAATTTCACCGTGCCATTGCCGACGATAACCAGCTTCACGCCTACCAGCGGACGCAAAGGTACCGTGGTAACGATCACTGGCACGAACTTTGGCGCAAACAATTCCGTCAGCTTCAACGGCGCCTATGCGACGGTGACTTCAAGGACTGGCACGCAAATCGTTGCATCCGTGCCATCGGGCGCTTCGACCGGGCCAATCTGCGTAGATACCGGTGGCCAATCGGGCTGTTCGAGTAGCAATTTCACAGTCCCCCTGCCGACCATCACCAGTTTTACGCCCACCAGTGGTCCCGTGGGCACCATCGTCACGATCACCGGTACGAACTTCAGTCCAACCGCAATCGATAACGACGTCAACTTCAACGGTGGGCACGCGCGTGCGACTTCTGCGACTGCCACGCAACTCACTGTTCCGGCGCCTGCAGGGGCAGCCACGGGGCCCATTTGTGTAAGTGTTGGTGAAGGTATAGAAGGCTGTTCAGGTAGCAATTTCACCGTGCCGATAGCGACGATTTCGAGCTTTTCGCCGGTCAGCGCAGCGGTCGGTACGGTTGTCACGATCGTGGGGACAAACCTTAGTCCAGTGGCGGCTTCTAACAACGTGTGGTTCAACGGTACGCTAGCCACCGTAAGCGCTGCTTCTACCACGCAGCTCACAGTAGCTGTTCCGTGGGGAGCAACTACAGGGTCGATCACTTTAAGCGTAGGTGGCGCAGCAACGGTCAGTTCAAGCACCAATTTCACAGTGCCGGCGCCGACCTTTTCGAGCTTTACGCCGGCCAGCGGTGCGGTCGGCGCGGCTGTTACTATCGCCGGGACAAACTTCAGTCCGAGGGCAGCTTATGACGCTGTGACGTTCAACGGCACGCCAGCCACGGTAACGATTGCTACGAGCAACCAGCTCACTGTAACTGTTCCGTCAGGAGCGACCGATGGACCCATCAACTTGAGCGTAGGGGGTGGCACGCTTGTCAGTTCAAGCACGAATTTCCTGATAGTTGCAGGGATTGACGGATTCACCCCAACGCGGGGTCCTGTCGGCACAACAGTCACGATCTTCGGCAGTCACTTTGATCCAGTCGCAGCGAACAATATCGTGATGATTAGTGGAATTGAGGCAGTCGTCACCTCGGCGACCGCGACTCAACTTGTTGTCACGGTATCGGCTGGGACAACCTCCGGATACATTCATGTCTCAGTAAACGGACTTCCCGACGTCGTCAGCACTGCTCGTTTCGTCGTGCTGCCGGTCATTTCCGGATTCTCGCCAACGAGCGGACCAACCGGGACGGTTGTGACAATCGCAGGAACGAGTTTCAGCACAACGCCCAGCAACAACACAGTGACCTTCAACGGTGCTCCCGCTGTTGTGACGTTTGCCAGCGCGACGCAGCTCGTCGCAAACGTACCGAGCGGTGCGACCACTGGTCCGATCGGTATTGCCGTCGCTGGTCAGATGATAACGAGCAACGGTGCCTTCACCGTGACGGGAGGAAACGCACAGGCGGTGACTGCGTATCAATACGATAGCAACGGGCGATTGCAGCAAGTGGCGCCGCCCAGCGGGAACGGGAGTCGATACAACTATGATTTGCTGGGCAACCTCCTAAGCGTAGTGGCACCCGCTGGCCAGCTCGGAATCTTCAGCGTCTCGCCGGGTGCCGGTGCGTCGGGAGATTCCATAACGATCAACGGGCAGGGATTCGATCCCACGCCATCGAACAACCAAGTCAAGTTCAATGGCACCACCGCGAGCGTGGTTTCCGCCAGCTCGACACAACTCGTCGTCACCGTTCCGGCGGGCGCGACGACGGGAAGCGTTTCCGTAACCGTAGGCGGCGTCAACACCAACAGCCCGGCCTCATTCGTAGTGACAAACTGACCTGGATGGATACAACAATGAAAACCACATTTTTTCCACGGTCGGCGTGGCTCGGCGGGTTGATCAGTTTGTTGGTGCTGGCGACAGCACAGGGAGCTGGACCCCCTTTGATTTCGCTTCCGCTGGTGCTCGCGGGGGGGCAACAAGGAAATCTCGCGCCTGCGACAACCGTTCGATTGTCTGATGGCCGAACGTTGCGTGTCGATGCAAAGGGTCTTTGGGTCGGCGGCGCCAATGGAAAGTTGCGTGGGCCTTTGACGGGTGCCAGCGGACGCAGATATGCGAGTGCCACGGTGTTGCCAACCGGCAAGGTGCTAATTTGGGGTGGCATCGACGCTACGGGCCGTGTCGTGGACGAAGGTCTTTGGTTCGATCCTGCAAACGACTCCACCGCAACTGTGGACAAAATCGGCCTGCTGCCCCGCGCCGGTCACAATGCGACAGTACTTACCGATGGGCGAGTTTTGGTTACAGGCGGATGGTCGCCTTCCTTGGGACTGCTGCCCGAAGTCGAGTTGTGGGATCCACGCACGGCGCGTGCGGAGCTGGTCACGGGAGAAGTGCGGCCGCCGCGTCTGGGCGCTACGGCAAGCCTGCAAGCCGATGGGCGCGTGGTCGTGCTTGGCGGAGTCGACACCGAGGGCCACACAGTCGCAAATACGATTGCGTTTGACGCAGCGACGTCGCAGTTCGCTGATGTGACCTCACCGCCAAAGGCAAACCCCGTCACTCCTCCGACGCTGGTTGCGTCATTGCCGGCAGCTGGGGCCGTGGATGTCGCGCCATCTTCCTGGATCGCACTTCGGTTCAGTTCGCTTGTCGAGGTCACCTCGCTGACAGCAGACACCGTGACGCTGTTTGGACCCAAGGGTGCGGTCGCAGCGACCATCACACCTGCTGGCGACGGTCGATTGGCCTTCATCGTGCCGCAGCAGGAGTTGTATCCTGCGACGCGCTACACGGTATTCATCAATGGAGCGCGCGACGCCCACAACAAACAGATGCCATTCACTACCTTTGATTTCTCCACGGCAAGCCTTGTCCTAAACGCGCCTGCTGATCCACGCGTGTCGATGCAGGATTCGAACGTAGCCGGTTCTGATAATTCGCCGGAGACTCAGGCGCCGTCGCGGACTACTTATGACGGAACCTCCGCCGCAAGTTCCCCCGCGGCGCAATCGCAAATCTCACAGATGCCGAGCAACGCCGTGTCCTCTTCAGCGTCCGTGGATGTGCTTGCTACGGCAGACGATGAGCGCTGGTTACCTTCCGACAACAACCGTCATGGCAAATGGCGCACCGGGCGCGTGCTTGCACAGACTGTCGCGCTGCGCAGAAATGCAGCGATGTCCGCGTTCCGGAATGTCGCAAGTGAACAAGCCGAACACGCGAAGTCTGCCGGCACTTCAGTCAGCGGTGTTGTGCTGCGCCAGAATGACAAGCCACTTGCGCACGTGAAAATATCGATTGGCAACATCAGCACAGTTACCGACGCGAGCGGCGAGTTCGCATTGTCAGGCGCGACACCGGGACAGCATGAACTGATTGTCGACGCACGCAACGCAGGCAATGGACCAACCACACAGTATGGTTATTTCATCATCGGTGTGAACGTCAAGACGGGCGAAGCAACCAAAATTGCGCCGATTTTTCTTCCGAAGATCATCAAGTCTGACTGGATCGATCTGCCGTCGCCTCTACCTGCCGACACGGTCGTAAGCACGCCGCTGGTGCCCGGAATGGAAATCCATATTCCCAAGGGCGCCGTGCTGCGTGATCGTGAAGGCAAACTCGTTTCCCGCATTGCCATTGTGCCGATGCCGCTGGATCGTTCGCCGTTTCCGTTTCCGGAAAATGCTCCGGCGTATGTGAGTGTGCAGCCAGGCGGCATGGTCGTGCAGGGACTGGCGCCGGGAGTAACTCCGGGTATTCGCGTTCACTACCCGAATCAAACCGATCTGAAAGCGAGTGAGCGCGTTTTCTTCTGGTCCTACAACACCGATGACCGCGGTTGGCAAATTTATGGGGAAGGACAAGTCAGCGCCGATGCAAAACAAGTGGTTCCTGATCCGGGCGTCGCACTCTACGAATCGATTGGATTCATGTACACCTTGACCAATCCGCCGCCGCCGACCACGGCGCCTCCGGCAGACGGAAGCGGTGATGGAAATGGCAATGGCGACGGCGACGGCGACGGCGACGGGGGAGGCAACAACGGCGGCTCTGGCAGCGGCGGCGGGTGCAATTCAGTAACCGCGGGCGATCCTGTCGATTGCAAAAGCGGCTTATTTGTCCTTGACCGTACGGAAGCGCATGTCCGCGGCGTCATTCCGATCAATTTGACCCGCATTTATCGCCCCGGTGATACGGTGTCGCGAGCCTTCGGCTACGGCAACAACCACGCTTACGCAATGTATCTGCGCGAGGTGTCCAATACGCCCGGTGGACGCTACCAGCAATTCGACTTGATTCTTGCTGATGGGTCTTACGTGCGGTTCTACCGCACCTCGCAGGGAATTGACTATCAAAGCGTGGTGGCAGTGCACACCAATTCCGCATCGAGCTTTTACGGTGCCGTCTTCGATTACGAAAACGGTTACTACGTTGTGACCAAGACCAACGGTACAAAATACATCTTCTCGCTCTACGGCACCTTGCAAACGATCCAGGATCGCTTGGGCAATCAATTGGGCATTGAGCACAATGGCGGACAGATCACTCGAATCACATCCTCGAGTGGCCGGTACATCGATTTCACCTACGATGCGGCGAGTCGCGTTACGCAAATGACTGACACTGCCAGCCGGACCTGGGGTTACGAGTACTCCGGCTCAGGCAATCTGATAAAAGCAACCTATCCGGATGGGTTGTTTGAACAATATACCTACGACACCAATGGTCAGATGCTCACGCTGGTCGACCGCAGAGGTATCACGGTGGTCACCAATGAATACGATGCCAGTGGACGCATATCGAAGCAAACGCTTGCTGATGGAAGTATTTACCTCTTTTCCTATGTGTTTGACGGCTACGGCAACGTCACGCAAACAAACGTGACCGACCCACGCAACAACGTTCGCGTCGTGACTTACGACTCACACGGATACAAGGCGTCGATAACTGATGCGGCCGGTACTACTATTGCTCAGACCACGACATTCGAGCGCGATGGCACAAGTGGGTTGCTCACCGCGATCGTCGACGCACGCGGGCGACGCACCGAATTCCAACGTGACTATTCCACCGGCAGCATTACGCAAAGTAAGATGCTGGCCGGCACAGGCAACGCGGTCATCGGAAGCCATTCGTATACGCCGAAATTCAATCGGGTGGCGAGCTATACCAATCCGGTCGGAAAGACAACGACACGCAGCTACGATGCATTCGGCAATCTCGCTGCGGTCACCGATCCTTTGCAGCACCAGGCAACATATACCCACAATACGGCAGGTCAGGTACTCGCCCGTGCCAACGGGATCGGCGCCACAACGTCGTATACCTACGCCGCTGCGGGGGATGTGAGCGCCGTTCAAGCGCCACTAAATCGCACGATTACGTTTGTTCGCGACCCACTTGGCCGTCGCACTGGGGCGTCGGATTCGCTGGGTCGTCAAATCGGAGACACGTATGACGTTCTTGGTCGGACTATTTCCACAGCCGATCCCTCTGGTAACGCTACCTTCAACTATGACGCCAATGGCAGCCTACTGAGCATTACCGATTTGAATGGAGGAAAAACGCAATTTGTGTATGACACGCGGAACCGCTTGATTACACGCACCGACGCACTGAACCAGTCCGAGTCGTGGACATACGACGGACTCGGGAACGTGCTGACTTACACCGACCGCAAAGGTCAGCAAACGCACTGTCAATACGATGCGCTGAATCGACCAAGCTTGGTTACTTATGCCGATAACAGCACGGTGACATTTACATTTGACTCCGGCAACCGGCTTACGCAGATCGTCGATTCTGTCTCTGGCACCATTGCGCGCAGTTATGACGACTTAGATCGGCTCACCCAGGAGCAGACTCCGCAAGGAATAGTCAGTTACGCTTACGACGCGGCTAATCGACGCACGCAGATGACGGCGGCGAGTCAGCTGTCCGTGACGTATGGCTACGACGATGCGAACCGGCTCATTTCCATCACACAAGGGATGGAAACAGTTGGAATCAGTTACGACAACGCGAATCGACGTTCCGCGGTCACGCTCCCCAATGGGGTGACAATGACTTATGCCTACAACGCCGCAAATCAACTAACAGGGTTGTCGTACCAAACCAGCAATCATGTACAACTCGCATCCATGGGTTATACCTACGATGCCGGTGACCGGCGCACGAGCAAGGCCGGTGGCTTTGGTGTAGATCCCTTGCCGACTTTCAGCACCGGAACAAATAGTTTCGATCTGAACAACCGGCAGACGCTAGCCAATGGAGTAGCAATCAGTTACGACGTGAATGGTGATCCGCAAACCAACAGCGCCGCAACTCCGAGCGCGCAAACGTATACTTTTGATGTGCGCCATCATTTGGCCTCAATTCAACAGGGGGGAAGCACTGTAGCGAGTTTCGCATATGACACGCTGGGGCGGCGCACATCAAAGACTGTCAACGGGACTACAACAACATATCTGTACGACGGTAAGAACTCGGTACAGGAAGCACAAGGCAGCACTGTCACCACGTTGCTTACAGGCTTGGGCATTGACGAGCGATTTGCTAGGGATGAGACCGCCGGGCGGCGCTATTTTCTGACGGATGCTTTGGGTAGCACTGTTGCACTTGCTGACGCTAACGGCGTTGTGCAGCAAACATATGCATATGAACCCTACGGAGAAGTAAGCACGACGGGGAGTAGCTCGAATCCGTACCAATACACCGGGCGAGAAAATGACGGTACGGGCTTGTACTACTATCGGGCGAGATATTATAGCCCGAATTTGAAGCGCTTCATTTCGGAGGATCCCATCGGCAGTGCGGGTGGCCTAAATGGGTACGCTTATGTTTTCGATGCTCCCACGATCGACACGGATCCGAGCGGCAATTGCCCCGCTTGTATTCCAGCGGCGATAATAATTATCGGCGGGTACGAATTCTATGAACATTTCATTAAGACTCCAATAGAGGCCGATGAGGCCGGGAAAAAAATTCAAGAAGGTGCTGAGCACTTCAAAAAACGTAATGACCTGGATGACCAGCTAATAGCTTGCATTGAAAACCCAAGTTGCACCAATGGGAATGATTTGGAAGATCAGTCCCAAGACGAAATGCAGGAAGGGCTCATAGATTTGCGCAAAGCCGCGGATGCCGCAGAAAAGATGTCAGTAGACCACATGATGGATGGCGACTTGGGAATCGCAAAAGAAGGGTTGGAAAAGATCTGCCCTCGGCGCTGAAACTGGTTTCTGATTCGCGCGTGCTAGAGGCTAGTTCAACTCGAACTTGAGGGGATTGGCGCGATTAGCCCCTGGAGCAAAGGATCAAATGTGCAAATCTCTTTCCGTTCGCTCATCGCCTGTTGCTTCCTTTGTTGCGTGTTGAGCCTTCTCGTTGCGGGATTTGGTATCCGAGATTTTAAATCATTGCCTGATCCCGAGAGTATCGTGGGACTTCGGCCGATCGCCCCTGCAATCTTGTCCTTCAAAGGGTCGAAGTTAGACACTGAATTGATCGATGCTCTAGTGGAGACTAATAAAGGAGCTGAAAGCATTCGGTTGGCAGCGAAGGCAAGCATCGAAGTGGCCCGAGATGGGGCGCGAGAGCGCACTGTTTTGGGTTTCGGTTTTGCGTTCATATTTGCGCTCTTGGCTCGTTTGCTTATACGTATGCGCCTTATGGACACTCCCGATGCCAGCAGCGGCGTGAACGCATAGAGTGCGATGCCGCAGCAATGAATAGCGCATTGCGTTGTCCGCCAACCGCTTTCGCGCTGCGCTCGCAGTCTCCTAGTTGGCGCAGCAAAGGGCTGCCTAGCCCCTCTGCGCCGCCGGCAAACTGAGAGTAAACCGGCTGCCTTTGCCGAATTCGCTATACACGGCGATTTGGCCGCCGAGCAATTCCGCGAGCTTACGGCTCAGGTATAGTCCCAGACCCGTGCCTTCGACGCGGCGCCTTGATCCGACATCCAGTTGTGCGAACGACTGGAACAGTCTTGCCATGTCTGCCGTGCTGATCCCGATGCCGGTATCGACAACGCTTATCTCTACCGTGTCCGTCGGCGCAACCGGCCTGCGAAGTTCCAGGGTGACCGCAGATCGGCGCCGCCGGCTCTTGAATGCCTGCGAAACGCGCCGAATTCAAACGCAAGAGTCGGATATCGGCGTTATCGACGCCTGGTTACAGTGGCTCCCAACAAGACGTATCCTTGGAGGGAACAACATGAACGCGACCAACAAGAACGCCAAACGCGCCGCCGCGACGCAGAATGATCCGCGCTGGGCTGCGCTTGTTGCACGCGATGCCAAGTGCGACGGCCACTTTTGGTACTCGGTGGCGACCACTGGCGTGTATTGCCGGCCGTCGTGTGCCGCGCGCCAGCCGCGTCCGGAAAATGTGCGTTTTTATCGCAGCCGGACGGAAGCGGAAAAGGCCGGATTCAGGGCGTGCAAGCGCTGCAAGCCGGATCAGCCGCCGCTGCTGGAACAGCATGCTGCGCAGGTGACGTCGGCGTGCCGGTTGATCCAGACAAGCGAATCGGCGCCGAGTCTGGACGCCCTGGCGGCGAATGCGGGCATGAGCCCTTTTCATTTTCATCGCGTATTCAAGGCAATTACCGGTCTGACCCCGAAACAATACGCAAGCGCGCACCGCAGCGAGCGCGTGCGCGATCAACTGCGCCGCGGCGGCAGCGTGACCGAGGCGATCTACGACGCCGGCTACAACTCCAATGCGCGCTTCTACGAAAAATCCGACGAAGTGCTAGGCATGACCGCATCGCGCTATCGCGCCGGCGGCATCAACACGCGCATCCGCTTTGCGGTGGGCGAGTGCTCGCTGGGTTCCATCCTCGTTGCGCAGAGCGATCGCGGGATCTGCGCGATCGCTCTTGGCGATGATCCGGATGTACTGGTCAATGACTTGCAGGATCGATTCCCGAACGCCGAAATGATCGGTGGCGATGCAACCTTCGAGCGCCTGGTTGCTCGCGTCGTCGGCTTCATCGAAGCGCCGGACATCGGTCTGGATCTGCCGCTGGACGTGCGCGGTACCGCATTCCAGCGGCGCGTGTGGCAGGCGTTGCGCGAGATTCCGGCCGGCGCCACGGCCAGCTATGCCGATATCGCGCTGCGCATCGGCGCACCGCAGGCCGTGCGCGCGGTGGCGGGCGCGTGCGCTGCAAACACGCTGGCGGTGGCGATTCCCTGTCATCGTGTCGTCAAGAAGGATGGCGCGCTATCGGGTTATCGTTGGGGCGTCGAGCGCAAGCGCGCCTTGCTCGCGCGCGAGGCGCATCGATAAGCGCCTGGGTTGCTTGCATGAGTCCGTGCATGAGCTGACACGGACCGCTGCGCGGGACGGATCAATCGGTGAGACGCTTTTGCGTATCATGGGTCGATGATCCGGGACGACAGCGGTCTTATCGTGCATCGCGGCAGCCGCACCGAGCGTCTGGCAGAGAAACTTGCCGTCGCCCTGGAAGCAGCTCGGCCAGAAAATCCGCTGCAGGCGCAAACTGTCGTGGTGGCGCATCCGGGGCTACGGCGCTGGCTGCTTGGCCAGTTCGCGCGACGCCCCGGCGTTGGCAGCAGCCATGGCATCGCCGCAAACTTCAACATGATTCTGCCATGGCAATGGCTGGAACAGGCGGCGCGACGTGCGCTCGGCGACGTGGACCTGGTCGACGGCGCATATCGCCGGCAATTGCTGCGCTGGCATATCTTCCGCGCCTTGCCGGCAGTGGCTTCCGCGCAGCTTGCTGCATATCTGGGGGGTGCCGATGGCGAACGCCGGCGCTTTCAACTCGCCGAACACCTGGCTGGCGTCTACACGCAATACCTCATCTATCGGCCCGACTGGATTACCGCCTGGGAACAGGGCGTAGCGCGCGGCGAGCATTGGCAAGCCACGCTGTGGCGCAAAGTGCAGGCGCCAATAGCGGCGCCGCATCGTGCGCAGCGCCGACAGGATCTGTGCCGCGCATTGGCGACGCAGGGCGACGGCGATGACTCGCCGCTGCACGTGTTTGGGGTCAGTCATCTGCAACCGGATATCTTTGATGCATTGCGCGCAGTGGCGATGCGGCGCTGTGTACATCTGTACTTTCCCGATCCCTGCCGCGAATATTGGGCCGACCTGCGCTCGCGCCGAGAAGTATTGAAAATGCAGGGTGATGCCGAGGCGCTGTACTACGAGGTCGGCCATCCGTTGCTCGTATCGTTGGGGCGCATGGCGCAGGATTTCTGCATCACCCTCGACGATGCGGATGCCGCGATCGAGCGCGACGCGCTGGACGACGCCGAACCCTTGCCGGGCGAGCATGGCTTGCTTGCGCGTCTGCAAGCGAGCATCCGCTGCTGCCAGCCTGACCTGGCTGGCGCGGAGTTTCGTGAAAATGCGGATTTTTATACAAATGTCGACAATGCCGCATCGCGCGACGCGGGCCTGCTCGTGCTGCGTGCGGACGCCAGTCTGCGCGCGCACGCCTGCCACACGCGCCTGCGTGAACTTGAAGTACTCAAGGATGCTCTGCTGAGCGCGCTCGCAGACGATGCGACCTTGCAGCACCGCGATATCGTGGTGATGGCACCCGACATCGCTGCCTACGCGCCGTACCTGCCTGCGGTGTTCGGCGCCCAGGCGCGCTATGACAGCGATCCGGCGCACATTCCCTGGCACCTGGCCGACGTCGGCCTCACCCGCACGCATCCGCTGATGAGCGCGTTCCAGCGTTTGCTCGATCTTGCCGAAAGCCGCTTCGCCGTGAGCGACGTGCTGGATTTTCTCGACGTGCCAGCCGTGGCGCGCCGCTTCGGCATCGACGCCGAAGGCCGCGAAGCGCTGGAACGCTCGTTGCGGCGCGCGCGCGTTGCCTGGGGTCTGGATGCGCACATGAAAGGCGAGGCCGGTGCGGCTCCGATTGCAGCGAACTCGTGGCAGTTCGGCCTGGACCGGATGTACGCCGGCTTGCTGCTTGGACAGGACGCACCTGCGCCGACATTCGAAGGCATCCTGCCCTTGGAGGGGATCGGCGGCAGCGTCGCCGAAGCACTCGGCCAACTGGATCGCCTGCTCGGCCAATTGCGCGGCGCGCGCGCCGGTTTCGCGCTCGCGCGGCCACTTGCGGCATGGAGTTCGTGCTTGCTCGATCTGATCGATGCGATGTTCGTCGCCGATCCGCGCGATGATGACGAGCAGGCCGCATTGGATTGCCTGCGGCGGATTGTCGCCGACCTTGCCGCACAGGCCGACGCTGCCGGGCGCGACACAACGCTACCGTGGAGCGTGGTGCGCGATGCACTGCGTGGTGCGCTTGATGAGATATCGCAACGGCAACCATTTCTGCTCGGTGGAGTCACCTTCTGCGGCTTGGTGCCGCAGCGCTCGATCCCGTTTCGAATGGTCTGCCTGATTGGCATGAATGAGGGTGAATTCCCGCGAGCGAGTGGCGACGCCGGGCTCAACCGCATGCTGACCGAGCCCAGGCGTGGCGATCGCGATTCGCGCAGCGAGGATCGCTACCTGTTTCTGGAAGCCCTGATGTCGGCGCGCGATCGCCTGCATCTGAGTTTCATCGGCGAAGGCGTGCGCGATGCGAAGCCGCGCAATCCGGCCTCGCCGCTGGCGGACCTATTGCAGTTTCTGGATACGCAGCATGGATTGCTGGCCGACGACGACACGCCGCGGCCGTGGCTATTGCAGCATCCTCTGCAACCGTTCGATGCACGCTACTACCGTCGACAAAACGATGTGGCTGCCGATGGTACTGCGCGGCACGATCCGCGTTTGTTTAGCTACGTTCGCACATTTGCAAACTTGCCCACGGCCAATGCGAGCGTTGCTGCTTTTCTCGATCCTGCGCCCGCCCCGACGCTGCTGCAAATCGACGGCGACGTTTCTCTCGCGTCGCTCAAGCAGTACTGGCGCGACCCGGCGCGCGACGTCTTGTTCCACGGCGCCGGCATGAGCCTGGAGGCCATGGCCGACGAAGATTGGCCCGACCGCGAGCCGTTGTCGATCCGCGTGGATCGCCGCGAGCGCATTGACCGGCGGCTGCTGTTCGATGCGCTCGCCGCCGGCGCATCTTCTCTGCCGTCAGCGCCGCCCGCCTGGCTGGCACTATCGGGCATGCTGGCTGCCGGTGCTGCGGGAGAAGCAGCCTACATCCAGGCGCGCGACGCTGCCGCGCTTGTCTTGTTCCCGGCGCGTCGCGCACTCGGTGAGCGCCCACGGCGCGAAGCACAAGCGATCGACCTGGATCTTGGCGATGGCTTGCGCCTGAGCGGCGTCGTCGAGAACGTGTTTCGCACCAGCGCTGGCACGCTGTGCCTGTTTGACGCCAGGCCCGGTGGTGAAGCGACGTTCAAGGAGCTGTTGCCATTCTTCGTCGATCTGGCGGCGTTGCGCCTTGGACAGGGTGAAAACGCGGAAGCTGAATTTGTGGAAAATGCGAATAAATCTACAACGCTTGTTGCGCGGCAGCCAGCGTTGCTGACGTCGATCGTCAATCAAAACCGTGAACAGATGAGCGATGGCCTGCGTCGCCTGATCCGCGCCAGTGTCGCGGCGCGTGCACGGCCCGAGTTGTATTTTCCAAAAACCGCGTGGATCTGGGCGACAAGTGAAAATCCCGGAGCGGCGGCGCGCAGGGCTTGGGAGGGAGGGGAATTCAAGCAGCGCGGTGAGCGCGACTACGCGCCTGGCTATGCGGGCGTGCTCGCGCGCGACCTGGATTTTCTCGATCCGGATTCGGCGTCGCATGAACGGTTCGCCGCCGCCGCCGAACTTGTCGCCGACATTTTGGATCCGCTGCGCCAGGTGCTGCGGCCGGGCGCCAGAGCACGCAGAGCGAAACATCCATGAATGCCGCATCAAGAGAATTACCGCCGTTGCAATGGCAACGGCTGCCGCTGGATGGCCGCATCCTGATCGAGGCCAGTGCCGGCACCGGCAAGACATTCAATATCGGTCTCATCTATCTGCGTCTGTTGCTCGAACGCGGCCTGCGTGTGGAACAGATTCTGGTAACGACCTTCACCGAAGCGGCGGCACAGGAATTGCGCGAACGATTGCGCCGGCGTCTGCTGGAGGCCGAGCGCCGCTTGGACGGTACCCAATCCGCACCGGCACAACCCGACACTCTGGAAGCGTGGATCGATGCGAATTTTTCCGGCGACACGGCGACAGCGCTGCGTCGTGTCCAGATCGCGCGCATCGACTTTGATCGTGCTCCGATCGCGACCATTCACGGCCTGTGCCGGCGCATCCAGCGCGACTATCCGCTGGAAAGTGGCGCAGCCTTTGCGACCGACAAGCTGGTGGATGAAAAATCCCTGCTGCGCGAATGCGTCGAGGATTTCTGGCGTCGCCGTTATCTGGGTGGCGGCGTCGATCCACAGGAAGCCTCAGCCGTGTTGCCCGGTGGACCGGAAGCCTTGGTGCGCGATCTGGGTGGGCTGCTCGAAGGCAGCGTCGAAGCAAAACAAGTCGATGGCGACGTACAAATTCAACGCGTAATCGCAGAACTCGGCAACGCTCAGAATATTGCCGAATTGCGCCGGCTCGGGGCCGACAAGACGCTTTACAAGAAGGGAAAAAAAGCGCTGCGCGACCGCGTGCTTGCCGCCGCCAATCTGCTGGAAACTCGCGAGACTGGCGTCGCCGTTTGGCAAGAGAAAATCGAAAAGTATTTCGCCTCTGCCGAGATTCAGGAGCACCAGTCCGTCGATGTCCCGGTACGCCTTGGCGCTCACGCGCTGATCGCCGCATTGCAAAACCTGCGCGAGCTGATCAAATGTCAGAAGAATTTCGCCCGCGGTAACGTGCTTGCGGCGGCGCTGGCCTATTGCCGCGAAGAATTGCCGCGGCGCGCGCGTCAACGCGACGTGCAGACATTTTCCATGCTGATCGATGCGGTGCATGCGCGCCTTTGCGGAGCCAATGCGGATGCGGCGCTGGCGGACTGTCTGTTTGAGGCATTTCCCGCGGCGCTGATCGACGAATTTCAGGACACCGACCAGCGCCAGTTCGAGATTTTCGATCGCATCTACCGTGATGGTGCAGGTGCTTCACGCGGCCTGTTGCTGATGATTGGCGATCCGAAGCAGGCGATCTTCGGATTTCGCGGAGGCGACATTGCTGCCTACTTGCGTGCCAGTGAGCACGCCGAGCAGCGCTACTCGTTGGCGGTCAACCGCCGTTCCAGTACTGCGCTGGTCGGCGCATTGAATGCTCTGTACGCCACCCGCGATGGCGGCTTCGACGACGAGCGCATCCGCTATCGCACCGTGCAGGCTGGTGCCAAGGCGGATCAGGCACCTTACACACGCGCTGCGGCGCCCGTGGAGCGGGCGCTGTCGATTCATCGTTTTCGTGGTGATGCCAGGGACGCCAACGACAAGTTGATCAACACCCTGGGGGCGCTTGAGAAAATCGCACTGGAGGACTGCGCCAATCGCGTTGCCGAACTGTTGAATGATGCCGGACGCAAGATCGGTCGCCTGCGGGTGAGTCCGGGCGATATCGCTGTGCTGGTGCCGGCGAACGCGCAGATCGTGGCATTGCGAAAACTGTTCGCAGCGCGCGGTGTGCCTTGCGTCGGCAGCGGCCGTGCCAGCGTGTTCGACAGCGATATCGCTCGCGATCTGGATCTGATCCTGTATGGCGTACTCAACGCCGACGACGATCGTGCAGTGCGTGGCGCACTATCCACGCGTTTGCTCGGTGCGCGTTTTGCCGACTTCATCCGCTGGCAGCACGACGCGCAGGCATTCGAGAGCGAACTGGAAAGGTTCGCGGCCTGGCGCGAACTCGTACGCAGTCGCGGCGTGCTCGCCCTCATCGACGCCTTGCTCACGCATCGCGGCACCTGGCTGCTGGCCACGCCGGATGGCGAGCGGGCGATCACTGACCTGCGTCATCTGGGCGAGTTGCTCGCCGATGAGGAAAGCTCGCAGCACGGTCTTGGCGGTCTGTATTCCTGGTTCGCTAGCATGCGTCGCGATGAGGAGAACAACGAGGCCGACGACGATGACGCGATGCAGGCGCGCCAGTTGCGCATCGAAAGCGATTCGCGTCGCGTGCAGTTGCTCACCATGCATGCGAGCAAGGGTCTGGAATTTCCCATCGTGTTCCTGCCGCTGATCTGGCGCGTGCGCGATCGCAGACGCCCGCCAAACGTGCTGCGTTTCCATGATGCCGGCGGCAACGAGTGCATCGATTTTGGCTCTGCAGACTTTCCAGCGAACCGCGTCGAGCACTTCCGCGAGGATCTGCGTGAGCGCCTGCGCCTCCTGTATGTAGCAGTCACCCGGGCAATGTATGCCGTGCATGTGTATTGGGTCGATCGCGGCAAGCAACCACAGGACGATCAGATCTGGGAAGTACCGGCAATTGATTTGTTGATCAGGCAGGCGCAGCAGCGCGTCGGCGCAGTGCCAGGAGAAGAGGGGCTCGATCTGCTGGCGACTAAACTCGACGGCATCGCCGTGGTGCCCGCGCACACGAGCGGGATGATCAGCTACGAGGCGCCGTGCGAGTCAGCTTCGCCGCGCGCTGCGCGCGAACCCTTGCCGGCATTGCGCGCGTTTCAGTGGCTGCACAGTTTCAGTGGCCTGGTCCGGCAGACGCAGAGGATTGCGCTCGAGTCGGGTGCATCCGACGAAGCCGAGCCTGAAGTATCCGATTCCGATCCTGGGGACGCCGACCTAGCTCACCACGAAGCCGAGGATCAGCGCCTGCTCATGCTCAAGTCGCTGCGCGGACCGCGCTTCGGCCAAGCCGTGCACAAGGTGCTGGAACGTGCGCACGCCGGGCGCGTGTGGCCGGAACAACGTACTTTGCTTGCTGCCCAGCTGGCGGCGCAGGCCGTGCGTGCGCGCGACACGCAGGCTGCCGATCCGATCGAACTGGTTGGACGGCTGGTGGATCGCGTGCGCGACGCCGATCTCGGCGAGGGGCTGCAGCTTGCGGGCCTGGCGGACGCTGCACGCGTGATCGAATTCGAATTCCAGTGTCCGGTGCAGCACGTTTCGCTGGCGCGGTTGCGTGCGCTGTGTGCACAGCATGGCTGTGCGAGCGCGGTGCCGATCAACCTGCAGGCGACAACGCTCAACGGCATGCTGACCGGCTTTGTCGACCTCATCTTCATCCATGAAGGCCGCTATCACGTCCTGGATTACAAGACCAACCGGCTCGGTGAACGCCTGTCCGACTATGCTCCGGCAGCGCTCGATGCGGCGATGAGTGCGCACCACTACGATTTGCAGGCGTTGTTGTACAGCGTCGCGCTGCATCGGTACCTGGCGCAGCGCCTGGACGGCTATACGCCCGAACAACATTTGGGCGAAAGCTGGTATCTGTTCCTGCGCGCAGTCGGCCTGCAACCGGGTCTTGGCGTCTGGCGCCGGCAATGGCCGCCTGCGCTGATCCGTGCGCTGGACGATGCCTTCGCAGATGTCCATGGAGTAGCCGCATGACGGTGCCGCCGGCGATCGAGGGCCGCGCCATCGATCACGCGCTGGCGCACTGGGTACGCGAGCGCAGCGGCTCGGAACTCGTTGCTCGCGCCGCGTTTGCCGCGAGCGTGGCGGAAGGGCAGGGACATGCCTGCGCCGCGCTCGACGATGACGCAACGTTCAGTGCCGAGGATATCGGCGCACTGAATGTGCATGCCTGGATCGGCGACGGCAAAGCATTCGCGCCGTTCGTGCTCGACGGCAACAGGCATTTGTATACTTGGCGCAACTGGCAACACGAAGATCATCTTGCTGCGGGCCTGCTTGCGCGCGCGCGCAAGCACGAGCCATTGCTAGTCGGTGCCGATATTGCGGCGACGGTGGGCGAGCTGTTTGCCGGCGACGATGCGGCCGCGACGTACTGGCAACTTATCGCCGTGGCAGCAGCGCCCGGATCGCGTCTTTTCGTTGTGACCGGCGGCCCCGGCACGGGCAAGACGGCCACCGTGGTACGCCTGTTGCTGACGCTATTGCGACATGCACAGGCCTGCGAGTTACCCATGCATCCCACCGTCGCGCTTGCCGCGCCGACTGGCAAGGCGGCGCAACGGCTTGCGCAGGCGATAGCGACCGGCAAGGAGCAGTTGCACGAACAATTGTCACCGGATTCGCCATTGCGCCCCTTGCTTGATCACATTCCGCACGCTGCCGCCAGCACCCTGCATCGTCTGCTCGGCTACCGGCCGCGAGACAATACTTTTGCACGTGGCGTCGCCGATCCAATCGTTGCGGACATCGTCGTCGTCGACGAAGCCTCGATGGTCGATCTGGCGATCATGCGGCAGCTGGTCGATGCACTGCGTCCACAGGCGGTGCTGATTCTGCTGGGCGATCCGGACCAGTTGGCGGCAGTGGAGGCCGGTTCCGTGCTCAGCGACATCGTCGCCAGCGTCAGCGAAAACGCACTGCCCGCAGCATTGGCACAGCGTCTGCAAACGATCGGGCCGCCACCACCGGCTGCCGCGGTCGACGTCGCGCCGTTGGCGGGACAGGTAATCACTCTCACGCACGTGTGGCGTGCGGGCAGCGGTTTGCAGCGCGGCATTGCGGCACTGCGCGTGGGCGATGAGACCTGGCTCGATGTCTTTGTCGCCAATGGCGCCGATGGAACGCTGAGTCTGTGCGCTTGCGCCGACTCCGTTGCAATGAGCGCGCGCGTCGACGCGTGGATCGACACGCATTCTGATTTGTTCCGGCAACTATTCACCCCCGCCATCGCTGCGCAGGACGCACTGCAACAGCTGCGGCGCGCGCAAATCCTATGCGCCTTGCGCGAGGGCGTGTTTGGCGTACAGGGCATCAATGCGCTGATGGCGCGACGCCTGGCCGAGCGTTTCGGTTTCGATGCAGATGAGTCGTGGTATCACGGCCGCCCGATCCTGGTGACACGCAACGACTATGCGCGCGATCTGTTCAACGGCGATGTCGGTATCGTCCTGCGTGACGCCGATGGGCCACGCGTCTGGTTCCAGGTGAGCGCACGCGACGGCACGCCCGGCCTGCGCAGTTTTTCCCCACGCACGCTGCCCGCGCATGACAGTGCATGGGCGATCACGATTCATCGCAGCCAGGGGTCCGAATACGCCGATGTCGCCGTGGTGCTGCCGCCGGATCCGCAGCACCGGGTTCTCAGCCGCGAGCTGCTTTACACGGCCGTATCGCGGGCAACGCGGAGCGCGCAAATCTGGGCGAGTGCGGCGGCATTGAGAGCGGCTGCGGCACAACCGGTGCGACGCATCGGTGGATTGCGCGAACGCTTGCGCTGAAAAAACAAACGCCGGCATGTGCCGGCGTCTGCCTTGCGACTTGCGCCAGGGTCAGCGCGCGCAGTTCACGCCGTCGAGAAACGCCAGACGCTGCAAGCTCGTACTGCCTGATCCGAATTGCGGCATTGCCGAGCTGTAGGTAAGCGATGCCGTGTAGCAATCGCTTAGATTGACGTCGAACGTTCCCCACAATGTCGGTGTGGCGCCGGACACGGCTCCACCGGCATGCAGGATGCCGCCGACGTTTTGCGCAACCTGCTCGACGTGGATCTGGTTGCCGCTCACCGTGCCGACGCCGTATAACCATGCCGGCGCGCCGTTCTGGTCGAATGTGTTCCAGATCACCAGGGCAAGATTGCCGGCAAGCCGCTGGATCGAAATGTAGTGGCCGTTGTTCGCGGAATTGAAATACAGGCCGCTCATGCCGGTCGCGCTCAACTTGCCGTCGCCGCCGCCGACTTCGTAGGCGCCGGAATCGCAGGCGGTGGCGCCCCGCGACAAGCCGCGCGCATCGGTCGCTTCGCAGTTCGCAAGCAAGCCGTTGCCGATCGCGGGGCTGTCGTAGTTGAGCGCGAGCGTCTTGGCTACGCCGCCGTGGGTGCCGAATTCAAGGAAGCGCGCGTCGGCAACCACGCGGTCGTTCGTGCCGTGGAAGGCGCAGCTGTTGTCGCTGACGACGTTACCGCCGAGCGAAACGCGCTGTGTCGCCGGATTTCCGGGCGTGGCGCAGATCGGGCCGGCGCCCGGATAGGTGATGACGCTGTTGCTCACGCGCATCGTGCCATCGCCAAACACGTGCCGGTCATATGCGAGATTGGCCGTGACGGTCGAATGCGATATCTCCGTGTCGCCGTTGAACAGTCCATACGAAAGACTGGTTACATTGACGAACGAACTGTTGCGAACGCGCAACTTGCCCAGATTGGCAATAAATCCACCGCCGATCATGCCGATGCCCGCGTAGCCGAACCATTCATTGGCCACGCTCACGGAGTCGAGCACCAGCGTGCCGCTGTTGCGCACAACCGGAAGGTAACTGACCAAAAATTTCGAATCCGGTGTCTTGATGAGGGAGCTGTCGAGCGCCTCTCCCAAGTTGGCGTTGCGGATGATCAGTTGCGCTGAGGCGTCTATGGTGATCTGGTTGCGGATGTCGGCGCTGTACTGCACCAGCGCCATCTGCGCGCCAGCGCCGTCAATCGTGATGTTGCCGACAACATGCAGCGAACACGCCGCATAGCTGCCATTGCGAGCGAGCACGATCAAGGCGGGCTCTTGCCCGGGCGTGGCCGCCGCTGCACTGCTGAGCGCGGCGCAGTCGCCGTCCGCGATGCGGATAATTCCGCCGGCGAGGGCGTGTTGCGCGACACCCAGCGCAAACAACAACAAACAACGTATTAGACGTTTCATGAGGTGACTCCTGTTTCCAAGTAGTTTGCGCCGGTATTCTTTGTGATCGCCGCGCTGGCGCATGGCATGGCGAAATCTATGGCAGGAGCATGCTCCGGAAGGTCGGTCGGAGCAACCGGATGCACTGTGTCCCGGTGGGGTTTTGCGACCCGCGCCCGGCAGAACCGGGATCGGGGCTGGTATGATTGATACATAACCGTTTTTCGTGGGGTGACGCGCGTGCTTGAGATCCTTATCGCCGGCGGCTGGGCCATGGTGCCGATCCTGCTGTGCTCGGCGGTGGCGCTGGCCATCATCCTGGAACGTTTCTGGTCGCTGCGGCGGGCCAATGTGGTGCCGCCGGACCTCGGCACACAGGTACGCAGCTGGGCGCGCACGCGCAAACTCGACCCGGAACATATCGAAGCGCTGCGCACGAATTCGCCGCTGGGTGAACTTCTCGCCGCGGCTCTCAGCGTGCGCATGCGTTCGCGCGAGATCATCAAGGAACGCATCGAGGATACCGGCCGTCACGTCGTGCACCGTCTGGAACGCTTCCTCAATACACTGGGAACGATCGCCCTGATCTCGCCGCTGCTCGGCCTGCTCGGCACGGTATTTGGTCTGATCGAGATGTTCTTCGCGGTGATGGTCAGCGGCGTCGGTGATCCGCTGAAAATGGCCGGTGGTATCGGTCAGGCACTGGTGTGCACTGCAAGCGGCCTGTGCGTGGCGATCCCGGCGTATTTCTTCCATCGTTATTTCCGCGGCCGCGTCAGCGACTACGTCGTGGACATGGAACAACAGACGATCCTGCTGCTCGACGAGCTGTCCGCGCACGCTGAACAACCGCCTGCAGCGCCGCAGCCGGTCCGCACCCCAGCACGCGGAGCACACTGACATGCGCCTCGGTGCAGCGCGTCCCGACGACTTCGAGATCAACGTGATCTCGCTCATCGACGTCATGCTCACCCTGCTGATGTTCTTCGTGATGACCACCACCTTCGTGCAGCACTCGGCGATGAAAGTCGCGTTGCCGGAAGCATCGGAGACGACGGAAGAGATGGCGCAAAACCCGCTGGTCGTCATGATCGGCAGCGACAGCCGCTTCTACGTCGACAACAACGAAGTGCTCGATCCGAATGTGGATACGCTCAAGGAAGCGATCGCCCGCGTCGCCGGCAACGATCGCGAACGCAACGTGATCCTGCGCGCCGACGGCATGACCCCGCATCAGGCCGTGGTGACCGCAATGGATGCGCTCGGACAGCTTGGGTTTACCCATCTGTCGATGGCGACGGTGCGGGGCAAGGATTCCCAGAACAAGTGAAGGAACCTCTGCAAAACCTACTGCGCTCGGCATCTTGTGCGCCGGCGCCGGGCAGGAGCCCAAGTGCCTCGAAGGCCATGGATGGCAGAGAGAGGCCGAAGCACCTGATCCTGGATGAAATCAGGCCTCCTCCCACTACGGATTTGCACGGTTCCTGACACGCCAATGAGCACACCCGCCGCCGCGGTATCCGCGTTCGCAACGTATCGCCGCCTGCTCGGTTACGCGGCGCGGCACTGGCCGATCGCGCTGTTCGCGGTGGTCGGCATGGTGTTCGATGCCGGCGTCGCCACCGCGTTCACGCGCCTGATCCAGCCGATGCTGGACGATCTTTTCATCCTGCGCGACGAGCGCATGATCCGCTGGATGCCGGTCGCGATCATCATCCTGTTCGTGGTGCGCGGCGCTGCCACATTCGCCACCGATTTCGGCATGGCGCGCATCGGCCGCGGCGTGGTGCGGCAACTGCGCGATGAAGTATTCGCGCGCTATCTGCGCCTGCCGGCAAGCTGGTTCGACAAGCAATCCACCGGCACCTCGATCGCGCGCCTGACCTACACTGTGGAGCAGGTTGCGCAGGCCAGCACCGATGCGGTCAAGGTCATGGTGCTGGACAGCCTGACCGTGGTCGGCCTGGTCGCGGTGATGTTGTATAACAGTGCGCAATTGACTATTTTGCTTTTTGTCATGGCGCCGCTGATCGCGCTCGTCGTTTGGTTTGTCGGCCGTCGCTATCGGCGCATCAGCCACCGCATCCAGGATTCGGTCGGTTCGGTCGCCGGTATCGTCGACGAGGCAGTCGGCGGACAGCGCGAGATCAAGGTGTATCAGGGCGCTGCGTCCGAAAGCGCGCGTTTCGCCGCTGCCAGCGAGAACAACCGGCGCTTGAACCTCAAGGTCGCTGCGACCAACGCGTTGTCCACTTCGCTGGTGCAGTTCGTCGCGGCCTGTGCGCTGGCCACGATCATCTTCCTGGCCACGCGTCCGTCGATGATCGGACACATGAGTCCGGGCACGTTCATGTCGTTGATCAGCGCGATGTTGCTGATGCTGCCGTCGCTCAAACGCCTGACCACGGTGCAGGCGCTAATGCAGCGTGGCGTGGCCGCAGCGCAGGATCTGTTCGGCATTCTGGATATGCCCGGCGAAAGCGACGCCGGCAAGATGAAGATTGCACAATGCCGCGGCGAGATCGAATTGCGCGACGTGGTGCAGCAGTATCCGGGGCAGGCGACGCCGGCACTGCGCGGCGTCACCTTGCATTGTGCGGCCGGTAGCGTCACCGCCCTGGTCGGACGTTCTGGCAGCGGCAAGTCGAGCCTGGCGAGCCTGATCCCGCGTTTTTACGAACCGTCCAGCGGCCAAGTGCTGCTCGATGGACGTCCTCTTGCAGACTACAGCCTGGAAAGCCTGCGCGCGCAGATCGCCTGGGTTGGCCAGCAGGTCGTGATCTTCGATGACAGCATTGGCCGCAACATCGCTTATGGCGCACTCGGCGGCGCGTCGCGCGAAGCGATCATCGACGCTGCACGCGCGGCGAACGCGCTCGACTTCATCGATGCGCTGCCGCAAGGACTCGACAGCCGTGCCGGCGAGGGCGGTGCGCTGTTGTCCGGCGGTCAGCGCCAGCGCCTGGCGATTGCGCGAGCGTTGCTCAAGGACGCGCCGATCCTGATCCTGGACGAAGCCACCAGCGCGCTCGACAGCGAATCCGAGCGTCTGATTCAGGATGCTCTCAAGCGTCTGCTGCGCGATCGCACCGTGCTGGTCATCGCGCACCGGCTGTCGACTATCGAGCACGCTGACCAGATTGCCGTGCTCGACCAGGGACGCATCGTCGAAGTCGGTACGCATGCGGACCTGCTTGCGCGCGGCGGCCACTATGCGGCATTGTATAAAATGCAGTTTCGCGAAAACGATGCGGGTGCATCGTAGCGCCGATGCTCAACGAGCGCGAGCTGCTTCCCGTCTGGTATGGCAACAAGCCGCCATCGGTTTTCCTGCGCGTCCTTGCTTCTATTTACGGCGCTCTCAGTTCGGCCCGTCGCAGCCTGTATCGCCGCCAGATATTGCATTCGGTTCGCCTGCCGGTGCCGGTCATTGTCGTTGGCAACATCAGTGTCGGCGGCGCCGGCAAGACGCCGCTCACCCTGGCCTTGATCGATGGTCTGAAAGCGCGTGGGTTTGCGCCAGGCGTGATCAGCCGTGGCTACGGTGGCAGTGCGCGCGGCCCGATCCTGGTCGATTTGCAAAGCGATGCCTCGGTAGTGGGCGACGAACCGGCGTTGATCGCTCGAACGACCGGCGTTCCGGTTGCGGTCGGTCGTGACCGCGTCGCCGCCGCACGGCTGCTGCTGAGTGCGGCCAGGGCCGACGTGCTGATCGCCGACGATGGTTTGCAGCATTATGCACTTTGCCGCGATGTGGAAATTTGCGTGATCGATGGCGAACGCCGCTTCGGCAACGGCTTGCTGCTGCCTGCGGGACCGCTGCGCGAGCCGCTGTCGCGCCTGGACCGAATCGATTTTCTTGTCTGCAATGGCGGCCAAGCGGCAGCCGGCGAAGTACCGATGACGCTGTTCGGCGACCTGGCGCTTGCGCTCGTGGACCCGCAACGGCGGCACCCGCTGCGCGATTTCTCCGGCGGCCCCGTGCATGCCGTCGCCGGCATCGGCAACCCCGCGCGCTTTTTTGCGCAGTTGCAAGCGCAGGGCCTGGATGTGATCGAGCATGCCTTCGAAGATCACTTCGCCTTCAGCGCGAACGATCTCGAATTTGGCGACGCTCTGCCGGTGCTGATGACCGCAAAGGATGCGGTGAAATGCCATGCATTCGCACGCGCACATCACTGGCAAGTACCCGTGCGCGCGCAATTGCCGGCGCCGTTCTTCGATGCCGTTGCGCAGCGCCTGCGCCAGCGCAAGTCGGGCCACGCCAAGATCGATTGACAACTCCACTCCGCGCGACTACCTTGCGCGCACCTTTCCTTGACGAGGCTGTCCTCCGTGGACCCTTGCAGTAGCCACAAAACTGCAGCTGTGCCAGCATAATTCCGCGGAAGCCCGTTTGAACGGCCGCTTCCGCTGAGGCGGAAGATGCGCCGGTTTCGCCTGTGTGGCGAAAACCAGTGTCGTGAATCTGTCATTGTCGCTTGGCAGGCTGCCCGAACGATTCGGAGCACACGCGAAATGCTGGATTTGTTCCACTTCTCCATGCTGATACCGGCGACCGGCCGCGATCGCAACAAAAATGAAGCATCGGCACGTGCCGCGGCCGAACTGCTGGCGCTTGCCCATCTGGAGGCGCCGGAAGTCCTGTCGCGCCTGCAATGTACGCCTGAAGGTCTCAATCCCGAGCAGGTTGAAGAACGCCTCGCCGAGTTCGGCGCGAACGTCGTTGCCCAGGAGAAGAAAAAACCTTTTCTGTTGCAGATCCTCGAGCGCTTCGTCACCAATCCGATCAACATCCTGCTCACCGTGCTCGCGGTGATCACCTGGGTCAGCGGCGACCAGATCAGCGACAAGATTGGCGCGATCATCATGTTCGCAATGGTGGTGATGGCGGTCTTCGTCGCCCATTTCCAGGAAGCACGTTCCAGCCGCGCAGTGGAACAACTGCGGCGCATGGTCAGCAATACGGCGACAGCGCGGCGCGAAGTCGACGAAACCGTCGAAGGCGCCGACGAAGACGCGCGGCCCGTGCGCGCCAACCGCAAACTCGAAGTGGAAATCGATGGCCTGGTGCCGGGCGACATTGTTCACCTGTCCGCCGGCGACATGGTACCGGCCGATCTGCGCCTGCTCAGCGCGAAGGACTTGTTCATCAATCAGTCCACCCTGACCGGCGAATCGATGCCAGTAGAAAAATTTGCCGGCGCGGACGCCGAGGCAAAAACCGCACTGGAAGCGCGCAGCCTGTGCTTCATGGGCTCGAACGTGGTTTCCGGCAGCGCGACGGCAGTGATCGCCGCGACCGGCGCAAACACCTATTTCGGTGCGCTCGCCGGCTCGCTGATCGGCCAGCGCGTACAGACCAGTTTCGACCGCGGCGTCTCGCGTTTCGCCTGGCTCATGGTGCGCTTCATGATTGTCATGGTGCCACTGGTTTTCCTGATCAACGGCCTGACCAAGCACGACTGGTTCCAGGCCTTCATGTTTGCGGTCGCGGTTGCGGTCGGGCTCACGCCGGAAATGCTGCCGATGATCGTGGCGATCAACCTGGCCAAGGGCGCGTTGAAAATGGCGCGCAAGGACGTCATCGTCAAGCGCCTGAATGCGATCCAGAACTTCGGCGCGATCGACGTCCTGTGCACCGACAAGACCGGCACGTTGACCCAGGACAAGGTCATCCTCGAACGCCACACCGACATCAACGGCGACGACGACGACAGCGTGCTCGAGTACGCCTGGCTCAATAGCTACCACCAGACTGGTCTGCGCAACCTGCTCGATGTGGCGGTGCTCGATCGTACCGACGCGGCGACGGCGGAGCGGCTGAAATCCACATTTACCCTGGTCGATGAGGTGCCGTTCGATTTCACTCGCCGGCGCATGTCGGTCATTGTGCGCGACGAAGCCGGCAGGCATTTCCTCATCGCCAAGGGCGCCGTTGCCGAAACCGTCGGCGTGTGTTCGCGGCTCGCGTTGGGCGAGGCTGTCCACCCCATGTCGAAGGAGAAATTCGACGAGGTGCGCGCGGTTGCTCGCGACATGAACGACGATGGCTTCCGCGCGCTCGCGCTTGGCATGCGTGAAATCGAAATCAAGCCGAGCTACTCGCGTGACGACGAGAACGATCTGACCCTGATGGGTTTCATCGCGTTCCTGGATCCGCCCAAGGACAGCGCAGCTGAAGCGATCCAGGCTCTGAACGCGAACGGCGTGGCGGTGAAGATCCTCACCGGCGACAACGATATCGTCACGCGCAATGTGTGTCGCCAGGTCGGCATCAAGGTCGAGAAATTCCTGACTGGCCCGAAGATCGAGGCGATGAGCGATGAAGAGCTCACGATCGCCACGCGTGATACGCCAGTGTTCGCGCGCCTGAATCCGCAGCAAAAAGTACGCGTGATTCAGGCCCTGCACCGTGATGGCCACGTCGTCGGATTCCTTGGCGACGGCATCAACGATGGTCCCGCGCTGCGCGCCGCGGACGTCGGCATTTCCGTAGATACCGCGGTCGATATCGCCAAGGAATCAGCCGATATCATCCTGCTCGAAAAGAGCCTGATGGTGCTGGAAGAGGGCGTGCTCGAAGGCCGCAAGGTGTTCGGCAATATCTTGAAGTACATCAAGATGACGGCGAGTTCGAACTTCGGCAACATGTTCAGCATGATCGGCGCCAGCGCGCTGCTGCCGTTCCTGCCGATGCTGCCGGTGCAGATTTTGCTGAATAATCTGCTTTACGATTTTTCGCAGACGGCAGTGGCGTCGGACGAAGTCGATGCGGAATATCTGTCCAAGCCGCGACAATGGGATCTGGAGGCGATCAAGCGCTTCATGTTTTGCATCGGTCCGATCAGTTCGATCTTCGACTACGCCACGTTTGCGGTCTTGTGGTTCGTGCTCGGCGCCAACGGGCCGGAACACCAGAAGCTGTTCCAGACCGGCTGGTTCGTGGAATCGCTTTTGACCCAGACCCTGATCGTGCACATCATCCGCACTGGAAAAATTCCCTTTGTGGAAAGTCGCGCCAGCCTGCCGCTGACCTTGACCAGCGTGATCATCTGCGCGGTTGGTGTCACCCTGTCGTTCGCCGCGATCGGCGCCTGGTTCGGGTTCGTGCCGCTGCCCGGCCCGTATTGGGCGTTCCTCGCGGTTATCCTGATCAGCTACATGGCGCTGACGCAGGCCATGAAAGGCTGGATGCTGCGGCGCTTTGGTCTGCTCTGAAGCGCTGTTGCCGCGCGAAGTTTGTGCGTATTTTGAACTGCGGAACAGCGTTTGGATTAAACTGCCCGCCAGGCAATGGCGGACACGATGAATTCAACGCGGGCACAGACAAATCCCGAATCTTCTGCGCTGCCGACGCCTCAGACCCAACGGGCCGTTGCTGCTGCGCTCGTTGCCTGGAAGGACGCCCCTGGCGCACTGTTGCCGATTCTGCATGCGCTGCAGGATGCGATCGGACATATCCCGCCGGACGCGCTGCCGCTGATCGCGCACGGTCTCAATCTCAGTCGTGCCGAAGTGCATGGCGTGGTCAGTTTCTATCACTATTTCCGCACCCGCCCGGCAGGAAAGCACATTGTATACTTGTGCCGCGCCGAAGCCTGCCAGTCGATGGGTGCGCGTGCACTGGAAGCACACGCCAAGCGCTCGCTGGGCGTGGATTTCCACGAAACCTCGGCCGATGGTGCGGTGACGCTGGAGCCGGTTTACTGCCTGGGCAATTGCGCTTGCGCGCCCTCGCTGCTGGTCGACGGCCAGTTGCACGGGCGCGTGGACGCCGCTGCCTTCGACGCCTTGATCCAGACGCTCGGAGTGCACGCATGAGCACCGACGTCTACGTATCGCGTGATGCCTCGGCGCTTGCCGTCGGCGCGGAAGCAACGGCGCGCGCAATTGCCACTGAAGCAGAAAATCGCGGCATCGACATGCGCATCATTCGCAATGGTTCGCGTGGCATGTTCTGGCTGGAGCCGCTCGTGGAAATTGTCGCGCCGGCTGGGCGCATCGCCTATGGACCGGTGCGCGCGAGCGATGTTCCCGGCCTATTCGATGCCGGATTCGTCGACGGCAACGCGCACGCGCTGCGTCTGGGCGCGATCGAGCAGAACGCGTTTTTCAGCAAGCAGGAACGCCTGACGTTTGCGCGTGTCGGTGTCACCGATCCGCTCAGTACGCAAGACTACGAGGCGCATGGAGGTCTGCGCGGAATGCGACGGGCGCTGGGCATGGGCTCGGCCGATATCGTGCGCGAAGTGACCGAATCCGGACTGCGCGGGCGCGGTGGTGCGGCATTTCCTGCCGGCATCAAATGGCAGACCGTGCAAGATACAAAAAGTACACAAAAATACATTGTGTGCAATGCCGACGAAGGCGATTCGGGTACGTTCTCCGACCGCATGTTGATGGAGGGCGATCCGTTCGTGCTGATCGAAGGCATGACAATAGCGGCACTCGCGGTCGGCGCGGATCGCGGCTACATCTATCTGCGCTGCGAGTATCCGCATGCGCACGCTGCGCTCAAGCAGGCGATCGCCTCAGCATACGCCGCCGGCTGGCTCGGCGCGGACGTGCACGGCAGCGGCAAACGCTTCGATCTGGAAGTGCGCCTCGGCGCGGGCGCCTATATCTGCGGCGAAGAAACATCGCTGCTGGAAAGCCTTGAAGGCCGCCGTGGCCAGATTCGCTTCAAGCCGCCGTTGCCGGCGATCAAGGGGCTGTTCGGCCAGCCCACCGTGGTCAACAATGTGATCACGTTCGCTTCCGTGCCGATCGTCCTGGACAAGGGCGCCGCGTTCTACCGCGACTTTGGACTCGGCCGTTCGCGTGGCACTCTGCCGCTTCAACTGGCCGGAAATTTGAAGTATTGTGGATTAGTGGAAAAAGCGTTTGGGCTTACTTTGCGCGAATTGCTCTACGACTACGGTGGTGGCTCCGCCACCGGCCGGCCGATTCGTGCCGTGCAAGTGGGCGGGCCGCTGGGCGCGTATCTTCCGGAATCGCAATTCGACACGCCCATCGACTATGAGGCGTTTGCCGCGATTGGCGCCATGCTCGGTCACGGCGGAATCGTTGCGTTCGACGACAGCGTCGACATGGCGGAGCAGGCGCGTTTCGCGATGGAGTTCTGTGCCGTCGAATCCTGCGGCAAGTGCACGCCTTGCCGGATCGGCTCGACCCGCGGCGTGGAAGTGATCGACCGCATCATTGCCGACAAAAGCCGTGCCGGTATCGACCGCGGGAAGAATCTCGCCCTGTTGAGTGATCTTTGCGACACCTTGCGGCATGGCTCGCTATGCGCGCTCGGTGGTTTGGCGCCGGATCCCGTGCGCAGTGCCGTGCAGTATTTTCCTGAGGATTTTGCGCCGCGTACAATCGCGTAGCGCAGGAGAAAAGAAATCATGCGATCGATAGCAGAAAGCGATCTGGGTACACCCGCTGTCCGATCCGCGAAGTCGGTCACGCTGACGATCGATGGCTTCGCAGTCGATGTGGCGGAAGGCACCTCGGTGCTGCGCGCCGCGGCGACCATTGGCATCAATATTCCCAAGTTGTGCGCGAGCGACATGCTCGACGCGTTCGGATCGTGCCGCTTGTGTCTGGTGCAGATCGAAGGCATGAAAGGCTATCCGGCATCGTGCACGACACCTGTCGCGGCCGGAATGAAGGTCACGACGCAAAACGCCAAGCTCGGCGACCTGCGCCGCGGCGTCATGGAATTGTATATTTCCGACCATCCGCTGGATTGCCTGACCTGCACCGCAAATGGGCACTGCGAATTGCAGGATATGGCGGGAGCTGTCGGTTTGCGCGAAGTGCGTTACGGCTATGCCGGCGAAAATCATCTGGATGTGAAGAAGGACGAAAGCAATCCGTACTTCACGTTTGATCCGTCCAAGTGCATCGTCTGTTCACGCTGTGTGCGTGCTTGCGAGGACGTGCAAGGAACGTTTGCGCTGACGATTCAGGGCCGCGGATTCGCTTCCAAAGTCGCGGCGAGCCAGGATGAGTCGTTCCTGGAATCCGAATGCGTCTCCTGCGGCGCCTGCGTGCAGGCATGCCCGACCGCGACGCTGTCGGAAAAGTCACTGATCGCGATGGGCCAGGCCGAGCACAGCATCGTCACCACCTGCGCGTACTGCGGCGTCGGCTGCTCGTTCCGCGCGGAGATGCGGGGCGAGCAACTCGTGCGCATGGTGCCGAACAAGGATGGCCACGCAAACCACGGTCATTCCTGCGTCAAGGGCCGCTTCGCGATCGGCTACGCCACGCATCCGGATCGCATCACCACACCGATGATCCGCGCGAAGATTTCCGATCCGTGGCGCGAAGTGAGCTGGGAAGAGGCGATCGGCCACGTCGCCGCGGAGTTCAAGCGCATCCAGGCCAAATACGGAAAGTTTGCGATTGGCGGCATTACTTCCTCGCGCTGCACGAACGAAGAAACCTATCTGGTGCAGAAACTCGTGCGCGCTGGGTTCGGCAACAACAATGTGGATACCTGCGCGCGCGTGTGCCATTCGCCGACCGGCTATGGACTGAAAAACACGATCGGCGAATCGGCGGGGACGCAGGATTTCGATTCGGTCGAGCAGTGCGATGTGATCCTCATTATTGGAGCGAACCCGACCGACGCGCATCCGGTGTTTGCCTCACAGATGAAGCGTCGGCTGCGCGAAGAAAATGGACGCGGCCGTGCAAAGCTGATCATAGCCGATCCCCGGCGCATCGATCTGGTGCGCACGCCGCATGTCGTTGCCGACCATCATTTGCCGTTGCGGCCGGGGACCAATGTCGCGCTGCTCAACAGCCTGGCGCACGTGATCGTCGATGAAGGCCTGGTCGACGATGCGTTCGTCGCCGCGCGCTGCGAGGACGAAGCTTTCCACAAGTGGAAAAAGTTCATCGCCGAGCCGCGCAACTCGCCGGAGTCCATGGAAAGTGCCACGGCCGTGCCGGCGGCGCAGGTACGCGCGGCGGCACGGTTGTACGCCACCGGCGGCAATGCGGCGATCTATTATGGATTGGGCGTCACCGAGCATGCGCAGGGTTCGACCGCCGTCATGGCGATTGCGAACCTGGCCATGCTTACCGGCAACATCGGTCGCGCCGGCGTCGGCGTGAATCCGCTGCGCGGCCAGAACAACGTGCAGGGTTCCTGCGACATGGGATCGTTCCCGCATGAATTTCCCGGCTATCGCCATGTGTCCGATGACGCGGTGCGCGCAAGCTTCGAGCAGGCATGGGGTGTGAATCTGCTCGACGAACCGGGCCTGCGCATTCCGAACATGTTCGACGCCGCGCTCGATGGCGAGTTCATGGGCCTGTACATCGAAGGCGAGGACATCGGCCAATCTGATCCGAACACGCAACACGTCACGGCGGCGATGAGCGCCATGGAATGCATCGTGGTGCAGGATCTGTTCCTCAACGAGACGGCGAAATTCGCGCACGTGTTCCTGCCCGGATCGAGCTTTCTGGAAAAGGACGGCACCTTCACCAATGCCGAGCGGCGCGTGTCACCGGTGCGCAAGGTGATGCGCCCGCCGGCCGGCTACGCCGATTGGGAGATCACCCAGCTCATCTCCAATGCGATGGGCTATGCAATGAATTACACGCATGCGTCCCAGATCATGGATGAGATCGCGCGCCTGACGCCCACGTTCAAAGGCATCAGCTTCGCCAAGATCGACGATCTCGGCAGCATTCAGTGGCCATGCAACGATGCGCATCCGCAAGGCACGCCGACCATGCATGTCGGTGAATTCGTGCGCGGCAAGGGACGCTTCCTCGTCACTGAATACGTACCGACGACCGAGCGCGTCAACGCAAAGTACCCGCTGATCCTGACGACCGGGCGCATCCTCTCGCAATACAACGTCGGCGCACAAACGCGGCGTACCGAAAATGTGCAATGGCACTCCGAAGATATTCTGGAAATCCATCCGCATGACGCCGAGGAGCGCGGCGTCAAGGATGGCGACTGGGTCGGCATCCACAGCCGGGCCGGCGAAACCGTGCTGCACGCCAAAGTGAGCGAACGCATGCAGCCGGGCATCGTGTATACGACGTTTCATTTTCCGGGCTCGGGTGCGAACGTCATCACTACCGAGAATTCAGACTGGGCGACCAATTGCCCGGAATACAAGGTCACCGCGGTGCAGGTCGCGCGGGTGAGCCAGCCGTCGGAATGGCAGAAGCGCCACGAAGCCAATGATCGGCAGCAGCAGGAGCTGCTTGAGCATGCCATCCCTGCCAAATAGATCGAACCCAAATAGATCGGGCGACGACCTCCCATCCGGCGCGGTGCGCCGCGGCGCCGAACGCCATCGCCGCAACGTTGCCACGCAGGTAACTGATGCGGTCGCGGAAGAAATTCCGATCGCCTTCGTCTACAACGGGCGTCCGCACGCGGTAATGATGGCGACGCCGGCGGATCTGGAAGACTTCGCCCTGGGCTTCAGCCTGAGCGAAGCGATCATCGCCACGCCGGCGGAATGCGAAAAAGTGGAAATCGTGCCGGCGCTCGCGGGTATCGAGTTGCGCATTGCGATTCCGCCCGAACGTGCCTACGCGATCGAGGACCGCGTGCGCGAACTTACCGGCCGCACCGGCTGCGGCCTTTGCGGTGCGCAGACGCTGGATGCAGCCGTGCGTCATCCGCCGCCGGTCGCGGGCGATGTCCGCATCGATGCGCAAGCGCTGCAACTTGCGCTCGATCGCCTTGGGCCGAATCAGCCGATCAACGCGGCGACGGGCGCCACGCATGCGGCTGCCTGGGTAATGGCCGACGGCCAGATCGCGCTGTTGCGCGAGGATGTCGGTCGGCACAATGCGCTGGATAAGCTGATCGGAGCGATGTCCGCTCGTTTCGACCCGCTGGCAGGATTTCTCGTCGTCACCAGTCGCGCCAGCTACGAGATGGTGATGAAGGCAGCGACGGTCGGCATCGGCGCGCTTGCCGCGATCTCGGCGCCCACAGCGCTGGCCATCGCGCTGGCACAAGAAACCAATGTCGTGCTGATCGGATTCGCCCGGCGCGACGGCTGGTCGGTGTATACGTTTCCACAAAGAGTCGTCGCGGCCATGCCAGAGTCGGGAAAGCCCGCGCGATGAGCATCGAACACCTGGTACGCATGGCGAACGACATCGCTGACTACTTCCGCTCCGAACCTGATCGCGGGCTGGCTGTCGCGGGAATCAGCAATCACATTAAAAAGTTCTGGGATCCGCGCATGCGCAGGCAGATCCTGGCGCATTGGCGCAACCATGCTGGCGACGGTCTGAGCGAATTGGCACTGGCCGCCGTGGTGCGCCTGGGCGACCTGGACACCGCGCCGCCCGCTTAGACGTGACCAACGCATTGTCTCGCCGCGCTGCGGCGGCTAAAGTGCGATGGTCCGGAGCTGGGTCCGGACTGACTCATAGGGGAGTTCAAAAAATGCCGCAACCACCGCCATTGCCGCCGGTGAATCCATATGCTGCGCCGGCAGCACGCGTAAGCGATATCAGCGATAGCACGGCCGAGATTACCCTGGCGGACCGCGGGACCCGGCTCGGTGCAGTCATCCTGGATGGTCTGGTTTTCGGTATTCCCGTCGGAATATTCGTGGGAGTCTCGATCGTCATTGCCGCCAACACCCGCACAGGCGCGTCCATGAGCGCGATGGTCATGGGCATAGTCGCGATTGCCCTTATCGCCATTGTCGGATTGATCGTGCTGAATTTCGTCTGGCTGTACCGCTATGGCCAGACAATTGCCAAGCGCTGGCTGGGAATCAAGATCGTGCGTACCGACGGAAGCCGCTGCGGGCTGGCGCGGATCATTTTCCTGCGCATCTTGCCGCTCAGCATTGCCGCCGCGATTCTCAACCTGATTCCCGGCCTGGGTTACCTGGTGCGTCTTGTCGATGCGCTGTTTATCTTCCGTGATGACTACCGTTGCGTACACGACCACATCGCCGACACGATCGTCGTAAAAGCCTGACTGCGACCGGACCATGCTCGACACCCTGACCCTGGTTGAAACGCCGGAAGGGATTGCCCTGCAGTTGCGGTCCGCGGGCGCCATGCCGCGTGCCTATGCGTGGGGCATCGATGCGCTTATCCGCGTTGCGATTCTCTGGGCGCTGGCTGCGGTCATCGCGCTGCTCGGCGAGAGCGGTGTCGGAATTTACCTGCTGATGGTGTTCGTGCTGTTCTGGTTCTACCCGGTGCTGTTCGAAGTGCTGCGCGACGGGCAGACGCCCGGCAAGAAAGTGATGCGTCTGCGCGTGATCAACGCGAATGGCACGCCGGTCACGTGGATCGCCTCGATCGTGCGCAACCTGATGCGTACGGTCGACATGCTGCCGTTCTGCTATGGCTTCGGACTGATCACGAGCCTGGTCGACACGCACAGCCGGCGCCTCGGCGATCTGGTCGCCGGCACTCTTGTCGTGTATGCGGAACCTGCAGGCAAACAAAGCGCCGCGCCGAACGTGCCGGTGGTGAATCCGCCGCCCGGACTGGCACTTGGCGAACGTGCCGCGATCGTCGAGTTTGCCGAGCGTGCCGCACAACTGACGCCTGAACGCCAGCAGGAACTGGCCGCACTGCTGCCGATGCTGACGCATGGCTCCGGTGCACTTGCCGTACAACGATTGCAGGGCATGGCCGGCGCCTTGCTCGGTCGTCGATGAAGCGCGCGCCGGCATGAAGCAGGAACTGTTCCAGTCAAGTCATGACGAAGAATGGTCGGCATTTGCACGCTGGCTGCAATTGCGCGCGCGGCCAAAAGGGCGCGAGCGCCTGAGCGAGGCCGCCGGCGTGTTCGCGGACAGCGAATTCCCCGCTGCCTATCGCCGCATCTGCCAGCAGCTCGCGCTGGCCGAACATCGCGGTTATAGCGCGTTGTTGATCCAGCGCCTGCAGGATCTGGCGTACCGCGGGCATCTGGTGCTGTACCGGCCGCGTGCGCCGCGTTTGCGCCGCATCCTAGATTTTTTTGCCGCGGGCTTTCCGCGCCTGGTGCGTGCGCAATGGCGCGCGATGACGGTTGCCGCGTTGTTGTTTTTCCTGCCCCTGATCGCTTCGATCGTGCTGCTGCAAGTGCGGCCGGAGCTGGTGCACACGCTCTTCGATCCGGGGCAGCTGGCGCAGTTCGAGAATATGTACGATCCGGCGTCCACGGCCGAACGAATAGGCCGCGAGAGCGGCACCGACCTGAAAATGTTCGGCGTATACATTTTCAACAATGTCAGCATTGGCTTTCGCACGTTCGCCAGTGGCCTGCTCGCCGGCGTCGGCTCGATCTTCGTACTGATCATGAACGGGGTGATGATCGGCGGCATCGCCGGCCATCTCACCGCGATCGGTTACGGCGGCCCGTTCTGGCGCTTCGTGGCCGGACACTCCGCCCCGGAGCTGCTCGCCATCGTAATATCCGGCGGCGCCGGCCTGCAGATCGGCATGGCCCTGATCGCACCGGGCCGGCGCACGCGCGGGCGCGCCCTGGTCGAAGCCGGGGAAATCGGCGCCCGTCTGGTGCTCGGCGTATTCGCGATGCTGATCTTCGCCGCGTTCATCGAGGCGTACTGGTCGTCGCTGGTGTGGATGCCCGCTTCGGTCAAGTTCAGCGTTGGCGGAATGATTTGGCTGGCGATTCTGTTGTGGCTGTGGCGCGGCGGCCGCGGCCAGGATAGTGTCGAATGAGCCCGATGCTTGCCGTGATACATTGTATAAAAAGCAACAAAGTACTATTGTTGACTTTCTCGGTATCGTCGCATGCAACTTGAAGGACTGACCATCGCATTGCGTGCGCGGACCCCGTGGGAGGCGGTGGATCTGGGCATCGCGCTGGTGCGCGCACACGCCGCGCGCATCTGGGCCGCTTGGATCCTGGTGACATTGCCGGTGTTTGCGCTGCTCAACACGCTCGGCTACCTGATCGGTCTGCCCTGGCTCGCGGGGCTCGCATTGTGGTGGCTCAAACCGGCATTCGACCGCATTCCGCTGTACGTGATCTCGCGCGCAGTGTTCGGCGCTGTGCCGTCGTTGCGCGAATCGCTGGTCGCGCAGCGAACCTCAGGCCTGGGTCCGATCACGCCGTGGCTGCTGTGGCGGCGCTTCCACCCGGGACGCGCGATGCTGTTGCCGGTCGATCTGCTCGAAGGTGCCGCCGGGGCGCAGCGCAAAGTGCGCGTGCGTGTTCTGGGTCAGGCGAACGCCTCGCCGAATGTGCTGCTGACCTTGCTCGGCGTGAATCTGGAAATCATGTTGTACATCTCGATCGTGCTGCTTGGACTCATGTTCGTGCCGGTCGAATTCCTGTCTGATTCGGCCAAGGCCGTGTGGCGGGTGGTGTTCGAGAACCCGCCGCTATGGGCGCAAGTCGTGGCCAACCTGATAGGCTGGATCGCGCTTACGATCGTCGAGCCGTTCTACATCGGTGCGGGCTTTGGCTTGTACCTGAATCGGCGCATGCAACTGGAAGGCTGGGACATCGAGCTCGCGTTTCGACGCCTTGCGGCGCGCCTGTCGCAACCGCTTTTGGCGGCCGCGTTGTTGTTCGTGGCGCTCACGGCATTTTCTGCGCCGCTGCCGGCCGAGGAACCTACCACAACTGCGACTCCGGCTCCGACAGATGCTTCTGGCGAGTCGAAGGCCGAGCCGAAATCCGGCGACGATGCGGCGGAACACGGCGACAAGAAAGACGCCAAGGAAAAGCAGCTGAAGACAACGCTGGAGAAAATGTTCGCCGGCAGCTATCGCGATGACGGCGCGGCATTCCAGGCGGCGGTGAAGAAGACCTACAGCGAAGGCGACCTGAAGGCGACGGCACGGCAGTTTGTCTGGAAACGGCGCAATCCTCTGGACGAGGACAAGTCCAGGAATCCGGACGCGCCACCATGGGCGCGCAGCATCGGAAATCTTCTCGGGTTCATTGCCGAGTACGGGCTGTGGATATTGATTGTGATCGCCTTGGTGATCATTGTCGCGAATCGTCATCGCTGGCTGCCGTGGATTTCCGATCGCTACGCGCCGCCGCGGCTGCCGGATCGGATCGATGTACACGATGTCGTCGCCGCGGAGTCATTGCCGGAGGATATTCCCACTGCCGTGCGCGCGTTGTGGCAACGCGGCCAGCTGCGTGCCGCGTTGGCTTTGCTGTATCGCGCTGGCGTCGAGCGTCTGGCGACAAGCCTTGGCACGCCGCTGCCGGCGGGCGCCACCGAATCCGAGTGCCTGCGGCGCGCGCGCCGACTGACGGACACTGAATATGCCGCGTTGTTTGCACGCATCGTGCGTAATTGGCAGGAAGCAGCTTACGCGCAGCGACTACCGACTGTGGGCGAAGTGGAAGCGTTGCTCGCCGCCTGGAACGCACCCGTGCAGGCGCTGCCATGAGCCGCCGTGGCTTGCTGATAACCCTGATCATGCTGCTGCCGTTGGCAGCCTTGATCGCATGGTGGTTCGTCACCTTCGAGCGCGTCGAAGACGATGTCGACGTGCCCTTGCGCGGCGAAGCCAGCTACAACCCGCTTTACGGGCTGAAAAAAGTTTTGCAGGCGCGCGGCATCGAAGTCGCTTCGCGTGCAAACCTCAATCTGCAGGCCATGGCGCTGGAATCCGATGACACGCTGGTGCTGACCGCTGATGTGCGCACGTTGACGAAGGACCAGGTCGACAATCTGCTCGACTGGATCGATCTTGGCGGGCAGTTGATCTTTTCGTTGCCGCCGGGCAGCGAAGGGCGCGGCGGTGAATTGCTCGACGCGCTCGGCTTGTCGGTCGTGTCCCACTCGGCGTGTTTGCAGTGGCCGGCGCAGGCTGGCGCGGATAGCGGCGAGCACTGTTTTGTTTTCGGCTTCAAGCTCAAGCCAGAGCAGGTCAAGGATTTCAGTTTGCTGGCGGGCGACAATCAGCAAGGCTACTACTTCGGCCGGCGCGCGCGTGAAGACGGAGGATGGTTCGTTGCCGGCGATCTGAAATTCCTCAGCACCGAGGCACTCAAGCAACCGGGCAATGCCGAGCTCGCCTGGCAAGTGATCGGGCCTGCGCTGCAGGGTGGGAAGGTGCATCTGGTCTACGCCGCCGATGTGCCGCCGCTGTATGTGCTGCTGGTCGAGCGCGGCTGGCCAGCGCTGTTGCCCGCATTGCTGGCCCTGCTTGCGTGGCTATGGACGCGCAGCCAGCGCTTCGGTCCGCTGTTGCCGCAGGCTGCCGCGCATCGGCGCGCCTTGCGCGAGCATGTCGAGGCTGCTGGCGAATTCACCTTTCGGCGCGGCCGCGCGGCGGCGTTGTATGCACCGCTGCGGCGCGCATTTATCGAGCGCCTGCGGCGCGACGATCAAACCCTGGGTTCGCTGGATGGCGAAGCACTCGCGCAGGCCTTGGCGACGCGAACCAAACGGCCGCTTGCCGAGATACGCCAGGCGTTGAATCCTGTCGACCTGAGTCGTCCCGAACAATTTCTTGCCACGGTCAAGACTCTCACCGAACTAAGCCTTTCACCTTGAGTACGACTCCATGAATGAACAAATCATCAAACCAGACGACAACGGTGCTGCGACCGGGCCGCTCAAACCGATCACGGGCGCCGCACTGACTGAGCGCTGCAACGCGATTCGCGCACAGATCGCCCAGGCCTTCGTCGGCCAGACCGAAATACTCGATCAGCTCCTGATCGCGCTGCTGGCCGGCGGCCACGTGCTGCTCGAAGGCGTGCCGGGACTGGGCAAGACCTTGCTCGTGCGCGCGTTGGCCAGCGCGCTCAAGTGCACGTTCTCGCGTGTGCAGTTCACGCCCGACCTCATGCCCAGCGACATCAGCGGCCACGCGTTTTACGATCCGAAGACCGAGAGTTTCAAGATCCGCCGCGGCCCGGTGTTTGCGAACCTGCTGCTGGCCGATGAAATCAATCGCGCCCCGGCCAAAACCCAGGCTGCCTTGCTCGAAGCGATGCAGGAACTGCAGGTGACGATCGAATCGCGCAGCTTTCCGCTGGCACCGCCTTTCCTTGCCGTGGCGACCCAGAATCCGATTGAACAGGAAGGCACCTATCCCTTGCCCGAAGCGCAACTGGATCGTTTCCTGCTCAAGGTGCTGATGAACTATCCGACCGTGGAAGACGAAATTCGCATGGTCACGCGTGTGAGCGTCGGCCGCAGCGCCAGCGATTTCGATTTGTCGCGCGTGCGCGCGGTCGCGGCGCCGGAAGAAGTACTCGCGATGCAGCAGGGCACGGCGCTGGTGCGCGTCGATCCAGTCGTGCTCGACTATGCCGTGCGCGTCGCCCGCGCCACGCGCGAGTGGCCCGGCATCGCGATGGGCGCCGGCCCGCGCGGCAGCCTGGCGCTGGTGCGTGCGGCGCGCGCGCAAGCGGTGCTGGATGGCCGCGACTTCGTGACGCCCGACGATCTGCGCGCAATCGCAAAACCCGCGCTGCGTCATCGCCTGAGCCTGGCGCCGGAGATGCAGATTGAAGGCCGCAAGATCGATGACGTACTCGAAGCGCTGCTGCTCAAGGTCGACGCGCCGCGCAAATGATTCGTACCTGTATTGAGCAAAATTGTTTCGAGGATCTGCAGTCGTGAGACCCACACTCGGCTTCGTCGCCGCGTTGCTGGTCTGTGCGTTGCTTGGAGCGCTGGTGGCATTCGGCGTGTTGCCTCTCGTCGTGTTTGCCGCCGCCGGCGCCGTACTGGCACTGATCGCACTTCTCGACGCGCTGCACCTGCGCAACTTGCCGACACCGGAGATCGCGCGCGAGCTGCCGCCGATCGTGCCGGTGGGCATCGAGCGCGTCGTGACGCTGCGCTTGCGGCATGACGCGTCCCGCGCGCTGCGCGTCGAAGTGCACGATCTGCATCCAGGCGACTGGACGGTGTTCGGCCTGCCGCGGCGCGCGATGCTGCCGCCGGGCCGTGAGCTCGAACTGCCGTACCGGATCACCCCGGCTGCGCGCGGCCTGTTCCAGTTCGATGGCTGCGCCGTACGCATCGCGTCGCCGTTGCGCCTGTGGCGGCAGCGCCGCATCGTCCCGGCGCGGCAGACTGTGCGTGTCTATCCCAATTTTGCGCCGCTGGCCAAGCTTGCGCTGGTTGGCGCCGAACAGGCATCGCGCGTCGTCGGCGCGCACCTGAAACGCCGCCGCGGCGAAGGCACCGAGTTCCAGCAATTGCGCGAGTATCGCGTCGGTGATTCGTTGCGCCAGATCGATTGGAAGGCGAGTCAGCGCACGCGCAAGCTTATTTCTCGCGACTACCAGGACGAGCGCAACCAGCAAGTCATGCTGCTGCTCGACACCGGCCGGCGCATGCTCGCGCGCGACGATGCGCTAACTCATTTCGATCATGTACTCAATGCTGCATTGATGGTTGCGTACATCGCGCTGCGCCAGGGCGATGCCGTCGGCCTGCTCACCGCTGGCGAACAAGCGCGTTACATGGCGCCACGCCGCAGCCTCGGCACTGTCGATACCTTGCTCAACACCGTGTTCGATCTGCAAGCGCGGCCGGTGGCGACGGATTACCTGCAAGCCGCGACCGTGCTCGGCGTGCGCCAGCCGCGGCGCTGCCTGGTGTTGCTGATCACCAATGCCCGCGACGAAGATATCGAAGACCTGCTTGCCGCCGTGCGTCAACTGCAGCGCCGGCACCTGGTGTGCGTCGCCAGCCTGCGCGAGCAAGTGCTCGATCGCACGCTGCAACAGAGCGTGCAAAATTTCGACGACGCCGTGCGCACCGCGGCGACCATGCAGTACGTCGAGCAGCGCGGGCGCACGCATCGGATGTTGCGCGCGCAAGGCGCTGACGTACTCGACGTCACCTGCAACGAGCTGCCCGCGGCGCTGGTCGAGCACTATTTGTCGATCAAGCGCGCGGCGCGCCTGTAAAACTTTTTGTAGCAATCGCTGCGGTCGCCTTCGATGACGATCGAATATAAAATTCATTAATTGGGAAAAGGGGAGAAAACCATGTCCAGTCAGTGGTATTACGCGGATGCCAAGAACCAGCAGCAAGGCCCGGTGGAAGCGGCCTGGCTTGCCAATGCCTTCAAGGATGGCAGCGTCGCCGCAAGCACCCTGGTGTGGCGCGAGGGGCTGGCGGCCTGGGTGCCACTGAGCCAGATCGCGCGCGAGCTCGGCCTGGTCGTGGTCGGCGCACCTGCGATTCCGCCGGCGTGGACCGCGCCCGCGGGGCCGACAATCGTCAAGCCATCATCCTCCAATAGCTGGATCATCGTCGTCGTCGTCCTGATATTTGGCTTCATTGCGGTCATTGGCATCCTTGCCGCGATCGCAGTACCGGCCTATTCGGACTACACAACGCGCGCGAAAATTGCCGGCGCGATCGCGCAGGTTTCCCCGGTCAAAGTCCAGGTCGCCGAATTCTTCGCGACCGAAAACCGCTGCCCGTCGAACGGCGAAGGCGACATCGGTGCGCCCGAAACCTACGCGTCGACATCGCTCGCTTCGGTCAACGTCGGTGCAATCGCGAAAGGCGGCGGCTGCGGCATCCGCCTGACATTCAAGAATATTGGCGCACGCGATACCCAAGGCAAGCAAATACTCATGACCATGGATAGCAGGATGCAGTGGCAATACAGCAGCGATCTGCCGACGAAATCTCTGCCGGCATCGATACGTCAATCCATGGCGCAATAGAATCGATCGCGTTTTTCGTGACCTGGCTCCGCATTAATTTTTTAAGACGGCGCATCCAAGATGCGCCCTACGGCTTCGTCACCAGTGATAGTGAACGGTGTAGGTCACCTTCGCCTCGCCATCTGCGGCGATCTCGACTGGGAAATCGATCGTCTGTGCGTCGCGTTTGACGAAGTCGTGGTTCTTCATGCTGATCTCCCAGTTGCTCCAGCGGTATAGATATTCGCGCACGACCACGGTGGCGGATTCCTTCTTGCGGTTGCGCACGCTGATCTCGAAGCTTTCATCGATCGTCTTGGCCGACGTGTCGATCCTGAAGTTTGTCTGCTTGCGCTCGCCTACGATGTCAAAGGAATTGCCGAGCTTGATCCGCAGTGTCTCGTTGCGCGGCGTGTGTTTGATCACGTCCTCGCCGACGAATTCCAGCGCGCCGTCGGCCTGGTTCGCCATGTTCACGCGCACGCGTCCGGCGGGCAGCGGCACGCCGAGTTTGTTCGCTTCCTTATTGTCAAACTCCAGGTAGGAGCCGACCGTTCCCTGGCTCGTCGCCGCGTAGCCCTGATCCTGGATTGGCCCGGACCAGTAGCTCGACGGCAGCGGCGCGGCCGTGAATACGAGCTGCTTGTGGCAGGTGATGTTGTGGACGGCGGGAAACAGTTCGAGTTGCTTGGTCGAATTTTCCGGCAGGTCGGTACGCCGTCCCAAAGTATACAAGTGGTATTCAGACAGTCCGGACTCGGTAAAGCCGGCATCGGCTTCGGCCACGGATGCCGCCTGCATCTTGTACATGAGGTGCCCGCTCGGCGCGGGCGCCGCCGGTGCACGGTTGACTTCGCCGGCCACGAGCTTGAGCTGCGCGTTTGCATAGCTGCCGCCAGACTGGTTCACCAACGTCACCCACGCCGCCAGATCCATGTCGCAGGCGGCGCCTTGTTCGCGCATCGTCACGTTGTAGTCGCTCCACCAGGTGACGCCCTGGGTCTGGTAGCTCACGCGCGTGTCTTGTACGCCGCCGGTTTTGCTCGCGACTTTCCAGACCAGGGTCGGTTTGGTGATGAGACCGCCGGGTAGGGCGGGGAACTGGATATTGCTGTAGCTGCCCAGGGTGATCACTTCGCCGGAATCGCGCTGCAGGATGAGGCCGCCGACGGCCGAAAGCAGCTTGCCGCTGATCTGATCGGTTTTCTCGCCGCGTACCTGCTCGACGCTGATGACCTGGCCGATATAGCGATCCAGCAGTTTCGCATTGTCGACCAGGTCGTATTGATAGTTCTGTTCGATGACGCGCGTGCCCGCGGGATCGGACAGCGACTCGAACGCCACCGTGGTCGGGTCGATGCGTTTGGCCACGTCGGAGAAGCGCAACTCGCCGATGCCCGGGCTCAAGGTCATGTGTCGTCCATCGCGCACCAGTGCATATCCCGGCAGGTTCGCGCCGTACGCGGCGAGATTGGCGGTGCTGAGCTGGCCGGGTTGCGCGGCGCTGTAGACCGTCAGCGAATAGTCCGGTGCATCGACGGCGTTGGCGGCGGAGCCGGCAAGACTGGCAGCAATGGCAGCGACGAGGGCTCGGATCATGACGTGGTTCTCCGTGGGGAATGTGGGATGCAACGCGGCGATATGCGTTGCGGGGTTTGCGTGATTCCCTTCTCCCGCTGGCGGGAGAAGGTGGCGCGGAGCGCCGGACGCCCCAAAGGAAGTCCCCTTGGGGGATGAGGGTGGCGTCTGTGCAACCTGACACACCACCCTCACCCGTCGTGCGAAGCGCGCCGGCCTCTCCCGCCGCCGGGCAGGAGCCCAAGTGCCTCGGAGACCATGGAATGGTCGAGAGAGGCCAGCGGGAGAGGCGAGTCCACGTTGTGCGATCCCCACCAACGTCGCGTAGAATCCGACACATGTCCATCGAACACACACCAATTGCCTTTGTCGCCGCCAAGACCGACGAAGCGCAGGCCGCACTGGCGGACTTGCGCAAGCGCTATCAGGAAGTTCCGATCGACCAGGCGCAGATCATCGTTGCGCTCGGCGGCGACGGCTTCATGCTGCGCACCCTGCATCGACATCTGGCGCTGGACAAACCAGTGTTTGGCATGAAGCTGGGCACGGTCGGGTTCCTGATGAACCAGTTCCATGCCGATGGCCTGAGCGAGCGCCTGGCGCGCGCGCAGCCGACCAAACTCAAGCCGCTGGTGATGGAAGCCGTTGGCGAATCGGGTACGACCACCTCATCGCTTGCGTTCAACGAAGTTTCATTGCTGCGTCAGACCAAGCAGGTCGCGCATGTGCGCGTGTCGCTCAACGGTGCGGTAAAGATCGAAGAACTGATGTGCGACGGCGTGCTGGTGTGCACGTCGGCCGGTTCCACCGCATACAACCTGTCGGCGCACGGGCCGATCCTTCCGCTCGGTGCCGATGTGCTGGCGATGACGCCGATCAGCCCATTCCGGCCACGGCGCTGGCGTGGTGCGATCCTGCGCGCCGGCACCGAAGTGAAGTTCGAGATCCTGGATCCCTACAAGCGCCCGGTCAGCGCGACTGCCGATTCCAACGAAGTACGCGACGTCGTCGAAGTGACGATCCGCGAATCGCGCGAAAAAACCGTGACCCTGCTGTTCGATCCGGAACACAATCTTGAGGATCGGATTCTCAACGAGCAATTCGCCAGTTGAAGAGTGGGGCGTCAAATCACGTGGTTGCTGAAAGCAAAATGTCCTCTGACCCCATTTCCACCGACGATCGCCTGGTAGTCGCGATCTCCTCGCGCGCCTTGTTCGATCTGTCAGAGAGCCATGCCCTTTTCGAGCGCGATGGGCTGGATGCCTACCGCGGCTACCAGATGGCGCGCGAGAACGAGTTGCTGGCGCCCGGCATCGCTTTTCCATTGGTGCAGAAGCTGCTGAAACTCAATGATCCGCGATCTGCAGCGCCGCGGGTCGAAGTGATCTTGCTGTCGCGCAACTCCGCCGATACTGGTTTGCGCATCTTCAATTCGATCGAGCACTACGGCCTTGACATCTCGCGAGCCGCGTTCACCAGTGGCGCGGCGACGTCGCCCTATGTGCACTCGTTTGCTGCCGACTTGTTTCTTTCGGCAAATCCGGAAAGTGTCGGGCGCGCGCTCGCTGCCGGCGTCGCCGCGGCGACGATCTTGCCATCGAAAGCGCCGCAAACAGCGTCGGATCAGTTGCGCATCGCCTTCGATGGCGACGCGGTGATCTTCGGCGACGAGTCCGAACGCGTGTCGCAGGAGCACGGTATCGAGGCGTTTCACCGCAACGAAGTGGAAAATGTGGACGAGCCGCTATCGGGTGGTCCGTTCCGCGGCTTCCTCGCGGCCTTGCATCGCCTGCAGGCGGCGTTTCCTGCCGGTGACGAATCGCCAATCCGCACCGCGCTCGTCACCGCACGTTCGGCGCCGGCGCACAAGCGCGTGATCCTTACCCTGCGAAGCTGGGGCGTGCGCCTGGACGAAGCGCTGTTCCTCGGCGGGCGCGACAAGGGTCCGTTCCTGCAGGCGTTCGGCGCCGATATTTTCTTCGACGATTCGCACGCAAATGTCGAGTCCGCGCGCCAGCATGTGGCTACAGGCCATGTGCCGCATGGCGTGCGCAACAGCGGCAAGAAACGTTCGTGACCACCAATAAGGGTTCGCTCGAACCCGGCATCGTCGTGCGCGCCGTGCCCGACGCGACGATTGCCAATGCGCTTTTTCAACGCCGCTATCGACAGGATGCGCCGGATTTTCCGCATCACGTCGTCGCGTTCTGGAACGACGACGGCAAGGAAATTCCGGTGTGCTACATCCACTTCAGCGAACAGGGACGAGCCTTGCTCGGTGGCGGAGCCTGCGTCGACGACCGCGCCATGCGCCGCATGCCGGCATCGCTGCGCAATGCAATTCGCGAAGTCGGCGGACTGTACAAATACAGTCTTGGCTGGTCGATGCGTCATTTCGCGCCGCACTGCGATGCGATCTTCGGCTACTGCGGCGATGCGTTGGCCGAGCGTGTCGATCTGGCGTTGGGCTTCGCCAAGACGGAGCATCAGCATTTGCTGGTCTACTGGACGCGTGAGTTAGCGCTGGAGAAGCGACAGGAGCTGATCGCAGGAGCGCATGTCGTCGGGGCGTTTTGAGTTAGATCGCCGCGGTTTCGCGCAAGATCGTCTGTAGCTGTTCCGGTGATTTCCAATGCCAGCCGCAGATGTAGCGCGGCAGGTTCCAGCGCTCGCTGTCAGCCGTCACCGGTGCCGCGCCGTCGCCGAACGCGGCGCGCATGCCGTGCGCATTGTCCACAAGTGGAAAATATTCCAGGCGCAGATAGTCGTTGACGTGGCCGAACGGATAACAGAACAGGGTCGTGTGGCGCGGCGCAATGATGTTGTCGATATAGCGCGTCGCTGCCGCAATTTCCGCATTGGCGCGTTCGCGATTGTCGACCGCGAGGAACGAGCCGCGCTGCATGCCGCCGATGCCCGGCAGCGCTATCGCGTCGTGGTTGTGATCCCAGCTGTGGTTTTCGATCGCCATATGCCCGGAATCCAGGGCCGCGCGCCACCAGCGTTCGCTGATCCAGCCATGGCCGGCCAGGCGTTCGCGGTCCAGGTGCTCGCGTGCTTCCGGCGAGGCGATGACGAAGCTGGTCAGATGCATGTCGGGCTGGGCGGCCGCGCCTTTCTCGTGGATGAAATCGGCCATGCGATTGAACAGGCTGCGTTGCGTGCCGTGGTCCCAGTGATCCAAGTCGAAGTAGTCGAAATCCGTGCCATCGTCGCAGCTGAGCGCCACGCAGCGCGTCAGGTCGCGGTTCGCCGTACCCAGGAGCTGGTCGACCAGCCAATGCACCGGCACGACGCGCAGGCCCAGATCATGGATCAGGCGCAAATCGGCGGCAAACGCGACATGATCGTTGGTCGCGTAATCGTTGCCCTCGATATTGACGGCGTGATAGGCAAGAACGGGGACGCGCATGGTGCCGTTGCGTGACCTGGAAGGGAGCGTCCACTAGAATACGCGGCCCTGCCATCGCACTGCAAAGCCTTCCGGAGTTTCCCATGCCCGCCGCGCCGTTGAACCCGACCGATCTTTACGACATCCGCTCATTGCTGAGCGAAGAAGAATGCATGGTCCAGGACACCGTGGCGCGTTTCACCGACGAGCGTGTGTTGCCGATTATCGGTGATTGTTTCGACCAGGCGCGTTTCCCGGCAGAACTCATCCCGGAAATGGCCGAACTGGGTCTGCTCGGCTCGTCGTTGCCCACCGAATACGGCTGCGCCGGCATGAACGCGGTCAGTTATGGCCTGGTCTGCCAGGAGCTGGAACGCGGAGATTCCGGCATCCGCAGTTTCGCCTCGGTGCAGTCGTCGCTGTGCATGTATCCGATCTACGCCTACGGCAGCGAGGAGCAGCGCAAGCATTGGCTGCCGCAGATGGCGGCCGGCAAGGTGATCGGCTGTTTCGGCCTGACCGAGCCGCACGGCGGTTCGGATCCGGCGAACATGAAGACGAATGCCAAGCGCGACGGCGGCGACTGGGTCATCAACGGCGCCAAGATGTGGATCACGAACGGCAACCTCGCGCATATCGCCATCGTCTGGGCGCAGACGGTCGATGGTATACAAGGATTTATTGTGGAAAAAGGCACGCCGGGCTTCGCCGCCCAGGAAGTGCACAAGAAGATGAGCCTGCGCGCGTCGGTCACCTCGGCATTATTCTTCGACAATGTGCGTGTGCCGGATTCCAGCCGTCTGCCAAATGTGAAAGGACTCAAAGGTCCGCTCGGCTGTCTGACCCAGGCGCGCTACGGCATCACCTGGGGCCCGATTGGCGCGGCGATCGCCTGCTTCACTGAAGCGACCGAATATGCCAAGCAGCGCGTGCTGTTCGAGCGCCCAATCGCGGCAACGCAGGCAGTGCAGCTCAAGCTCGCCGACATGGCGCGCCGGATCACCCTGGCGCAGTTGCTGTCGCTGCAGCTCGGGCGCCTGAAAGACGCCGGCAAGATGCAGCCGACCCAGGTGTCGCTAGCCAAATGGAACAACTGCCGCATGGCGATCGACATCGCCCGCGAAGCGCGCGACATTCTCGGCGGCGCCGGCATCACCACCGAGCATTGCCCGATCCGCCACGCTTTGAATCTTGAATCTGTGATTACCTACGAAGGCACCGAGACCGTTCACCAATTGGTCGTCGGGCGCGAAGTGACTGGCATCAGTGCGTTTTGAACAGGGGGTGCTGATTGTGCCGCAAAACCTACGTTTGTTTCTGCCAATTCTTGCATTCGCTTTCCTGGCTGGATGCAATGGCGATCTCATTATTCACGAGGTAGTGCCGAAAACGATCGTACTGGTCGACGTGACACGCCACGAATCATTCGTCGCTCCACGCGGTTGCCTGACCCTGGGGGGGTTCCGCATCGAAAAGTTGGGTAACGATCTGGGCGTCGCAGACGACATCGTGCGCCGAATCCAGACCAAACTTGAGCGTGACGGGTATCAGGTGCATGTTGTGCCGTTTTCCGACACGTTGGATGCAAGACGTTATCCGGTAGGATATATGGTCACGCCGGAGCATCCGTATGAAACACTTTGGACCCCGGCATTTGCGCGCTGGATGGGCGAGCTGGACAGTATGTATCACCCCGGCGCAGTCGTGTTCCTTACGAACTACTATAAGAGCCTCAGCGGCAATCAGGGTCCGTTCTACAGCGGCATGGGTGTGACTGCGCAGATCAACTGTCTGGACATTCCTCCAACGAGCGGCAATGTCTACGCGAATGTGGGTGTGGACGTGTTCACGTTCCCAGAGGTGACGCGCAAGTTCTTCACGTACGATGCACGCGATGCCTGCGATGTACCGCTGACGGATGCCGTGCTCGACCAGATCAAAGCCAAGACATTTGGAGCACAGGAGCTCGCACCGTTCCGCGGACAGCTCGTGCACATCGGCGCTGTGCAGGTTGAAACGGAGTTACGTCATGCGAACGTGCTGCGCAGTCCCGTCGACGGTTGCAGCGACTGAACCAACATAGTCTTCGATCGCGAGCAACCAATTTGATGAATTCGTACCGTGCCAACCGCGAGATTCGTTTGGAAACGGCACGTCTTCTTTTGCGCCTGCCGCGCGCCGAGGATTTCGACGATTACGCGGCGCTCCAGGCCGATGTGGAAGCCTCGCGTTACATCGGTGGGCCGCTGTCGCGGCCGGAAGCCTGGCGCAAGTTCCTGCAGATGCCGGGTGCGTGGGTGATCCAGGGTTACGCAATGTTTGCGGTAACCGACAAGGCGACCGGCGAATGGCTCGGCCAGGCCGGTCCCTGGCAACCGTTGGGTTGGCCGGGGACGGAAGTCGGTTGGGCGTTCAAGCGTACGGCCTGGGGCCAGGGCTTTGCGCAGGAGGCCGCAATAGCCGCCATCGACTGGGCCTTTGCGACGCTGGGCTGGACCGACGTGATCCACTCGATCGTCGCCGAAAACACCGCATCGCGGACGCTGGCGCAACGGCTGGGATCGCGCATTCTGCGTCAGGCGAATTTGCCGCCGCCGTACCAGACCATGGTCGTTGACATTTGGGGTCAGTCGCGCGAGGAATGGCTTGCGCGCCGCGCGCAGGTGGCGTTCAAAGTATAATTGCCGGCAGTGCGGCGAGACGGGTTTCGACCGCGATGATGCAAATTCGGCGTTGATCAGATTCTGCACTCGTTACTGAGCCCACAACCGATGAACGCGATGCCGAACCCGACTGCCAGCCCACGCGAATCGATCACGATTTACGGCTATTCACCGTCCGGAAACTGCCACAAGTTGCGCATGCTGCTGGCGCACCTGGGCCGCGACTATCGCTGGATCGAGACCGATAGCGCACAAGGTGCGACGCGCACGCCGGAGTACTTGGCAAAGAATCCGAATGGCAAAGTGCCGATGATCGAGCTCGGCGACGGGCGCATCATGGTCGAATCGAACGCGATCCTGTGCTGGCTCGCCGACGACACGGCGTATTTCGCCGGCGATGCCTGGCAGCGTGCGCAGACGCTGGCGTGGATGTTCTTCGAGCAATATAGCCATGAGCCTTACGTCGCCGTGGCGCGTTTCATCTGTGGCTGGACGCTGATTGACTCGCCGCGTCGTGCCGATCTGGCGCGCCTGCGCGAACGCGGCGATCAGGCGCTGACGGTCATGGAACGGCACCTTTCGACCAACGCCTGGTTCAGCAGTGTGGGTTACGGCATCGCCGATATAGCGCTGTTTGCCTATACGCATTGCGCTGGCGACGGCGGTTTCGATCTTGCGGCCTATCCGGCCGTCAGCGCCTGGCTCGCGCGCGTGCGTGCGCAGCCGGGATTCGTGCCGCTGCCGGAAATTGCCGCCGAGAACGCGGCGCTGATCGCTGAATCCCGTTACCAAGCGCCGACTCCAACTCCATGAATGCCATCCCCAACCCCATTCCCGCGCGCCACAAGAACGTCAATCGCGCTGAAGTCTGCGACCAGAACTTCATCGAGTTCGTGCAGAACTGGCAGGGCACGCTGGTGCGTCCGAGCGGCGCGAATGCTGCCGTGCTGCCTGGCAGTCTTTGTACACTTGGCGACTTTGTGGAATTGTTCGATTCGCAACTGGTCAGCCGGCATCTGGACCTGATGGCGCGCGTATTGCGGGTGAAAAACAAGGTGTTCTACACGATCGGATCGTCCGGGCATGAAGGCAACGCCATGGTGGCGCGGCTGACCCGGCACACCGATCCGGCGTTCCTGCATTACCGTTCCGGCGCGTTCATGGCCGAGCGCTTCCGCAAGCTTCCGGGCATGGACCCGATCATGGATTCCGCCCTCAGTTTCGCAGCGAGCAAGGACGATCCTGCGTCGGGTGGGCGCCACAAGGTATGGGGCAGCAAGCCTTTGTGGGTGTTGCCGCAAACCTCGACCATCGCCTCGCACCTGCCCAAGGCGTTCGGCACGGCCGTTGCGATCGAGCAAGCCCGGCGCATCGGTCACAAGTTGCCGATTCCCGAGGATTCCATCGCGATCTGCTCGTTCGGTGATGCGTCGTCCAATCACGCCACCGCGCAGACCGCATTCAACGCGGCGCAGTGGACGGCCTACCAGAAGCTGCCCGCACCCGTGCTGTTTGTCTGCGAAGACAATGGCATCGGCATTTCGGTGAAAACGCCGGGGGGCTGGGTCGCGAACAATTTTCGCGGTCGCAACGATCTGGATTACTTCTACGCCGATGGTCTGGACCTTGCCGAAGGCTACGAAGGCGTGGCGCGCGCGATCCACCACTGCCGCACGACGCGGCGGCCGACATTCCTGCACCTGCGCACCACGCGCGTCATGGGCCATGCCGGCACGGATTTCGAGATCGAGTGGCGCAGCATCGAGGAACTTGTCGCGGTTGAGGCTGGCGATCCGCTGCTGCGCTCGGCGCAGATTGCGCTCGGCGCCGGCGTGTATACAAAGGAACAATTGCTGGCGCGCTACGAGGACATGCGCAGGCGCTGCTTCGCCGCGGCCGAGGATGCCGATCGCCGGCCGCGACTGACCGATCTGGCCGATGTGTTGACGCCACTGGCGCCGTACCACCCCAATCAGGTCAATGCCGAGGCCCGACGCGCCGACTACCAGGAGAAGCGCATCGCCGTCTTCGGCAGCGCGGAAAAGCTGCCGGAAGCGCTGCCGCCGCGACACATGGCGATCCACATCAACAACGCGCTGCATGATCTGTTCTGCAAGTATCCCGAAGCGTTGCTGTTCGGCGAGGATGTCGCGCAAAAGGGCGGTGTGTATACGATCACCAAGGGCCTGCACAAGGCGTTCCGCAACGCACGCGTGTTCAATACGCTGCTGGACGAAACCGTGATCCTCGGCCTGGCCCAGGGTTTTGCCAACATGGGCATGCTGCCGCTGCCGGAAATCCAGTACCTGGCGTACTACCACAACGCCTGCGACCAGATTCGCGGCGAAGCGTGCTCGTTGCAGTTTTTCTCCAACGGTCAGTACCGCAATCCGATGGTCGTGCGCATCGCCGGTCTGGGCTATCAGCGCGGCTTCGGTGGACATTTCCACAATGATAATTCTGTCGCGGCGCTGCGCGATATTCCCGGCCTCGTCATCGGTTGTCCCTCACGCGGCGACGATGCGGCGATGATGCTGCGCACCTTGATGGCGCTGGCCAAGGTTGACGGCCGCGTCTGCGCCTTCCTCGAGCCGATCGCGCTGTACATGACCAAGGATCTGCACGCGGCCGCGGACGGTCAATGGCAATTTCCGTATCCGGGACCGCACCAGGCGCTAACGGTCGGCGAGGAACGCGTATACGCCCCGGAGGCCAAAGACCTGGTGATATTCACCTTCGGCAACGGTGTGCCGATGAGCCTTCGTGCGGCGCGAGAAATCGAAAAAACGCCCGGTTGGAAGACCCGGACCGTCGATCTGCGCTGGCTATTGCCGCTGAACGAAGCCGCGATCGCGCGGCATGCCCGCGAATGCGCGCGCATCCTGGTCGTGGATGAGGGCCGGCGCTCGGCCGGTGTGGGCGAGGGCGTCATCACCGCAATTGTCGAGGCCGGGCAAGGCAGCAAGCCGCTCAAGCGCGTGGTTGGCGTGGATACCTACACGCCGCTGGCAGGCGCCGCCTTGCTGGTCCTGCCGGGCGATGGCGACATCGTGGCGGCGGCAAGGTCGCTGGCTTGATACTCGCTGGCTTGAAACAGGATTCCGTCGTCCGGGCTTGGAGCCGGTCGGCCGATTGCCCTACACTTGCCGGGCAATGAGCTTGAGCCAACCTCTCACCATTCTTTTTGCCGACGTCAGCGGCAGCACCAAGCTGTTCGAAACGCGTGGCGATCTTGAGGCGCGCCGCCTGGTGTCGGCGATCCTGGGTGCGCTCGCTGAAGTCACCGGACGCCACGGTGGCCGCGTGATCAAGACGATCGGCGACGAGATCATGTGCACGTTCCCCGGTGCGATGCAGGGCCTGCTCGGTTCCATCGACATGCAGAAGCGCATCGCGCACGATCCCGGGTTCGCCAAGGACAAGCTGGCGATCCGCATCGGCCTGCATTTCGGCGATGCGCTGATCGAGGACAACGATGTCTACGGCGATGCCGTCAACACGGCGGCGCGCATGGCGTCCCTGGCCAAGCGCGAACAGATTATCGCCACCGCCAGCACGCTGCGTATGCTCACCAACGCAGGCATGTTGCGCACGCGTTCGGTAGGGCAGGCGCGCGTCGCCGGCAAGCAGCATCCGATCGATATCGTCGATGTGCAGTGGCAGGAAGACACGTCCAACGTCACCATGGTGCAACGCGCGATCCGGCTCGACGACAGTGGGGCGGAAAAGATCCGGTTGATCCTGCGCTACCGCGGCCAGGTGCTGGAGCTGGATCAGTTGTCGCCGCCGTTCACCCTGGGCCGCGACGTCGCCAGCAGCCTGATGATCGATGCCGAGTGGGTTTCGCGCAACCACGCCCTGATCGAGTACAAGAAAGGTTATTTTTCGATCTCGGACCGATCCACGAACGGTACCTATGTGAAGCTGGGTGAGGATGATGAGTTGCGCCTGCACCGTGACGAGGTGCATCTGCGCAAGTCCGGGGCGATCAGCCTGGGTCAGACCATCGCGCTGAATCCGGATCACGTGCTGTATTTTCAGTGCGGGGATTGAGAAAACGGTTGTGGGTTGTGAGTCAATCGCCGCGGCATAGTTTCTCTTCTACCCACAACTCAGAACCTACAACCGTCCCCTAGATCACCAGCGGTTCCGGCTCCAGCATCATCCCGAAGCGCTGGTCGACGCCTTCGCGAACTCGCTGCGCCAAGGCCCAGATTTGCGCACCGGTCGCGT
>JBBRTT010000020.1:0-65592 GCA_038244165.1 Lysobacterales bacterium | reverse complement strand
GTCTTGTACGGGCCGGCGCCGAAGAAAATCACGTCGCCAGTTTGCGCCCCTGTCGCCTCAAGCACACCCTGCAGTGCGCGATCGTCGAGGAACTTGATGATCGGCGAAGTCATGCCTTCCCGGCCCTTGCCCAGATCGTCGATACGTATCCAGGCCAGACCCTTGGCGCCGTATTTGGCGACGTACAGTCCCAGGTCATCCAGATATTTGCGCGGTTGCGACGCGCCATTCGGCAGGCGCAGTGCGACGACGCGGCCGCCCGCATCATTGGCGGGCCCGCTGAACACCTTGAATTCGACGTGTTCGACCTGTGCGGCAATATCCACAAGTTCCAAAGCTATACGCAGGTCGGGTTTGTCGGAACCATAGCGGCGCATGGCTTCCGCGTAAGTGATGCGCGGAAACGAAGCGGCCAGATCGACGTCCACGACTTGCTTGAACACTTCCCGGATCATGACCTCGACCGTGTCCTGCACATCGCGTTCCTCGACGAAGGCGAACTCCATGTCGAGCTGGGTGAATTCGGGCTGGCGATCGGCGCGCAAATCCTCGTCGCGGAAACAGCGCGCGATTTGGTAATAGCGATCCATGCCGGCGACCATCAGCAACTGCTTGAACAGCTGCGGCGACTGCGGCAGCGCAAAGAACTCGCCCGGATGCACGCGGCTGGGCACCAGATAGTCACGCGCACCCTCGGGTGTGGCCTTGGTCAGGATTGGCGTCTCGATATCCTGGAAACCGCGCGCGTCCAGATGGTGACGCAGCGCCGACACGAGCCGGGTGCGCATGCGCAACTTGCGCTGCATGTCGGGACGGCGGATGTCCAGGTAGCGATAGCGCAATCGCGCATCTTCGCCGACAGCGTCATCGAGCATGAATGGCAATGGCGCGGCCGCGTTGAGCACCTCGACCGCTGCCGCCAGAACTTCGATCTTGCCGGTGCCCAGGCGTTCGTTGATCTGGCTTGGCGGACGCTTGCGCACTTTTCCACTAATGCGCAAACAATATTCGTAACGCACCTGCTCGGCCACGGCAAACGCGGTCGCGTTATCCGGCTCGATCACCACCTGCACGATGCCCTCGTGATCGCGCAGATCGATGAAGATCACACCGCCGTGATCGCGGCGCGTGTCGGCCCAGCCGCACAGGATCACGTCACGATCGATCAGGGCCTCATCAACGAGGCCGCAGTAGTTGCTACGCATGAAATTTAATTCCCGGATGGCTGCTTTTTGACATTCGCGGGTCGACCCGCGCAAAACCAAGCCGGCATCCTACGAAGGATTTTGCTGCACTGCAAACAAAACACCCGCCGAGTGGCGGGTGTTGCTCAACATTTGATGCGCAACCCGGCCCAAGGAGGAGCGGGCGCAGGGCCAGCATCTTCTGGCTGGCACTGCGTGAGCCGAGTATGGACCTGTGCCGGACTCGGCCCGCGAAATCTGGACACGGATGTGCAGTATTTCGCCAATCGGTAACTACCGCCAGCGGCGATCGATGGTGAAGACGCCAGCACAGCCCTGCACGACCCAGATTCCTGCCCGGTTCGATCCCCAGGTCCGGCCTTCGATACAAGGCGAACCCGAGGTTTGGCGCTCAAGATACGCCCGCCCGCCGCCACCCAGATCGACACCGCAGAAATTGTATTCATAGTTGTTGCTCGCGCAGCTGACGGCAAACCGTTGATCCCAGCCGGCGTCCGGACGCCAGCCGTGTCGATCGCCACGATCGCCACGATCGCCATAGTCGCCGCCACGTCCGGAAGCTACGAAGCGGCCGGCGCAACCGCCATCGACCCAAATGCCGCGGCGATCGATACCCCAGTTGCGGCCGCGAACGCACTGCGTGTCGGAAAGCTGGCGCACGATTCGCGCGTCGCGCCACGGCACGTCACAGCGGGTATAGCCGTAATTGCGGCTGGCGCAGTCCACCGCGTCGCCGTATCCCTGCGCACGCACATCCGACACCAGCGTCAACGAAAAAATCACGAAAAGCGAAATTGCGGAAAGCACTCGTAGCATCATCACACCTCTCCCTTTGTCCTGAGCGCGATTGCCCCGGGGAAGAGTGTAATCAAGTTTTCCGGGACTGCGACCGGGTACTGATCAGGCTGCTTGGTTTTCGTTCAGCATTGCGGCCGAATAGGTTGCTCGCCGAATAGAATCAGCTGCTTGCAGCTGGATTGGATTTGGATTCCGGCTTGGCGACTGCAGGTTTGTCGGCGGGTTTTTTCTCAGGCGTGCTTTTTTCGGCCGTACTTTTTTCGGCCGGTTTGGTTTCCGCCGGCTTGCCACCTTCTGCAGGTTTGGCATCCGTGGATTTTGACTCGCCCTTGTCCGTCAGGTTGCGTTTCTTATCACCGTCTTTCTTGAAATCGGTTTCGTACCAGCCGCTACCGGACAGGCGGAACGAAGGCGCGGTCAGGCAACGGCGTACGCCAGAGGCGCCGCATTGCGGACACGCATCCGGATCCGGATCGCTGAGTTTTTGCAGGCGGTCGAAATGTTCACCGCAGGTGGTGCATTCGAATTCGTAGATCGGCATGGAATGAAATCGGGGAATTAAGAACAGGGCAGCCCAACGAACTATGCGGCTGCGGCGCGTAAATTCAAGCCCCGCGGTGCTTGAGCAAGGACTTGCTGCCGGAATCCGTCCGGCAGCAAGTTACCTTCTTGCGACATCAATCCTGATCAGAAATCACGCGTCAGGCGTACGCCGAACGTACGCGGCTGCACGGGGATGATATAGGTCGTGCCACCGCAAACCTCTGGGCGGCATTCCGCGTAATTGGCGATCTGGCCGCGATTGTCGAACGCGTTCTTGAGATAGACGTCGAACGACCACTGGTCCTGTTTGAAACCCGCCGAAAGATCGACCGTGCCGTACCCTGGCAGGTCGCCGAGGATGTCGGCCTGAGCGGTGCGCAGATCCGCACGGCGCCGACCGGTGCCGAACACGGCGCCCTGCACGTACGCCTCGCGGCTGGCCAGTTGGAAGTTGTAGCGTGCGGTGATATCGCCCTTAATCTTGGGCGTGATCGGCAACCGCGCACCCTTCGGTGCGAGCGGCTCGGCGCAGTCCGTGACTGGCTGATCGTTCTCGTCGAGCAGGCCGCAATAGTTCGCGGTCAGCTCCGAATGGAGGATCGAGATTCCGCCGGACAGGATCAGGTTGTAGGTCGCCACCCAGGTCAGGTTGGATTCGAAACCGCGGATACGCGCCTGGTTGGCGTTGCGGATTTCGGTCAAACCATTCGCGCCGACCACCGCGAACTGGAAGTCCTTCCACTTCTGCTCGAACACGGCGCCGTTCCAGCGCAGATGGTGATCCATCCATTCGGTCTTCCAGCCCAGCTCGTAATTGTCGAGGAAGTCGGCCAGGTATGGCGGTAGCGTGCCGCGGCGGTTGATGCCGCCGGGGCGGAAGCCTTCCGAATAGGTCGCGTAGATCATCTTGTCGTTGTCGAACTTGTAAGTCAGGTTCGCGCGCACGATGTGGTCGCTCTGCTTGACCTTCTTGTCGAACTCCGTGCATGGCGCGCCTTCGAACGGTACGTTGTCCTGGCACGCGGCCTCGCCCTGGCTGGAGCTGTAGCCCGCGGCGTAGCCAAAGAAACCCTTGAGGCTGTTGTCGGTATGGAAGAATCGCGCGCCGACCGTCCCGGTGAGCTGGTCGGTGATGTCGTAGGACATCTCGCCGAACAACGCATGGTCGTTGTCGTTGCGCACCTGGCGCGTCAGCCAGATCGTGTTCGGCCAACCGGTCACCGAGATGTCGCTACCCAGGTTGGTGATCAGGTAGTCCTGCAGGATGTCGTGCGACTGCACTTCGTTGAACGCGCCAGCGGTGAAGCGGAAGCGCCAGTCTCGCGGCGAGGAGACGCGGAGTTCGTTGCTGGTCTTGCGATACTTGTCCTCGGCGTGGATGTATTGCGTCGGATCAATCAGGTTGCCGTTGTTGTCGTGGATATAGGCACCGTAGCCGCAGCATACGTCGTACCAGTACGAATAGTCGCTGTAGTCCTGATCGTAGTGATCGCTGCGGTTGAGGTGCGAGGCGGCGTAGACCACGTCGAAATTGCCGATCTTGCCCTGCACGGTCAGTGCGGACTGAATCCAGCGGTCCTCGGAATCCTCCGGCCGGAAATGCGTGAGCTTTAGATCGCCGACGTGCGGGTCGAATGCGTAAATGCCGTTGACGTGTGAACCCTGCCCCACCACGCTCGGCGTGATCGACCAATTTTCGTTGAGATCAATCTTGAGCGCCGCGCGCGCCCCGCGCGTGTCGGCAAAGTTGTAGTCCTTGCGCGCGAGCGAAGCGTTGTTGATCGTGATCGGCGGCAGCGTCGAGCCATCGACCGGGCTGGTGCCGGCATAGGTACGCGTGCCGAACACGTTGTCGATGTATCCCGCGTCCTGCTTGCTCCAGCCGACCGCGCGCAACGCCATCCACGACGTGATGGGGATGTTCACGTAGCCTTCTGTGATGTAACCCATGTTGCCGTGATCGATCGTGTTGAGCTCGGTGCTGACGCTGGCCGAAAACGCGGTCGGATCGGGCTTGTTCGTGATGATGCGGATCGTGCCGGCTTCGGAACTGGCGCCGTACAGCGTTCCCTGTGGTCCGGCCAGCGCTTCGATACGCGCGATGTCGTAAATGTGCGGATCGATCGAGCCGACGATGGTGGTGATCGGCTGTTCGTCGAGGTAGATGCCGACGCTCGGCGGCGGCCCGGAATGGTTGCCGTTGCTGCCGGATTCGACGCCGCGCATCGAGACCTGCCCGAAGCCCGGCTGGTAGGCACCCTGCGACGAGCTGACGCTGACGCTGGGCAACAGTTTTATCCAGTCGGAGATGTCCGACACGTTCATCTCGGTGAGCTTCTGCGTATTCAGCACATCCAGGCTGATCGGCACGTCCTGCGAATTCTCGGTCACCTTCTGCGCGGTGACGGTCAGCGTTTCGAGCTCAGTCGTCTTCTGCTGGTCGGCGCCCGCGCCGCCCGGATTCTGCGGATCGGGCGCCGCATCGGCGGCGGCGAACGCGACCGATAGGCAGGCCAGGTGGATCGCCGCTGCGAGCGGCAGGCGCGCAAGCCCCGCGCGGCCGACATGGCGCCAACGGTTCTGACTAGGATTATGGTTGTTCATGTGCTGACTCTCCCCGGGTCGATGAAGTGCGGAATTTTCCACAATTATATTTTTTTCCAATCTGTCAACGCTGGTCCCAACGCTTCCTTGAGCGGGTCCAGCCACATCTGGAAGTGCTGCCAGTGATCCACACTGGCCTGGTAGATGGGTTGGCGCACCTGCTCGGAACTGGCGGTGCGCACGGGACGTTGGTTTTCGAAGAAGCGCAGGCAACTGTCCTCGAACGGCAGGCCGCAGTAGTCGAGCAGCCTGCGCACCTCGCGCTCGGTGTGGGCAACCAGATCCTCGTAGACAACTCGATGCACGCGGCCCGGCAGCACTGTGTCGAAGTGGGCCATCAATTCGACGTAGTCGCGGTAGTAGCGCCCCATGTTGCGCAAGCCATAGGTGAAACTCTGTCCGCGCGCGAAGTGCTGCTTGAATCCGGAGAAACAACACGCCAACGGATGCCGGCGCACGTCGACGATCTTTGCGTTCGGCAGGATCAGATGAATCAGGCCCACATGCGCGAAATTGTTCGGCATCTTGTCGATGAACAATGGCCGGCCTAGCTTGCGATGGATGCGCGTGCGGGCCAGATAGTCTTCGCCGAGCGCGTGCAGGTCAGCGGGGCTGAGTTTCGCCAGCTCGGCATGATACGCGCCAGCGCGCTTGTCTTGCGCCGCTCGCCGCAGTGCGCGGGTGATCGAGATGATGTCCGGCAACTCCATCGTGCCTTCGACGGCGGAATGGCTGGCGAGGATCTGCTCGACCAGCGTGGAACCCGCGCGCGGCAGGCCGACGATGAAGATTGGATCCGGCGCGTCGTGCCCGCTGCCTTCGCGTTCGCGGAAAAATTCTGCTGAATACGTTTCGCGCGCACGCTGCATCAGCAGGCTCGTGTCGTCGGCGCTGTACGGGATTTGTTCGAGCCGCAGCGTGTTGCCGTTCGCGTAGTGTTCGAACGCGGCCGCGTACTCGGCGCGGTCTTCCAGCGCCTTGGCCACGGCAAACTCAAGGCAGGTGCGCTGCTCCGGCACGAGGTCGGTGCGCGCCAGCGTGTCCTGCATCAGCGCCAGCTGCGCCGAGTCGAAACGGAACGTCTTGAGGTTGGCGAGGCTCCACCAGGCGTCGCCGAACTTCGGATCGAGCTCGATACACGTGGAGTACGCGGCAATGGCGCGATCCAGATGTCCAGCAGTCTTGGCTGCATGACCCAGGCTCTGCCAGATTGGCGCCTGCCGTGGGTTCTCGCTGACCAAATCGCTGTAGATGTTGATCGCGGTTTCGTAGTCGCCGGTATGACAGAGAGCCACCGCTTTCAGATTCCGATAGGCCGGATTGCGCGGATCGCCACGCAGCAGAGTTTCCAGTTCGACGATGGCCTGCTCCGGCTTGTTCAACCGGTTGAGCACGATCGTGTAGTTGTGTCGCGCTTCGTCGAAGCCCGGGGCCAGTTCAAGGCAACGTTCGAGCAGGCGTTCGGCATCTTCGCTGCGATCCATCCGCACCGCGATTTCAGCCAGCATGCGGATCGCCGCGACATCCGTCGGCGCCTGTTTCAGGTGCTGTCGCAAGCGCGCTTCTGCGTCGGGAATACGGTTTGCGTGCAGGTCGGAAGCAGCCTGCATCAGCGCCGCATCGTGCACCGCGAAGCGCACATGATCCAGGTAGGCGAGTTCGGCGCCGGCGCGATCGCCGATCGCATCAAGATGATCGGCGAGCTGACGCCAGGCCTGGGCAGACCGCGGATCACGCGCAAGCACCTGCCGCAGCGAGGCGATGGCTGCGCCGTGCCCATTCAGATCGGGCTGCTTCAAATTCCCCACAGCCAGCGTCATGCGAAGCCCGCAAATGTTACCCGTACGTTAAAGCATAGGCGGTCGGCCCCTTCACCCGCAATACGCAAAGCATGTCGAGTTGGCGATTGCTGGCGCTTTTGCGCGGCCGTAGCGGAGGCTACGGCGTCGATCTCACGCCGCGGTGCGCACAAACGCGAGCCTGCCGGCTTGCGCATCGACCGCGATCGTATCGCCGGGCTGGAACGCGCCGGCAAGGATTTCCTTCGCCAGCGGATTTTCCAGTTGCTGCTGGATCGCGCGTTTGAGCGGCCGCGCGCCGTAGACCGGATCGAAACCAATATTGCCAAGCAGATCCAGCGCCTTGTCCGTCAGCGTCAACGAAAGCTGGCGTTCGGCCAGCCGCTTGGCCAGGTATCCGGTCTGGATCCGCGCGATCGTGCGGATCTGCGCCTTGTCGAGCGCACGGAACACCACGATCTCATCCAGGCGATTGATGAATTCCGGTCGGAAATGGGCTTGCACGACGCCCATGACTGACGCCTTCATCTGCATATAGTCCTGTTCCGAATCGCCGGACACTTCCTGGATGAACTGTGATCCCAGGTTCGACGTCATCACGATCACGGTATTGCGGAAATCCACCGTGCGGCCTTGGCCGTCGGTCAGGCGCCCATCGTCGAGCACCTGCAGCAGAACGTTGAACACGTCGTGGTGCGCTTTTTCCACTTCGTCCAGAAGTATGACGCTGTAGGGACGGCGCCTGACCGCCTCGGTCAGATAGCCACCTTCCTCATAGCCGACATAACCCGGCGGCGCGCCGATCAAACGGCTCACGGAATGTTTTTCCATGAATTCGCTCATGTCGATGCGCACCAGCGCGTCAGTGGAATCGAACAGGAAATCGGCCAGGGCCTTGCACAGCTCGGTCTTGCCGACTCCGGTCGGACCCAGGAACAGGAATGAACCGTTCGGCCGGTTCGGATCGGACAAGCCTGCGCGCGAACGCCGGATCGCATCGGCGACCGCATGCACGGCTTCATCCTGGCCGACGACGCGGGTGTGCAGCGCATCTTCCATGCGCAGCAGTTTTTCGCGCTCGCCTTCGAGCATCTTGCTGACCGGGATGCCGGTCCAGCGCGCGACGACTTCGGCGATTTCCTCCGCCGTCACCTGCTGTTGCAGCAACTTGAACCCCTTGGCCTCGGTTTCCTGAGCCGCGTGCAGCTGCTTTTCCAATTGTGGAATTTTTCCATACTGGATTTCCGCGACCTTGGCCAGGTCGCCGTGGCGCTGCGCGGTTTCAATGTCAGCGCGCGCCTGCTCGATCTGTTCCTTGAGCTTGCTCGTTCCCTGCACCGCGGCTTTTTCCGCCTTCCAGATTTCGTTGAGGTCGGAAAACTCGCGGTCGAGCTTGGCGATATCAGTTTCCAGATCCGCCAGGCGCTGCTTGGATTCCTTGTCCTTTTCCTTCTTCAGCGCCTCACGCTGGATCTTGAGCTGGATCAGCCGCCGCTCGAGGCGATCGAGCTCTTCGGGCTTCGAGTCGATTTCCATGCGGATGCGCGATGCCGCCTCGTCCATCAGGTCGATGGCCTTGTCCGGCAATTGCCGGTCGGCGATGTACCGATGCGACAAGGTTGCGGCGGCGACGATCGCGGGATCCGTGATCTCCACGCCATGATGCACGGCGTAGCGCTCTTTCAGGCCGCGCAGGATCGCGATCGTGTCCTCGACGCTCGGCTCGGCGACGTATACTTTCTGGAATCGGCGCTCCAGCGCCGCATCTTTCTCGATGTACTTGCGGTATTCGTCCAGCGTCGTTGCGCCGACGCAATGCAGTTCGCCGCGCGCGAGTGCCGGCTTGAGCATATTGCCCGCATCCATCGAACCTTCCGCCTTGCCTGCACCCACCATGGTGTGCAGTTCGTCGATGAACAGGATTACGTTGCCTTCTTCCTTGGCCAGATCCTTGAGCACGGCCTTGAGCCGCTCTTCGAATTCGCCGCGGAACTTCGCGCCGGCGATCAGCGCGCCCATGTCCAGCGACAGCACGCGGCGATCGCGCAGGCCTTCGGGAACCTCGCCATTGACGATTCGCTGCGCCAGTCCTTCGACGATTGCGGTCTTGCCGACGCCCGGCTCGCCGATCAGCACCGGGTTGTTCTTGGTACGACGCTGCAGCACCTGGATTACGCGCCGGATCTCCTCGTCGCGGCCGATCACCGGATCGAGCTTGGATTTCTCCGCGCGTGCGGTCAGATCGATGGTGTATTTCTCCAGCGCCTGGCGCTGATCCTCGGCATTCTCGTTTTCCACTTTTTCACCCCCACGCATCTTGTCGACGGCGGTTTGCAAGTTCGCCTTGGTCGCGCCGGCAGCCTTGAGTGCCTGCCCGACTTCGCCCTTGTCGTCGAGAGCGGCAAGCAGGAACAATTCGCTGGCGACGAATGCATCACCGCGCTGTTGCGCGAGCTTGTCGGTCAGGTTGAGCAGACGGGTCAGGTCGTTGGAGACATTGATATTGCCTTCCTGCCCAGCCACCCGCGGCAAGCGCTGCAAGGCCTCGCCGATGCGCTGACGCAGCAGCGGCACATTGACCCCGGACTGCGCCAGCAGCGGCACGCTCGAACCGCCTTGCTGTTGCAAAAGCGCGCTCGCCAGATGCAGCGGCTCGAGCATATTGTTGTCGCGCCCCACGGCCAGGCTCTGCGCATCAGCAAGCGCCTGCTGGAAACGCGAGGTCAATTTGTCCATTCGCATCGAAAACTCTCAGAATAGGTGAACGGCCTGCGCCGCGAGATGCCGTATTTATGCGGCTTCAGCCGGCGTTTTCAAGCGTTTGTGCTGCTTCTGAAGGATCGACATGCGGGTGCTCTTGCTTGGAGGGTACGGCAACTTCGGTGCCTTGATTGCGCGCGAGTTGGCGCGCGATGCCACGGTGGAACTAACGATCGCCGGCCGCAATGCTGCCGCGGCAAAGATCTTTGCACAGACTTTGGGCCCATGGGTTCGCGCCGCGCTGCTGGACGTCAATGGGCCCGACTTCGCAACGCAACTGACAATGCTGGCGCCGGAACTGGTGATACACACCTGCGGTCCGTTCCAAGGCCGCGACTACCGGGTCGCAAGCGCTGCGCTCGACTGCGGCGCGCACTACATCGATCTGGCCGATGCGCGCGCATTCGTCGCCGGCATCGGCGTGCTCGACGCCAGGGCACACGAGGCGAACCGGCTGGTCGTTTCCGGCGCAAGTACAGTTCCCGGATTGAGCGCGGCTGTCGTCGACCGCTACAGGGTCGAATTCGATACTTTGACCGGCATCGACATCGGCATCAACCCGGGCAATCGCGCGCCGCGCGGCTTGGCCACGGTCGCTGCAATCCTGAGCTACGTCGGCCACCCTCTGTATATGTGGACAAATGGACAATTGGATAATGTATTCGGCTGGCAGGGCCTGCGTCGGGAGCGCTATCCCGATCCGGTCGGCACGCGCTGGCTCGGCAACTGCGACGTGCCGGACCTGGCCCTGTTTCCGCCGCGCTACCCGGGCTTGAAAACCCTGCGCTTCGGCGCCGGCCTGGAACTGGGCCTGCTGCATCTGGGCCTGTGGCTGCTGTCGTGGCCCGTGCGCTGGCGCCTGCTGCCCCGGCTGGACCGCTGGGCGCGCGGGCTCAAGCGCGCCAGCGAATGGTTTTTGGCGACGGGCAGCGATGCCGGGGCGATGCACGTGCGCCTCACCGGCACGGCGATCGATGGCAAGCCGCTGACGCTGACCTGGATTCTGATCGCAGGCAGCGGTCACGGTCCGCAGGTGCCGGCGACGGCGGCCGTTGTGCTTGCGCGAAAACTCGCCGACGGCCAATTGTCAGCACGCGGCGCGCGGCCGTGCCTGGACCTGTTCAGCCTGGAAGAATTTCTCGCGGGCCTGGAAAACTACGACATTCGTATACAAATACAGCGCGAGCGCCGCTAGCTTTTCACTTGCGTCATTCGACGTCGAGCCAGCCGCGGTAATGCACCAGCATGCCGGCCATCGGCAGGCTTGCCTCAACATCGAAATGGTAGCGCCCCGCGACTTCGGATTCGGCTGCCTTCACACCCTTGAACCAGCGCGCAGGCAACGGCACCCCAAGCGCACGCACCCGGCGCACGTGCCAGAACAATTTTCCATTTTCGGCCGCCAGCGCAAATCCGAACGTCACCAGGCCCAGACGTTCGCACAGCAGTCCGTCGCCTGCCCACATGCTCGAGCGCATGGGATGTCCGGCGAAGTCGCGTGTCCAGAATTCACCGGCCGCAGTCGAAGAAATCTCCACTTGCAGCGGCACGCACGTTGCCGCCGGCGGCTGTGACGTGACCCAACCGCACAAACGCGAAAGCAGGCCCTTCCCGCGCTGCACGTCGGCCTCACCGCGATAGGTGCGTGTGCCGCTCGCGCGATGCAGCGCCTGCACACGCGCCGGCAAAGTGGAAAATGCCGCGTCGCCCAGCAATTCGGCAAACAGCGTGCTCACGGCTGGATCCAGATCAAGGAGGCGAAGCGTCCGCTGTGCGCGGCGTCGCGGCGGTACGAATAAAACCGCGGATCGGCGAATGTGTCGAAACCGCCGCCGTAGATTTGGGTTACACCCAGGGCCGCCAGCTGCTGTCGGGCCAGGGCATACAAATCGCAATGCCAGTGTGCCGGACGCGATGCCACGAACGCGTCGCGTGCCGACTCGAACTGGGTCACAAAGGCACTGCGCACGTCGTCGCCCACTTCATACGAAACCGCTCCGATGGCAGGCCCCAGCCACACCAGCAGGTGGGCTGGCGGCGTGCGCATGCGTCCGATGCAGGAGCCGATCACGCCGAGAGCCAGTCCGCGCCAGCCGGCGTGGATGGCTGCCACTTCAAGACCATCCTTCGCACAAACCAGGATCGGCATGCAGTCGGCGCTAAGGATCGACAATACAACGCCGAGCTGCACGGTGAATGCGGCGTCCGCTTCGGGTTCGTCCTCGGAAATTTCTTCACTGAGCCGCAGACTGCGGTTGCCGTGCACCTGATGCAGCCAGCGCGGCGATGAGGGCAAGGCAAATGCGCGCGCAAGCAGATCGCGATTGGCGCGCACGATATCCACATCTTCGCCGCTGCGCAGGCCCAGGTTGAATGCTTCGAACGGCGGGACGGAATTGCCTGGCAGCCGTCGCGTCGTCGTCAGCGCGCGGATCGCCGCCGGCGCCGGCCAGTCCGGCGCAATCCACGCGTCGGCCGCAGCCTGCATCAACGGCGGCTCCGCTTGCTTTCCACTTCGGCATGCGCCACAGCGTCCGCACGCAATGCGATGATCAAGCCTTGCATGTCGGCCGGCGCTTCGGCAGCGACGCTGATGGTTTCCGCGCGCGCCGGGTGGGTGAATTCGAGTTTCTCCGCATGCAATGCCTGGCGTTGGAAAGCGTGCAAGGTTTCCTTAAGTTCCGCGCTCGCGCCTTTCGGCAGCTTCAAGCCGCCATACGTCGCATCGCCAACCAGGGGATGACGCAGGTGCGCCATATGTACGCGAATCTGATGGGTGCGCCCGGTTTCCAGGCGGCATTCGATCAAGGTGTGCGCGCGAAATCGTTCGCGCACACGATAGTGAGTGACTGCCGGTTTGCCCAAGGGCGCAGCGACGACCGCCTGGCGCAGGCGATCACGTGGATGCCGGCCAATCGGCGCGTTTGCGCTGCCGCCCGCAATGAGGGCACCGTAGACGACCGCCTGATATTGCCGATGCACGTCGCGCGCCTGCAGCTGTTCCACCAGCGATGTATGCGCTCGCAGGGTGCGCGCAATCACCATCAGCCCAGACGTGTCCTTGTCCAGACGATGCACGATGCCGGCGCGTGGAATTTCCGTGAGCCGGGCGTCGTAGTGCAACAGCGCGTTCTGCAGCGTGCCGGCGGCCTGCCCGGCGCCGGGATGCACGACCAGGCCGACCTGCTTGTTGACGACCAGCACATCATCGTCTTCGTAACGAATATCCAAAGCGATGTCTTCGGGAGCAAGCGGCACTTCCTGGGTCGGCTGCGCATTCAGGCTGACCAGTTCGTCGCCGCGCACGATCTGGCGCGGCGCCACGACCTTGCCGTCGACCAGCACGTCGCCGGACTTGACCCACGCGGTCAGACGCGAACGCGAAAATTGCGGGTAAAGCTCGGCCAGCACCTGGTCCAGGCGTCGCCCCGCCGCGGCGACAGGAACGCGAAGGTTAGGAAGTTGTTCGGGATCGCTCATGCTGAATGCCGTCTGGCCGACAGACCACGCTGTTTCCGGGTGGCGGCGGATTTCCGCTATTATCGCGGTTTAGTTCACTGAAAGCGTGCCTTCCCCATGCGATTTTCTACGCTGATCAAGATTTGTTTGCCGCTGCTCATGCTCGTTGCCGCCGGTTGCCATCGCGGTGACAAGAAACAAGACGATGCGGAAGTCCTGCCGGTGGAGCAGATGTACACCGTGGCCAAGCAGGCACTCGAAGAGAACAACTACGGCAAGGCGATCCGCTACGACCAGCGCCTGATCTCGCGTTTTCCATTTGGTGCCTACACCGAGCAAGCCTCGCTGGACCTGGCCTTCGCCCAGTACAAGATTGGCAAGCCCGAAGACGCCTACTCCACGATCAATCGCTTCATCAAGACTTACCCCACGCATAAGCACGTCGACTACGCCTACTATTTGCGCGGCGTGATCAACTTCGATCGTGACAAGGGCTTCCTGGATCACTACGCGAACCAGGACATGACCAAGCGCGATCAGGGCAACACCTTGCAATCGTTCGAGGATTTCAGCGAGCTGGTGACGAAATTCCCTGACGGCCGCTACAGCGCCGACGCGCGCCAGCGCATGATCTACCTGCGCGACAACCTGGCGAAGGCGCAGCTCAACGTCGCCGAGTTCTATCTCAATCGCGGCGCTTATGTGGCCGCGTCCAACCGTGCCAAGGACATCGTGGAAAAATACCAGCGCACGCCGGAAGCCGGCGACGCGCTCGCCGTAATGGTGATTTCGTACAAGGCGCTGAGCGAAGAAAAGCTCGCCGCCGATGCCGAACGAGTGCTGCAGCTGAACTATCCGGAGCACCCGTATTTCAAGGGTCACTGGCCACCGCAATCACACTGGTGGTGGCGGATGGTGCCTTTTAGAAGTTGAGTCTCAAATAGAGCACGACTGCTCTGGATTCTGTTCAGTCCGCAATTCCTCCACAACCCTGCTCCACAGTCCGCTGCGCGAACTGTGGAGCGCCCCCTTAACTTAAGGGCTGAAGAAAAGTGCTGGCTGCGCCAGCCTAGTTCCAACCGGAGCTGATCGGATAGCGTCGATCGCGGCCGAAGGCGCGCGTGGACACTTTCGGCCCCGGCGCCGATTGACGGCGCTTGTATTCGCTTGCCAGCACCAGCCGCGCGATACGGCGCACGGTGGCTTCTTCGAATCCCGAGGCGATGATTTCCGCCTGCGATTGTTCGCCTTCGATGAAGCGTTGCAGGATGGCGTCGAGCACATCGTACGGTGGCAGCGAATCCTGATCAGTCTGGTTGTCGCGCAGTTCGGCCGACGGCGCGCGCTCGATGACCGCTTGCGGGATCATTTCGCCCTGGCCGTTGCGCCAACGCGCCAGCGCGTAGACGAGTTGCTTGTAGCAATCCTTCAGCGGTGCATAGCCGCCGCACATGTCGCCGTAGATCGTGGCGTAACCGACAGCCATCTCGCTCTTGTTGCCGGTGGATAAAAGCATCTTGCCGAATTTGTTCGACATCGCCATCAGGATGACGCCACGGCAGCGCGACTGCAGGTTTTCTTCGGTCACATCCGCGGCGCGGCCAGCAAATGCTGGGGCCAGGGTATCCAGGAATGACTGGAACGGCGGCTCGATCGGCAACACCTGGTACTCGACGCCGAGCTTCTCGGCCTGGGCCTTGGCTTCGTGCAGACTCAGCTGTGCTGTGTAGCGCGTCGGCAGCATTACCGCGATTACGCGATTGGCGCCTAAGGCGTCGACCGCGAGCGCGAGCGTGAGCGCCGAATCGATACCCCCGGACAGCCCGAGCAGCACGCCCGGAAAGTGATTTTTTTCCACGTAGTCGCGAACGCCACGCACCAGGCCCGCATACACGCGCGCCGCGTGCGAGGTATCGGTTTCGAGCGGCCAACCTTCAGCGCGGAAGCGGCGGGTGCCGACATCGTACTCGGCGATCAACAAGGCATCGACGAAGACTGGCGCACGCGCGGCGACGCGGCCGTCCGCCTCGACCAGCAACGAGCCGCCGTCGAACAGCAGATCGTCCTGGCCACCGACGAGATTCAGATAGGCGATCGCGACATTGTTCTCGCGCGCCCGCCGTGCAAGCAATTCTTCTCGTTGTGCGGCCTTGCCGACGTCGAATGGTGAGGCGTTGATCACGATCAGCAGTTCAGCGCCCTGTGTTGCCGCGCGCGCAGCGGGCTCGGGTTCCCAGATGTCCTCGCATACCAGCCAGCCGACGCGCAAGCCGGAGAAATCAGTGACGATTGAATCATGGCCCGGGCGAAAATAGCGTTTTTCGTCGAACACCGTGTAGTTCGGCAACGCCTGCTTGTGCGCCGTGAAGGCGACATCGCCATCGGCGAGCAGACTTGCCGCATTGTATACTTCGCCCATGCTGTGCGGGTGGCCGACATAGGCGGCGATGCCCTGGGCGCTTTGCGTGACCGCCGCCAATTCACGCTGGCAGGCGGCAAGAAAACTTGGCCGCAGCAGCAGATCCTCAGGCGGATAGCCGGACAAGGTGAGTTCCGGAAAAGCGATCAATTGCGCACCGTGCTGGTCGCGCGCCTGCACCATCAGCTCGCGCACGCGCTCGCCGTTGCGCGCGACGGCGCCGACCGGAAAATCGTATTGGGCGAGGGCAAAACGCAGAGTCGGCATGGTGAATCTCTTCGCGAGCAGCGGTTATTTCTTCAGCCGCTCCACGATCGCCTTGCCCAGGTCCGCGGGAGACTTCACCGTGGTCACGCCCGCTTTTTCCAGTGCCGCAAACTTGGCCGCCGCCGTACCCTTGCCGCCGGAAATGATCGCGCCGGCATGGCCCATGCGTTTGCCCGCCGGTGCCGAAGCGCCAGCAATGAACGACACCACTGGCTTGTTCACGTATTCCTCGATGAACTCGGCCGCTTCTTCTTCCGCGCTGCCGCCGATTTCACCGACCATGATGATGCCTTGGGTCTGGGCGTCGTCCTGGAAAAGCTTGAGGCAATCGATAAAGTTCAGCCCGTTGATCGGGTCGCCACCGATGCCGATGACGGTGCTCTGGCCGAGGCCGACATTGGTGGTCTGGAACACGGCTTCGTACGTCAGCGTGCCGGAACGCGAAACGATGCCGATCTTGCCTGGCTTGTGGATGTGCCCGGGCATGATGCCGATCTTGCATTCCCCAGGCGTGATGATGCCCGGGCAGTTCGGTCCGATCAGCACCGTGTCCGGATACTGTTTGAGCGCGTTTTTCACCCGCAGCATGTCGAGCACCGGAATGCCTTCGGTGATGGTCACGATTACGCGGATGCCGGCGTCGGCCGCTTCCAGAATCGCATCGGCCGCAAACGGCGGCGGCACGAAGATCATCGTCGCGTCCGCGCCGGTTTCGTCCACCGCGTCCTGCACGGTGTTGAACACCGGCAGACCGATGTGCAGCGAACCGCCTTTGCCTGGCGTGACGCCACCGACCAGCTTGGTGCCGTAATCCAGCGCCTGTTCGGAATGGAACGTGCCCTGCTGGCCGGTGAAACCCTGGCAGATGACTTTTGTGGATTTGTTTACAAGTACAGACATTGCAGTTCCTTGTAGGGCGCGTCTTGGACGCGCCGTGTTGCATCTTTGAAATCTCGACGGCGCATCAAGATGCGCCCTACGTCACTCTTATTTCACCGCCGCTACGGCCTTCTGCGCGGCGTCGTTCAGATCCAGCGCCGGCGTGATCTTGAGTCCGGAGTTGGCGAGCAATTCACGGCCTTTCTCCACGTTCGTGCCTTCGAGCCGGACGACGACGGGTATCGTCAGACCGACCTCCTTCACCGCGGCAATGATGCCCTCGGCGATCATGTCGCAGCGGACGATGCCGCCGAAGATGTTGATCAGGATGCAGCGCACCTTGTCGGAGGACAGGATCAGCTTGAACGCTTCGGTGACGCGCTCCTTGGTCGCGCCGCCACCGACGTCGAGGAAGTTCGCCGGCTCGCCACCGGCGAGCTTGATCACGTCCATCGTCGCCATCGCCAGGCCCGCACCGTTGACCATGCAGCCGATGTTGCCGTCCATGGTGACGTAATTGAGATTGTGCTTGAGCGCGACTGCCTCAGCGTGATCTTCCTGCGATTCGTCGCGCATCTCCGCGAGTTTCGGGTGACGGAACTCGGCGTTGTCGTCGGAATTGACCTTGCCGTCGAGCGCGATCAGATCGCCATTCGCACCGACCGCCAGCGGATTGAGTTCGACCAGGGCAAGATCCTGCTCGTTAAACAGCTTGTACAGACCGAGCATGATCTTGGTGAGCTGGTTCGCCTGCTTCACGTTTAGGCCCATCGCAAACCCGAGCTTGCGGCACTGGTACGGCTGCAAGCCTTGAACGAAATTCACCTCGAGCGTGTGGATATCCTCGGGGTTCTCGCGCGCGACCTGCTCGATGTCTACGCCGCCGCGTGCCGAAGCGATGAACGCGACGGCCTTGGTGGCCCGATCCACAAGTATAGAAAGATACAATTCCTTGGCGATCGCGGATGCTTCGCAGATCAGCACGATGTTCACCGGCAACGCACGGCCGCCGGACTGGTATGTCGTCATGCTCGTGCCCAGCATTTTGGCTGCGGCGGACTTGACCTCGTCCAGCGTCTTGACCAGTTTGACGCCGCCAGCCTTGCCGCGGCCGCCGGCATGAATCTGCGCCTTCACCACCCATTCGTCGCCGCCGAGCGCGCGCGCGGCCTCGCCGGCCTGCTCCGGCGTCGTCGCAATTCGGCCGGGTGGCACCGGAATGCCGTAGTCGGCGAACAATTGCTTGGCCTGATATTCGTGGAAGTTCATGCGGGCACCTAGAGGGGATCCGAAAATCGTCGGGAAACGTCCAGCGACATGGCACGCGGGCGATTGGTCCGCGTAAAGGGTCGGCTATTGTGAAGAAACACTGCGGCAATTAAAAGTGGTACGGCCAACCCGGTCTGACGTGCGCCCGCGCGGTTGTTATACTTGCACAAACGACTCCCTGCTGCTGTGGCCACCGCGATCAACGCACGCACCCTCTCCAAACCCGCGCTCAGCGACATCAACCGGCGCGAACTATACTTTTTTAATTTGTTCCGCGCCTTGCAGGCGACGGTAATCACGGCACTGGTATTCAGTCCGTTGGTGATCAATTGGGTGGTGCTCGATCACCCGTTGCTCGGCCGCGCCACGGCCCTTATTTATCTTCTGCTGGCCGGCTACGCGCTGTTGCAGACCGAGCGCTGGCGCAACAATCTGCAATTCAAGGTGGGCGCGGCGCTGACCCTGGACATTGTCGCCACGACGATCACCCTGTTTTCGATCGCCAATCCCCCGACCGCCATCGCCATGCTGCTGCTGGTCAACGTCGGCGCCGGCGCCCTGCTGCTACCGCCGCGCATGGCCGGATTCTTCGCCTCGCTGGCAGCGTTGGGCGTGCTCGGACAATGCCTTTATGGCCGCGTCGTCGAGCACGAGGACCGCAACCTACTGGAAGCCGGTCTTTACGGACTAAGTTATTTCGCCACTGCCACGCTGTGCTTCGTGCTCGGCAAGCAGATGCGCGAGACCGAGGCGCTGGCCGAGCAGCGCGGCATCGATCTGGCCAATCTGGCGCAGATCAACGAACTCATCATCCGGCGTATGAAGACCGGCGTGCTGGTGGTAGACGACGCCAATCGCGTGCACCGCTGGAACGAGTCGGCATGGACCCTGATGGGCAATCCCAAACCCGGCCAGCGCGACCTGGGAAGCGTGGCGCCTGAGCTATCAAGGCGCCTGTACCACTGGCGCACGACAAGCAAGATCGACAACACCGCCGTGGCGCTGGCCGAAGGCGTACCCGAGGTGATCCCGCGGTTTACCCGGCTGGCCTCCAACGATGACAACAATGTGCTCATCTTCCTCGACGACACGTCGCTCGTATCGCGCCGCGCCGAGGAGCTGACATTGTCCTCGCTCGGCCGTCTGTCGGCTTCAATCGCACACGAGATCCGCAACCCGCTCGCCGCCATCAGCTATTCGGCGCAGCTGCTTGCGGAATCGGAGGAACTCAGCGACGCCGACAAGCGCATGGTCGAAATCATCAATAATCACTGTAGCCGCGTAAACGAGATCGTCGAGAACATCCTGCAGTTGTCGCGGCGCGAACGCTCGCGCCCGGAAAGTCTGGACCTGTCGCAGTGGGCGCAGCACTTTGTTGAAGAGTACAAATCCGGCAACGACATCGGCCAGGATCAACTGCGCGCCGTCACCCAGACCCGGCATGTTGAGGCGCTGGCCGATCCGCAGCAGCTGCAGCAGGTACTTTGGAACCTGGTGCAGAATGCGTTGCGCTACGGACGTCTGCCCGGCGAGCCGGCGCGCGTGTCGATCGTGCCGCGGCTGGCGACGGACAAGGGTCCGCCATTGATCGAAGTCATCGACCGCGGACCCGGCATCCCGGCCAAGGTCGCCGCACAGATTTTTGAACCGTTCTTCACCACTCACGAATACGGCACGGGCCTGGGCCTGTATCTGGCCCGAACCATGTGCGAGGCCAACCAGGCGGCGCTTGAGTATGTGCCCGTCGCTGGCGGCGGCAGTTGTTTTCGCATTACCTTGTCCGGTCCGGCGGTAGCAGTAGCCGCGCGTTCAACGCGTTGAACGGTTAAGCTTCACGTCTGCTGCATTTTCGCTTAATGTCGCCACCCATGAGCAAACCCACAGTCCTGGTCATTGATGACGAGCGCGATATTCGCGAGCTGCTGACGATTACGCTCGGCCGCATGGGTTTGATGGTAGAGACCGCCAGCAATGTCGCTGAGGCGAAACAACGCCTTGCCGATACGCGCTATGCGCTGTGCTTCACTGATATGCGCCTGCCTGACGGCAGCGGTCAGGAAATCATCGAGCTGATCGCGTCGAAATATCCGGAAACGCCAGTGGCGATGATTACCGCCTACGGAAATGTCGACGCGGCAGTCAATGCGCTGAAAGCGGGTGCTTTCGATTTCGTCTCCAAGCCTGTTGACATCAACATGTTGCGCCGTCTGGTGCAAACGGCCATGCGCCTGGCAGAGGAAAAGAAAACCGAGCCGCCCAGCGCGGTCGCGGCAAAAATGCTCGGCGACTCGACGGCGATTCAGGAACTGCGCATCACCATCGCCAAGCTCGCGCGCAGTCAGGCGCCGGTCTATATCAGCGGAGAATCCGGGGTCGGCAAGGAACTGGTCGCACGGCTGATCCATGAACAGGGCCCGCGCGCCAGTAGCCCATTTGTGCCGGTCAATTGCGGCGCGATTCCATCCGAATTGATGGAATCGGAATTCTTCGGCCACAAGAAAGGCAGCTTTACCGGTGCGCAGGTAGACAAGGATGGTCTGTTTCAAACCGCCAACGGCGGCACGTTGTTCCTGGATGAAGTCGCCGAATTGCCGATCCAGATGCAGGTGAAACTGTTGCGCGTGATCCAGGAAAAAGCCGTACGCCCGATCGGCGGCCGTGCCGAAGTGCCTGTCGATGTGCGCATCCTCTCGGCAACGCACAAGAACCTGGCAAAGCTCGTCGAAGCCAACCAGTTCCGCCAGGATCTGTTCTACCGCATCAATGTCATCGAACTGCGTGTGCCGCCCCTGCGCGAGCGTCGCGAAGACGTGCCCAAGCTGGCCGGTCGCGTGCTCGAACGGCTGGCGTCCGACAGCGGTCAGCCCGCAGCGCGCTTGACGCCCGAAGCGCTTGCCGCACTGCTTACCTACGCCTTTCCCGGCAATGTGCGCGAACTGGAAAACGTGATCGAACGCGCAGTGGCGCTGTGCGAGAACAATACGATCACGCCTGAGGATTTGCGTCTGTCGCCGCATTCCCAGCAGCCGTCGACTGCTGCGGCCGCGCCAGTTGATGATGATGGCGAAGACGATTCCGGCGACGGCGGGCTCGACAGCTATATCAGCAATCTGGAACGCGAAGCGATCATGAAAGCGCTGCAGGAAACCCGCTACAACAAGACCGCGGCCGCAAAGAAACTCGGCATAACATTCCGCGCGCTGCGCTACAAATTGAAGAAACTTGGCATCGACTGATAAGCTCTTTCTTGCAGCTTCGGCCTTGGTCGCAAACGCATGACTCGCTGGAAAGCCGCCGCCATCCATCTTTCCCTCAGTGCCTGCATCGGCATCGTCGCTGGGGTGCTGTTGTTCGGCGTGTGGTACCCGCCGCCCTTCTTTCATGCGGCAGGCGCCGATGAGTTGATCCTGCTCCTGGTGGGTGTCGACCTGGCAATCGGCCCGCTGTTGACCCTGATTGTGTTCCGCGCCGGCAAGCGAGGGCTCAAGTTCGACCTCGTCTGCATCGGACTGGTGCAGAGCATCGCCCTGGTCTACGGCATGTGGGTGGTTCTGCAATCGCGCCCGATATTCATGGTCGGAGCGGTCGACCGATTTGTCGTGGTCGCCGCCAACGAGATCGCCGACGACGACCTTGCACAGGGCCAGCAGCCGATGTTCCGTTCGCGCTCGTGGACCGGTCCGCGACTTGTGGTCGCGGAATTACCGACGAGTACAAAGGAGCGCAATGACCTGGTGTTCTCATCCTTCTCCGGACGCGACGTACCCAACCTTCCCAAGTACTACCGCGATTATGCCCAGGCCAGCCAGAGCCTGCTCGCCAAGGCCAAGACGCTGGATTTCCTGCGCCGCGAAAAACCCGAATACCAAGAACCGATAACCCATTGGCTTGCCGAATCCGGGCACGCGGAATCCTCGGTTGTCTGGCTTCCCCTGCAGGCCCGCAAGGCGGATCTGGTAATGATGCTTGATGCAAAAACGGCGCAACCGCTGCAGGCGCTCGCCATTGATCCTTGGTAGGGCGGAGCTGGCTTTCCAGATCCTGATTCAGCGATTTCCCCGTCGCATCAGTCAACGACCACTCATCTGAAAGCGCGATTCCGCGACCGCCGCAGTTCGCAGGCTGGCACATAGCGTGCTTTGACTGCACACGAATATGCAGGGGGAAAAGTCATGCATCTGCGCAATCGCCCAGCCGGCTTTACTTTGATTGAGCTGATGATCGTGGTGGCAATCATTGCCATCCTGGCCGCGATCGCGCTTCCCGCCTATCAGGATTACGTTATCCGCACTCAGGTTTCGGAAGGCGCAGTTCTGGCAGAAGCCGCAGAATCAGCCGTTTGGGACTTCGCCAGCAATCGTGGCACGTTTCCAATAAACAATGTATCAGCCGGTATCATGCAGCCCGCGTCGTTGGACGGAAAATATGTGAAAAGTGTGACCATTGCCGATGGAATCATCACAGCGCTCTATTCTTCGACCGGGCCGCACAGGGCCAATATCGCGATTGATGGCAGCACACTGGTTTTCTCTCCGCAATCCAGCGCCACTGCCGCTGCATTGCGTTGGAGATGCCTGGACTCCAGCACCGTATTGCCGAAATACCTTCCAACTATATGTCGACTCGGTAGCAACTGACCCCGGCCTCCACTGGCACTGTGTGACAACCGATAAGTGACGCAGAGTGTCACTTTTTCGCAATTTGCGCCGCTACCCTCAGTCCCGCGTCCGAAACCGGTGGATATCTGTGACAGGCTTCTCAGATGGTCGACCTACGTTGCGTGGCATGCAATCTGCTAGGATTATTAGACGATTTCCCGTCAACTGCGGCGTGACGTCACGGATGGTCCGATCCGCCCGGCGCAATGGGATTTCAGGGGCAACCGTTGCAAGTTAGCTAACTATCACACAGAGGAACGAACATGAATAAGATGATTCAGAAGGGCTTTACCCTGATCGAGCTGATGATCGTGGTCGCGATCATTGCTATTCTGGCCGCCATCGCGCTGCCGGCGTATCAGGACTACATCATCCGCTCGCAGGTCTCGGAAGGTTCCGTGCTTGCTGACGGCGCCAAGACAGCGGTCGCCGAGTTCTTCAGCAACAAGGGCACCTATCCGACCAACAATGCATCGGCCGGCTTGGCCAGCGCGGCTTCGATCCAAGGCAAGTATGTTGTAAGCCTGACGATCGGCACCGGTATCATCACGGCGCTCTATTCGAGCGGTGCCCCGCAACGCGCGAATACGGCGATCAACGGCAAGACTCTGGACTTCTCGCCGGTTGGTACCGCCACGGCGGGCAGCGTAAAGTGGACCTGTCGCACGGGCAGCACCGTCCCGGCGAAGTATCTGCCGACCGTTTGCCGCGCTGGTTCGAACTGATCGTTGCTATTGCTTTACTATAAAAGGGCCGCATCATGCGGCCCTTTTTCTTTGGCTCTCGCCGTTACCCATGAAATTGCTTGGACTCTTGCTGTCGTTGCTGGTCTTGGCGTATTGGGCACTGGTGCCGGGACTTGATGGCGGTTTCCTGTTCGACGACTACGTCAACCTGCCCACACTGGGTGAATACGGTGCAGTCGATAACCTGCACACGCTGGCGCTTTATCTCACCTCGGCACTCGGCGACCCCATAGGTCGGCCACTTTCGATGCTGAGTTTCCTGGCCGATGCCAACAACTGGCCAGCCTCGCCACTTCCGTTTTTGCGCACCAATATTCTGTTGCATCTGTTCAACGGTGCCCTGCTCGTATTGGTCTTGCTGTACCTGGGTCGCGCGCGCGCAATGGATGAGTCTTGGTCGCGGCGTGCCGCCGTAATCGGCGCAGGCATGTGGCTTCTGCATCCCTTGTTCCTGTCGACGACGCTGTACATCGTGCAACGCGAAGCGATGCTCGCTGCCACCTTCGTTTTGCTCGGTCTGTTAGCCTGGCTCGCAGGACGCCGGCGTCTGTCCAGCGGAAGGCGCCGCAGTGGCATCGCATTGCTTGTCGTCGGCAGTATCGTCTGCACCGGACTGGCCATTTTGTGCAAAGCCAATGGCGTGCTGCTACCCCTGCTGCTGCTGGTAACCGAGACAACCGTGTTGGTGGACGGCCCCTTGGATCGTGATTTTGGTTTCGTGCGCGCGCGCCGTATCTTGCTGGGTCTTCCGATAGCGATTGCGGTCATTCTGATGATCAGCATGTTGCCGCAGTTCACCGCGGATGCCGCCGCCCACCGTCCGTGGACGCTGACCCAGCGTTTATTGTCGGAACCGCGCGTCCTTGTCGACTACATCAAGTTGTTGGTGCTGCCCCGGCCGATCAGCAGTGGCGTGTTCCACGACAATTTTTCCGCGTCAGCCGATGTTATGCATCCACTGTGGACCTTGCCGGCAATCCTGCTGATAGCCGGCGTTGTCGTTGCGGCCTGCAGGTTTCGCCGGCGCTGGCCGATCGCCGCGTTTGCGCTGTTATTCTTTTTTGCCGGCCACTTGCTCGAGGCAAGCATTGTCCCGCTTGAACTATATTTCGAGCACCGCAACTATCTGCCCGCGCTACCGCTCTTCTGGCCGCTCGCGGTATGGCTGACGTCGACAGGTCCATTGGTCCTGTTGCGCACGGGGGCGGCGTTATTGATCCTGGCCGGACTCGCGCTGGATACGCGCGCGGGCGCGCAGGTTTGGGGGAAACCAAAAGCCTTGGCGATCGCGTGGGCGACGCACAATCCAGAATCTCCCCGCGCCCAGGCTTTTGCCGCTCAATTTGAAATCGCGGACGGCGACTATGCCGGCGCGCAACATCGCCTTCTTGATTCGCTGAAGTTGCACCCCCACGAGGCACAGCTGGCATTCAACCTTGCCGATGCGCAATGCGGGTTGGATGGTGTGCAGCCTTCGACCATCGCGACAATGCAGCGTGCAGCGGCCGCAAGCGGAAATAGCGCGTTGCTGGATTTTTCCTGGCTGAGTGCTGCAGTTACGCGTACGCCTGCCTGCAAGGGCCTGGATCTGGCGAGTATCGAGTCGGTGCTGCGCGCAGCACGCAGCAATCCGCGTTTTGAGAACGCGGCCGGACGCGTCCAGGATTTCGACCACATTCAAGGGTTGCTAAGCCTGGCGCGCGCGCAACCCGAGCAGGCCTTGATCGAATTCGATCACGCCATCGCTCAGTGGCCGCGCCCTGAAATCGCGCTAAAGCAGGCGGCGTTGCTGGCGAGCGCCGGACGACCGGATCTGGGTTTGCGCCATCTGGATTCGTTCGCCGCATACCCTCAGCATTCGAAGCGATTCGGCCTTTCCGCTGCGCAATTGCATGTCTGGCTGTTGGACCAGTCCGGATACTGGCAACATGAATTGGCGCGCCTGCGCAGTTTGCTTGCCGCCGAAAGCGGGCACCCCCAGAATGCCTCCGCGCTTGAAGGACTGCCTTTGCCAGGATCGCTACGTGACCGCTGAATCGAGAACGAACGCACGCGCTTGGTCCCCGTTCCGCACCATCGCATTCCTCGGCCTCGCGCTCGCGCTCACTGCCGCTGTCTATCTGCCCAGTCTGCACGGCATTTTTGTTTTCGATGACTATCCCAACATTGTCGACAACCCGCCGGTGCACCTGACATCGCTGGATTGGAATTCGCTGCGCGATGCTGCGCTGGCGTCGCCCGCAAAGGATCTGGTGCGCCCACTGGCCATGCTGAGTTTCGCACTGGACTGGTACTTGGGTTCCGGCAGTGCGCATGAAATGAGAGTGGTCAATCTACTCATCCATCTGGCCAACGGCATCCTGCTTTTTTTACTCGTCCGAACCATTGCTCGAATCTCCGTTCGGCAGCCGACAACTCACCGCGCTCTTGCCAATCGTCCCGACATTCTCGCGTTGTGCGTGAGCGCGGCGTGGCTGCTTGCACCGATTAACTTCACGGCGGTCGGTTACATCGTGCAGCGAATGGAAAGCTTGTGCCAGATATTCGTGCTCGCCGGCTTGTGGTGTTATCTGCAAGCGCGCGAACGGATGCTGTCGCGCAATGCAACCGTGGTGCTGCCATTCCTTGCGCTGGTTGCGGGCTCGGGACTCGGTTTACTGGCCAAGGAACAAGCTCTGCTGTTACCGCTTTACGCGTTTATCGTCGAGTGGTGCCTGTTCGGTTTTCGGCGCAGCGGGGGCAACACCGATAAGCGCATCGTCGCCGGTTTCGCCGTCGTGCTGGTGCTGCCGGCAGTCGCGGCAGCCTGCTGGGTCCTCGTGCACTACCTGCCGTCTGCAATGTGGGCCAACCGGACATTCACGTTGTCCGAAAGACTGTTGACGGAACCGCGCATCATTGTTGACTACGCGAAATGGACGCTGCTGCCGCAACCGAACTGGCTGGCTCTGTATCACGACGATATCGCGCTATCCCACGGGTTGCTCGACCCGCCGACGACGATCGCGAGTATCTTCTGCCTGCTTGCTGCCGCGGTATTGGCTTTTCTTCAAAGAATTTCTCGTCCGCTTATTGCGATCGGCATCTTCTGGTTTCTCTCTGCGCAACTGCTCACTGGCACCGTGATACCGCTCGAACTGGCTTTCGAACACCGAAACTATTTCGCAAGTGCGGGAATCTACCTTGCGGTATTTTCATGTTTGATTCCGTCGATACCAGGCGATTTCCGCTTGGCACGCGCGTCTGCGTGCGTGGCCTTGCTGACATTGTTCGCAACGGTAACCTGGATCCGGGCAATGGATTGGGGCAGCCCGATTTCGTTCGCGATGAGCGAGGCGGCGAAGAATCCGGCGTCGCCGCGCACGGCCTATGAGCTCGGCAGAACTTACGTCATTCTGTCCCGCTATCAGCCCGACTCGCCATTGATTCCCCTCGCCTACACGACGCTGGAACATGCGGCCGCCATGAGCGGCGCTGACGCGCTGCCGGATCAGGCTTTGCTGATCCTCTCCGGCAACCTCAAACGTCCGATCGCGCCGGAAACATGGCAGCGCTTGCAGACGAAATTAGCGCGGCAACCGCTCTCGGCGCAAAACATTTCTGCTCTGTACTCCCTCACCCAATGCTCCATCAAGCAGGTGTGCAATTTTCCGCCGCCTGAAGTGATCGCCTGTTTCAACGCGGCACTCAGCCACGAACCGTCGAGCGCAACTATCTTGTCTGTTTATGCTAACTACGCTGTCAACGTGCTGCGTGATGTCCCGCTGGCCCTGGAACTCTCGCGCAGCGCAGTGTCTCTTGCTCCGGCAGAACTTCAATTCAGAATGAATCTGCTTCTCTTGCTGGAGGAAAGTGGACGCCGCAACGAGGCCATTGAGTTCTATCATGAAACATCACGGGATTTGCCGAAAGCCATGGACGATCCTACGTATCGCGCATGGCAGGAATTATTGGATTCACCCCCTGCAACTGTTCCTTCTCAGCCTGCTCCTGCTGGTCACGATTAGGACACCTCAGAAGGGACGAATCCATTTCGCTGTGGCTGCATCGGCTCGGAACTCACTAAGCAAGGAAGCAAACTGAGGTCCGTCTCCTGAATTATGAAACGCTCACCAGCATCAAACACGCCTTAGGAAGTTATGCAAACGCACAACTATCGCCTCGGCTATCGCAGCGACATCGAAGGATTGCGCGCAATCGCCATACTATTGGTGGTCGCCGCACATGCAAGAATTACCTGGCTCGCCGGAGGCTTCGTCGGGGTTGACGTTTTCTTTGTCCTCTCTGGTTACCTGATCACTGGCTTGTTGGTGCAGGAAGTCCTGGCGCATGGAGAACTACGTTTCGCCGCCTTCTACGCGCGGCGATTCAGGCGTCTGCTGCCCGCACTGCTCGTAATGCTTGTCTGCACGTGCGTCCTCGGATACTTGCTGATTGCACCAGGTGAGCAATCCGGACAGGCGATGGGCGCCGCGAGTGCAGCCATGTGGCTCAGCAACTTTCACTTTGCGTTTTCCAACATGGGCTATTTCAGCCCGGACGCCGAAACCAATCTGTTTCTGCACACATGGTCGCTTGGCGTTGAGGAACAGTTTTACCTGGTATGGCCCCTGATTCTCGTGCTTTCCCTTGGCGCGTGGTCTGCGGCCCAACGACGACGGGATACGACTCGACTGAAAGTGGTCATGTCGTTTGTGCTGGCTGTGAGTTTCGTTGTCAGCGTATGGTGGACGCGAACCGAGCCGCATCTGGCCTTTTACATGATGCCGGCGCGAGCCTGGCAATTTGCTTTGGGAGCACTAGTATTCCTGCATTTCGGAGCCCCGGCTACCAGTGCATCGGCGCAACCCACTTCAAGCGTCAAAACAATGCACGCGGCCGGCTGGATCGGTTTGACCCTTATTGTGTTTTCGGCGCTTGTGCTGGACACAAAAATTGCGTATCCGGGCGCATGGGCGCTGCTGCCTTCGATCGGCGCTGCCATTGTACTCGCCGTTGGAGCACGCTCGCCTGCCGCAGGCGTCGGTGGCGTGTTGTCGATGCGTCCGATGCAAGCAATTGGTCGCATTTCCTACACTTGGTATCTATGGCATTGGCCAGTGCTGCTTCTGGGTGCCACAGTCATGGACATTGATGGTATTGCGACCAGATGCGCCCTGGTGCTGCTGTCCTTCGTGCTTGCAGCACTCTCCTACCGTTTTGTCGAAACACCGATCCGAAATACTTCAAACCTCCTCGCGCGGCCTGGATTGGCCGTTCTCGCGGCTCTGGTACTGGTGATTCTATCTAGCGCGTTGGCCATCCACTGGAACAACGCGGCGCAAAAACGCATGACCCTGCCCGAACAGACGCGATACCTGACGGTCCGTTCTGAGGCACCAATCATATACGCCATGGGGTGCGACGATTGGTACCGGAGTGCTGATGTACACGCCTGCTCATTCGGCGCAGCCAATGCCCAGCACACGGCGGTTGCAATCGGTGACAGTGTCGCGCTGCAATGGTTTGCTGCATATGCGGAACAGTTCAATACGACGGGTTGGCGACTGCTGGTCTATACGAAATCATCATGCCCAATGGTGGATGAGCCGATTTTTTATCCGCGCATCGGTCGCGACTACAGTGAATGCACACAATGGAGGCGCGATGCATTGCGGGAAATTGCCGGGCTAAATCCTGATGTTGTGATCATGGGTTCGACATTCACTTACAACTTTTCGCAAGAACAATGGGTAACCGGAACGGCTCGCGTTCTCAAGGCAATCAGTCCCACGACGCGGCAAATCTTCATCATGCGTTCAACGCCGGTCCTTCCGTTCGACGGCCCATCATGCCTCGCGCCACGCAGCTCTTTGTACAAGGCAATCTCTCGCAGGAGCGAATGTGTTGCGCCGGCAAGCGACGCACTCAGCGACAACGTTTATGCGTGGCTCAATACTGCTGCCGCTCAATTCAGCAATGTCAACGTCATTGACATGACCGACGTCATCTGTCCGAACAAGCAATGTCATGCCGAGCTGGACGGCACCATCGTGTTTCGCGACTCTCAACATCTAGCCTTGGCGTTCACAGAAGCGCTGGCTCCAGTGTTTGCCAAACGCATCAAAGCCCAGGAGCGGTAGGGTCGGGCGTGCCGCGGAAAATCAAACGTGCTTTCCTCCCCTCGGCAACGCGCCAATCTGCGCGTAAACTCAGTTACCCAATCAATAGCAGATCGCTCACGTGTCTACTGATCACAACAGTCCGCAATCGCCTTTTCTCGTCTTCGGCGCGCCGGCAATCGGCGAAGAAGAAATCGCCGAAGTAGAAGCTTGTCTGCGCTCTGGCTGGCTCGGTACCGGACCACGTGTTGCGCAATTCGAACGCGACTTTGCCGCGTACAAGCAACTCACGCAGTCTCACGTGGCGGCGGTGAATTCCTGCACAGCGGCGCTGCACGTAAGCATGGTCGCTGCCCGCTTGGCACCAGGTAGCGAAGTAATCACTACGCCACTGACTTTCTGTGCCAGCGTCAACGCGATCATCCACGCCGGCCTCACGCCAGTCCTGGCGGACGTCGATACGACTACGCAGAACATCAATCCTGGGGCGATTGAAGCTGCACTAACCGAGCGCACACGGGCGATCATTCCGGTGCATTTTGCCGGTCGGTCGTGCGAGATGGATCCGATCATGGCAATCGCGCGCAAGCATGATTTGGTGGTGATCGAAGATTGCGCACATGCGATCGAAACCGAATACCGCGGGGAAAAAATCGGCACTTTTGGAGACTTCGGCTGCTTCAGTTTCTACGCAACGAAGAACGTGGTAACCGGCGAAGGCGGCATGATCGTCGGTCGCGACGAAGCGCTTGTTGCGTATGCAAAGGTTCTTGCCTTGCATGGCATGAGCAAGGATGCTTGGCATCGATTTGGCGATAAAGGATACAAGCACTACGAGGTTGTCGAAGCCGGATTCAAATACAACATGATGGATTTGCAGGCGGCGATCGGCATCCATCAGCTGGCGCGCGTCGAGAGCAGTTGGCAACGTCGTCGAGCGATATGGAGCCAGTATCAATCAATGCTGGCGGACTTGCCCATCGGCCTGCCGGCAGAGGCAGCAACCGATACCCGTCATGCGTATCATTTGTATACAATTCAAGTCGACGAAAACAAATGCGGCATTTCGCGCGACGCCTTTCTTGACGCGATGAACGCACGCAGAATTGGCACGGGTGTGCACTATCTGTCCGTACCCGAACACCCGTATTACCGGCAGCGATACGGATGGCGGCCCGAGCAATGGCCCAACGCAATGGCCATCGGCCGGCAAACTGTAAGCCTACCCTTGTCACCCAAGCTTACCGATGCTGATGTCGAACGCGTATCGAACGCGGTGCACGAAATCATCCTTGGCGCGAGGTAATGGCTGAAAGCAGCTCTGCCGCCGCGCGATCCAGCGTCCATTGCGCGCGCACTTCCTCTGATGTAGCTCGAGCTCGGGTGATGGCGGCGCCATAGTCGAGTTGCATCTCACGTGCCGCCTGCGCCAAATGGTTCGGGTCAGCGATCCTGTGCAGTGCGCAACGTGGACCATCAGGCCCCATAGTCAGGTCGCGGTACATTGCATGATCGGCCGCAATCACGGGTATTCCACTCGACATCGCTTCCAGCAGCGACGTCGGAATGAAAACGGAATGCTCGGTCCGATAGGGAAATACAAAAGCGTCATGAGTGGCGAAGGCGACGGCTGGATCGACTTCGGAAACCAAATCGATTTCCAGTGCCGGACACAGGCGCTCTGCCAGTGCGCGCAAGCTCTCGCGCAAACGCACATCGCGCAGAAACGGAATCGCAATTGTGAGACGCATGCCTGCTGCGGCCAGGTCATCGCCCGCGGCCAACAGGTCGGCCAGACCGCGCTCACGCAGCACGTCGCGCAACTCACTGGCTGCCGCTTTCTGGTAGCCGCAGAGAAATAGCAGCCGTTTCAACCCCGAGCTGCTCGGCTGCCAAACTGTAGTTGAATGGGGGATGCCAAGATGCATGCGATCGATGCATCGCCCATCGCGACCGATCGCCAATGCCGGCCCAAAGCGGAGTCCGAGTTGCTCGACGCTCAGGCCAGCGCAACTGTAGATGACCGGAATCTGCGGGACTTGCGCCGCAGCACAGAGTCTTCTTGCTTCGCGCAGGAACCATCCGTTGATGTGGCCACGAAAGCCACGAAATGTGCCGAACGGAAATACTGCGACCGCATCGATCCGGCTCTGACCGGCAAGCAGTCCGCGCAACCGGCGCAGTGCACGAAACATCATTCGCGCCGGCGACGTGCCTGGCGCTCCATCAAGCAGCACAACGTCGACGTCTACCGCGCGCAAGGCAGCGGCGAGGTCGACGACGAACTTCTTGCGGCCCTCGGTCAGCGGAGGCACCGCGGCTGGCGCAAGCAGAACGATTCGCTTCACGATTTCCTTGCAACGACGATGAACTGCTCGGACAGGCCAATGCAGTTTCTGCCCAACCATTGCGCCACGCGCAGAAGCCAGCGTTTCGGCAGCCAGAGGAAAGGAACCAGCAGAAAATTGCCGATCCCCTCTGCCCGGACTACTTGTAACCCCGCGTGCCCGATCAACTCGCGAGCAACTCGCAAGCTGAGTCGGTGATCGTTCTCCGGCCGCTTACGCAACAGGGTGCGGTAAATCCAGATCGCAGGTCCGAAAATCCGCCGCGCGGTCGAGCTGTAAAAATCCACAATCAAGATCCCGCCGGTTTCAAGCACCCGCGACATTTCGCCGAGGAGCACCTGCTGCTGTTTGGTTTCAAACAGATGCAGGAAACGTGAACTTGCGACGACGTGGAACGTAGCGTCCGCGTAGGGAAGCTGAGTTGCGTCGGATACACAGTAAGCCACGGCGGGGAAGGAAATGCAGTTCTTACGGGCCACGACCAGCATTGCAGGCGTCAGATCGCTGGCGACAACCATATCTGCGTGTGCCGCCAGTACCGGCAGCATCTGTCCTGTGCCCGACGCCACATCCAATATAAGAGGACGTTGCTGTGTCGTCCCGAGCGCGCGCGCCACGGCGTCACGCTGCAACGCCCTGAATATCTGGCCATAACGCGAGCCATAGCGCTTGACCTCATATCCCGCAGCTTCGTGGGTGTAGAAGTCGCGGTGGTCAGGTTTTTCCATTGGCCAATTCCCGGAGCCGGCGGATGATCGAGCGCACGCTTGAACCAAGTCCCAATCGCATTGCGGCGGGAATGCCCAGAGCAGACGCTGACGACAAGTTCATGAATCGGTTGATCAAGGCGATGGCGAGTGCCTGGTCGGCATGTATGCCAACAAGGGCGAGCAAAGCAATGAGTGTTGCATCGTACCCGACCAGTCCCATGGGCAAGCCGGAAATAATACCGGCAAAAGTGGCGACAATGCCTATAGCCGAACCAACCAACATGGCGGTGAAGTCGCCGGTAACGAGCAGCACGATCAAGGCGTGACGCAGGCCATACGAAAGTACGTCCAGCACAAGGATGCTTGCGGAAGTGGCGATGCGGCGCCAAGGTCGATCAAACGTTTTCAATGCATCTTGCAGCCTGTGCAGCCAGCGTAGGCCGACAGCGCGCTGTACGACGACGACCGCAATGCACACCATCGCTATTGTTGCCGCTGCTGCCCATAAGTACCAAGGTGGATGCCAGCGCAATGCCGTCAGCCATGCGCATATCGCGGCTGTCACGGCCCAAACACACAGCGAAACTACGCCGTCCAGCCCTATCGCAACGCCGAGAAAATGAAGGGTGAACTGACCTCCGCGACGCAGCAGAAGAATGCGCAACGGGATGCCCAACTTGAACGGCAGAACATAAGTGGCCAGGGCGGTGCAATACAGAGCGTCGCGTATTTTGTTGCGCGTTTGCGCGTCCGCACTCGTAGGCAGGTAACAAGAATTCCAGCGCAACGGCTCCATCATGAAATGTACAACCGTTACCGACACGCAAGCGGCCCCCAGCAGCAATTGCTCCGCCAGCCATGGAATCGACTGCCAATGTTCAGGATCAAGAGCGCTCACATCACAGCCCGTTTTTTTTTGCCAGCACCCAACGGTGCAGCGCGAATCGATCATAGCCGGAAGCCAAACGATCCTGCTCGCCGGCACGCGCGAGGATGGCGCCAATCCATCGCCGCTTCGATGCCGCCACCCCCGGAACAATGAGCGCACGCGAAAGATGCCGATTGCCTCCGCAACTGGCCACTTGGAATCCGGGTCTGAAGAGGTCGACATATTGCTCGCGCTTAAAGCCTTGCCCCCCGGTCAGAGAACGCGATTTGTTTCCACGCAGCCGCGCAATCAGATGCTGCAATTCATAGCCTGGATCGATGGACAACAAGACTCCGTTGATGCGCAGAATCGAATGCAATGCAGCCAGCGTGCGCGTCTGGGCTTCGTCAGGCACATACATCAGGCAAGTAATCGCCATGACTGCATCGAATGACGCCGGAAGAAAAGGTGGCGCACTGGCATCTGCAAGTGCGCACGGACCACACGCGGAAGTGAACATCCTGCAATAATTTAGGGCGAGATCCTGACCGATGAGTTGAATATCCGGACGTTCCGTTGCAATGACTTTGCTCAACCGTCCGTAACCGCAACCAAGGTCTAGTAGTCGTGCCGAATGAGGTAGGCGCGGAAGGAATTGGGTTCGCACTATCCATGCGTGCCACTCGTGCAATATCGAATTGGACTGTTCCGACAGTCCCTGAAACAACACTCCCGAAAGACAAGTGGGGCTGTTTTGCGCACGCAATTCCCATTGGCGCCGCACATCACTCATTTGGCTTCGGCCCGCAGTGGCTGCAACAAGCGCTCAGCGATCGTTTCAAGTGAGAACGGCTTGGCGGCTCGGCGTACCGCCTCAAGGTAGTCAAGCGCACTGGTGTGCAGGGCTGCCTTGATTCCGGTTGCGATGGCTGGCGCATCGATGGCATCGACGCAGATGCCACAGCGTAGGGAAGCTAGCATCTTTGGCAGGTCACCGACGGGCGTGCATATGACTGGTCGACTCATTTTCATCGCATCGGAAAACACGACCGGAATGCTTTCGATTCGTGAAGGAATTAACACCCAGTCCGCGCGGGTCATTGCCATTTCCGCTTCGACCTTGTTCAAATATCGACCGATCTCGACGGGACGCCCACGATTGCGCAGCGAATCACCCAGTTCGCGAACGGTTTTTTCCAGCGGCCCGCCGCCCTGGATTTCCACACGTTCGATCCTCGACCAATCATTGTCGTCCAGTATCGACAACGCATCCAGCAACAAGTCAATTCCCTTGTTTCGGTGCCAGCGACCCAGAAACAACAATCGATATGGGGCCTGCGCGCGCGGCGGCGGCGCATCGGTCAGTCCGACCGCACGCGTGCTCGGCAGGAATTCCACCGAAGCCCCGCCAATCTGTCGGGCGTCGTCGGCCAATTGATAGCCGTCAGCATAGGCGCAGGTCGCTTCGCGAATCACCCGTGCCAACCATTGGCGCAACAGCGGAATGCGCCCGAGGGTCCATACGTCGCTCCCGAGCATCCAGACCGAAAAACAAATGCCGCGCGCACGGGCAGCACGGCGCGCCCATTCGCCACAGGGCAGCCCCCAAAGCGCCAGGATGTGAGAAGAGCCTTGCGCTGCATCCAGCGTGACGGCGGAGCCACCGCGCAACACGCGCGCTATCCACAGCAAGTGCCGAGGCCGCCAAGGCCTAAGAGTTGACAGTGGCACGGTGGGAGCCGCGTAGCGCCACACTTCGATGCGATCCGACCAGGTTTCCCGACAGCGTCGTACACCGGGCGCAACGACGCGTACAGGAATGCGTTCTGCGAGCGCTTCGACTAGATCGGCAACAAAGGAACCGGCTGCCTCGCTACCATCTCCGTGGATAGGAAAGGAGCTTGTCACCAGGACCAAGCGCTGCCCCGAAGTCATGTCATTCACGAATCAATTCTTCGGCAGTCCTCGCGGCCAGGAAGGACGCCATGCGTGGTTTGCGACGTGCAGGTCGCAGCCGTGCGCGCAATTTTCATCTAGTCCCTGGCCTTGAATGTGAGCGCCGTGATCTGTTCGGAGATCAAACCGATGAGGAATACGATGACCGATGCGCTAAACAGCAACACACTCATATTCGTAAGACGGTGTACGGTAACAAATGTGTAAATGTAGTTGCCAAGCCCCAGCATGAAAAACAGAAGGCTGGCCGGGACGAACAGTTTCAATGGCGAGTAGAGCGTGGCTATCTTGAAAATAATCAGAAGAAACCGGATGCCGTCGCGTAGCGGTTTGATATGGCTTTTGCCGATGCGTTTGGCGACGGGAATCGGCTCATAGGCGACCGCATAGGCACTGCGGAAGAACGCCATCGTGGAGGTAGTGGGGTACGAAAATCCGTTTGGCAGAAGGTGCAGGAACTCGCGGAACTTGTCCGCGCGGACGGCGCGAAAACCGGAGGTAAGGTCTTTGACTTCGAAACCGGTCATATGACTTGCGAGCCAGTTGTAGAACGTGTTCGCCAGACCACGGCTGACTCCGGCTTGACCCGACCAGTTGCGCGCGCCTACGACCATATCAATGCCTTGGTCCAGCCGCTGTAGCAGACGATCAACGAGGATCGGGTCGTGCTGCCCGTCCGCATCCATGAAAACCAGGATATCGCCAGTCGCGGCGCGCGCGCCGCGCTTGATCGCGGCACCGTTGCCCATCGAATAGGCCTGAGTGACGACCATCACACCTGCATTGCGGCACACCGCGATAGTATCGTCCGTCGAGCCATCATTGACGACGATGATTTCAGCCTGCGGCTGCGCGCTGCGCAACCGCGGCAGCAGGCCCGCCAGGGCGGCGGATTCATTCTTTGCCGGTAGCACAATGCTGATCAAATCGCCCCCTGTCGCTGCGCCAACGGCCATTGAAAAGAGCGCCAATAGCTACGGATAGTGCCGCAAGGGTAGCGACAACGCAAAATGGATGCCAGCTGGGTGGTTAAAGGGGTACATTTACGGTCAGTTTTGCGGTACATTCCACCGTAGTTTCGGGGATTTACGAAGGATTCTTATGGCGACGCAGATGAATCCGGCCACGCTCACGGGGCTCACCGGCGTCGCGCGTCGTCTGGTGGTTGAAGGAACGCTTGCCGACGCCGACGCACGAAAGGCGGTCGAAGCGGCAACCAAGCAGAAAATTCCGCTCGGTACGTACCTGATCGAACATGCGCTGGCCAATGGCGCCCAAGTGGCCATGGCCGCATCGGCCGAGTTCGGCGTTCCCCTGTTCGATATCGAGGCGCTGGATCTTGCGCAGATACCGATCAAACTCGTCAGTGAGGAACTGATCACCCGGCACAAAGCCCTGCCGCTGTTCAAACGTGGCAATCGCCTGTTCGTTGGTTTGTCCGATCCCACGAACCTGCGCGCGTTGGACGAAATCAAGTTCCAGTCCAACCACAGTGTCGAACCGATCCTGATGAACGAGGAGTTACTCGGCGTCACGATCGAGCGTGCATTGAACACGTCCAGCACGACCATTTCTGGCATGGAGGATTCGGAGGGTCTGGAATCCCTGGAGATGGGCGATACCAGCGATCTGGACGGCGGCGATGAATCTGGCGGAGGCATCGACGCAATCGGCAAGGACGACGCGCCGGTGGTGAAATTCGTCAACAAGATCCTGGTCGACGCAATCAAGCGCGGCGCGTCGGATATACATTTCGAACCGTATGAGGCGAACTATCGCGTGCGTTTCCGCATGGACGGACTCCTGCGTGCGGTCGCGGCACCCCCGGTAAAATTGACCCCGCGCATTTCCTCGCGTCTGAAGGTCATGTCCGGACTGGACATCGCCGAACGCCGCGTGCCGCAGGATGGTCGCATCAAGCTAAACCTGTCAAAGACCAAATCGATCGATTTTCGCGTCAGTACCTGCCCTACGCTGTTCGGCGAAAAGGTCGTGCTGCGCATCCTGGACGCTTCTGCGGCAAAACTTGGCATTGAAAAACTGGGTTACGAGGAAGATCAGCAAAAGCTCTTTCTCGATGCGATCGAGAAGCCTTATGGAATGGTCCTAGTCACCGGCCCGACCGGCTCGGGCAAGACCGTATCTTTGTACACCGCGCTCAATATCCTCAATACCGAAGGCCGCAATATCTCGACGGTTGAAGACCCGGTTGAAATCCGCCTGCCGGGTGTCAACCAGGTAGCACAGAACCAGAAACGCGGCATGACGTTTGCCGCCGCGCTACGTTCGTTTCTGCGCCAGGATCCGGACATCATCATGGTCGGCGAGATCCGCGACATCGAGACCGCAGAGATTGCCGTCAAGGCAGCGCAGACCGGCCACATGGTGCTGTCGACGCTGCATACCAACGATGCGCCACAGACGATTTCGCGCATGATGAATATGGGAATCGCGCCGTATAACATCACGTCGTCGATAACTCTGGTCATCGCCCAACGCCTGGCCCGGCGGCTACACGATTGCAAGAAGCCGATGCCGCCGCTGCCTGCCGCCGCACTGCTTGCGGAAGGTTTCAGTCAGGCTGAAATCGACGGGGGTTTGCAGTTGTTCGATGCCGCTGGCTGTTCAGGCTGCAACGAAGGCTACAAGGGTCGAACTGGTATCTATCAGGTCATGCCGATCACTGAGGCTATTGCGAAGATCATTTTGGCTGGCGGCAACGCGATCCAGATCGCTCAGGCCGCTCGCGAATCAGGCATCAAAGATCTGCGTGCGTCAGCTCTGCTCAAGGCCAAGAATGGCGTTACAAGTCTTGCCGAAATCAATCGCGTGACCAAGGATTAATCATGGCTACCGCAACAGCGACCAGCAAACAAACGGCAGCGCAACTGGGCCGTACACGTGCCCAAGTGAGTCAGATGCAGACCTTCCTCTGGGTCGGCACCGACAAGCGCGGCACCAAGATGAAGGGCGAGCACTCGTCCAAAAACGCCATCCTGGTCAAGGCTGAATTGCGGCGCCAAGGCATCAACCCGCTTTCGGTCAAACCCAAGGGCAAGCCGTTGTTCGGCGCTGCGGGCAAGACCATCAAGGCGCGTGACATAGCAGTGTTCAGCCGCCAAATTGCGGTCATGATGGCTGCGGGCGTACCCATGGTGCAGGGGTTTGACATTGTCGCCGGCGGCCAGAGCAACGTCCGCATGAAAAACATGCTGGTCGATATCAAGACAAACATCGAAGGTGGTTCGACCCTGGCCGAAGCCTTGGGCAAGTATCCGGTTCAGTTCGATGAGCTGTTTTGCAACCTGGTAAAGGCCGGCGAGTCCGCGGGCGTGCTCGATACCGTTCTGGACACGGTGGCCACGTACAAAGAAAACATGGAGGCGATCAAGAGCAAGATCAAAAAAGCCATGTTTTATCCTGCGATGGTGTTCGCCGTTGCCATCCTCGTGTCGGCGATTCTTTTGATTTTTGTGGTACCCCAGTTTGAATCGGTGTTTGCGAATTTCGGCGCACAATTGCCGGCATTCACGCAAATGATCGTGAACATGTCGCGTTTCCTGACGACCTATTGGTTCCCTGTCTTGATCGGAATTTTCGCTGTTGTTTTCGGACTGATCTTTCTCTATAAGCGCTCGCCGAAATTCGCCCACTTCTGCGCGCGTGCGGTTCTGAAACTGCCAGTGATCGGCCAGATCCTGCATCAATCTGCCATCGCGCGCTTCTCGCGTACGCTCGGCGTCACTTTCGCCGCAGGCGTGCCGCTGGTCGAGGCGCTCGACTCGGTATCCGGTGCTACCGGAAGTCCCGTCTATAACGATGCTGTGAAGAAAATCCGCGAAGACGTCTCCGTCGGCCATCAGTTGCAGCTTGCCATGCGCCAGAGAAATCTGTTCCCGAATATGGTGGTGCAGATGGTCGCGATTGGCGAAGAATCCGGCGCGCTCGACAAGATGCTGTTCAAGGTGGCCCAGTTCTACGAGCAAGAGGTCAACAACGCCGTGGACGCGCTGTCCAGCCTGCTGGAACCGTTCATTATGGTAATCATTGGCGTGATCGTCGGTGGCATGGTGGTCGGCATGTACCTGCCTATCTTCAAGCTTGCTGCCGTGGTCGGCTGATTTATCGCCTTCAGCGCAAATGTGATGGATATGGTTGGCAACGCGGGTGCCGCGACGGCACTCGCCGGATTGCTCGGACTCATCGTCGGCAGTTTCCTCAACGTCGTCGTCCTGCGTCTGCCGGCGCGCCTGATGCACGTCTGGCACGCGCAAAGCCGGGAGTTGCTCGAATTGCCGGAGCAATCCAATGAAGCAACGCCGCCAGGTATTATTTGGGAACCTTCCCATTGCCCCCAATGCAAGCATCTTTTGGGCGTGCTGGAAAACATTCCCTTGCTCAGCTGGCTTGCTTTGCGAGGCCGTTGCAGACATTGCCACACACCCATCTCGATCCAGTATCCGCTGGTCGAATTGCTGACCGGCCTGGCGTCGGCCGCGATAGTCTGGAAGTTCGGCTTGGCTTGGCAGGCGGGCGCCGGGCTGCTGCTGGCCTGGGCCCTGAGTGCGCTGGCAGGCATCGACCTGCGCACCCAGTTGCTTCCTGACCAGCTAACCCTGCCCTTGCTCTGGCTGGGCTTGTTGTTCTCGCTGATCCCGCTCTTTATCGATACCCACGCCAGCATCATCGGCGCGATGGTCGGCTACTTGAGCCTGTGGTCGGTGTACTGGCTATTCAAACTCATCACCGGCAAGGAAGGTATGGGGTATGGCGACTTCAAGCTACTGGCTGCACTCGGGGCGTGGATGGGGCCTAGTGCACTCTTGCCGATCGTCCTGCTTTCCTCCTTGGCCGGCGCCATCGTCGGCGGCACGTTCCTCGTCGTTCGCGGGCATGACCGGGCTACGCCGATTCCATTCGGCCCATTCATCGCCATTGCCGGCTGGACATGGTTTATGGGTGGCGAATATTTTTTGCGCCTCTACCCTTTGACATTCTTGGGCGGCTAGTGAACAGCACCCAGGGATACCGCTAGGTTTCAGCCATGCCGACTGCGCCATCAGCATCAAGTCGACGCCTTGGGGCGATGCTATTTGTAACGGTCATTGTTGTTGTGTTGTTTCCCAACATCATCTGGGCCGTTGCTGCGAATGGCAAACTCTATGATTTCAGCACGCCCTACGCGCTGATGTCAGGCTTGCTTCCATCGACCATCGCGGTGTTGCTGCTTCTAGCAATTCTTGGCAGATATCCCTGGATCGGTATCCTCTGCTTGTTGCCATTTCTGCCCCTCGTGCCGATCGAGACCGCGTATATAGCCCACTTTGGCGAGCCGACGTGGTACGCGATCATCGCAACGGTTTTCGAATCCAACAGCCGTGAAACAATCGATTTTTTGGGCTCTTCCCTGTGGCCCTTGCTGATCGCATGCATATTGAGTCTGGGGCTGGGTGTATTGACGATTATTTATCTGAAGACCACTCACTTCGTATGGGAGGGTCGTTCTCGAAGTTGGGTAATGGCCGCATGTATTTCGGCGGCGCTGCTGATCTTGATATTCGCACGAATGCACCCTGCGCCTACGACATCCCCGGAATCGCATCCGGCGAGTGATAGTTCAGCCAGCCAACGCACTGACGAACCAACGTGGCCTGCATGGACGAAAGATGTCGAAGCGAGCTTTCCGATCGGCGTTCCCTTCCGCTTCATGCATTATCGTGTGGAATGGCAAGCGATGCAGAAGGAGGTATTGCGCCTTCATTCCTTCAAATTCAACGCGCGCGAGACTCGCAGTATCAGCGAAAGGCAAATATACGTGCTGGTGATTGGCGAAGCCGGGCGCGCGGACCGATGGCATTTGTATGGCTATCCGCGGCCGACCAATCCAGAGCTCGAGAACACTGCGAACCTCATACGGCTGACCGATATCGTCACGCCGTGGTCAGCATCGCGCATGTCTGTGCCGATCATTACGAGCCGCAAACGTGGTACTGATCCGCGTGGCTTTTTTGATGAACGCTCCATAACAAGCGCTTTTGCAGAAGCCGGTTTTGCGACGTATTGGATCTCGAACCAAATGGCTGCTGGAGGATACGACTCACCAATTTCTATTGTCGCGTACGATGCTGGCAACGTTTCTTTCCACAATGTCGCCGACTATTCCATTCCTGGAAGTTATGATGAAATTCTCGTCGCGCCATTGAAGGCAGCTATCGACTCCGGAGCAAAGAAATTGTTCATCGTTCTGCACACCCTCGGTAGCCATCAGAACTATGCATACCGATATCCGCCCGAATACGACAAGTTCCAGCCTTCACTCAAGGGCGTCTCAACGATAGATGTGAACAAACTGGCGTTGTCGGAGCGCATCCAAAATTCGTACGACAATTCGATTCTTTATACCGATCACGTCATATCGACGGTGATTCACACATTGCAAGACACAGGTGCAGTGGCAACGATGTGGTATGTATCCGACCACGGAGAGGACCTGATCAACGCTTCGTGCAAACTTACCGGCCACGGTAGCGGCACGGTATACAATTTTCGCATTCCTTCGGTCTTTTGGTACTCTGAAAAATATGCCGCCGAATTTGCATCCCCGCTCGAATACTTTCGCGAGCATAGTGCGCAGAAGATCAGCACTGAGAATATTTTTGAGTCGATGATCGATATGGCTGCGATCGACTTTCCAGGGCATGATCAAAGCTGGAGTCTGTTTAGCCCCGCGTGGCAACCGCATCAGCGGATAGTCGCGTCGCTCTATGGGCAAGTTCAAGTGGACTTTGATACAGCGACCGAATCACAGAATTGCCACATGCTGGTCCCACCTTGACGCACCAGAAATCATTTCCATTCGTCGTCGCCCTTACTGGCGGGGTAGCCTCGGGCAAAAGCGCCACGACGCAGCGCTTTGCGCATATGGGTGTACCCGTTTTCGATGCCGACCTGATCGCTCGCGAGTTGGTGGCGCCGGGTCAGCCGGCGTTGACGCAGATCGCGGCAGTTTTTGGCGCCGACATGGTAAGCGCTACAGGTGAACTGGAGCGACAGCGTTTGCGCGAACGCGTGTTCGCCGATCCAACTGACCGACGGCAGCTCGAAGCGATATTGCATCCCCCCATACGCGAAGCCCTGCTGGCAAAGGTACAAAGTAACAGTGGACCGTACTGTGTACTGGCAATTCCCTTGCTGATCGAGTGCCTGGAGGACTACGTCTGGGTCGACCGCGTACTCACAACCGACGTTCCGCGCGCGGAGCAGATCATTCGCCTCACGCGACGCGACGGTATCGATGCGGTCCTTGCCGAACGCGTACTGCAATCACAAGCGCCCCGCGAGCGTCGCCTGGCCCTGGCCAACGATGTCATCGACAATACCGGCCCGCTCAGTGCATTGGATACAACCGTCGGTCGTCTGCATCAGCGCTATCTGGTGCTCACCGAAAACAAACTACACAAATAAACTTCGTCGCTTCTGCCGCGCTACTACGTTTGCGTCTCTGGCCAGAAAGCCGAGATGCCAGCAATACCTTGCGCACCAGCGGCGATCGCGTGCGATAGATCCGACATCGACAATCCACCCAGAGCATAAACCGGGACTGGCACCTTTTCGCACAGCTGTGCAAATCTTGACCAACCCAGCGCCGCTGCCCCGGCGTGACTCAACGTAGCGTTCACCGGCGCAAGGGCGACAAAGTCCACGCCGATCGCTGCGGCATGCGCGAGTTCGCGTTCATCGTGACAGGATGCGCCGACCCAGCGATCGGCCGCGAGTGGTCGGCAAGTACAGCGCAGCAGTTCGGACGCAGGTAGATGGATTCCGTCCAGCTCCAGTTCGCGCACCAATTCCAGGTGGCCATTGAGCAGCATTGTTGCGCCGGTGTGCCTTGCAGCGTCGCGTGCACGCATGGTCAGTAAGCGCAGGTCCGCATCGGCCAGGTGCTTGCTGCGCAACTGTACGAACTTGTCTGCCGATTCAAGCGCAATGGCAAATCGATGCAGGAACTGCGCTGCATCCCCGACGGGTTCAGGCGTGATCACGTACCTACGCGGCAGGCGCAGGGCAGCGATCACGGGCCGGTCCGCCGCTGGCATATCGAATTGCCCCAGTTCATCGATCGATACCCAGCGCAGCGCCTGGCTCTCGCGCCCATGGGCTTGTCCGGTGCAATCGAGCACGCGGTACACATCGAGAAGAATAGACTTTTCCCGATAGTGCCACGGCACGGCGATCAGCCGTTCAAGTGAACCAGATTCGATGCCAAGTTCTTCGCGCAGCTCGCGACGCAGCGCGTCTTGTGGCTTTTCGCCGGCTTCACATTTGCCACCGGGGAATTCCCACGTCCCAGGCAGATGCTTGCCCTCACTTCGTTGCGTCAGCAAGACGCGACCTTGAGGGTCGCTCAGCACGCCGGCGACTACATGGATTGGTTCGCGCGTTACCACAGAAGGTTTGCCACGTCGCGCGCTTAGGGTACTAACCTAGGCGCGACCCGAGGCGGCTCAAGCAAGCTTGCCGTGGCACTGCTTGAATTTCTTCCCGGAACCGCAGGGGCAAGGATCATTGCGCCCGACCTTGGGTTGGTCGCGTACGACCTGGGCTACTGGTTCGGCGGTGGCAACATCGGTGTCTGCAGCAACGGCTCCGGCCAATCCCGCGGTATCGGCATGCTGGAATTCGAGCGCACGGCGTTCGGCGTCACGGCGTTGCTGTTCTTCCAGTGCAGCCACCTCGGCTTCGCTCTGGATGCGGATGCGCGCGAGGCGCTGCACGACTTCGGCCTTGACCCGTTCGAGCATTACCTGGAACAGCTCGAAGGCTTCGCGCTTGAATTCCTGCTTCGGCTGCTTCTGGGCGTAACCGCGCAGATAGATGCCCTGACGCAGATAGTCCATGCCGGCCAGATGTTCTTTCCAATGCTGATCCAGTACCTGCAGCAGGAAGAATTTTTCCGCAGCGCGCATGATTTCCGAACCGTACATCGTTTCTTTCTCGCGGAAGAAACGCTCGACTTCCTCGTTCACGTGATCACGCAGATCGTTTGCGGACAAATCGTGTTGCTGCTCGACCCAGTGCTTGAGATCGAACTTGAATCCGTATTCGGACTCCAGGGCACGATCAAGGCCGGCGACATCCCACTGCTCGTCGACACTGTCGGCCGGCACGTAACGACGGCTGAGATCGCTGAAAACGTCGTAGCGGATGTTGGAGATATTCTCGGCAACGCTTTCGGAATCCAGGAGCTCATTGCGCTGCTCGTAGATCACCTTGCGCTGATCGTTCGCCGTGTCGTCAAACTCCAGCAAGTGCTTGCGGATATCGAAGTTGTGCGCTTCGACCTTGCGCTGCGACTTTTCGATCACCCGGGTGATCATGCGGTCTTCCAGCGCCTCGTGCTCTTTCATGCCGAACAACTGCATCCAGCGCGTGACCCAATCCGGCGCAAAAATACGCATCAGATTGTCTTCAAGCGAGAGATAGAAGCGGCTGGATCCCGCATCGCCCTGACGACCGGAGCGGCCGCGCAGCTGATTGTCGATGCGGCGTGACTCGTGACGCTCGGTGCCGACAATATGCAATCCACCGGCGGCGAGCACTTCGTTGTGGCGCTTCTGCCACTCAACCTTCACGCGCTCGCGTTCGGCGTCGCTGGTCTCCGGCGGTAGCGCGGCAAGCTCGGCATCCAACGACCCACCGAGCACGATATCGGTGCCGCGTCCGGCCATGTTGGTGGCGATAGTGACTTGGCCAGGGCGGCCGGCCTGGGCAACGATTTGTGCCTCGCGCTCGTGCTGCTTCGCGTTCAGCACTTCGTGCGGGATTTTTTCCTTTTGCAGCAGGCTGGACAACAGCTCCGATGTCTCGATCGACGTGGTGCCGACAAGCACTGGCTGACGGCGCGCGTTGCAGTCCTTGATGTCCTCGATAACCGCCTCGAACTTGAATCTGGTTTTGAGGAAGATGATGTCCTGGTTATCCTTGCGCACCATCGGCTGATGCGTCGGGATGACCACGACTTCGAGCCCGTAAATCTGCTGGAATTCGTACGCTTCGGTATCGGCTGTGCCGGTCATGCCGGACAGCTTCTTGTACATGCGGAAATAGTTCTGAAAGGTGATCGACGCCAGCGTCTGGTTCTCGCGCTGGATCGGCACGCCTTCCTTTGCTTCGACCGCTTGATGCAGGCCGTCCGACCAGCGCCGACCCTGCAGCGTGCGTCCGGTGAACTCATCGACGATGATGACCTCACCGTCGCGCACGATGTATTCCTGATCGCGGTGATACAACGCGTTCGCGCGCAATCCGGCATTCAGATGGTGCACCACGGCCAAGTGCTTGGCGTCGTACAGACTCTCATCCGCGCCGATGATGCCTTCGTCGCGCAATATCTGTTCTGCGTGCTCCATACCGTGCTCGGACAGATGCACCTGCTTCTGTTTTTCATCGACGAAATAGTCGCCCGCAGCGTCTTCCTTTTCCTGCCGGGTGAGTTTCGGAACGATACGGTTGATGCGCACATACAACTGCGGCGAATCGTCCGATGGTCCGGAGATGATCAGCGGTGTGCGCGCTTCGTCGATAAGAATCGAATCGACTTCATCGACGATCGCGTAGTGGAGTCCGCGCTGGTAACGCTGTTCCTTGGACAACGCCATGTTGTCGCGCAGGTAGTCGAATCCGTATTCGTTGTTGGTGCCGTAGGTGATGTCCGCAGCGTAAGCCTGGTGCTTGTCGGCGTGATCCATGCCCGGATACACAACGCCAACGCTCATTCCGAGGAAATTGTATATTTTTCCCATCCACGCCGAATCGCGTCGTGCCAGGTAGTCGTTGACCGTGACGACGTGCACGCCCTTGCCTTCGAGCGCGTTCAAATACACCGGCAGGGTCGCGACCAGGGTCTTGCCTTCGCCGGTGCGCATTTCCGCGATCTTGCCGGAATTGAGCACCATGCCACCAATCAGCTGCACGTCGTAGTGGCGCAAACCGAGCACGCGTCGCGAAGCTTCGCGCACTACCGCGAATGCTTCCGGCAATATTTGCTCAAGGGTTTCGCCACTGCCCAAACGCTGCTTCAGCTCGTCGGTCTTGGCCTTTAGTTCAGTATCGGCAAGCGTCTGCAGCCCGGGTTCCAGGGCGTTGATCCTTGCCACCGTCTTGTTCATCTGGCGCAGCAGACGTTCGTTGCGGCTGCCAAAAATGCCGGTCAAAATGCGATTGAGCATGAGTGAAAATAGAGTTGGGATGGGATGGGGTGGCAGCGCTGCCGTCGTCATGACGCCAGCGCGAACGCGAGAGGCCGCCGAATGATACGGCGGCCTGCGCGCAATACAAGTCCAGTTGGGCCGTTACGCACTAATTCAAGTGCGTTTGTGCCCTCAAGGGCGCTAGAAACTAGCTCAAGCGCGCTTGATCGGCCCGTTCACGTAGGTCAACGGGTTGACTGCACGGCCGTGCACCCAGACCTCGAAATGACAATGCGGACCGGTAGCGCGCCCGGTCGAACCGACCCTGGCGATGGTCTGGCCGGCATGCACGCGCTGACCGACGTTGACCAGGTTTTTCTGATTATGCGCGTAGCGCGTCATGTAACCGTTGCCGTGATCGACCTCAACCACGTTGCCATAGCCGCTGCGTTCGCCATTCCAGGTAACCACGCCGTCGGCGACCGCGCGAATATCGGTGCCCAGAGGCGCGTCGAAATCAAGTCCCAAGTGGTGCTCGGTCTCGCCGTTGATCGGATCAGAGCGTTCCCCGTAGCCGGAGCCGATGTAGCCGGTCACCACTGGATAACCGCTGGGAACCAAGGCCCGATCGACATTGCGGTCAAGCAACAGATCTTCGAGCACGGTCAGCTGGGTCTCTTCGTACTCGAACTGATTGCGCATCTGCGCAATATTGCCGGACAGATCAAAATTCAGCGGGTGCGACCTGGCGGCCGGATCTTCGGGCCCACCCATCGCGGGCGCGGCGCTAAAGTTGAATTCGCCGTCGTCGAGCTTGCCGACCTGGGCCAGACGCTGACCGAGTGCGTTGAGTCGAAGCGCCTGCGCCTGCAACTCGCCCAGTTGCAGGGCTAGCGCATCCAGATCGCGGCGCGAGGAAGTCTCCAGCAGATCAACACCTTGTTTCTGCTGGAGGATCTGCGCACGCAACGCATCCACGTCGCGCAAAGTGTGCTCACGCGGGCTGACGATGAGCAAGGCCGCTCCGAAACCGACGCTGGCAAACAGCAATAGACACGCGCTAAACAGGAAACCGAGCTTGGTGCGCACGCGCCAGCACTTCAGATCCAGTGTGGTCGGCGTCGCATGAGGTTTGGCGACGATAATGATGTTCATGTCGTCCGAATTCGCATAAGGTTTACGCCATGCAGTCTTCGACCAAGCGTCCAAAAAAAGCCGCGCTCTCCAAATCCATCGGAGAGTGTTCCCCCGTCGCCGCGCTGACAGCGCGCGCGCGCGCGTTGGATGCACTGGATCGAAAACTACGCCAACCGCTACCGGATGCACTGCGCCGCCAGTGTTGTCTGGCGGATGTGCAAGCCGGACGGCTTGTCTTTCTGGCAAGTTCCTCGGTCTGGGCAGCCAAACTACGGTTTTACCAAACCGCAATCATGGCCGAAGCCCGTGTTGTCTCGGGCTTAAAGATCGATAAATTTGCCGTAAAAGTGGCACGCCTGCCCCCCGTTCCCCCGGAGCAGACTAGGCGCAAGCCCCTTTCAAAAACCGCTGCGGAACATCTCAAGACAGCGGCACGCTCCCTCGCCGACCCAGAACTTGCGGCCGTATATCTCCGCTTGGCATCACTTGCCGAGGATACGTCTTCCGTGCAGCGCAGATGATGCGCTTGCCGGCCGCCGTTTCCGTGACGGCCGACAGGTTTTTGCGTTTTTTACATTGCCTGAGCTGGATGCGCGTAAGAAATCGGCGCCTTCGCAGGATCGTCGAAGCTTACCTCTTCCCACGCCTTGACGTCGGCGATCAGCGCGCGCAACAGCTTGTTGTTCAACTCGTGCCCTGATTTGTGGCCGAAAAACGCGCCGATCAGGCTATGGCCGAGCAGATACAGGTCGCCGATCGCATCCAGGATCTTGTGCTTGACGAATTCGTCCTCGTAGCGAAGGCCGTCTTCGTTTAACACGCGGTAATCGTCGAGAACGATCGCGTTGTCCATCGAGCCGCCAAGCGCCAGGTTCTTCTCGCGCAGCATTTCGATGTCACGCATGAATCCAAACGTGCGCGCGCGGCTGACTTCCTTGACGAACGAAGTGGTCGAGAAATCGATTTCCGCGCTCGAGGTACGGCGCGTGAAGATGGGATGGTCGAAATCGATGGAGAAGCCAACCTTGAATCCATCGAACGGCTCGAAGCGCGCCCACTTGTCGCCATCGCGCACTGTCACCGGCTTCTTGATGCGAACAAAGCGCTTGGCCGCAGCCTGCTCCTCGATACCTGCCGACTGAAGCAGGAATACGAACGGGCCGGCACTGCCATCCATGATGGGCACTTCCGGCGCCGACAAATCCACATAGGCGTTGTCGATGCCGAGTCCGGCAATCGCCGAGAGCAAATGCTCGATCGTGGCGATGCGCACGTTGCCCTTCACCAAAGTCGTGGAAAGGCGGGTGTCACCGACATTTTCGCAAGCGGAGCGAATCTCCACCGGAGTGGCCAAGTCGACACGACGAAACACGATGCCCGTGTCCACGGCCGCCGGCCGCAATGTCATATAAACTTTTTCACCCGTGTGAAGACCGACACCCGTCGCACGAATTACATTCTTGAGCGTACGCTGTCTGATCATCTTCTTATTTGTCCCCTGGGGCGGGAGCTGACAAAACGCGCCAAATCGTAGCACAGGGGCAAAGGCGAGAGAAGTAAATCGGTGTAATTACCCCACACTGTTGCGCGCACGCAACAACATGCCGTCGTAAGAACTAAGGGTAAATCCCCGCGGTGCGCTCGCAAGCACCGCGAGGATCTCATTGCGCGACTGCGCCGCCGCGCGTCTTACCTACGCGTGAACCATTCCGGTTTAGTCCGCCTGGCGCCGCAAGAAGGCGGGGATGTCCAGATAATCGATCTGGGCTTCCCCGGCCGGTAGGTTGGCCTTTTTCGATGCTTCCTGCATGGCCGAGGCTCGCGCCGGCCGCGACGGCTGCGCATAGTCGACCGGCATGTCGTCCGTACCGGTGCGGGCGACGATCCGCGGGCGCTCCATGCGGGCGACTTCCTCGCGGCGAAGGCTTTGACGCGAAGCGGCACGATTCAGCCCAGTGGCAACAACGGTCACACGCACGTCGTCCTGCAGTTCCGGATCGAGCGCGGTGCCGACCACGACGGTGGCGTCCTCGGACGACAACTGGTGGATGACCTGACCGATCTCGTCAAATTCGCGCATGGTCAGGTTCGGTCCCGCGGTAACGTTGACGAGGATGCCGCAGGCGCCGGAAAGATTGACGTCCTCCAGCAGCGGATTGTTGATTGCGGCCTCGGCGGCGGCCACGGCGCGATCCTCGCCACGGGCGCTGCCAGAGCCCATCATCGCCATGCCCATCTCGGACATGACCGTGCGCACATCGGCGAAATCGACGTTGATGAGGCCCGGGCGCGTGATCAGATCCGCAATTCCCTGCACGGCCCCCAGCAAGACGTCGTTTGCCGACTTGAATGCCGAGAGCAGGGTGACTTCACGTCCGAGCACGGTCAGCAGTTTCTCGTTCGGCACCGTGATCAGCGAATCCACGTGCTGCGACAGGTCCTCGATACCCTTGAGGGCTACCTGCATGCGGCGACGGCCTTCGAACGGGAAGGGTTTGGTGACGATGGCCACGGTCAGGATGCCCATTTCCTTGGCCAGCTGCGCCACCACGGGCGCGGCTCCAGTGCCGGTGCCGCCACCCATGCCCGCGGTGATGAACACCATGTCCGCGCCGGTCAGGATCTCGACAATGCGTTCGCGGTCCTCCAGCGCGGCCTGACGACCGACTTCGGGATTGGCGCCCGCACCCAGACCTTTGGTGACATTGCCACCCAGTTGCAGCGTGAGTTTCGCGCCGCTGTTTTTCAACGCCTGCGCATCGGTATTGGCGCAGACAAAATCCACTCCATCGACGTGGGAATTGACCATGTGTCCGACGGCGTTGCCACCGCCGCCACCGACACCGATCACCTTGATCACCGCATTGGGTGCGAGCTTTTCGACCAGTTCAAACATGATTCCCAACCTCCGCTAGGTAAGTACCGCAATTCGTCCTCTACTGTCGCCGGCACCATCCGGATGCCAACCACCACGGTGAGCAGGCGCATGCCCTACCGCGTTGCCTTTTTCAGGCCCGGGCCCGTTTCGGACCCTGCCGCGCTTCCCTGCGCGACAAATCTGTTTTCTTTACCAAGGCCAGCCGCTAGAACTCGCCCTTGAACCAATGCAGTACCCGCTCCCAGGTTCCGCTGACACCGGACAAGGGTGCCGCTACCGGGTTGCGTGCGTGATCCTGGCGGCTGCCGTACAGCAGCAGACCAACCCCTGTCGCGTGAATAGGATTGCTGACCACATCGGCAAGGCCCGTCACGTGCTGGGGCAGACCGACGCGAACCGGCAAGTGGAAGACCTCCTCGGCCAGCTCCACGACGCCTTCCATCTTCGATGCACCACCCGTCAGCACGATGCCGGCGGCGACCAGGCTTTCGTAACCAGAACGGCGCAGTTCGGCCTGCACCATGGAAAACAATTCCTCGTAACGCGGCTGCACCCACTCGGCCAAGGTTTGCCGGGCCAGTCGCCGCGGCGGACGATCGCCAACGCTTGGCACCTGGATCGTTTCCTCGGCATGTGCCAGCTGCGCCAGCGCGCAGGCGTACTTGACCTTGATTTCTTCCGCATGCGCGGTCGGCGTACGGAAGCCCTGGGCGATATCGTTGGTGACCTGATCGCCGCCGATCGGCAGCGACGCGGTGTGGCGGATCGCGCCCTGGGTAAAGATCGAAATGTCCGTGGTGCCGGCGCCGATGTCGACCAGGCACACGCCCAGCTCGCGTTCGTCCTGCACCAGGATCGCCTTGCTCGACGCGATCGCAGCGGGAATGAGGTCGTCCACCTGCAGCCCGCAACGTTGCACGCACTTGGTGATGTTCTGCGCCGAGCTGACGGCGCCGCTGACAATGTGGACATTGGCTTCCAGGCGCACGCCGCTCATGCCGACCGGGTGGCGGATGTCTTCCTGGCCATCGATGATGTATTCCTGAGGCTCCTTGTAGAGCACGCGCTGATCGGCGGGAATAGCGACCGCGCACGCCGCATCAAGTACATGATCGACGTCGGCCGCCGTCACCTCGCGATCGCGGATCGGTGCCGTCCCGTGCGAATTGCGCCCGAGGATGTGGCTGCCAGAGATGCCGGCATAGACCGAACGGATCTCGCAGCCAGCCATCAGCTCGGCTTCCTCGATCGCGCGCTGGATCGATTGCACCGTGGATTCGATATCCACTACCACGCCGCGTTTCAATCCGTGCGATGCGTGCGAGCCGATGCCGATCACCTCGACCGGATCACCTGGCGTGTATTCGCCGACGATCGCGACGACCTTGGAAGTGCCGATATCCAGGCCAACAATCAGCGATTTTTCGCCTTTTACTTTCATGTATGCGCCTCGGCGGCCGCAGCCGCACCCCGGAGTTTGTCGGACGTAGGTGTGCCGGTTTCCGGCGGTATCGCGGGCGCGCTGGCCCACACAATCGAAAATCCGTTGCTATAACGCAGGTCCGCACGCTGGAAGACGCCACCGCGCTCGGCGCTCAATCGCGGCAGGACGGCGAGGAAGCGCTGCACACGCGCATCGACCTGCTCATGACCGAGCATGATTTCCGCGCCGGTGGTGAGCGTGAGTTTCCAACTGCCGCGCTCGTTCAGACTCGCACCCGACAGGGTCAAGCCGCTGCCGATGAGGGCGCGCTGGGTCTTCGCATAGAAATCCACGACTTCAACGAGCTCGTCGTCCGGGCCATCAAGCTGGGGCAGACCCTGGATTGAATCGCCACCGGGGGCCGTGAATAGAGCGCCGTCGCGGCCGATCAGGCGCCTGTCGCCCCAGCGCGCGAACGGCTGGCGCTCGCGCACGCGCAATTCCAGCGTGTCGGGCCAGCGCTTGCGGACTTCCACGCTTTCCACCCAGGGCAAAGCGGCAACGGCTACACGAACTTCTTCGAGCTTGAGCGCGAAGAAGCCCGTGCCCAAATGCGTGGCAGCGGCAGCGCGAATCTGCTCGGCACTGACATGGTTGTATTCAGCCTCGACCTGCAGCGCGCGAACCGGCCAGCGATCCACGGCAAACCAGCCGTTGAGCACGCCGACTACGGGCAGCGCGACAAGGGTCAACGCCACAATCCATGCCGTCAGCTTGAGCACGAAGCGGCCGTTCATGACGCCGCTCCAGACAGCGAGGTTTGCAGGATTCGCCAGCACAATTCCTCGAACTGGATACCGACGGCGCGTGCCGCCTTGGGAACCAGCGAATGACTGGTCATTCCCGGCGTCGTGTTGACTTCGAGCAGGAAGAAGCGACCGTCGCGGTCGCGCATGAAGTCGACGCGGCCCCAGCCGGCGCAGTCGACGCAGGTAAAAGCCTGCAGCGCCAACGCACGGATTTCATCCTCGCCGGCATCGTCCAGTCCGGGACAAATATACTTTGTGTCATCGGCGACGTACTTGGCGTGGTAGTCGTAGAACTCGCCCTTGGGCACGATGCGAATCGATGGCAACGCCTGACCTTGCAGGATTCCCACGGTGTATTCTTCACCATCGATCAATTGCTCGACGACGAGCTCTCCGTCATAGCGCGCTGCCAGTTCCACCGCGGCCGCGAGGTCCGCCGCCGCGCGAACGCGTGTGATGCCTACGCTGGAACCTTCATGCGAAGGTTTGACCACGACCGGCAAGCCGAGCTTCTCAATTGCCGCGCCGAGGTTGTCGCCCACACGATGGCGCGCATAGCGCGGTGTCGGCAGTCCGACCGCTTCCCAGACTTGCTTCGTGCGGATCTTGTCCATGCTCAGCGCGGAGCCGAGCACACCCGACCCGGTGCACGGCACACCGAGCGACTGCAACGCCCCCTGCAGCACGCCATCTTCGCCGCCGCGGCCGTGCAGAATATTGAACACGCGCGCGAAGTGGCCGGCTCGCAAGGCATCTAGCAGAGCCGGGATGCCGTCAACCGCGTGCGCGTCGACGCCACGTGCCTTCAGTGCCGCCAGCACATTGCGACCCGAATCCAGCGACACGTCGCGCTCGGCGGATGCTCCGCCCATCACGACGGCGACGCGGCCGAATTGGCGTGGATCACTGATGCTGATCTGCGCGGCGTTCACTTTTCCACCTTTATCGTTTTCATCACGGCGTCGGTGGCGAGCTCGGTTGCCGCCGCACCGATGTCGCCCGCGCCCATGAGCAGTAGCAGGTCGCCGTCGCGAAGCAGCGCGGGCAGCGTGTCCTTCAGATCACGCGGGTGTTCGATCAGCACCGGATCAACCTTGCCGCGGGCGCGCACGGCGCGCGCCAGCGCCCGGCCGTCGGCCCCAGTGATCGGTGTCTCGCCTGCGGGATAGACTTCGGTCAGCACCAGCACGTCGGCGTCGGCGAGCACGTTGGCGAAATCGTCGAGCAAGTCGCGCGTCCGGGTGTAGCGATGCGGCTGAAACGCGATGACCAGACGACGCTCAGGCCAACCCAGGCGTGCGGCTTCGAACACGGCGGCCAGTTCGCGCGGGTGATGCCCGTAGTCGTCCACCAGCAGGACGCTGCCATTGCTTTGGTCGCCCTCGTGCAGCGCAATTTCGCCGCGTATCTGAAAGCGCCGACCAACACCCTGGAATTCGCTCAGTGCATGTGCGATCGCCTTGGCGTCGACACCCAGGCGCCAGCCGACTGCGGCCGCGGCGAGCGCATTCTGTACATTGTGGACACCGGGAAGATTCAACGTCACCGACAACACGGCCTGTCCTGGCAGATGCAATGAAAAATGCGTGCGTCCTCCTTGCTGGCGCATATCGCTGGCGTGCACATCGGCACGGCCGTGAACCGCGTAAGTGATGACGCGACGCGTCGTCGTGCGCGCCAGCTCTGCGACTTCCGCATCGTCGGTGCACAACACCGCCATGCCGTAAAACGGCAGTCGATGCAGGAAGTCGGAAAACGCCTTCTTCACCAGCGCGTAGTCGCCGCCGTAATTTTCCAGATGATCCGCATCGATATTGGTGATGATGGCGATGACCGGATTGAGCAGCAGGAACGAGCCATCGGATTCGTCCGCCTCGGCGACCAGATACTCGCCGGTACCCAGGCGCGCATGCGTGCCTGCGGCGAGCAGCTGGCCGCCGATGACGAACGTGGGATCCAGGCCGCCTTCGGCCAACACGCTGGCGATGAGGCTGGTCGTCGTGGTCTTGCCGTGCGTGCCGGCAACGGCGATGCCGCGACGGAAGCGCATCAGCTCGCCGAGCATTTCCGCGCGCGGCACGACGGGCACGCGACGTTCGCGCGCAGCCACCAACTCGGGATTGTCCGCGCGGATCGCTCCGGATACGACGAGGGCGTCGGCACTGGCGACATTCTCGGCGGCGTGGCCAAAGTATATTTTTATACCCAGACCGGCAAGGCGGCGCGTCACCGCCGATTCGGCCTTGTCCGAACCCGATACCGCATAGCCCAGGTTGTGCAGAACCTCGGCGATGCCGCTCATGCCCGCGCCGCCAATGCCGACAAAATGCACGCGCCGGAAGTCGGCCTGAACCCAGGCGGACGCGGCAGCAGTTGTCGCTGGCAGGTCGCGCGGCGTCATGCAGCCACCTGCAGGCAAGCGTCGGCGATGCGCGCGGCGGCGTCGGGTTTTGCCAAGGTGCGTGCGGCCTCGGCCATGGCCAGCAAGCGCGGACGATTGCCAATCAAGTCGCTCAGCACGGCAGCGATGCGTTCTACGCTGGCCTCGCCTTCCGGCAACAGCAGCGCCGCGCCGGCTTGCATCATCGCAGCCGCATTCCTGGTTTGATGGTCATCGACTGCAAACGGAAACGGGACAAGTACCGCGCCAACGCCAGCGGCGGCGAGTTCGGCCAGGGTCAAGGCCCCGGCTCGACAGATGATGATGTCGGCCCAGGCGTAGGCCGCAGCCATGTCTTGGATGAAAGGCTCCACGCTCGCATCAACTTGCGCGATGGCGTACGCCGCGCGCGTATTGTCCGCGAGTTTCGCGCCGCACTGGTGACGCACGCTGGGACGCCGCTCTTGCGGGATCGTCGCCAGCGCTTGCGGCACGCGCGCATTGAGGGCGCGCGCGCCCTGACTGCCGCCGAGCACGAGCAGGCGCGGCGCATCGGTACGTGCGGCGAAGCGTTCCCGTGGCGGCGGCAGCGTGGCAATTTCACGACGCACGGGGTTGCCCGTCCACTCGGCGTGCTTGAATGCACCGTCGAATCCACAAAGCAGCTTTTTGGCAAAATGGGACAAGATGCGGTTGGTCGCTCCGGGCACGCGATTCTGTTCGTGCACGGTCAGCGGCACGCCGCGCAGCCAGGCGGCGATACCGCCGGGACCGGACGCGAAACCGCCCAACGCCAAGGCACTGCGCGGTTTGCAGCGACCAAGTACGCGCCATGCCGCAAACACCGCGCGCAGGATGCGCAGCGGCGCCGTAATCAAGGCAAGCAAGCCTTTGCCGCGTACACCCGAGATCGCCAGGGTTTCGATCGACAGCCCCGCCTGCGGCACAAGCCGCGTCTCCAGACCGCCGGCACTGCCCAGCCACAGCACCGGGACGCCGCGCGAGAGCAATTCCTGCGCGACCGCAATCCCGGGGAAAATATGTCCGCCGGTGCCGCCGGCCATGATCAAGACGGGCCGCACGACTTCGATTGCAGATGCGGCAGCGTTCATGCACGCCCCCCGTGCGCGGGCGCAATGGCCACGGACTTCTGGCCATCCGTTTGCTGCGCGCGCGACACTTCGTAGCTGACCCGCAGCAGAATTCCGATCGCCGCACACGTCATGAGCACGCTGGAGCCGCCAGAACTGATCAGTGGCAAGGTCAGTCCCTTGGTTGGCAGCACGCCCAGGTTCACGCCAATCGACACCAGGGTCTGCAAGCCGATCCACAGGCCGACGCCGAATGCGCAGTACCCGGCGAAGCGCTGACCTCGCTCCACCGCGTGCAAGCCGAGCATGAACGCGCGGCCGACGAGGGCTGCGAACAGAAACAAGACCAGCAGAATCCCGGCGAGACCCAGTTCCTCGGCGATCACCGCGAGAATGAAATCCGTATGCGCCTCGGGCAGATAAAAAAGCTTTTGCACGCTCGCGCCCAGGCCTACGCCGAACCATTCGCCGCGGCCGATCGCAATCAACGCCTGGGTCAGCTGGAAGCCATCGTCGAACGGGTGTTCCCAGGGATTGAGAAACGAGGTCAGGCGCTTTACGCGATAGTCGGAGGTCAACGCGGCCCAGGCGATCGCCGGCATGACCGGAATCGCCAGATAAAAAAGATTGCGCATGCGCGCGCCGCCAAGCCAGACCATGCCGACGGTGACGGCGATGATCAACGCAGCGCTGCCGAAATCCGGTTGCGCCAGCAATAGCGCGACCAGCACGACAGCGACGCCGAGCGGCTTGAGCACGCCGAAGAAGCGACCCTGCACACTATCGCGCTGACGCACGAGATAACTTGCCATGTATACAATGAACAAAAGTTTCACCGCCTCGACCGACTGAAAACCGGCGATGCCCAGGCGAATCCAGCGCCGCGCGCCGTTGATGCGCAAGCCGAGGCCCGGAACGAACACGAGCAGCAACAGGATCACGGCGAATAGCAGCAGCACGAAGGCGTTGCGCTCGAACCAGTCCAGCTCGATGCGCATGATCGCAAGACAAGCGCCGACGCCGAGCGCGAGAAAGACCATGTGGCGGATGACGTAATAGAACGGCCCTGCGTGCTGGCCATCGGCAATCGCGATGGAACTCGACGACACCATGACGACGCCCAGACTTGCCAGCGCAATCGCAGCCAACGCCAAACCCAGGTCATAGCGACCCTGGTTCTCGTCGCGGCGTTTGGCTTGGGCGTTGAGTCCGAACATCAGCGTACCTTCAACGTCGCGAGGCCGATCAACACGAGCACCACGCTGATGATCCAGAAGCGCACAATCACGCGCGGCTCGGGCCAGCCCTTGAGTTCAAAGTGGTGATGGATCGGCGCCATGCGGAAAATGCGCTTGCCGGTGAGTTTGAAACTGGCCACCTGCAAGATCACGCTCGCGGTTTCCATCACGAACACCCCGCCCATGATCAGCAGCACGATTTCCTGGCGCACGATCACCGCCACGGTGCCCAGCGCGGCGCCTACCGCAAGCGCGCCCACGTCGCCCATGAACACCTGCGCCGGATACGCGTTGAACCAGAGGAATCCGAGACCCGCGCCGGCCAGCGCGCCACAGAAAATGCACAGCTCGCCAGCGCCGGGCACGGCGGGAATCTGCAGGTACGTTGCAAAAATGCTGTTGCCCGCCGCGTAGGCAAACACGCCGAGCGCCGACGCCACCAGCACGGTCGGCATGATTGCCAGGCCATCCAGACCGTCGGTGAGATTCACCGCGTTGGAAAAACCGACGATGATGAAATAGGCCACGCCGATGAATGCAACGCCGAGCGGAATCGCGACCTGCTTGAACAACGGCACGTACAGGGCAATGGCCGTCGGCGAGTTTTCGCTCAGCACGTAGTACAGGCCAAACGCCGCGGCGAGGCCGCAGATCGATTGCCAGAAATACTTCCAGCGCGCCGCCAGGCCGCGGCTGTCGCGCAACACCAGCTTCTTGTAGTCGTCGTAAAAACCGATCGCACCGAAGGCCAGGGTCACACCCAGGGTGATCCATATGTAGCGGTTGTGCAGGTCCGCCCAGAGCAACGTTGCCACGGCGACAGCAAGCAGGATCAGGGCACCGCCCATGGTCGGCGTACCGGCCTTGGACAGATGCGACTGCGGACCGTCGCTGCGGATCACCTGCCCGGCCTTGACCGCGGTCAGACGGCGGATCACATCCGGGCCCAGCAGCAGCGCAACGACGAGGGCTGTCAACGCGCTCATGATCGTGCGGAACGTGACGTACTGGAACAAGTGGAACGCGCTCAAGTGCAGCGGGCTACCTTGTCCACTGAGCCATTCAGCCAATTCAAGCAGCATGACGTGCACCTCCGTCCTTGGCCGATTTTCCGGACCCGCCGAGCAGGGCACGGACGACGCGATCCATCGCCGAGCCACGCGAACCCTTCACCAGCACGCGCACGCCGGCGTGCACATCGGCCGCGAGCGCCGCACTTAGCGCGGTTTGATCGGCGAAGTGCCGGGCGTTGCTGCCGAAGGCGTTCGCCGCTGCCGCCGCCAGATCACCTACGGCGTACAGGCGGGCGATGCCCTTCTCGCGCGCGAGTGCGCCGATTCCTGCATGCAATGCTGAAGCGTTCACACCGAGTTCGCGCATGTCGCCAAGTACCAGCCATGCTTCGCCGGGTTCTGACGTCAGAGTTGAAATCGCCGCTGCCGTCGATCCGGGATTCGCGTTGTAACTGTCGTCGATGAGGATCCAACCGCCCGCCATCGCATGCCGCTGCATGCGTCCTTTCACTTCCGGAGCGGCCTCAAGGCCACGCTTGATCGCCGCCAGCGGCACCTCGAGCGCGTGCGCGATCGCTGCGGCGGCAAGCGCGTTCATGACATTGTGGCGACCCGCCAGGGGCAACGCGATGTCGGCGCTTCCCGCCGGCGTTGTCAGGGTGAACTGCGATTGCTCCGCCAACGCCTGAATTGATCCGCGCACATCCGCGGGCTGCTCGATGCCGAATCGCAGAACGCGGCGAGCGCCTGCCGTATTTGTGAACAATGCCGCAAATGCATCATCCGCATTGATTACGGCGACGCCTTTCGGCGGCAGTGCGGAATAGATCGCGCCCTTGGTTTCGGCAATGCCGTCCAATGTACCCATGCGCTCAAGGTGGGCCGGCGCAATGTTGTTGACGAGGCCAATTTCCGGCCGCGCGATGGCGGCCAGGTAGGCGATATCGCCGGGTTTGCCGGCGCCCATTTCCAACACGGCGTATTCAGCATCTTCAGGCATGGCCAGGATCGACAATGGCAAACCGATCTCGTTGTTGAAGTTGCCCGCATTGACATGGGTTTTGCCGTGCAAGGCCAGAATCGAAGCGACTAGTGTTTTTACCGTGGTCTTGCCGTTGGACCCTGTGATGCCGACAACCTGCGCGCGCCGCTGTGCGCGTATCGCGCTGGCCAGGTCGCCGAGCGCCAGCGTCGTGTCAGCGACGACGACCTGCGGCAGGTCAGCGGCAACCGGATGGGCGACCAACGCAGCGATGGCGCCCGCCTGCTTGGCGGCTGCGACAAATTCGTGCGCATCGAAGTTATCGCCGACCAGGGCGATGAACAGTGCACCGGCTTGCGCTGCCCGCGTATCCGTGAACACACCTTGCACTTGCGCGTCAGTACCGTGCAGCACGCCACGAGTCCACATCGCGATCTCGGATAGCTTGAGGCTCAACATGCACGGGCCTCCAGCGCGCGGCGCGCGACATCCAGATCGTCGAACGCATGTTTGATGCCGCCGATTTCCTGATAGGGCTCGTGACCCTTGCCGGCGATCAGCACGATGTCGCCCGCGCACGCGTCGCGCAACGCCAGGGTGATGGCGGCGGCACGGTCGCGTTGAACGACGGCTGCTTGCGGGTGGGTCAGACCCGCGACGATCTGGGCGACGATGACATCACCGTTTTCGCCGCGTGGATTATCGTCGGTGATGATGCTGCGATCGGCCAGACGCTCGGCAATCGCGCCCATCAGCGGACGCTTGCCCTGGTCGCGCTGGCCGCCGCAGCCGAATACACAGATCAGGCGCCCGGTGCAATGCGCGCGCAGGCTGCTGAGCGCCTGCTCGAGCGCGTCTGGCGTGTGCGCGTAGTCGATCACGACAAGCGGCGCATTGGCGTCACCACCGAGGCGGCTCATGCGCCCGGCAACGGGCTGCAACTGCGACAACGCATTCTGGATTTGTACAAATGTATACCCTAGCGTGCCTAGGCAGGCGGCGACGGCGAGCAGATTGTAGACATTGAAGCGTCCGAGCAGCGGGCTCGTGATTGCACCTTCGCCCCACGGCGTGCCCAGCATGAATTGCACACCCGCGCCGCTGCTGCGCACGCCGCGCGCGCGAACCTCGGCGTCCGCCGCATCGATGCCGTAACGCAAATTACGCACGTCCGCGCGCAGGCCCGCTGCGAGTTCGCGCCCGAAGGGTTCATCGGCATTGAGCACGGCGCTGCCGAGTCCCGGCCACGCGAACAGCCGTGCCTTGGCCGCGCCGTAGGCTGCCATGGTGCCGTGATAGTCCAGGTGATCGCGGGTCAGATTCGTGAACACCGCTACTTCGAATCCGACAGCGTTGACCCGGCCCTGATCGAGCGCATGCGAGGACACTTCCATGGCCGCATGGGTCGCACCGCCATCGCGGAATTCGGCCAGCAGTGCCTGCACGCTGATCGCATCCGGCGTCGTGCGCTCGCCGGCGGCAACCGCACCGACAAGACCTGAACCGAGCGTGCCGATCGTTGCAGCACGCGCACCGAGGATTTCCAGCGCCGATCCGAGCAATTGCACAATGGAAGTTTTCCCATTGGTGCCGGTCACGCCGATGATGTGCAGTGCAGCCGATGGCCGTCCGAAAAAGCGCGCGGCGATCTCGCCGACCTGCGCCCGCAGTCCATCGATCCAGACAATTCGCTTGTCGTCTGCGACCGGGGAAGCGACGGGCGCCGGGGCTTCGGCAAGAACCACCGAAGCACCCGACGCCAACGCCGCCGGGGCAAACGTGATGCCGTGCGCGATGCTGCCGCGCAGGGCAATGAACGCATCGCCGTTGCGAATCTTGCGCGAATCCAGGCTCAAGCCGTTGACCACAGTGCCGCCGGCAGATGCCGGCACAGTGATACCGCCCAGCAGATCCGCGAGCCGGCGCGCCGGAGCGCTCATGGCACTTCCTCCGCAGCATTGTCTTCGCTCGCATCGAGCGATGCAGGCAAGGGCACCGGCAGTGCCGGGCCGCCAGCAAACCAGTGCTGCACGTTATCCGGCGGCACATCGAGCAAACGCAGCGCGCCTTCCATCACTTTGGCAAACACGGGACCGGCAACGAGCGCGCCGTAGTACGCGCCACCCTGGCCACCACCCGGATCATTGATCACGACCACGCCGACCAGGCGCGGCGCGCTCGCCGGCACAATGCCGGAAAAAAGCGAGATGTAGCGATTCTGATAGCTGCCGGCGTGGGCGATGTGCGCAGTGCCGGTCTTGCCGGCGACGCGATAGTTGGCGACCACTGCCTGCGGAAACGCAGTACCGCCGGGCATCACCACGGTTTCGAGCATGCGCACGATGCCGTGGGCAATCTGCGGATCGATCACCGCATTATCCGGGTTGCGCGCATCCTTGACGAACGTCGGCGCGCGCAAGCGGCCATTGTTGGCCAACGCCGCATACGCTTGACCGATCTGCAATGGGGTCACGTTCAAGCCATAGCCGTAGGCGATTGTCGCTTTCTCCACCGGACCCCAGGCCGTGGCGATCGGAAGAAAGCCTGGCGACTCGCCGGGAAACCCACTGCCCGTGGGTTCGCCGAAACCGAAACGATGGAACATGTCGTAGAGGCTATCGCGCGACAAGGTTTCGGCAATCTTCGCGGCACCGATGTTGCTCGACTTGGTGATCACGCCGGTCAGCGTGAGCAGGCCGTGATTGTGTACGTCGTGAATGGTGTACGTGCCGATCTGGAAGTAACCGGGCGACGTATCCACTTTGGAATCGACTGTCCACTTGCCGCTTTCCAGCGCGGTCGCGATCGTGAACGCCTTCATCGTCGAACCCGGTTCGACCACATCGGTCAAAGCGCGATTGCGCCGAAAGGCCAGATCCGCCGCGTGTGCATTGGGATTGAACGAAGGCTGATTCACCATCGCCAGCACTTCGCCGCTGGCAACGTCGAGGATGACCATCGAACCGGAACTGGCGTGGCGTTCGATTATCGCGCTCTTGAGTTCGCGATACGCCAAATACTGGATGCGGCGGTCGATCGACAAGGTGATGTCGCGGCCGGGTTTGGGTTCTCGCGCCAGCTCCACGTCTTCCACTGTGCGGCCCATGCGATCGCGGATGACGCGTTCGGCACCGGGCTTGCCTGACAGCCAGTCGTCGAACGCGAGTTCCAGCCCTTCCTGGCCGTGATCATCCACATTGGTCACGCCGAGCACGTGCGCCATCACTTCGCCACTTGGATAGTAGCGGCGGTATTCGCGCTGGCCGGATACGCCGGGAATGGCGAGCTTGAGAATTTCGGCACCGTCGTCCGGATTCAATTGCCGCTTCAGGAAGACAAACTCCTTGTCCTTGCGCTGCTCGAGTTTGGTTTTCAGCGCGTCGGTATCCATGCCCAACGCTTTGGCAAGTTCCGGCAGCCGTTCGGTTTGCTCCAACAGCTGACCCGGATTGGCCCAGATCGATTCGACCGGCGTGGAAACGGCAAGCGGCTCGCCGTTGCGATCGAAGATCGTGCCGCGCGAAACCGGAATCGGCATCTCACGCAGGAAACGTTCGTCGCCTTGCTCCTGGTAAAAATCCTTGCGCACGACCTGCAGGTCGACCGCGCGCACGATCAAGGCAGTCGAACCCAGCGCAAGTATCATGAGCACGACGTACAAGCGCGCACGTGTATTCACCGGATGCGGGCGCGGACGCGATTTCATGCGCAACTCCGCGAAGTGGCATTCACCGCGCAAACTGCGCATTTTCCACAATGTTTCATTGTCGTAGTCATCGCTTGATCAGGACCGTGCTGGCAGCATCCGGCATGACCATGCCGAGTTGGCCGCGAGCGACCTGCTCGATCCGATTGGTTTCCGCCCAGGTCGCCTGTTCGAGCTCAAGTCGGCTGAATTCGACGTTGAGGTCGTCGTGATCCTTGATCAGTTGGGTGTAGTCGACGAACAACCGCCGGTTCTGTTCGCGCGCGTAGACGACGCCGAGCGCGCTGGCGATCACCGCGATCAGCAGCAGCAGCACGATGGCCGCACCGACGCGCCTCATGCCAGCCGCTCCGCCACGCGCAGCACCGCGCTGCGCGAGCGCGGGTTGCGTGCGATTTCAGCGCTATCCGGGAATTGCGCCGCGCCAATCAGTTTCAAGCGCAGCGACACGCTCGGCGGCGGCGGAGCGCTGCGGCGCGCGGGCGGCGCCTGCGATTCGGCACGCAGGAACTGCTTGACGATGCGGTCTTCGAGCGAATGAAAGCTGATCACCGCCAGTCGACCGCCAGGCTTGATCCGCCGCAGCGCCGCTTGCAGTCCCTGCGGCAATGCGTCGAGTTCGGCGTTCACCGCGATGCGCAGCGCCTGGAAACTGCGCGTCGCCGGATGCTTGCCTGCTTCGCGTCGACCCAGCGTGCGTGCGATCAAGTCGGACAGTTCGCTGGTGCGTGCGATCGGCGTGGTCTGGCGATGCTCGATGATTGCGCGGGCGATGCGCCGGCCCATGCGTTCCTCGCCGAACTTCCACAACACCTGTTCGATCTGCGCCTCATTCGCTCGCGCGAGAAATTCGGCGGCACTCTCGCCGTGACTGGTATCCATGCGCATGTCCAGCGGCGCATCGGCCTGAAAACTGAAACCGCGCGCCGCGTCGTCGAGCTGCGGCGAGGAAACGCCCAGATCCAGCAGCACGCCATCCAGACCGTCCGCTGTCGCCTCCCAATCGCAAAGGTCGGCGAAATTGCCGTGGCGGATCGCCACACGTGCGTCGTCGCCAAATTCGCGCCGCGCCGCCGCGATGGCGGTCGGATCGCGATCCATCAGCAGCAAACGCCCGTGTGCGCCCAAACGTTGCAGCAGTGCGCGCGCATGACCGCCACGACCGAAAGTACCGTCCAGGTACGTACCTCCGGCGCGAACGTTCAGCGCATCAAGCGCCTGGCTCAACATCACCGGGACATGCGTGTGCGAATCCGGTCTGCTTGAATCCGGCGTCGTTGAGTCGGGGGTGTCGGTGTGATCGCTCATGGTCCCCGCAACGCGCGCGTTTGCGCAGCTCACAATTTCAATTCCAGCATTTCGCCGCTGAGCTCGTGTTCGCCGATCGTCAGCCGGATCTTGTCCAGATGCGCCTGTTCGCTCCACAGCTCGAACTTGGCGTTCATGCCGAGCAGCACGGCTTTTTTCTCGATGCCGGCGGCATTGCGCTGGCTGGCCGGCACGAGCACGCGCGCGTTGCCGTCAAGCTCGACTGTCGCGGCCGCACCCACCAGTTTCAATTGCAGATCGCGATGCACGCGCTTGACGCTCGACAATGCGTTGACCTGGTCGCGCACTTTTTCCCATTCGCTTTCCGGGAACAGCCACAGGCAACCATGCTCGAACGGGTTGTAGGTGAACACCAGGCGATTTGCGCACGCCGCAGCGATCAGCTCTCGATAGGCGGTTGGCACCGCCATTCGGCCTTTGTCGTCAAGCGTGATTGCGGTTTCGCCTTGAAACATGGTTCCCGCCACCCGATCAGTCCCACAAAAAACCACAAAATCCCACCGAGCGGACATTAGCCTCCGTGTCCCGGGCTGTCAAGGGAAAATTGCTTGCAGATCAAGGGGAAAGCCGCGCTTTTGTTAATAATTCGCGTGACTTATCAGGAGTTCAGAGAAGGCTTTTGAATTTACTGGAATTTTCGGCAACGATTTACGTCGCCAGCGCATAATTTTCTTGCTGCAACGCAGCACATCGGTCATTTTCGACGCAAATGTCCACAATTATATTTATGAATATTTATATAAAGCCACAAGACCGGGAATCTCCGGTCCCGTTGAGTCGAGGGACCGACGAAACGCCTGCCGTGCAAGCGTTTCGTGGCGCTCGTGCAAGCACTACCGGAAGTGCTCAAAGCCCGCCACCTGAGTTCACAGGCGCCGGTGAAGATAAAAAAAAGTCGGCCGGTAAGCCGGGTTCTGTCGTGGACAGTCATTCCTCTAGGCCTGACGTCGCCGTCAGGCTCAAGCAACCTACCCGGGAGCAACGCGGGCCGCGCCAATGCTCCCCTATTTGGTCTTGCTCCGAGTGGG
>JBBRTT010000019.1:0-70593 GCA_038244165.1 Lysobacterales bacterium | reverse complement strand
GGCTCGCCCGCCAGGGCCGGAAGGCAGCAACGGTAGCGAATGATTCGGGTGCCGGGATGTGGCTGGCGGGACCGCCACCCACTTCAGAAAAGATTTTTTTACCAACCATCCCTGGTGCGTGGCGCCGGCCGCGACATCCTTGTCGCGGCGCTCACCGGCGCACGCCATGCGCTACTCCGCATCGCGTAAGCGCGCCGGCTCGCCCGCCAGGGCCGGAAGGCAGCAACGGTAGCGAATGATTCGGGTGCCGGGATGTGGCTGGCGGAGCCGCCACCTTAATTTTCGAATGTTGTAAGTGGAGCACGACCTCGCTCGGCTTCGGCGAGCTTCGCGCACTTCCACATCCGTGCCGAACCCTGATGAAGTCGGGTTCGGCGCCCCCTTAACTTAAGGGGGCTAAGAAAAGCGCTTCGCGTCTACAAGCTCACTTGAGCTTGACGTCTCTGCTAAAATCCGGTCTTGTCATTGCGATCGGTCTCCATGTCGTATCAAGTCCTCGCACGCAAATGGCGCCCGCGCCGATTCTCCGAGTTGGTGGGGCAGGAGCATGTCGTGCGGGCGCTGACCAATGCGCTCGATTCCAACCGCATGCATCATGCCTTCCTGTTTACCGGCACACGCGGTGTCGGCAAGACGACCATCGCGCGCATTTTCGCCAAATCGCTCAATTGCGAGCGCGGGCAATCGTCCAACCCTTGCGGTGAATGTTCGGCCTGTCGCGATATAGACGCCGGGCGTTTCATGGACATGATCGAGATCGATGCGGCAAGCAATACCGGCGTCGACGATGTGCGTGAAGTGATCGAGAACGCGCAGTATTCGCCGTCGCGCGGCCGCTTCAAGGTTTATCTGATCGACGAAGTGCACATGCTCTCGAAGTCGGCGTTCAACGCCTTGCTGAAAACGCTGGAAGAACCGCCCGAGCACGTGAAATTTCTGCTGGCGACGACCGATCCGCAGAAACTGCCGGTAACCGTGCTGTCGCGTTGCCTGAAATTCAATCTCAAGCGGCTGCTGCCGCAGCAGATTGCCGGGCAGATGCGGCATATTCTGGACGCCGAAAAAATCAGCTACGAAGCGGACGCGCTGGGAGAACTCGCGCGCGGCGCCGATGGTTCGCTGCGTGACGGCCTGTCGCTGCTGGATCAGGCGATCGCCTACGGTGCCGGCGCCGTGCACGCCGCTGAAGTGCGTACGATGCTCGGCACGATCGAGCGCGGCCAGGTGTTTGCGCTGGTCCAGGCCGTGCAGGCGGGCGACGGCGCGCGGCTCATGGCCGAAGTGGATCGCCTTGCCGAGTTCTCGCCGGATTTCGCCGGTGTGCTGGATGAAGTCGCCGGCGCGTTACATCGGGTGCAGATCAAGCAGCTGGTCGCCGAACATGTGACCGTGGACCAAGGAGGCGACGCTGAAATCGCTGCAATGGCTGCAGTCATGCCCGCCGAGCAGGTGCAGCTGTTCTACCAGCTCGCGATCGCCGGCCGGCGCGATCTGCCGCTGGCGCCGACGCCGCGCGCCGGATTCGAGATGACCCTGTTGCGCATGCTGGCGTTCCGCCCAGCGCACGCGGGAGATTCGCCCACGCAAGCGCCGCCGCCAAGATCCACGCCCGCGCAAAAGCCGTCGCCCGCTCGCGTCGCCGAACCCGTTGCGGCGGCGGTGCGCAGCGCAGCAACGCTGCCGAGTCCGCCGAACGGCAACGGCAACGGCACGAGCGTACCCGCGGGTGTCGACGAATGGTCGGCGCTGATCGACAGCGCAGGTTTGCGTGGTCCGGCTGGGCAGCTGGCGCGGCATGCCGCGCTACTGGCGATCGACGGCAACGTCGTGCGCCTCGCGCTGAAACCCGTGCACGAACATTTCAGCTCGCCGGCGCTCATCGCGCAGATGGAAGAACGTCTGAGCGCCACGCTCGGGCGCGCGATGAAGGTGCGATTCGACAAGGCCGCCGCGCTCGATACACCAATCGAAGCCGCTGCACGCGCCAGTTCAGCCCGCCAGAGCGCTGCCGAGCGCGCGCTGGGAGAAGATCCCGTCGTGCAGACATTGATGCGCGATTTCGACGCGCGCATCGTTCCGGCATCGGTGAAACCGGTCTAATCGTTTCATCAGCGAATATCACGCGAACAATTACGAGAATATCCGGGAGAAAATCATGCGCGGACCGATGGCGCAACTGATGCAACAGGCGCAGCAGATGCAGGAAAATCTCAAGCGCGCGCAGGAAGAACTGGCCAAACTCGAAGTCACCGGACAATCCGGCGGCGGCATGGTGAGCGTGGTCATGAATGGTCGCCACGAGGTTCGCCGGGTCAACATCGACCGCAAGCTTTTTGCCGATGATCCGGAAATGGCCGAAGACCTGGTCGCCGCAGCGATCAACGATGCGGTCAACAAAGTCGCTGCCGCCAGCCAGGCGCAGATGAGCGACGTCGCTGGCGGCATGAATCTGCCGCCGGGATTCAAGCTGCCGTTTTGATTTTTTCCATTGTGGATTTTTGATGTCCGGCTCGCCGCTGCTCAATGAACTGATCGAAGCTCTGCGCTGCCTGCCGGGCGTGGGCACGAAAACGGCGCAGCGCATGGCTTTCCATGTGCTCGAACGTGATCGTATCGGCGCCAAGCGCCTCGCGGAAAAGCTCGCGGCCGCCGCCGAGCGCATCGGCAACTGCACGCGTTGCCGCACCTTCAGCGAAGAACCGGTGTGCGCGTTATGCAGCAATCCACTACGCGATCCGCAATTGCTGTGCGTGGTCGAGACACCGGTGGATCAACTGGCGATCGAGCAGGCGACGGGTTTTCGCGGCCACTACTTCGTGCTGCTCGGACGCCTGTCTCCACTGGATGGTCTGGGGCCCAAGGAACTCGGGTTGGATCTGCTTGCCGCGCGTCTGGCCGAAGGGCAGGTGCGTGAGCTCATCGTGGCGACCAATCCGACGGTGGAAGGCGAAGCCACTGCGCATCTGCTCAGCCAGATCGCGCGTCAGGCGGGCGTGCGCGCGACGCGACTGGCGCATGGAGTGCCGCTGGGTGGTGAGCTGGAGTTCATCGATCGCGGCACCCTGGCACATGCCTTCGGTGGGCGCCAGAATCTAAACGACTAGGAGTTGGGTCATGGGCGATACGCTTTTCGGCAAGATCATCCGCCGCGAAATTCCGGCCGATATCGTCTTCGAAGACGACGACGTGCTCGCGTTCCGCGACGTCAATCCGCAGGCACCGGTGCATGTGCTTTTCATCCCGAAGAAGCCGCTCGCCAGCCTGAACGATGCTGGCAGCAGCGATGCGCTGCTGATTGGCAAACTGGTATTGGCTGCATGCCAATGGGCCAGACAGCAGGGCTTTGCCGACAACGGCTATCGCTGTGTGATCAACTGCAATCGCGATGGCGGTCAGACTGTGTTCCATCTGCATCTGCATCTGCTCGCCGGCCGCCAGATGCAGTGGCCCCCGGGGTGAGCAACCGCGCTTGCGCGATGCGTTGAAGCGCATCGCGCGCGGGTGCGAACGCCCGTAGCAGGAGCGAAGGGCCGGGTTGCTTTGCGAGGCCTGGATGGCCGAGCTTAGCAACAGCCAGCGAGGCGAAGCCGAGCGCGCGCTTGCGCGATGCGTTGAAGCGCATCGCGCGCGTTTACGAAGGCCCGTAGCAGGTCGAACAAATTGCGTTTGCGACATGCCGTGAAGGGCATGTCGCGCAATTTGCGAGGAGGAGGCAGGAGCCGACTGGAAGACGCGCCAAGGAGGGCTGCTTGCAAGTGCATCCATCGAGGGTGGTCGTCCTTGAAGGCGTACTTCCCCTCAATGATGATGATGCCCCCCATGCACGATCACGATTGGCGGGGCCCACCAGCCACCCCACCAGCCGCCGAAAGACGGACCCCAAAATGGATCGTAGTAGTAAGGGCTGTAACCGACCGCATGTTGACGCTTCGGCCACAGGTATACCTGGTCGGCGTCCACATGTGCATAAGTATAATTGTATTCGCCGACCTGGTGCTGCTCGGTGCCGGCGAGTTTGCCGACGACGGTCAGGTCGCGGCCCTTGGTGTAGATCGCCGGATCGTAGAAGCCCTTGCTGCAGGCGATGAAACGACCGTCGCTGCCGTCGTGGCGGTTCGGACGCGCATCGGAGTACAGGCCGCGTGCGATCACCTCGAAGCACGTGGCATCCGCTTTTGGCTCGACCTTGATGATCTCGCCGCCCCAGCGTATGCGCGCATTGTCCGCGCGCTGGCTCACGGCTTGTTGCGGCGTCACCGCGGCAAAATCATTGCCGGCGATGGGCGCCGGGACAGTAGCGCAGCCGACCAGGGCCAGCGCAGCAAGAGTGGAAATCGCAGGGATGTGGCGCATATCGAACCTCCTCGAGCCCTGTACAACTACGGACGAATGGGTACGTGTTCTCGTCGCAGACGATTCTATGCCAGCGTACTTTGTTTTGGCAGGGCTGCAACACGCAAAGCAGCGACCTCACGGGCGAATTCACGCACTACACTGATAGATGGTAACGCGCAGGCGTAGCGCAAGCCTACATAGCGATCGAGCAAGCCGGTGATGGCAGGATTGTTCAGGTTCATGACTGCAATGCGCTGCGCAAACGTTCGCGGACCTTCCGCCGCTGCCCGCACCGCGCCAGCGCGGGCAAGCTTGGCGCACAAGCGTGAATAGGCGACATCAAGCGGATCGCCGCCGCCGCGCGCCGGGCGCAGCGTCCACCAGGCGAACAACCCCAATAGCAGGGTGCTCGACCCGATCAGAATAGCCACGAGTTCGCCGTATTCAGCTTTGTCGATGCCGAACGGCGTCAGCAGGCTTTGCTGGCGCAGCGCATTGAATTGCACGATTGCGTCATTCCACAGCCGGTTGACCAGATCAAATTGATTGCGCAGCCCGGCCAACCAGTTTGCTTGATACCACGGCGCGCTGGCGCCCGCGGCGGCACGCGCGCCCAGTTCCACCCGCTGCGGACTGACTGCGCTGGTCGGGTCCACGCGCACCCAGCCGCGGCCTTCGAGCCAGACTTCGGCCCAGGCGTGCGCGTCAGATTGTCGCACGACGAGATAGTTGCCGACGCTGTTGAAATAACCGCCCTGATATCCGGTGACAACGCGCGCGGGGATTCCGGCGGCGCGCATCAGGAAAGTGAATGTCGATGAAAAATGTTCGCAAAATCCACGCCGCGTATCGAACAGGAAATCGTCGACCGAGTGCGTTCCGAGCAGTGGCGCGTTCAGAGTATAGAAAAACTCCTTGTGGAAAAGATCCAGCGCCGCCTTGATGATCGCATCATCGCTGCGCAGCTCGCTGCGCCAGCGTTGCGCCAGTTCGCGCGAGCGTGGGTTAAATTGCGCGGGTAGCTGCAAGGCCTGACGGCGTTGCTCGCGATCAAGCACGGCATCGAGCTGGTAGTTCGGCGCCGAGGTTGCGTGGTAACTGAGCAGACGATCCACCGGCGTGCGGCTGACCAGGCTCATGTCGGCGCCACGTACGGCGATGTCCGGCACGTCGACAGGCATGTCCATTGCCAGTAGCCAATGCTGGTCGGATGGCTCCAGTGAAACCTCGTAGCCGAGCGTGGCACCGCGTGTCTGCAGGCGGCGGCTATCGCTTCTGCTGGCGAAATACTCCGGACGCGACCATGCGCTGCCGTCGAAATACCACAGCACCGGCCCGCGCCAGTAGAGCAGTGCACGTGCCGGCAGCGAACCGTCGAAGCTGACGCGGAAGGCAGGGCTGTCGTCGATGAGCAATTCCCCGAACGTGCCCGGCGCCATGTGATCACCGAGGCCCGTGCGCATGCTGTTGTCGGACGGCGCGCCCCACAATGGCGAGCCCAGCCGCGGAAAGAATACGAAAACACAAAGTGCGAGTGGCACGGCGACGAGCAAGGCAAAAGCGCCGCTGCGCAAGTCGTCGCGGACGACGCTGCGCCAGGTGCGTTTGGGCGCATCGACGGGGCGGGGCTCGAGCTCGCGCATCGCTGCCAGAAACAGCGCAAGCGCAACGAACAGGAGCAGCGCGAATCCCAGGCCGCTGTCGAACAGCAACGCGCTCATCAGCACGAAGCTGGAGAAGCAGATGCAGGCGCGCGCGTCGCGGCGAGTTTCGGTTTCCACCAGCTTCATCACCAGCATGGCGCAGGCCAGCGCACTGCCGGGCTCGCGGCCGAAAATGTTGCCGTAGTGGAGCACGACAAGCAGCGGAAACAGCAGCACGAGCGGCAACTTCACCCATGCCGGAATGCGCACGCCGCTACGCTGACGCTGGAACCAGCGGCCGATCAGCAGCGCCAACATCAGCGCGGTGAACGGCATCGGCAAGCGCCACAGGTGCGGCAGCACGGCCACCAGGACACTTGTGGCGATCAGCCCGAACTGCGTTGGCGTCAGCCGCGCGACGGCAAGGTTCACGGCAAGTGGCCAGGCAGCAGCGCCAGTTCGCGCAGGCAGGCATGGCGATGATCCGTGCCAAGCCCGGGTCCGAGCGTGCGTTCCGGCAGACGCAGGCTGTAACGCACCTGGGCGGTTTCGGCCATGCATGCCCAGCGCGCCAGGCGCGAAATACGCGCCTCGCGATCCAGGCCGCGCAGGCGCGAGAAATCCAGGATCACCTCGCGGCCCTGACGTTGTTCGAATTCCTTGACCAGTAGCGTGTCGTGACGCGCGCTCGCCTTCCAGGCGATGCTGCGCGGCGGGTCGGTCGGGTGATAGTCGCGCAGCATCGCCAGTTCATCGCCGGCGCGCCGAGCCGCTTTCTGGTCCGCGTCCGCGCCGTCGAGCGGCAGTGGCGGCGCGTTGCTTTCCAGACGTGGATAGATCAGCGCCGAGAACTCCGGATTGAGCCAGCTCCACACATGGAACAGGCCGAACGGATATTCGCTGTACACGCGAATGCGGCCGACCCGGCGCCAGCCGCGTGGCGGCGCAGGCAACTCGATGTGCACGCGGCCATCTGCGCCGGGCATCAGGTCGAACACGGTTTCGACGCTTTCCACGCGTATGCGCAAACTGCGCCGCGGTCTTGCATCAATGTGGAAATGTAAACTTATACGTAACGTGTCGCCGGCATGACAGGGCTCAGCGCGCAGCGCACGCAATTCGACCCGGTCGACGGCGCGAAACGCCTGAAATATGCTTTGATAGCTGGCCGCGCCAAGCAGGCAGGTCAACAGCAGGGCGGGGTTGTTGTTGTAGTTCAGTGCACCGAGAAGCATCACCAGCAGCACGGCGGAAAAGGCCAGTCCGAAGCGCGTTGGCAGAACATATATGCGGTGACGGTTCAGCAGAATCGGCAGCGATTCTGCCTGCTTCAGCCGCGTCAGCGCCGGTAAACGGCGTTCGGCGATTTCGAGCAGCCGTGACCACTGCGCAGCAATTACGCCTTGCGCGTTCACGAAATCAAAATCTGCTCAGGTTCATGAGTAGATTTTTAGCGCACCGGCACTTGAGCCAGTAACGCAGACGCCAATTGATCGCGTGTCAGGCTGCTGTTGCCGCTTGGAATCAGCCGATGCGCAGCGGTGCCGATGAACACGGTTTGCACGTCTTCCGGCAGGCAATAGCTGCGGTCGGCGAGCAGCGCGCAGGCGCGAGCCGCGCTGAGCAAGGCCAGACCGGCGCGTGGCGACAAGCCCACGCGGATGTCGGCATGCGCGCGGCTGGCCGCGAGCAAGCCTTGCACATAGTCGATCAGCGCGGAGCTAGCGAGCACCGCAGCGACCGCTGTGCGGACGCGGTCGATCTGCGCGGTCGACAGACAGGGCTGCAACTTGGCAATCAATTCGCGGCGGTCGGTCGCGGCGAGCAACGCGCGTTCGGCGTCGCGGTCGGGATAGTCCAGGCCTATGCGGAGCATGAATCGATCCAGCTGCGAATCGGGCAAGGGATACGTGCCCGCAAGATCCAGCGGATTCTGCGTGGCCACAACGAAGAACGGCGCCGGCAGCGCATGGGTCACGCCATCCACTGTCACCTGCTGTTCGGCCATTGCTTCGAGCAGCGCGCTTTGCGTTTTCGGCGTCGCCCTATTGATTTCATCGGCGAGCACGAGTTGCGCGAACAGCGGGCCGGGATGGAACTTGAACTGGTTGCGCTCGCGTTCGTAGATGCTGACGCCAATGATGTCCGACGGCAGCAGATCGCTGGTGAATTGCACGCGTTGAAACGACAGATCCAACGTCGCCGCCAGTGCATGCGCCAGCGTGGTCTTGCCGACGCCGGGCATATCCTCGATCAGCAAGTGGCCACCGGCAAGGAAACAGGCGAAAGCCAGGCGGACTTGTGGATTTTTCCCCAATACGACACTGTTTACTTGCTGCTGTGCGCGAGTGAGCGCCGCGGCCAGCGCCGCGTCGAGCGGTGGCGGGGCGGGGTCTACGGGAGCAAGGCGGGTGCTGGTCATGGCGTGGAATTCTGCATTTGGCCGTGTATAGGCAATGTAACGATGAATGAGTTCCCTTGGCCAGCGTTGAGTACGCGCAACTGGCGAACGGCGTTCTGGATCGCCTGGGCGGTAGCGTTGCTGGCCAAGGTCGCGCTGGCCTCGAGCCTGGCGCCATTTGGCGACGAGGCCTGGTATTGGCAGGAGAGTCGCGCACTCGACTGGTCGTATAGCGACCTGCCTTTGGCCACGGCCTGGCTGATTCGCGGCGGCGAAAGCTTGTTAGGTCACGGCGTGCTGGGCATGCGCGCTGCGTTCCTTGTGATCGGCGCGTTGTTGCCACTGGTCGTGCTGCGTATCGGTCGCCGCGTGTTCGATCCCGCCGCAGGTTATTTCGCCGGACTCTTGATCCTGGCGATGCCCATATCCGGAACGCTTGGCATCTTTGCCTTGCCCGATGTGCCTTTGACCTTTGTCACCGCATTGGCGCTCGATGCGCTGGAGCGCGCTGCACGTTCCCATCGCCTGCGCGACTGGGCACTGCTGGGGTTTGCCCTTGCCATCGCGTGGCTTGCTCACTATCGCGCAGCGATGCTGCTGCTGACGGGCCTGGCTTTCCTGTGCGTGAGCGTCCGCGGGCGCGCGTTGTGGCGCGATCGCGGCCTATGGCTGGCGCTGGCGATTTCCTGTGTGGGCCTGATCCCGTTGCTCGTGTTCAACGCCGCGCACGGCTGGGTGGCGCTCGGGTTTCAGGTAATCGAACGTAATCCCTGGAGTTTCCACGCCGATGCGCTGGTGCAGCCCGTGGAGCAGGCGCTGGTGTGCACGCCGCTGTTTTATTTGCTTTTGCTTTGGGCCGCGTGGCAAGGCTTGCGTCGCATGCACCGCGGCGCACCCTGGGATATTTTTGCACTTTGCGGCGTTGTACCGATTGTCGCGTATTTCATCCTCGGCTGTTTTGCCGACGACACGCGTTTTCGCGTGCACTGGCCCCTGCCGGGCTATCTGCCGCTGTTGCTGATGCTGCCGGTGCTGTTGCGTGAAGTGGCGCCGCGGCGGCCGCTGCGCATGGTGCTCGCGGCGACGTTCAGCCTGCTCGTGCTCGGCAGTGCGCTGGCGTTCGCCTATCTTGCCGCCGCCGCGTTGCCGGGCGGCGCTGCAGCGCTGGCAGGAGTGAAGGCGTTTCCGGAACACTTTGTCGGCTGGTCCGAGGTCAGCGGACAAACGCGCGCCTTGCTGCAACAGCCGCGCTTCGCCGATTCGGTGCTCGTCGCCGACAACTTCATGCTCGCTGCCGAGCTCGACTTCGCGCTCGGCGGAACCCGAGGCGTCTATTCGCTCGATCATCCGCTCAACGCCAAGCACGGTCGCGTGGCGCAACTGGCGCTTTGGGCTCGCGACGAAGCCGGCCTGCGCGCACTTGGACCGCATCATCCGTTACTGCTGGTCGCCGAGCCGACGGCGCGACGCGAGCGCGACCGTGCCGCGTGGATGCAGAGCTTGTGCGCGCGGGCCGACGGGCTCGCCGCAGTTTCGGCGCTGGATCTTTACGATGGACGCAAACGCTATCGCTGGTTCAGCGCAACGATTCCGAACCAAGCTGCTGCGAGCGCAGACGATTGCGCTGCGGCGTTGCAGTAACTAGATCGCTGAGATGCCTGCCTGACGCAGCAGTCCACACAGCGCAATCATCGGCAAGCCGATGAGTGCCGTCGGGTCTTCGCAATCGATGCGCTCGAACAAGCCAACGCCCAGTCCCTCGGACTTGAAACTGCCCGCGCAATCCAGCGGCGATTCGCGTTCGACGTAGCGCGCAATTTCCGCGCTGTCGAGCGCACGGAAATGCACGCGAGTCGTGTCCATTGCGGCATAGCCCTGCGCGGGTTCGCGGCGTGCATCAAGCAAATAGACGGCGGTGTGGAATACGACTTCGTGGCCGGCGCTGGCTGCCAGTTGCGCACGAGCACGCTCGACCGTCCCCGGTTTTCCCAAGACTTTTCCGCACATATGGGCAACCTGGTCCGAGCCGATGACCACGGCGCCGGCGCAGCGCACGGCGACCGCGCGCGCCTTCGCCGCAGCCAGCCGCGCCGCAAGTGCGTCTGGTTCTTCCAGCGGCAATGGCGTTTCATCGGTGTCGGGAGCGATTTGTCGGATACGCGTGGTGATGCGCGCCAGCAACTCGCGCCGGTAGCGCGAGGTCGACGCCAGCACCAGATCGATTTCGGCGAGCGGGGTCACGAAGATTGGCGTGGGGTAACGGTACGTGCGCTGGATTGCGCACGCTCAAGATCCGAGGCGATCGCGGCCAAGCGATCAAGCTGCGAACCCAGGGTGGAGCTGGACTGCGCCAATGCGGAGCGCGCCGCATCCAGTTGCTGCTGGGTGGCGTCGGCGGCGTGCTGCTGGATCCACAGCCGGTGCGCGAGCAAATCCTTCAACGCAGCCTGCACCTTGGTATCGGCGCGCAGCGCGCCGTCGGCCTCGGCGCTCATCTCCTCAGGCAGGATTGTCAGCATGTCACGCAGACGCTGCATGCGTACGCGGCATTCCTGCAGCTTGGCCTCGAGAACGTCGGCGCCGTCGAGCAGGTCGCGGAGCGTACGTTCGCGCCGGCGCCAGCGCAGTTCGCGTATTCCGAGAAAAGCGAGAATCGGAGCCGCCACGAGCGCGGCGAGAATCAAGTAGAGCACTGCGCAAATACCCCCAAAAGCACGTCCCAGTCTGCCCTATGCCCGCTAGTTCGCAAAGTCCGGCCCGGGTCCCGCCTCCCGCTTTGATTGACATTGTGCGCTGCGGCACCTACCATCGCGCGCCCATGAACGCGTCCTTGCCAGAATCAGTGGATGCTTGGCGCATGGTAACGGCGCGGCGTTTGTTTCATGGCAGCCTGCCGCTTGCGGCGATGGCGCGGTTGCGCGATAGCCTCGCCGCGACCTCTGGCATGGTAACCTTCGATCTTGAATTTGGCAGGGATGATCTGGGCGTCGCGCATTTGCATGTAGTTGCCGATGCAGCCTTGCCGCTGATATGTCAGCGTACGCTTGAGACGTTCGATCTGCCGGTACATATCGACACCCGCCTCGGGTTGATCACGCAGGAAGCTGAAGAATCTGCGCTGCCGACCGGATACGAGCCCTTGCTTACCAGCGATGGCTCGCTGCGGCTGGCCGACGTGATCGAGGACGAATTGATTCTGGCTCTGCCGGTGATACCGATGAAGCCAGGTGCGCCGCCGCCGGTGCATGGCTGGACAGATAGCGAAGAACCACCCGAAGCCGCGCGACCGAATCCGTTCGCAGCGCTGCAAAAGATAAAAGTATCAAAAAGTTGAATCTGGAGAAGTATCATGGCAGTTGCTAAAAGCCGTAAATCCCCGTCGCGTCGCGGCATGCGCCGCGCTCACGATGCCTTGACCGCCAAGCAGTTGGGCACCGATCCGACCTCGGGCGAAGTGCATCTGCGCCACAACATCACCAAGGATGGCTATTATCGTGGCCGCAAGGTGATCGACAACAAGTCTTCGGTACGCACCGAAGATTGACGGCGCATCCGTCGTAAGCGAGCGTTCGTTTGCGACATAACGGAATTGGCTTGATGGACTTCCGGCGCCCTGGCGCCGGTTCGCGTTCGTCCGTCTGACGCGGGGGATTTCACTCTGATTTACTCACGTATCGCCGGCACCGGAAGTTTTCTGCCGGAACGGGTCGTCACCAACGCCGAGCTCGCCAAGCAGGTAGACACCAGCGACGAGTGGATCGCGTCGCGCACGGGTATCCGCCAGCGCCACATCGCGGCCGATGGCCAGACGACGTGCGACCTCGCCTACGGTGCTGCGATCGCGGCGATGGAGTCGGCCGGCGTCCAGCCCGGCGAAATAGAACTGGTGGTGCTCGGTACGACCACTCCCGATCTCATCTTTCCGGCAACCGCCTGTCTGCTTCAGCATCGTCTGGGTGCGAACGGCTGCGCGGCGTTCGATGTCAATGCCGCCTGTTCGGGGTTCATTTACGCGCTCTCGATTGCCGACAAGTTCATTCGCTCCGGCACGGTGAAGACTGCCCTGGTGGTCGGCGCGGAAACACTGTCGCGCATGGTCGACTGGTCCGATCGGGGCACGTGCGTTCTGTTCGGCGACGGCGCCGGCGCGGTCGTGCTCAAGGCTGCGGATGAGCCGGGGATCATGTCCACGCATCTGCATGCCGATGGCGGGCACAAAGAACTGCTGTGGAATCCGGTCGGCGTGTCGGTCGGTTTCAAGCCGGAGGAAAAGAACGCCGGCGTGCGCGTGCTGATGCAGGGCAGCGATGTATTCAAGGTGGCGGTCAAGACGCTGGACCGGGTCGTCGAAGAAACCCTGGAAGCCAACGGCATCGATCGCCACGCGATCGACTGGCTGATCCCGCACCAGGCCAACTTGCGCATCATCCAGGCGACTGCGAAGCGTCTGGATATGCCGATGGAACGCGTGATCGTCACCGTGGACAAGCACGGCAACACTTCTTCCGGTTCGGTGCCGCTGGCACTGGATCACGGCGTGCGCTCGGGCAAGATCAAGCGTGGCCAATTGCTGCTGCTGGAGGCGTTCGGCGGCGGCTTCACCTGGGGTTCGGCCCTGCTCAGGTATTGAGTCGCGCCAGGCTTTCGAATTTTCCAACCTCGTTTATCGCCCGACTCTATTTTCCCGATTCCATTTGATAACGTAGTGCCAGATCAATGATGCAGGCAGGCAATCTCGCTTTTGTTTTCCCCGGCCAAGGTTCGCAATTCCTCGGCATGCTTGCCGAACTTGCTTCGGAATTTGCCGTCGTCGGCGAAACCTTTGCAGAGGCATCCGCTGGTGCCGGCGCGGATCTGTGGGCAATGTCGCAGCAGGGTCCAGAAGACGCGCTCAATCGCACCGAAAACACTCAGCCCGCATTGCTCGCCGCAGGCGTGGCGGTGTGGCGTGTATGGCATGAACTTGGCGGGGCGACGCCGGCGGCATTGGCCGGGCACAGTCTCGGCGAATACACCGCGCTGGTCTGCGCCGGCAGCCTGTCGCTGGCTGACGCGGCGCGCATCGTCGCCGAACGCGGGCGCTTGATGCAGGCCGCCGTGCCGCAGGGCGTCGGCGCGATGGCGGCGATCCTTGGCGGCGATGACGCCCAGATCGCGCAAGTGTGCGCCGAAGTAGCAGACGGCCAGGTCGTCGCTCCGGCCAATTACAATGCGCCCGGGCAGCTCGTCATTGCCGGCAATGCCGAGGCGGTCGATCGCGCGCTCGCGCGTCTGGCCGATCTCGGTGTGCGCAAAGCGGTGAAACTCGCGGTAAGCGTACCCTCGCATTGTGCGCTGATGCGCAACGCTGCGGATCAGCTTGCAGGCAAGTTCGACACGATCTCATGGTCGATGCCGAAAATCCCGATAATTCAAAATGCTGAAGCGAAATCCTACGCCAGTGTCGAGGATATCCGCGCAGCGTTGGCGCGCCAGCTGTATATGCCGGTGCGGTGGACCGACAGCGTGCACGCATTGGCTGCGCGTGGTGCGACCCGCGTCGCCGAATGCGGGCCGGGCAAAGTGTTGACAGGCTTGCTCAAGCGCATTGAGCGTACCCTCGACGGCCGCGCCATCGGCGCGCCAGCGGAACTGGCGCAAACAATCAAAGATTGGAAAGATTGATCGGCGACTGAAGCCAAGTCGTGACTGAAGCGATTCCGGAGCACTCCAGATGAGTTCAATTCTTGCAGGCGAAATCGCGCTGGTAACCGGCGCCAGTCGCGGCATCGGCGCGGCGATCGCCGATACGCTTGCCGCGAACGGCGCCAAAGTCATCGGCACCGCGACCAGCGATGCCGGCGCGCAGGCGATCGGCGAGCGCCTTGCCAAACACGGCGGTGTGGGACGCGCCCTGAATGTCACCGACGGGGCTGCGGTCGAAGCGCTGATCGATTCCGCGGCGAAGGAATTCGGCCCGATCTCGCTGCTGGTCAACAATGCCGGGATTACCCGCGACCAGTTGCTGATGCGCATGAAGGACGATGATTGGCAGGCGATCATCGACACCAATCTGACCTCGGTCTACCGCACCTCCAAAGCGGTGATGCGCGGCATGATGAAGGCGCGCAAGGGACGCATCATCAACATCGCGTCGGTGATCGGCTTGACCGGCAATCCAGGGCAATCCAACTACGCGGCGGCGAAAGCTGGAATCATCGCGTTCTCCAAATCGCTTGCGCGCGAGATTGGTTCGCGTGGCATCACCGTGAATGTAGTCGCGCCGGGTTTTATCGATACCGACATGACGCGTTCTCTGCCGGAAGAATCCAAACAGGCGTTGCTCGGGCAGATTGCGCTGGGTCGCCTAGGTGCGCCGGACGACATCGCCCAGGCCGTACTGTTTCTCGCCTCGCCGGCTGCGGCGTACATCACCGGCGAGACATTGCACGTCAACGGCGGCATGTACATGGCTTGAGTCGGCCGTTGAAAACCGTTGCGTCGGCCTGACATCAGTCTGGCGCATGCGACGATTTCGCCAAGCTGTTGGAAAATCGGTCAAACATCCGTTTGCTGGCGCTTGGCTTGGCCATCCACTACAATCCGCGCGCACTCGGTTTTGAGTTCCCTCTTTCTGGTGAGGTTTCGCACATGAGCAGTATTGAAGAACGCGTCAAGAAGATCGTCGTCGAACAACTTGGCGTCAAGGAAGATGAAGTCACGCCGAACGCGTCTTTCGTGGATGACCTGGGCGCAGATTCGCTCGACACTGTCGAACTGGTGATGGCGCTGGAAGAAGAGTTCGAATGCGAGATTCCGGACGAAGAAGCCGAGAAGATCACGACCGTGCAGCAGGCGGTGGATTACATCAAGGCGCACGTCAAAGCCTGACCCTCAAGCCAGCGCATGAGGCGAAGCTGCGCCGCCTGGCGCAGTTTTCGTTTGTGAGGGATAAATCCTTTTGAGACGTGCGATGGTGGATGGTCGCTTCTTGATTCTGCTGATCAGGGAAGATCGCAAAGGTAAAACATATGAGCAAGCGTCGCGTAGTCATCACCGGACTCGGTATCTTGAGCCCCGTCGGCAACGACGTGGTCACGGCGTGGACCAACATCCTGGCCGGCAAGAGCGGCATTGGTCCGGTCACGCATTTCGATGCCAGCACATTCCCCACGCGCATCGCTGGCGAAGTGCGTAATTTCGATCCGGCGCAATTTGTCGCGCCGAAAGACGTCAAGAAGATGGATCCGTTCATCCATTACGGCGTGGCCGCCTCGATTCAGGCCATGGCTGACGCCGGGCTGCACCCGCATGAGCACGACGAGGAGCGCATCGGCTGCGCGATCGGCGCGGGCATCGGCGGCATCCACACGATCGAGCGTACCAGCATCATTTTTCACGAGGGTGGCCAGCGCAAGATCTCGCCGTTCTTCGTTCCGAGTTCAATCATCAACATGGCGGCGGGCAATCTGTCGATCATGCTCGGGCTCAAGGGTCCGAACATCGCCTGCGTCACTGCGTGCACGACCGCAACGCACAATCTCGGTCTGGCCATGCGCATGATCCAGTACGGCGACGCCGACGTGATGATTGCCGGCGGCGCCGAATACGCCACCACCGGCGTAGCGATGGGTGGTTTCTGCTCCGCACGCGCGATGTCCACGCGCAACGACGATCCAGAAAAAGCCAGCCGGCCGTGGGATCGCGATCGCGATGGATTCGTGCTCGCCGATGGCGCTGGCGTGCTCGTACTGGAAGACTTCGAACACGCCAAGAGGCGCGGCGCGCGCATCTACTGCGAACTGGCCGGCTTTGGCATGAGCGCGGATGCGTATCACATTACTGCCCCGAGCGAGAACGGCGAAGGCGCGGCGCGCTGCATGGCTGCGGCGATGAAAGACGCCGGCGTCACTCCCACTCAGGTGCAGTACGTCAACGCTCATGGCACCTCCACGCCAGCCGGCGATCTGGCAGAGACGCAGGCGGTGAAAACCTGTTTCGGCGACGCTGCGAAGAAGGTCATGGTGTCGTCGACCAAATCAATGACCGGGCATCTGCTCGGTGCCGCTGGCGGAGTTGAGGCGATTTTCTCGGTGCTGGCGATGCGCGACAACGTCGTGCCGCCGACGATCAACCTGGACAATCCAGGTGAAGGCTGCGATCTGGATTTCGTGCCGCACACGGCGCGTCAAACCCGGGTCGATGTGGCGCTGTCGAACTCGTTCGGCTTCGGCGGCACCAACGGCACCCTGGTGTTCAAGCGCATTTGAGCGCATCGCCTATGCTGCGCACGCTGCCTGGCGTGCGCGATCTGTTGCCGTTGGCGGCAGCCAATCCGCAGCGCTATCCGTGTCTGCTTGAGAGCGTCACCCACGGCGGTTCGCAGGCACGTTACGACGTGCTGTTCGCGTTTCCGCGGGACACTTTGACCCTGCACCACGATGGACGCGTGAGCGATGCACAGGGCAATGCCATGGGCATGCGTTTTCTCGACGCGCTGGATGCGGCTTGGCAACAAGATGCGACAAAGAATACGTGTGGAAATTTGCCATTCTGTGGCGGCTGGGCGCTGTTCCTGGGTTACGAGATTGCCGCGGAGATTGAGCCGAGTCTGCACCTGCCTGCGCCAGCGGAGCCGGCAATCCCTCTTGCGCTGCTGCTGCGTTGCCCGGCAGCGATCATTATCGATCGCGTCGCCCAGCAAACCCTGCTTGTCGCACAACCAGGGCATGTCGAATTGGTCGATGCGCTGCATGCGGATCTGCAAGCTACACTGCGCTGGCAGCCGCCGGCGCTGCCGCGGGTGACGATCGAAGAAGATGCGCCGCAGCGGTTTCTCGATGGCGTCGCGCGGATCCACGAGTACTTGCGCGACGGCGACGTGTTCCAGGTCAATCTTTCGCGCGAGTGGCGCGCGCACTTTGCGCAAGCACCTGCGCCGGCGGCGTTGTATGCAAGCTTGCGCCAAGCCAATCCCGCACCGTTCGCCGGGCTGCTGCAATGGGATGGCTGGGCGGTCATCAGTTCGTCACCGGAGCGTCTGGTCGCGGTGCGCGACGGCATCGCGCAGACGCGGCCTATTGCAGGCACGCGTCCACGTGTGGCGGGTGATGATGACGGGTCGCGCACACGTGAACTCATTGCCAATCCGAAGGAACGTGCCGAACACGTCATGCTGATCGATCTGGAGCGCAACGATCTGGGTCGCGTCTGCGTCCCCGGTTCAATCGAGGTCGATGAATTGATGACGGTGGAAAGCTACACCCATGTTCACCACATCGTCTCGAACGTGCGGGGCCAGCTGCGCGCGCAGGTCACGCCGGGGCAGGTCATTCGCGCCATGTTCCCGGGCGGCACGATCACCGGCTGTCCGAAAGTGCGCACGCTGCAAATCATTGCAGAACTCGAAGGAGTTGGCCGCGGCGCATATACCGGTGCACTCGGCTATCTGAATTGCGACGGCAGCATGGATCTGAACATTCTGATTCGAACACTGTCCCAGAGCGGTTGCGACGTGCGCCTGCGCGCCGGAGCCGGCATCGTTGCCGATTCGGATGCCGCGCATGAACTTGAGGAAACTCGCGCGAAAGCGCGCGGCATGCTGAAAGCGCTGGCGCCATGAGCGCATCCGAACGGCTTCGGGCAAAATGGGCCGGTTCGCACGCACGGAGTCCGCTGTGAGTCGACCCTCGTCCAGGAAACGCCGTTCACGTCGCATGCCGGTCGTGTTCGCCCTGTTGCTGGGCATTGCGGCGGGCGTCGCAGCGTATTTTTATTCGGAATACCGGCATTTTGCCGACGCGCCGCTAGCACCGCTCGATGCTGCTACTTCGATCGACGTGCCGATGGGCACGAACCTGCCAGGCGTGCTGCGCGTGCTCGAAGCGGACGGCATTCATGTCGGACAGAATCTGTATTGGCGCGCGTTGGCGCGAGAGATGGGCATCGCCGGCCGCCTCCACGCCGGCGAATACGCGCTGGCGCCCGGCATGACGCCGCGTGCGCTGCTGGCGAAGATGGCCGCTGGCGACGTGGTCCAGCATCATTTTACCATTGTGGAAGGGTGGACATTTGCGCAAACTCGTGTGGCGCTCGCGCATGATGCAGACCTCGGGCAGACGCTGGCGACGACCGACGATGCCGGCGTCATGCGCGAGCTCGGCGCCGCCGACGCGCTGCCAGAAGGCTGGTTCCTGCCGGAAACCTACAGCTACGTCAGAGGCATGAGCGACCTGGACGTCCTGCGCCGCGCGTACGAAGCAATGCACAAGGCGCTCGACAAACTGTGGGCTGCGCGGGCGCCGGGCCTGCCGCTGGATTCGCCTTACCAGGCGTTGATCCTGGCTTCGATCGTGGAAAAAGAGACGGCGCGTGTGGACGAACGCCCGCTGATTGCCGGCGTCTTCCTGCATCGGCTGAAAATCGGCATGAAGCTGCAAACCGATCCGAGCGTGATTTACGGGCTGGGTCCAAGTTACGACGGCAACCTGCACCACCGCGACCTGGAAGCCGACACGCCATTCAATACCTACACCCGCACTGGCTTGACGCCGACGCCGATCGCGCTGCCCGGTCTTGCAGCGCTGACTGCCGTCACCCACCCGGCCGCGACCGATGCGCTGTATTTCGTCGCGCGCGGCGACGGCAGCCATGAATTTTCCGCGACGCTGGAAGCGCATAATCGCGCGGTCGCCAAGTATCAATTGCATCAGTGAAAATATCCGAATGAAAGGAAAATTCATCACGCTCGAGGGTGGCGAGGGCGCCGGCAAAAGCACGGTGCTGCAGGCTGTGCGCGATTTGCTTGTGCAACGCTCGCTCGATGTTGTCGTCACCCGCGAGCCAGGCGGCACGCCGGCGGGCGAAGCGATCCGCAGTGTGCTGCTGGATGCCGCACTGCGCGGCATGAGCGCGGAGACCGAACTGCTGCTGATGTTCGCTTCGCGCGCGCAACTGGTTCGCGAGACGATCCTGCCGGCATTGACTGCGGGACGCTGGGTGCTGGCCGACCGATTCACCGACGCCAGTTTCGCTTATCAAGGCGGTGGTCGCGGCCAGCCGGTTGCGCGCATCATGGAACTGGAGAACTGGGCCGCTGTTGACTTGAAACCGGATCTGACCTTGCTGCTTGACGTACCTGTCGCCGAAGGTTTGAAACGCGCGAACGGGCGCGGTGCCGCCGATCGTATAGAAATGGAAAATGCGGAATTTTTCGAACGTGTGCGTGCCGCCTATCGCGAGCGTGCCGCGGCGCAGCCACGGCGATTCCGCGTGATTGATGCCAGCCGGCCGCTAGCGCAAGTGCTGGAACAAGTGCAGGCTGCTGTCACTACGTTTCTGGATCAGGGTGATGGCGGTGGTGCGCAACCGGCCCGGGTTCACGCATGATGCTGTTGCCATGGCATCAGGCCGCCTGGCAGCAGCTCGTCGAGCGGCGCGCAAGCGGGCGCTTCCCGCATGCCTTGTTGCTTTGTGGTCCGGCAGGGCTCGGTCAGCGTGCCTGCGCCGAACGCGCGGTAGCGATGCTGTTGTGCGAACGCGATGCGGATGCTCCGTGCGGGCAATGCCGGTCGTGCAAGCTGTTTGCAATCCGCTCGCAACGCGACCCGGAAGAAACCCGGCCGGACGGCAATCTCTCGCAACCCGACGGCCATAGCGGTCACCCGGATTCCCGCTTCGTCGGTCATGTGCTGAACGAGAAATCCAGTCCCAAAAAAATGTACACCGAGCTGGTGGTGGATCAGATCCGCGATCTTTCCGCATGGCTTGCGCTGCCGCCGCAGTTCGGGCGCGCGCAGGTTGTCTTGCTGGATCCGGCCGACGAACTCAATGTCGCGGCGTCGAATGCATTGTTGAAGACGCTGGAAGAACCCGGCGACAGGCGTCATCTGATCCTGCTTTCATCCAGTCCCGCGCGCCTTTCCGCGACCATTCGCAGCCGTTGTCAGTGCATCGACTTTCCACTGCCGTCGACGGCGCAGGCGTTGGCATGGCTCGCCGCGGAAGGCATCGATGCGAAAACCGCCGCCGCCGCGCTGGAAGCCAATGGCGGCAATCCCGGCGCCGCGCTGAACTCGGCCAGGAATGGCGGGCTTGCATTGCGCGAGGAAGTCGCAGTGGATTTGCGCGGCATCCTGTCGGGCAAATCGAGCGCGGTGGAAGTGGCCAATCGCTGGAGCAAATCCGAGCCCGACACGCGCCTGTGGTTTGCCGGAGCGCTGGTTCAATCCGAGGCGCAGGCGCAGGCGCGCGGCGCCAGCGGACCGCTCGCCTTGACCACGCGCCCCGATTTAACCAAGCTAGCGGCCTGGTTTGACCAGGTCAATCGCGCGCGTGGGCAATTGCGCGGACCGCTGCGGCCAGAACTGGTACTGTTGGAAGTGTTGTCGACCTGGGGTGCCCCCGCGCCTGCCCGGTCGAGTATGCTGGCTTAGCGTGGAGTTGGCGCCAGGGACGGTTCGGCGAGAGGAGATTCAATCATGGCGGCCGGAGCAATGGGTGGCATGCCACGACAGGGCATCCTGTCGCTGGCGATCAAGGACAAGGGCGCTTTGTACAACGCCTACATGCCATTCGTGCGTGGCGGCGGTTTGTTCGTGCCGACCACCAAGCGCTACAACCTCGGCGACGAAGTCTTCATCCTGCTCACCCTGATGGACGACAAGGATCGCCTGCCGGTTGCCGGCAAGGTGGTCTGGATCACTCCGACGGGCGCGCAGGGCAACCGCACGACCGGCATCGGTGTGCAGTTCAACGACTCCAGCGACGGTGAAACCGCGCGCACCAAGATTGAATCGATTCTGGCCGGCATCATTGGCGCGGAACGCCCGACGCATACCATGTGAATGCGCCGAATTCGCAGCAGTCGACTTCTTTGGTGATGGAAAAACGCTACTTCGGCACCGATGGCATACGCGGCCGCGCGGGCGAAACGCCGATTACCGCGGACTTCATGCTCAAGCTCGGGCGCGCCGCGGGCAGGGTGCTCGCTGCCGGCGATCGCGCCACGGTACTGATCGGCAAGGACACGCGCATCTCCGGCTACATGCTCGAGTCGGCGCTGGAGGCGGGTCTGGTTTCCGCGGGCGCCGATGTGCTCCTGCTCGGGCCGATGCCAACGCCGGCCGTTGCCTACCTGACGCGCACACTCGGCGCCAGCGCCGGCATCGTCATCAGCGCGTCGCATAATCCCTATTGGGACAATGGGGTAAAGTTTTTTTGTGGAAAAGGCGAAAAGCTTGCCGATGAGGTCGAGCTCGCAATCGAACGTGAACTCGAAGCCGATGTCGCCACGATCAAGCCCGAACGCATCGGCAAAGCGGCGCGGGTGGACGATGCGGCAGAGCGTTATGCGGATTTCTGCCGCACCGCGGTGCCGGGGCTGGATCTTTCCGGCATGCGCATCGTGCTCGATTGCGCGCATGGCGCCACCTATCACATCGCTCCGAAACTGTTCGCCGAACTCGGCGCTCAGGTCCATGCCATCGGCGTCGAACCCGATGGACTCAACATCAACCGCGACTGCGGTGCGACGCATCCAGCCGCGTTGCAGGCGGCCGTGCTCGACCAGTGCGCCGACCTCGGCATCGCCTTCGATGGCGACGGCGATCGTGTGCAGATGGTCGATCACACCGGCACGCTGGCCGATGGTGACGATCTGCTTTACGTCCTGGTCAGCGATCGCCACGCCCGCGGGGAACTTAAGGGGCCGGTGGTCGGTACGCTGATGACGAACTTCGGCGTCGAGCGCGCGATCGCGGATTTGGGCGTGCCGTTCCTGCGCTCCAACGTCGGCGATCGCTACGTGCTGCAACTGTTGCGACAGCATGGGGGAATTCTTGGTGGCGAGGCCTCAGGCCACTTGCTGTGCCTTGATCGCAGCACGACAGGCGACGGCATCCTCAGTGCCTTGCTCGTGATCGAAGCGCTGCGCCGGCGCGGTACGACGCTCGTGCAGGCGCGCGCGAACCTGCACCGCGTTCCACAGGTCACGCTGAACCTTCCGCTCGTCGATGGTGCAAAGGTGATTGTGCAAGCGTCGGTGCGCGAGGCATTGGCACGCGTGCAAAGCACGCTCCACGGCCGCGGCCGCGTCGTGCTTCGCGCCTCCGGCACCGAGCCGCTGGTGCGCGTCACCGTCGAAGGCGATGATGCAGTGGAAGTACAACGGCTGGCCGAATCGCTCGCGCAAGCCGTAAAATCGGCGCCGACATCGACGTAAGCCTCTGCCATGACCAATCGCATTCCCACCTTCGACATACGCCGCTACGACAGCGATCGCGATGCTTTTGTCGCCGACATTGGCGCCGCGTACCGCGAATGGGGATTCGCTGGCATTCGCGGGCACGGGATCGCGCAGCCGTTGATCGATGGCGCCTACGATGCGTTCGTGCGCTTCTTCGCGCTGCCGGCCGAAGTGAAGATGAAGTATCACCTGAAGGGTACTGGCGGAGCGCGCGGCTACACGCCGTTCGGGGTTGAGACCGCAAAGGATTCGCACTACCCCGATTTGAAGGAATTTTTCCACATCGGACGCGAGCTGCCACCCGGATCGAAGTTTGCCGAAGTCATGGCTCCGAACGTGTGGCCGAGTGAAGTCACGGATATTCGCGAAAAGGGTTATGCGTTGTACCAGGCGCTCGATGCGCTCGGCACGCGTGTACTGCGCGCGCTGGCGCTGCACATCGACCTGCCGGAACATTTCTTCGACGACAAGACCAACTTCGGTAATTCGATCCTGCGTCCGATCCATTACCCTCCGATCACCGCACCGGACATTCCCAATGTGCGTGCCGGCGCGCACGAGGACATCAACTTCATCACCCTGCTGGTCGGCGCCAGCGCTGCGGGGCTCGAGGTAAAATCAAGAAAAGGTGAGTGGGTGGCGTTCACTGCCGAAGCCGACACCATTGTCGTCAATATCGGCGACATGCTGCAGCGCCTGACCAATCACGTGTACCCGTCGACCACGCACCGTGTGGTCAATCCGCCCGGCGAACAGGCGCGCAAACCGCGCTATTCGGTGCCGTTCTTCTTGCACCCCAATCCCGACGTCGTGCTCGATCCGTTGTCCTCATGCATCAGTGCAGACAATCCGAGCCGCTACGCAACCTCGATCACGTCGCACGAATATCTTCAGGAACGCCTGCGTGAGATCAAGCTGATTTGATCGTCTTGTGCGGCACGTCGGTGACTTGGTCGGAAGATCGTCCTTTGCATGTTTTGCACTCAACAGAACTCTCTATACCGCAGATTGCACGGCCGCTGAGGTAGACATCCCCCGCGCCGGAAAAGCGTTCGCCGCCAAGACTCGCAGCGTAGCCGGCCGGCGCTCTAGCTCTCGTCAGTCGCCTGCGGCACCGGCGCAGGCGAATTCAAATCCATTCGCAAACAGGTGATCGTGCGGGCCGAAACATTGCGAGAACTCGGACGTATTGCCGACCGCATCGGTGGCGGTCGTGGTGATCTCCGCCTGCCCGGCCGGAACGATGAATGACAGGGGACCGAAGCTGACGTCGCCATTGGCGTCCGTGGTTTTGTCGGTAGTGCCAATAAAGGTTCGGCCTTCACCGAATCCGGAGGCATCGCAACCAGATCCGGCGAAGAATTCAATACGAAAGGTTGTGTTCGGCGTGCTGTTGAGCGTGCCCGAGATCGCAGCCACCCCGGCGCTGATCGGCGCGGAGGTGATGACTGGATAGTTCTGCAAATTGTTTGCGCCGGTGTCGGCATCGCCGGGGTCGTTGGACGTCGGCGTGCCACTGTTCAACGATATGCCGAGCCCACCATTGGAATGGATCGAATTGCCTAGCATCGCCCATTGGGTAACGCCGCCAATCGACACGCCTTGTCCACAATTAAACGCAATCGTGTTGCCTTCGCCCGGATTGGTGCCGCCAATGATGCTGCCGGCGCCCGCCACGGCGATGCTGATGCCGTTGCCTGAGTTCAGGATGGCCCGTGTACCTGTCCTGTCGGTGCCGATCTTGTTGCCCTGGATGATTACGTTCGCCGCACCATCGCCTAGAGAGATACCGGTAGAAAGACCGGAAATTAGATTGCCTGCGCCCGCCGACGCGCCGCCGATGGTGATGTTCTGCGGGCCGTTGCCGGTATCGATGCCGGCGGATCCGCCCAAACCGATCGAGCCGGTGGCATCGGTGCCCAGGGTATTGCCTTGGATGACGACGCCGTTGCACGCGGCCTGCACTTTGATAGCGGTGAGGCTCGCGAGGATCGCATTGCCAGCGCCCGGCACCGACCCCCCGATGGTGACGTTCGTCGTCGCGTTACCCAGCCTGATTCCGTTCGCAGCGCTGCTCGCAGGCTGCAGCGGAGCCGTACCCGTTGCGTCGATGCCGATGTAGTTGCCCTGAACGGCGTTGCTGTTGCCGCCGAATATCTCGATCGTTCCGGAGGTGAACGCGCCAGCGGCTCCGATCACATTGCGGTCGGCGGGGTTGGTTCCGCCGATAGTATTGGACACTCCGCTCACATGGATGACGTTTTCGCCAGCGGCCTGATGCACGGTTCCGGTCGGATCGGTGCCGATGAAGTTGCCAGCGATCGTGTTGTTGTCGCGGACGGAAAAGCCGCCAATAGAAAAAGCCGCCCCTTGTGGATGACTGATAATCAGGCCACGCACGCTCGAACCACTGCCACCGACGAATTGGAACAAGTCTGTAGAGGCTGGAAGTGACGCAGCATCGATCTTGATTAGCAACACGGCGTTGTCGCCGACTGCAAGCGTATTTGCGCTAGCGCCGAGCTGGGAATAGCCGTTGATCGTGACCGCTTGGGTAATCTGCGGCATTTGACCGCTGGCAAAGATCGTGTGCACGCTGTTGCCGGGAATCGCGAACGCGATTGTGTCGACGTTGGGCAGCATCAGGCCGGCTACACATTCGCCCACCGCGCCGCCTGAGGCCGCGTTTGTGTTGGCCGCGACGATGGCTTCGCGTAACGTACACAGGCCGTCGTTTGCAACGGCATCGCTGTTGCTGTTGACCAGGATCGTCGTTGCGAGCGCGGTCGCGGGCGCAAATGCGAGCAGCGCCGCCAATACTGTGCCGCGGAAACTGCGAGGTAGCTGAGTCATGAAATTCTCCTGCCAAGATGCGTTGTGCGTATTGCCGAGTTGCGCTTGCATCGGACGCAGATCGCGACGGCGGCGAGTTTAGTTTGGCCATCTTCCGCTGTCTTGACGCTTTTCGGAAGGATTTCGGAAGGATTTATTCCGTTGGGAAAACAGGCATAAAATGCCGCAGGGTTCCGCCGGGCACCGTGAATACGGATAGTTACCCGCAAGCAAGACCGCCGGGCGCGCTGTTGTCGGTGTGGAGTTTTGATCGTCCTGAACTCGACGAACATCGGCACGAGTTGCTTGCGGATGGCAACCCGCCGCTCAATGTGCAGATTATTCCTGCTTACGGAAACTCTTCGAGCGCTTCTGCATCGTGCGCAGGGCGAAGCGGTCGGGCAGCAGTTTCAGCAGCGTCTTGATCGTGCGGTTGACGCGTCCGGTGATGCAGACGATCTCGCCGCGTTCGACCGCGTCGATGCCGATGCGCGCGACTTCCGCGGCGCTCAGCCACATCCACTTCGGCATCTTCGAGACGATGCCGCGCGTGCCGGTGACATCGTGAAATTCCGAGTAGGTGAATCCTGGACACACAGCGCAGACATTGACGCCGCGCGAAGTGTTTTCCAGCGCCAGCGACTGCGAGAACTTGATCAGGAATGCCTTGGATGCGCCGTACAGCGTGTGTCCTGCCGACCCTGGCACAAGTCCGGCTAGCGAAGCGATGTTGACGATGCGCCCGTATCCGCGTTGTTGCATGCCGGGCAGTAATTTGTGCACAAGTTCGCAGGGCGCCGTCACCATGACCTGGATAAAGTCGGCATGCGTCGGCCAGGGCTGCGATTCAAAATGACCGCCCACGCCGTAGCCGGCATTGTTGACGAGGACATCGATGGCCACGCCGCGACGTTCGATTTCGGCGCACAGCGCTGCCGGCGCTGTGGGCTTGGCAAGGTCGGCCGCGATGCATTCGACAGCGATGCCGTGTTTTGCCTTCAGTTCCGCAGCAAGCTCTTCAAGGCGATCCAGGCGCCGCGCCGTCAGTACCAGGCTCATGCCACGCCCGGCCAGTTCGCGTGCGAAGGCGGCGCCGATGCCGGCCGACGCGCCAGTGACCAGGCCCCAGCGGATGGTTTGCGTATTTGCGTTCATTTTTCGATTCTAACGCGTTGCGCGATGCGGCCGGCGCGGCTATCCTCGCGACCCCGAAGAATCGGCCCCGAATCATGCGCCGCAAACTGGTTGCCGGAAACTGGAAGATGCATGGCTCACGCGCCAGCGCGCAGGCGCTGGCCGAAGCAATCGCCAACGCGCCCACCAACACGTGCGATATCGCGGTGTTTCCGCCGTTTCCATACCTTGCCGAACTCATCGGGCGCGCTAAAGGCAGCGCGATCGCGTTCGGTGCGCAGGATGTCAGCGAGCACGCCGAAGGCGCCTACACCGGCGAGGTCGCCGCCTCCATGGTCAGGGATCTCGGCGCCACGCATGCCCTGGTCGGGCATTCGGAGCGGCGCCAATACCACGCCGAATCCAACGCATGCGTCGCGGCGAAATTCGCCCAGGCGCAGGCGGCAGGTTTGATCCCCGTGCTGTGCGTTGGCGAAACGCTGGCCCAGCGAGACGCCAACCAGACTGAATCCGTGATTTCGGCTCAGCTCGACGCGGTGCTGGAGCGTTGCGGTATTGCCGCGTTCGCACAGGCCCTGGTGGCCTATGAACCGGTCTGGGCGATAGGCACCGGGCGCACTGCAACGCCGGCGCAGGCGCAGCAGGTTCACGCCTTCATTCGTGGCAAAGTGGTCATGGCCGATGCTACAATTGCCAGCTCGCTGCGGCTGTTGTATGGCGGTAGCGTCAAGCCGGGCAATGCGGTCGAGTTGTTTGCGCAGGCCGACGTTGACGGCGGGTTGATTGGCGGCGCTTCCCTCGTCGCTGCAGATTTTCTTGCGATCTGTGCCGCGGCACAGACGTGATCGATACTCATGAGAGTTGAGCTCCCCGGAGCTTGCGGGTCGGAAAAAACATGCTACTGAACGTTTTCAATGTCATTTATGTCCTGATCGCGATCGCGATGCTGGTTTTGATCCTGTTGCAGCGTGGCGCCGGTGCCCAGGCGGGTTCGGGCTTCGGCTCCGGAGCCTCGGCCACGGTGTTCGGTGCGCGCGGAGCGAGCACGTTCCTGTCGCGCAGCACGGCGGTGCTCGCCGCCCTGTTCTTCGTCATGAGTCTGCTGATGGGCATTTACCTGCATCCGACCGGTCCGTCGGAAAGCGACCTTGGCGTCATGGGCGGCGCGACCACGCCGGCCGCAACGACGCCACCGGTGGTGCCACCTGCCGCCAATGGTGATGTCCCGAATGCGCCTGCAGCGGACGTTCCGCAAGCGGTGCCGGCGAACGAAAAGCCGGCGCCAGCGAACGACAAGCCGGCGCCGACTCCGGCCGCGGCGCCCGCGGGCAAGTCCGGCGATGGCGGCCACAAAGCGGAACAGCCAAAGAAAAAGTAGCTTTGATCGTTGCCCAGATGGCGGAATTGGTAGACGCACTACCTTGAGGTGGTAGCGACTTAGGTCGTGGGGGTTCGAGTCCCCCTTTGGGCACCAACAAAGACCTCGTGGCGCAAGCCGCAGTGGTCGCGATGCGCCCGCAAGGCGCGGAGGTGGCGGTTCCCGTGCTGACCCAATATCTGCCGATACTCCTGTTCCTGATCGTCGCCGGTGGTATCGGTGTCGCTTTGCTCGCGATCGGTGCCGTGCTCGGGCCGCGCAGCGCGAACAAGGAAAAAGCCGCGCCCTACGAGTGCGGTTTCGAGGCGTTCGAAGACGCGCGCGGGAAATTCGACGTGCGCTACTACCTCATCGCGATCCTGTTCATCATCTTCGATCTGGAAATCGCGTTCCTGTTCCCGTGGGCGGTCGTATTCAAGCAGATCGGCATCGTCGCGCTGAGCGAAATGGCGATGTTCCTGCTGCTGCTGCTTTTGGGATTTGTATACTGCTGGAAGAAGGGCGCGCTCGAATGGGAGTAATTCTAAACGCAAGACTGGGCATCCTGCCGCAGCTTGCGTGCAAGCGGTCGCGGCAGAGCCGCGCCACCCTTGCCGCGGCCAGCGCTAGTGCGCTTGCCGCGCTGGTACATCCATGTACCGAGGGGCTTCGCACATGAGCAATACCGATACCACGGTCACCAAGAGCTTGATGCACAACCCGGTGCCGATGGGGCCGGTGGACGACATCCTGCGCCCAGGCGGCGACAACCCGCTGCTTGAACGCGGCTTCGTCACCGCCTCGATGGACAGCCTGGTCAATTGGGCGCGCACCGGCTCGATGTGGCCGATGACGTTTGGGCTGGCCTGCTGCGCGGTGGAGATGATGCATGCCGGTGCGGCGCGGCTGGATCTTGATCGCTACGGCGTCGTGTTTCGCCCGAGCCCGCGCCAGTCCGACGTCATGATCGTTGCTGGCACGCTGGTCAACAAGATGGCGCCGGCGCTGCGCCGCGTCTACGACCAGATGCCTGATCCGAAATGGGTCATCTCGATGGGCTCGTGCGCGAACGGTGGCGGCTACTATCACTATTCGTATGCCGTCGTGCGCGGCTGTGATCGCATCGTGCCGGTCGATATCTACGTGCCAGGCTGCCCGCCGACTGCCGAAGCGCTGATCTACGGGATTCTGCAATTGCAGAAGAAAATCCGCCGCACGAATACGGTCGGCAAGCACAAGCATCCGGATGTGGATGCAAAGACCGGTGCGGCGAAATTCAACACCGCCGGAGTCAATCCGAACATCATTTCGCGGCAGGGTCGTGCATGAGCGAGTCCACGCCCGCAAATCTGGCGCAGCGTCTTGGCGCGCGATTCGGCGACAAGATCGTCGCTGCGCACGCCTGGCGCGGTGAAACCAGCATCGACGTCCTGCCGGAGAACTGGTTTGCGGTTGCCCAGCAGTTGCGCGACACCGAAGAATTTCATTTTGAACAATTGATCGATGTCTGCGGCGTCGACTATCTCAGTTACGGCCAGACCGAGTGGGATACCACGGACGTCAGCGCAACGGGTTTTTCGCGCGGCGTGGAAGGCAAAAGTGCAGGGCGATTCGATTGGGCAGATCGGCCGCGGCCTGCGTTGGCGACAAGACGCTTCGCCGTCGTGGTGCAGCTTTTGTCCGTGCGCAACAATCAGCGCCTGCGCCTGCGCGGCTATTGCCAGGACGATTCGCTGCCGATCATGCCTTCGCTGGTTTCCCTGTGGCCGGGCGCGAACTGGTTCGAGCGCGAGGCGTTCGATTTGTTCGGCATCGTTTTCGAAGGCCATCCGGATCTGCGCCGCATCCTTACTGACTACGGATTTGTCGGCCATCCGTTCCGCAAGGATTTTCCGCTGATCGGCAACGTCGAAGTGCGTTACGACGAGGTCCAGGGCCGGGTGATCTACGAACCGGTGACGAGCGTTGAGCCGCGCGTGCTGGTGCCGCGCACGATCCGTCACGATTCGCGTTACGACCAGGCGCAAGCCGAAAAAGCCCTGGTTGAAAAAGAGCTCGCCCCCGTTCCTGTGCAAAAGTAAAAAGATCATCCAAATGCAGGAAATCAAGAACTACACGATCAACTTCGGCCCGCAGCATCCTGCGGCGCACGGTGTTCTGCGCCTTGTGCTCGAACTCGACGGCGAAGTAATCCAGCGCGCCGATCCGCATATAGGCCTGCTCCATCGTGGCACCGAAAAACTGGCTGAGTCCAAGCCGTTCAATCAGTCCATCGGCTACATGGACCGGCTCGACTACGTATCGATGATGTGCAACGAGCACGCCTATGTGCGCGCGATCGAAAAGCTGATGGGGATCGAAGCACCTGTGCGTGCGCAATACATCCGCACCATGTTCGACGAGATCACGCGCATCTTGAATCACCTGATGTGGATCGGCTCCAATGCGCTGGATCTGGGCGCGATGGCCGTGTTCCTTTACGCGTTCCGCGAGCGCGAGGAATTGATGGACTGCTACGAGGCAGTGTCGGGCGCGCGCATGCACGCGACCTACTATCGACCGGGCGGCGTGTACCGCGATCTGCCCGAGCGCATGCCGCAGTACAAGGAATCGCGCTGGCACAAGGGAGCGGATCTGAAGCACCGCAACGCCTGGCGCGAAGGCTCGATGCTGGATTTCATTGATGCCTTCACTGACGACTTCCCGCACAAGGTCGACGAATACGAAACCCTGCTGACGGACAACCGCATCTGGAAGCAGCGCACGGTCGGCATCGGCGTGGTATCGCCGGAACAGGCGCTGGGCTGGGGCATGACCGGCCCGATGCTGCGCGGCTCCGGCATCGAATGGGATCTGCGAAAAAAACAGCCCTATGCCGCGTATGACCAGATGGATTTCGACATTCCGGTCGGCGTCAAAGGCGATTGCTACGACCGCTATCTGGTGCGCGTGGAAGAAATGCGTCAATCCAATCGCATCGTCAAACAGTGCGTGAAGTGGCTGCGCGAGAATCCTGGCGATGTGATCCTGCGCAACTTCAAGGTCTCGCCGCCGCGCCGTGAGGAAATGAAGGACGACATGGAAGCGTTGATCCATCACTTCAAATTGTTCACTGAAGGCTACTGCGTGCCGGAAGGCGAGACCTACGCAGCCGTCGAGGCGCCGAAAGGCGAATTCGGCTGCTATCTCATTTCCGACGGCGCGAACAAGCCGTTCCGCTGCAAGCTGCGCGCACCCGGGTTCGCGCATCTGTCGTCGATGGACGCGATCGTGCGCGGGCACATGCTGCCGGACGTCGTCGCGATGATCGGTACTTATGATGTCGTCTTCGGGGAGATCGACCGATGAAAGCGACTGGGCACTATGCCGAGGTCAAAGACGTCGATCCGCTGGTCGCGCTCAGCCCGCACACGCGCGAGCATATCGATCACTGGCTGGCGAAATTCCCGCCCGACCGCAAGCGCTCGGCGCTGATCCAGGGCTTGTTCGCGGCGCAGGAACAGAACGGCGGTTTCCTTACCGACGAACTGATCACGGCGACCGCGAAGTATCTGCAGTTGCCGGCGATCTGGGCTTACGAAGTCGCGACGTTCTACTCGATGTTCGAGACGCATCCGGTCGGACGCAACAATGTCGCAATCTGTACAAATATCTCCTGCTGGCTCAACGGCGGTGAGGACATCGTGCGCCATTGCGAGAAGAAATTCGGGATCAAGCTCGGCGAGAGCAGTGCAGACGGCCGCATCTATCTCAAGCGCGAGGAAGAATGCCTCGCCGCCTGTGCGGGTGCGCCGATGATGGTGGTCAACGGGCATTACCACGAGAACCTGACGACCGATTCGGTCGATCAGATTCTGGATGAATTGAAGTAGGGTGGGCCTTGGCCCACCGCAACGCGCAATACCCAAATTGAAAAGACGGTGGGTCAAGACCCACCCTACAGCAACGGAACGAATATGGCGTTTGGACCCGCACCGCAGGAACATCAGGTCGTCAATACGACCCTGCATTTCGATACGCCGTGGACTCTGGACAATTACGTCAAGACGGGCGGCTATGAAGCATGGAAGAAGATTCTCGCGGAGAAACCCGATCCGTCCACGATCGTCGAAGAACTGAAGAAGAGCGCGCTGCGCGGGCGCGGTGGCGCCGGTTTTCCGACCGGCCTGAAATGGTCGTTCATGCCGAAAGGCACGATGCAAAAGTATATTTTGTGCAACTCGGACGAATCCGAGCCCGGCACGTGCAAGGATCGAGATATCCTGCGCTTCAATCCGCATGCGGTGATCGAAGGCATGGCGATCGCCTGCTACGCGACCGGTTCGACGGTCGCCTACAACTACCTGCGCGGCGAGTTCCACCACGAACCGTTCGAGCATTGCGAATTGGCGTTGAAGGACGCTTATGCCGCCGGCCTGCTCGGCAAGAACATCGGCGGCAGCGGCATCGATGTGGATATCCATAACGCGCTTGGCGCTGGCGCCTACATCTGCGGCGAAGAAACGGCGTTGATGGAATCGCTGGAAGGCAAGAAGGGCCAGCCACGTTTCAAGCCGCCGTTCCCGGCGGGCTTCGGCCTGTACGGCAAACCGACCACGATCAACAACACCGAAACCTACGCCTCGGTGCCGGCGATCCTGCGCAAGGGCGCGGAGTGGTTCCTTAGCCAGGGCAAGCCAAACAATGGCGGTCCGAAGATTTTTTCCGTGTCAGGTCACGTCAACAAGCCAGGCAACTACGAGATCAAGCTTGGTACGCCGTTCTCCGACCTCTTGGCCATGGCTGGCGGCGTGCGCTCGGGCAACAAGCTCAAAGCGGTGATTCCTGGCGGTTCGTCGATGCCGGTGCTGCCTGCCGAAACGATGATGGCGCTGACGATGGACTACGACGCGATCCAGAAAGCCGGTTCGGGCCTGGGCTCCGGCGCAGTCATCGTGATGGACGAAACCACGTGCATGGTGCGCGCGTGTCAGCGCATCGCGCGGTTTTACTACGCCGAATCCTGCGGTCAGTGCACGCCGTGTCGCGAAGGCACCGGCTGGATGTATCGCGTGCTCACGCGCATCGTCGAAGGCAACGCGACCATGGATGATGTCAAGATGCTTCGACAGGCGGCCGGCCAGATCGAGGGCCACACGATTTGCGCATTCGGCGAAGCTGCCGCATGGCCGGTGCAGGGCATGCTGCGTCACTACTGGAACGAGTTTGAATATTTCGTCGAGCACAAGCGCAGCATTGTGGACGCGCCTGTCAACGAACCTGTCGGGGTAGCCGCATGAGTGCGCAACCGACAACTCCGAACACCGCACCCGATATGGTCAATATCGAGATCGACGGCAAGGCCATGCAGGTGCCGAAGAATTCGATGATCATCGCCGCTGCCGACAAGGCCGGAATTCCGATCCCGCGTTTCTGCTATCACGACAAATTGCCGATCGCGGCGAACTGCCGCATGTGCATGGTCGAGACGGAAATGGGTGGCAAGGCGGTGCCGAAGCCGCAGCCGGCCTGCGCCACGCCGGTGATGGAAGGCATGAAAGTGTTCACCCAGTCGCAGCGCGCATTGTCGGCGCAGCGCAACGTGATGGAATTCCTGCTGATCAACCATCCGCTGGATTGCCCGATCTGCGATCAGGGCGGCGAGTGCGAGTTGCAGGATCTGTCGATGGGCTACGGCCGCTCGGTGTCGCGGTTTGCCGAGCGCAAACGCGTGGTGCCGGACGAAGACATCGGCCCGCTGATCGAAACTGAAATGACGCGTTGTATACAATGTACGCGTTGCGTGCGTTTCATGACTGAAGTCGCCGGTAGCCCGGAACTGGGCGGCATGGGTCGGGGCGAAAATCTGGAGATCGGCACGTATATCGGCAAGGCCATCGACAGCGAGCTCGGTGGCAACATTATCGACGTGTGCCCGGTCGGCGCGTTGACCAACAAGGTGTTCCGCTTCAAGGCGCGCGCCTGGGAGCTGATCGCGCGCGAATCGATCGGCTATCACGATGCGCTCGGCTCCAACCTGTGGCTGCATACGCGCCGCGGCGAAGTCCTGCGCACGGTGCCGCGCGACAACGAATCGATCAACGAATGCTGGCTGTCCGATCGCGACCGTTATTCGCACGAAGGACTTTACGCGGCGGATCGCGCGACCAAACCGATGATCCGTCGCAACGGCGAACTGGTTGAGGCGAGCTGGGAGGAGGCGATCGCGTTCGTCGCCGAGGGCCTCAGGAACAATGGCGCCGATGTCGGTGCGCTGGTTGCGCCGCTGACCTCGTGCGAGGAAGGGTTTTTGCTGGCGAACATCGTGCGCGGCCTCGGCAGCAACAGCATCGATCACCGCCTGCGCGTGGTCGATTTCGCTGATGCTGCTGCCGGCGCGACTTTCGAAATGCCGCTTGCGCAAATCGACAATGTCCACGCGATCCTGCTGGTTGGCAGCAATCCGCGCCACGATCAGCCACTGTTGGGCCATCGCGTGCACAAGGCATGGAAGAAAGGCGCAAAAATATTTGCGGTCAACCCGCTGGATTTTGATTTCAATTTCAGCCTGGCCGGCAAATCGATCGTGCTGCCGAGCGTGTTCGCTGCCGAACTGGCGGCGCTCGCCGCGGCGGCGGGCGACGGCGGAATTGCAGCGCCAGCATCGATCTCCGCACTGATCGCTGCCGCAAAACCGACCGATGCTCATCGCGGCACAATCAAGGCGCTGCGCGATGCCGGCTCGTCTGTGCTCGTGTTCGGCGATTACGCCGGTCACCATGCGCAAGCTTCGCAGTTGCGCGCGTTGGCCAAATACATCGCGCAGGCGACGAACAGCGTGTTCAACGAAATCAGCGACGGTGCCAATGCGGTGGGACTCGCACGTGTCGGCGCGCTGCCGCAAGCCGATGGCCGCGACGGCGCCGCGATTCTCGCGCAACCGCCGAAGTCGCTCATCGTCTATCACGCCGGTTCCCAGGACACGAGTTCGCCGGAGAGGTTCGACGAAGTGCGCAGCCATGCGGATTTCAGCATCTACATCGGCGCGTATGCCTGTAGCGGCGTGAAGCGCACCGCGCACGCGATCCTGCCAATTGGCCTGCCGCCGGAAATCGACGGTACGTACGTCAATATCGACGGCGTCGTGCAGACCCTCGCCGCAGGCGCGAAACTTCCGGGCGATGCACGTCCGGGCTGGCGCGTGTTGCGCGCGCTCGGGGCGCAGCTGGGCCTCTCCGGTTTCGACGCGACCGATTTCGCCGACGTGCGCAAGGCGATTGACGCTGCGGTTTCGGCAAAATATACAAAGGCGCAAACTGGAAAAGTGAGCAGCGCCGTAGCCGCGACATCGACGTCTGGTCTGCAGCGCATCGCTACACTGCCAATCTATCGCAGCGATGCCGTCCTGCGCCGCTGCGCCGCACTGCAAGCGCACCCATTGACCGGCGAATGCGCGATCGGGCTGCATCCGGAAGATGCGCTCGCGCTGGGACTTGCGTCTGGGGCGACGGCGAAAGTGAGCGGTGGTGAGGGCGACGTGGAATTGCCGGTGATCGTCACGCGCCTGGTGCCGCGTGGTGGTGCGTGGCTCGAGAAAACCTGGCCGGCGACCAAGCCGCTTCCGCCAAACGGCGGAATGTTGATGGTGACGAGGGCCTGACGCGTGTACAACTGGATTCATTCCAATATCCACGATTGGCTGCTCGGCCTGCTCGGTCCGGTCATGGGGCTTATCGTCTGGCTGGTGCTCTGCATCCTGGTCATTGCGGTGCCAGTGATTATTTCCGTCGCACTGTACGTCTGGTGGGAACGCAAGGTGCTCGGCTGGATGCACGTGCGCATGGGACCGAACAGCATCGGCCCGGCGGGACTGGCGCAGACGTTTGCCGACGTGTTCAAACTGCTGTTCAAGGAATATCTGGTACCGGCGAAGGCGAGCAAACTCCTGTTCGTACTCGCGCCGCTTGTCGCACTGGTGCCGGCATTCGCGGCTTGGTCTGTGATTCCGTTCGATCGGCGCGGCGTCCTCGCCGACATCAACGCAGGTTTGCTTTACCTGCTCGCGATGACGTCGATGGGTGTGTATGGCATCATCCTCGCCGGCTGGTCGTCGAATTCAAAATACGCGTTCCTTGGCGCGATGCGTTCGGCCGCACAGGTCGTCTCGTACGAAATCGCGATGGGCATGGCCCTGGTCGGCGTGCTGATCTGTGCGGGTAGCCTGAACATGTCGGACATCGTGCACGCGCAGGCGGGGCACGCCGGCTTTTTCAACTGGTTCATGTGGCCGCTGTTCCCGCTGTTCATCATCTACTTTGTGTCGGGCGTGGCCGAGACCAATCGCGCGCCGTTCGACGTCGCGGAGGGGGAAACGGAAATCGTCGCCGGATTCCACGTCGAGTATTCGGGTGCGCCGTTCGCAGTCTTCTTCCTCACTGAATACGCGAACATGATCCTGATCTCCTTCCTTGCTGCCACGTTGTTCATGGGCGGCTGGCTGTCGCCGATCCAGGACATCTGGAATCCGGATCTCGGCGAAGCGGGGAATTTCCTGTTCGGCTGGATCTTCCACGGCGGCTGGCAGTGGCTGTTCGCCAAGGTTTTCTTTTTCGCATTCTTCTACCTGTGGTTCCGTGCCGCGTTCCCGCGCTACCGCTATGACCAGATCATGCGCCTGGGCTGGAAAGTGTTCATTCCAATTGCGCTGGTGTGGATCGGCGTGGCTGGGTTGCTCGTGTATTTCGGTGTGGTTGGACAAGGCGTCGCTGCCGCAACAGGAGCCGCGCCATGAAGCGCATCGCGAATTACCTGAAAAGTCTGTTCCTGATTGAACTGCTGAAGGGCCTGGGGTTAACCGGCAAGTACATGTTCAAGCCCAAGTACACGATGCGCTATCCGATGGAAAAGATTCCGCAGTCCAATCGTTTCCGTGGGCTGCATGCGCTGCGTCGCTACCCCAACGGCGAGGAACGCTGCATTGCCTGCAAGCTGTGCGAAGCCGTGTGCCCGGCGCTGGCGATCACGATCGATTCGGAGCAGCGCGCCGATGGCACGCGCCGTACGACGCGCTACGACATCGACCTGTTCAAATGCATCTATTGCGGATTTTGCGAGGAAAGCTGTCCGGTGGATTCGATCGTGGAGACGAATATCCACGAATATCATTTCGAGAAGCGCGGCGAAAACATCGTGAACAAGACGCAGCTGCTCGCCATTGGTGACCGCTTCGAGCACCTGATCGCCGCCGCACGTTCGCAAGATGCACCGTACCGTTGAGAGGATCGCGATGGACTTGCCCTGGAATCTGATCCTTTTCTACATGTTCGCCGGCGTGCTGGTGCTGGCCGCGCTTGGCGTCATCAGCGTGCGCAATTCAGTACACGCCGCCTTGCTGCTGGTGCTGACGTTTTTCACCAGCGCTGCGCTGTGGCTCTTGATGCAGGCCGAGTTTCTCGCGCTGGCGCTGATCCTGGTCTACGTCGGCGCGGTCATGGTGCTGTTCCTGTTCGTGGTCATGATGCTCGACATCAACACCGAACAAATGCGCGAGGGCTATATCCGCTATCTGCCGGTGGGCGTGTTGGTCGCTGCGGTAATGTTGGCCGAGATGCTGTTGCTGCTCGGGGTCAAGTCGATGGCGATTCCGGCACCGGCCGATCCGGGTGGCGCATCCAATACGGCCTGGCTTGGCAACGCATTGTTCACCCAGTACCTGTTGCCGTTCGAAACTGCCGCCGTGATCCTGACCGTCGCCGTGATAGCGGCGATCATGCTCACCTTGCGTCATCGCACCAACACGCGTCACCAGAATCCGGCGGCGCAGGTGGCAGTCCAGGCGCGCGACCGTATCCGGATCGTCAAGATGCAAAGCAGCACTGTGAAGGAGGCGCCGACGCCATGATCACCCTCGCGCATTTCATCGTGCTCGGCGCGGCGCTGTTCTGCATTGCGGTCGCCGGCATCTTCGTTAATCGCAAGAACATCATCATCCTGCTGATGGCGATCGAACTGATGCTGCTTTCGGTCAACATGAACTTCGTCGCATTTTCGCGTTATCTCGGCGATGTTTCCGGCCAGGTCTTCGTGTTTTTCATCCTGACCGTGGCCGCTGCCGAGTCGGCGATCGGCTTGGCGATTCTCGTGGTCCTGTTCCGCAATCGCGCGACGATCAACGTCGGCGAAATCGATTCGCTCAAAGGCTGACCTGCATGAGCTTGAACATCACCGTCCTGCTCATCATTGCCCTGGCGCCACTTGCCGGCGCGATCGTGGCCGGCCTGTTCCGCAACCGGATCGGCCGCGTCGGCGCGCACAGCGTCACCATCGCCGGCGTCGCGGCGAGCTGCGCGCTGTCGTTCTATGTGCTGTATCAAATGGTCTGGAACAACACGCCGACGTTCAACCAGGATGTCTACACCTGGCTACGGGTCGGCAGCCTGGACATGCACGTCGGATTCCTTATCGACCGCCTGACCGCGGTGATGATGGTCGTGGTGACCTTCGTCTCGCTGATGGTGCACATTTATACCATCGGCTACATGGCCGAGGACGACGGCTACCAGCGCTTCTTCAGCTATATCGCGCTGTTTACGTTCTCGATGCTGATGCTGGTGATGGCAAACAACTTCCTGCAGCTGTTCTTCGGCTGGGAAGCGGTGGGCCTGGTCTCTTACCTGCTGATCGGTTTCTGGTTCAAGAAGCCCACCGCGATCTTCGCGAACATGAAGGCGTTCCTGGTCAACCGCGTCGGCGACTTCGGCTTCGTCCTCGGCATTGCCGGCGTGCTGTACTTTTTCCATACGCTCGACTACCGCTCCGTGTTCGATCACGCCGAGCTGCTCAACGGCAAGACGCTCGCCATCTGGGGTTCTACGCCTTGGTCGGCGGCGACAGTCATCTGTCTTTGCCTGTTCGTCGGCGCAATGGGCAAGTCGGCGCAGGTTCCGTTGCACGTGTGGCTGCCAGATTCGATGGAAGGCCCGACCCCGATCTCCGCACTGATCCACGCCGCGACGATGGTGACTGCGGGCATCTTCATGGTCGCGCGCATGTCGCCGCTGTTCGAGCTTTCCGAGACCGCGCTGAACGCGGTACTGATCATCGGTGCGACGACGGCGTTCTTCACTGGGCTTATCGGCATCGTGCAGAACGACATCAAGCGCGTTGTCGCCTATTCCACATTGTCGCAACTCGGCTACATGACCGTTGCGCTCGGCGTGTCCGCGTACGGCGTGGGAATTTTCCACCTGATGACCCATGCATTCTTCAAGGCGCTGCTGTTTCTCGGTGCCGGCTCGGTCATCATGGCCATGCATCACGAGCAGGACATGCGTTACATGGGCGGCCTACGTCGTTACATGCCGATCACCTACGTGACGATGTGGATCGGCACGCTCGCGCTGACCGGCATGCCGGGCTTCGCTGGATTTTTCTCCAAGGATGCGATCATCGAGGCGGTGCACGGATCGCATCGCTGGGCTGCACCGTACGCCTATCTGTGCGTGCTGTTTGGTGTATTCGTCACCGCGCTGTACAGCTTCCGGCTTTTGTACATGACGTTCCACGGGCAGGAACGTTTCGTCGTCGACCACGGCACGCGCGATCACGATGATGACGATCACCACGAACATCACCACAAGCCCGGACATCTGGCGCATGCGCCGCACGAATCGCCATGGGTGGTGACGGTGCCGCTGATCCTGCTGGCGATTCCGTCTCTGCTGATCGGCTGGTACACGGTCGGGCCGATGCTGCATGGCGGCTATTTCGGTGAAGCGATCAAGAGCGCTACGGAGGGGGAGCATGCGCAAGCGTTTGCCGGCGCGCTAGCGACGGCATTCCAGGGCTTCACCCAGTTGCCGTTCTGGTTTGCATTCGGCGGATTCCTCGTCGCTACCTGGATCTACCTGTTCAATCCCGGGATTGCCGATCGCGTGAAGCAGGCTGTTCATCCGTTGTGGAAATTGCTCGACCGCAAATACTGGTTCGATGAGGCCTACCAGGCCGTGTTCGCTCGCGGTTCGCTGTTGCTGGGACGTGGGCTGTGGAAAGGCGGCGATGTGGGTGTGATCGACAATATCGTCATCGACGGCTCAGCCGCAACGGTCGGTCGCATCTCCGCGACCGTGCGCTGGGTGCAATCCGGGTATTTGTATACTTATGCGTTTGCCATGATTTTGGGATTGGTCGCGCTGCTCGGTGGGCTTTGGTGGGTGGTTAGGTCATAAGAGAGTCTGAGAACAACAAGAATGAATTCCTTACCCCTGTTAAGTCTCGTCATCTGGCTGCCGATTTTCGGCGGCGCGCTGGTATCGCTCGCCGGCACCGGACGCGCAAACGTCGCGCGCTGGCTCGCGCTTGCGATTGCCATCCTCGTGTTCGTCGTCAGCATTCCGCTGTTCACGGGTTACGACTCGGCCAGCGGCACGTTGCAGTTCCTGGAAAATGTGCAGTGGATCGGCGCGATCAACGCCAACTATCATCTGGGCGCCGATGGCATCTCGATCGCGCTGATTTTGCTGACCACGTTCACCACGGTGCTGGTCATTCTCGGCGCGTGGGATTCGGTGCACGACAAGGTCAACCAGTATCTGGCCGCGTTCCTGGTGCTCGAGGGTTTGATGATCGGCGTGTTCGCCGCAATGGATGCGCTGCTGTTCTACGTGTTCTTCGAGGGCATGCTGATTCCGATGTTCATCATCATCGGCATCTGGGGCGGGCCGCGACGCGTATACGCCACGCTGAAGTTCTTCCTGTATACGTTCTTCGGTTCGATCTTCATGCTGATCGGCCTGATCTATCTTTACCTGCACGCACATTCGTGGGAATTGGCTGATCTTGCCAAGCTGCCGTTGAGCGCGACCGAACAGGCGTGGTTGTTCTTCGCCTTCCTGTTCGGTTTCGCAATCAAGGTGCCGATGTGGCCGGTGCATACCTGGCTGCCGGATGCGCACGTCGAGGCGCCGACTGGCGGTTCCGTGATTCTTGCGGCGATCATGCTGAAGATCGGCGGCTACGGATTCATCCGCTTTTCGCTGGCGATCGTGCCGGATGCCTGCCAGGAATTTGCGTGGTTGATCGTGGCGCTGTCGCTGATTGCGGTGATCTACGTCGGCTTTGTCGCACTGGTGCAGGAAGACATGAAGAAGCTGATCGCGTATTCGTCGGTCTCGCACATGGGCTTCGTCACTCTCGGATTGTTCATCAGTCTCGCCCTGGTGCGCGCGACTGGCAACAAGGATGCGGCCGCTCTCGGCATATCCGGCGCGATGGTGCAGATGATTTCGCACGGCTTCGTCTCCGGCGCGATGTTCTCCTGCGTCGGCGTACTTTACGACCGCATGCACAGCCGCATGATCAAGGACTACGGTGGCGTGGTGAACACGATGCCGTGGTTCGCCGCGTTCTGGGTGCTGTTCTCGATGGCCAATTGCGGCCTGCCCGGCACCAGCGGTTTCGTCGGCGAATTCATGGTGATCCTGGCGAGCTTTGCGATGAGTCCCTGGGTCGCCGCCGGCGCTGCGCTTATTCTCATCATCGGCGCCGCGTACACGCTGTGGCTGGTCAAGCGCGTGATTTTCGGTGCGATCGCCAACGACCACGTCGCCAAACTTACGGACATCAATCCGCGCGAAGCGCTGGTTCTCGGCGCGTTTGCTGCCGGTGTGCTTGTCGTCGGCGTGTGGCCGGCGCCGCTGACCCATTTGATGGATGCGTCGATCAGTCTGGTGGTCGATCACTTGCTTGCCGCCAAGTCCTGACGCAGGAATGACCCTTCGATGAACTTCAATATCCACGATATCGTGCTGGCGCTGCCCGAGGATTTCCTCCTCGGTGCGATCTGCGCGATCCTTTTGATCGATTTGTTCCTGAAACCGGCGCAGCGCGCAATCACGCATTGGCTGTCGATTGCCGCGCTGCTGGTCACGATGGCGTTGATCCTTGTCGATACCGATCCGGCCAAGGTCGCCTTCAGCGGCGCCTATCTGCACGACGGCATTGCCGCCGTTCTCAAGGTGTTTGTCCTCGGCGTGACTGCGGCCGTGTTCGTCTACGCGCGCGGCTATCTGCGCGATCGCCAGTTGTACATCGGCGAGTTCTATTTGCTGTGCCTTTTCGGCACGCTCGGCATGATGCTGCTGGTCTCGGCCGGCAACCTCGTCATGGTGTATCTGGGGCTGGAGTTGTTCGCCCTGTCCTCGTATGCACTGGTCGCGATCAATCGCGATTCGGGTCTGTCGTCGGAAGCGGCGATGAAATATTTCGTGCTCGGCGCCCTGGCTTCCGGTCTGCTGCTGTACGGCATGTCGATGATCTACGGTGCGACCGGGACGCTCGATCTCGCGGCGATCCACAGCGGCGCCCACTCTGTCGTCGTTGGTGCGGACCTGCACTCGGTCCTGCTTGCGTTCGGCGTGGTCTTCCTCGTCGTCGGCATCGGCTTCAAGTTCGGCGCCGCGCCGTTCCACATGTGGCTGCCGGATGTGTACCAGGGTTCTCCGACCGCGGTGACGATTTTCATCGGCTCGGCGCCGAAGATTGCTGCGTTCGGAATGGCCTATCGTCTGCTCGAAGGGGGCTTGGGCGGCATGCAGCCGCACTGGAGCCAGATGCTTGCGGCGCTGGCCGTCGCGTCGCTCGCGATCGGCAATATCGTCGCCATTGCGCAAACGAATTTGAAACGCATGTTGGCGTATTCCACAATTTCACATGTGGGTTTCTTGCTTTTGGGACTCGCCAACGGTACGCCCACCGGTTATGCCGCGGCGATGTTCTATGCGGTGTCCTACGCGATCACGGCAAGCGCAGCCTTCGGTGTGATCCTGCTGCTGGCGCGTTCCGGCTTCGAGGCTGAAGAGATCGACGATTTCAAGGGTTTGAACCAGCGCAATCCCTGGTACGCGTTCATCATGCTGTTGACCATGGCGTCGTTGGCCGGTATCCCGCCGCTGTTCGGCTTCGCCGCGAAATTCATGGTCTTGAAAGCAGCGGTTGACGCCGGCATGTTGTGGCTGGCGATCGTCGCGATCGTGTTCGCGATCATCGGCATGTACTACTACTTGCATGTGATCAAGGTGATGTATTTCGACGCGCCGGTGGACAAGACCGAACTGACCCTGCCGAAGGATCTCGCATTCCGCTGGCTGCTTTCACTCAACGGCGTCGCATTGCTCGTGCTCGGAATCTTCTGGGGACCGTTGATCGCGTGGTGTTATCACGCATTTGGGCTGGCGTCGTAGTGAAACAGCCGCGGTTTATGTTGCAATGCATGGCGTCAGTCCGCTAAACTTCGCGTTCGACCGGTGCGGGGTGGAGCAGTCTGGCAGCTCGTCGGGCTCATAACCCGAAGGTCGCAGGTTCAAATCCTGCCCCCGCTACCAGAAGAATTAGAAAAAAAGGGGCTCCATTCGGGGCCTTAATTTTTTCAGCGCAAGGATTGCGCGTTGCCGGTGTCTGGACACGATACAACGGCGGACTATGGAATGGGCCTCAGGCCCATTTTGCGTTTTTGGATGGTAGTTTTTTTGATCTTGCAACATATGCGGAACGAAGAATTAACAGAATTATTGGCGCCGGTGGTGGCGGATCTGGGACTCGAATGCCTTGGCGTCGAGTACAGCCCGTCGCATGGCAACGGCCTGGTGCGGGTATACATCGAGGCAGCGGATCGCGCGGTGACGGTGGATGATTGCGAAGCGGTCAGCCGCCAGGTGTCGGCGACGCTGGACGTCAACGATCCGGTCGAGGGCCGTTACACGCTGGAGGTTTCATCGCCGGGACTTGATCGGCCGCTGTATACGCCGCAACAGTTCGCACGCTTCATCGGCGGTGCAGCGAAGATCGAGTTGAATCTGCCGGTCAATGGTCGGCGGCGTTTTCAAGGGCCGATCCTCGCGGTGGAAGGCAGCACGATTGCAGTGGAACAGGATGGAGTGCGCGTTGAAATCGCGCAAGGCAACATCCACAAGGCGCGACTGGTTCCGGAGCTGGAAGAAGGGCCGGGCAAGTTGTACAAGGGCAAGAAACCGAAAAAATCAATGAGCGAACATGGCAAAGATTAAGCAAGCCGTCCGACGCGATTCGGAAGCAGCAGTCAAAAACATGAGCAAAGAACTCTTGCTCGTCGTCGACGCCGTCGCGAATGAAAAGGGCGTGGACAAAAACGTGATCTTCGATGCGATGGAAGCCGCGCTCGCCTCGGCGGCGAAGAAACGCTACCCGAGCGAAGACGTGGCTGCGCGCGTGAGCATCGATACCCTGAGCGGCGACTACGAAACGTTCCGCCGCTGGGAAGTCGTGGCCGACGACGTGGTGATGGAATCGCCCGATCGCCAGGTGCGCATGATGGATGCGGTCGAGACGCATCCGGAAATCCAGGTTGGCGAATTCATCGAGGAGCCGATCGAGAATCCGGAGTTCGGCCGCATCGCAGCGCAGGCCGCCAAACAGGTGATCGTGCAGCGCGTACGCGAAGCCGAGCGCGCACAGGTCGTGGAAGCGTACAAGGATCGCGTCGGCGAACTCATCACCGGTGTGGTCAAGCGCGTCGAGCGTGGCAGCGTGTTCATGGACCTGGGCGGCAACGCCGAAGCCTACATCCCGCGCGATCGTGCGATTCCGCGCGAAGCAGTGCGCGCCGGCGACCGCGTGCGCGGATATCTGTACGAAGTGCGTGCCGAGCCGCGCGGGCCACAATTGTTCGTGTCGCGCAGCGCGCCGGAATTCATGGTCGAGCTGTTCAAGCTCGAAGTGCCTGAAGTCGGCCAGAACCTGGTCGAGATCAAGGGCGCAGCGCGCGATCCGGGCGATCGCGCCAAGATTGCCGTGCTCGCGCACGATCACCGCACCGATCCGATCGGCGCCTGCATCGGCATGCGCGGTTCGCGCGTGCAGGCGGTGTCGAACGAATTGAACGGCGAGCGCATCGATATCGTGCTGTGGAACGACAATGCCGCGCAGTTCGTGATCAATGCGATGGCGCCGGCCGAAGTGCAGTCGATCATCATGGACGAAGAAAAGCACTCGATGGACATTGCCGTCGCCGAGGACAAGCTGTCGCAGGCGATCGGACGCGGCGGCCAGAACGTGCGCCTGGCGAGCAAGCTGACCGGCTGGCAGCTCAACGTGATGACCCAGGATCAGGTTGCGGCCAAGTCCGAGGGCGAGCAGGAAACGGCACGCCTGCTGTTCCAGGAAAAACTCGAAGTCGACGCCGAGATTGCGGCGATCCTGGTGCAGGAAGGGTTCAGCACGGTCGAAGAAATCGCCTATGTGCCGAGTGCGGAACTGCTGGCGGTGGAAGGATTCGACGAAGACATCGTCGAGGAGTTGCGCGCGCGTGCGCGCGATTCGCTGCTGACTGAAGCGCTTGCAGTCGAAGAAAACATCGAAGAGAACAAGCCAGCCGAAGATCTGTTGGAGGTGCCGGGCATGGACGAAACCACAGCCTTCACCCTGGCTCAGCACAAGATCGTCTCGCGCCAGGATCTGGCCGATCTGGCCACTGACGAACTTGTGGAGCTGGCGATCGAAGGTGTCGACGAGACGCGTGCCCGTGACTTGATCATGGCAGCGCGCGCGGAGAAGGCGGCCTGAGCGCAGATCATAACGATCCCGCGCAGATCAGTAGCCGCACTCGCCCAAGGAGAACACAAGCACCATGTCGGACGTAACGATCAAGCAACTCGCCGGTGTACTCGGCATGAGCGTCGAAAAGCTGTTGACCCAGCTGGACGGCGCCGGCATGAAGTTTTCCAGCCCTGACCAGGTGGTTTCCAGCACCGAGAAGGTCAAGCTGCTGGGCTTCCTGCGCCGCACCCATGGCAAGATTGAGAAGGAAGCCGAGGACAGTGCGCCACGGCAGATCACGCTAAAGCGCAAGACCGTCAGCGAGCTGACCGTCAACCAGGGCGCTGCACGCGGCAAGACCGTGAACGTGGAAGTGCGGCAAAAGCGCACTTATGTAAAGCGCAGCACGATGACTGAAGTCCAGGAAGTGGATTCCGAGCGCGAGGACGCGCTGAAGAAGTTGCAGGAATCCCAGCTCAAGCGCGAAGGCGAGGAACTGGCGCGCAAGGATCAGGAACGCCGACGCCAGGAAGAAGACGCGAAATTGCGCGCAGCCGAGGACGCTCGTCGCACAGAGGAAGCGCGTGCACGTGGTGCCGTGGTCGAGGCCAAGCCCGTCGCGCCGCCGGCTGAAGTCGTCGTCGAAAAACCGAAGAAAGACAGTGCCACGCCGCACAAGGCCGCTGAGCCTGAACGCGCCCGTCCCGGCGGCGCCGAACGCCCCGCACGCGGCCGCGGTGCTGCCGTGGTCGAAGAGCCGGCGCACAAGCACAAGCCGAAACACGGTTCGCACCAGATGCGCGAAGACGGTGAAGATGCCGAAGGCGCAGCGCGTTATTTCGGTGCGGAACTGCATCTTTCCGATGCCGGCCATGCACGCCGCGGCGCGGTCAGAAAAAAACCAAAACGTCAGATCGAACCGCAGCGCGCAGCCGCGGGCGGTCCGCACGGATTCTCCAAACCAGTGGCGCCGATGGTGCGCGAAGTGCCGCTCGGCGAACAGATCCTGGTATCGGAGCTGGCGCAGAAGATGGCGGTCAAAGGTGCCGACGTTGTCAAAGTACTATTCAAGATGGGTGTGATGGCAACGATCAATCAAGTCATAGATCACGACACCGCGGTGCTGGTGGTCGAAGAACTCGGCCACACAGCGGTCAAGGCAGAAGAGAAGAACGCCGAGACGACGCTGGCAAAAGTGGAAGTGCAGGGCAACAGGGAGCCGCGTCCGCCGGTGGTCACCATCATGGGCCACGTCGATCACGGCAAGACCTCGCTGCTCGACTACATCCGCCGCACCAAGGTGGCTTCCGGTGAAGCCGGTGGCATCACCCAGCACATCGGTGCGTATCACGTCAAAACAGAGAAGGGCGTCATTTCCTTCCTCGACACGCCCGGCCATGCGGCGTTCACTTCGATGCGCGCGCGCGGCGCCAAACTGACCGACATCGTGGTGCTGGTCGTGGCTGCCGATGACGGCGTGATGCCGCAGACGGTGGAAGCCGTACAGCATGCGCGCGCCGCCAAGGTGCCGCTGCTGGTGGCGATGAACAAGATGGACAAGCCCGAATCCAATCCCGACAACGTCAAGCAGGGACTGGTGCAGCACGAAGTCGTGCCCGAAGAATGGGGCGGCGATGTGCAGTTCGTTCCGGTGTCTGCCAAGACTGGCGACGGCGTGGACAATCTGCTCGACGCGATCCTGCTGCAGGCCGAGTTGATGGAACTCACTGCAGTCCGTGATGGCCTCGCCACCGGCGTCGTGATCGAGTCGAGCCTGGACAAGGGTCGTGGGCCGGTTGCAACCGTGCTGGTGCAACAGGGCACGCTGAAGAAAGGCGACTTCCTCGTCTGCGGCGTCGAATACGGTCGCGTTCGCGCGATGTTCGACGAAAGCGGCAGCCAGATTGAAAGTGCCGGCCCGTCGATTCCGGTGCAGGTGCTTGGCCTATCCGCCGTTCCCGATGCCGGCGATGATTTTGTCGTCGTGACTGACGAGCGTCTGGCCAAGCAGGTCGCCTCGGAGCGCCAGAGCAAGCGCCGCGAAACTCGGTTGGGCAAGACTGCCATGCGCAGCCTGGAAGACGTCATCTCGACAATGGGCCAGGCCGACGGCCTGCGCGTACTCAATCTCGTGGTCAAGGCCGACGTGCAGGGTTCGGTCGAAGCATTGCGCGATTCCCTGACCGGCATCAGCACCGACCAGATCAGGGTCAACGTCATCGGCTCGGGTGTCGGTGGCATTACCGAATCCGACGCGACGCTCGCCGCCGCATCCAACGCAATCATGATCGGCTTCAACGTGCGCGCCGATGCGTCCGCGCGCAAGGTGATTGCCGACAGCGGCGTGGATCTGCGTTATTTCTCCATCATCTACGACGTGATCGACCAGGTGAAGCAGGCGGCGACCGGTTTGCTCGGCATGGAAATCCGCGAGGAACTCATCGGCACCGCCCAGGTGCGCGACGTGTTCCGCTCGTCCAAGTTCGGCGCGATTGCCGGGTGCATGGTCATCGAAGGCAACGTCAAGCGGCACAAACCGATTCGCGTGCTGCGCGACAACACGGTGATCTTCGAAGGCGAACTCGAATCGCTGCGCCGCTTCAAGGAAAACGTCGACGAAGTGCGCAATGGCATGGAGTGCGGCATCGGCGTCAAGCAGTACAACGACGTCAAGCCGGGCGACCAGATCGAGTGCTTCGAACGCATCGAGGTGCAAAGGACGTTGTAAAAATGCTCGTCATCTTGCGCTGTTGAAAAAGCGGAAATGACGAACAGCAAGCGAGCGATTCCCTATGACAGCCAAATCCTTCAATCGCGCTGACCGCATCTCCGCCGAACTGCGTCGTCTGATCGGCGCGATGGTGCATGAGGCGGTTCGCGACCACGCGCTGCCGTCGGTCAGCGTGTCGGATGTCGAAGTCACCAAGGACTTCGACATGGCGACGGTGTTCGTCACCGCGCTGGTTCCGGATACTTCGAAGGATGCGGTCAAGACGCTCAACGAAATGGCCAAGGAATTTCGCCACGAGTTGTCGCAGGTCATGCGCATGCGCCGTGTGCCCGAACTGCGCTTTCGTTATGACGATTCCGTCGATCGCGGCGAGCGTATCGAAGCGCTGCTGCGCGGGAAGACGTGAAGCGGCAATACCGCGACATTTCCGGCATCCTCCTTTTCGACAAGCCGCAAGGCTTGAGTTCGAACCAGGCACTGCAGAAGGTCCGCTGGCTGTTCAACGCGCGCAAGGCCGGACACACCGGCAGCCTGGACCCGATGGCGACCGGCTTGCTGCCGATCTGTTTCGGGCAGGCGACCAAGATCGCCGGTCACCTGCTCGGATCGCGCAAGGCCTATCTGGCGGAACTGCGTCTGGGTATCACCACCGACACCGATGATGCCGACGGCCAGGTGCTACAGACGCGTCCGGTGCCGTCGCTGGACGATGCTACGATCGGCGCCGCACTGGTTCCTTTGCGTGGGCGCATTGTGCAAACGCCGCCGGTGTATTCGGCGCTCAAGCAGGCAGGTGTGGCGCTGTACAAACGCGCGCGTCGCGGCGAGGACGTTCGGGCACCACCGCGGCAAGTGCAGGTTCACCGACTGGACCTGATCGGCCGCGAAGGCGACTTGCTGCAATTGAATGTGGAATGCGGCTCCGGCACCTACGTGCGCAGCCTGGCGCGCGATCTTGGCGAGCGCCTGGGTTGTGGAGCGCATCTGACCGCGTTGCGACGCACCTGGGTGGAACCGTTCGTCGCGCCGCAAATGATGTCCCTGGACGCATTGCTAGGCCTTCAGCAGGAAGGCGATTTCACAGTGCTGGATCGGCTGTTGCTACCGCTGGAAGAAGGCCTTGCAGCGCTGCCGGCCCTGCATTTGGACGCCGTTCAGTCGCAGCAGTTGCACCACGGGCAGCGCCTGATTTTGCCTGATGCGCCCGTCGTATCGGTATGCCGGGCGCTGGACAGTAGTCATCGGCTGATCGCGCTGGTGGAAGTGCGCGCGGGAGGCGAAATTGCCGTGCGCCGGGGCTTCAATGTGCCAACGCCCTGACAGACGGCATGGGGGTAGCGCCTTTTGTATTGAAACCGGTTACAATAAGCGGCTTTTCCCGACTCCGGTGGAATTGGGGTTCCTAACGCGGATTGCGCTTGCCAAAGCCGAACCGCGCCGTACGTTACATCAAAGGTAAATCATCATGTCTCTCTCTGTTGAACAAACCAGCAAGGTCATTGCGGACTACCGCCGCGCAGCGAACGATACCGGTTCGCCGGAAGTCCAGGTCGCGCTGCTGTCTGCCCGCATCGAACATCTGTCCAAGCATTTCGCCGATCACGACAAGGATCATCATTCCCGTCGCGGTCTGCTCAAGATGGTCAACCAGCGTCGCCGCCTCCTGAACTATCTGAAGAACTCCGATGGCGGCCGCTACAAAACTCTGATCGAACGCCTCGGCATCCGGCGTTAAAGCGTTCTTCCATGAACGCGAAAATCAATGAGCGGCCTTCCCTGGCCGCACTTCTCACCAAACGCCCGCAGTGCGAGCGTTCTTTCAAACATCTAGGAGCCACAACGTGGCGAAAGTAACCAAGTCATTCCAGTACGGTAATCACGAAGTCACGCTGGAGACGGGCGAAATCGCCCGCCAGGCCGGCGGTGCAGTGATGGTATCGGTGGGCGGCACCGTGGTGCTGGTCACCGCAGTGGCCGCAACCAAGATGCGCGAGGGGCAGGATTTCTTCCCCCTCACCGTCGATTACGTTGAAAAGTTCTATTCCGCCGGGCGCATTCCCGGCGGCTTCTTCAAGCGCGAAGGCCGCCCGACCGAGAAAGAGACGCTGACCTCGCGTCTGATCGATCGTCCGGTGCGTCCGCTGTTTCCGGAAGAATTCAAGAATGAAGTGCAGGTCATCGCTCAGGTGGTCTCGCTGAACCCGGATATCGACGGCGACATTCCTGCACTGCTCGGAGCCTCGGCTGCACTTTGTCTGGCCGGTGTTCCGTTCAAGGGCCCAATTGGCGCAGCTCGCGTCGGTTACGCGAACGGCAAGTACCTGCTCAATCCGACCAAGACCGAATTGGCGACTTCCGACCTCGACCTCGTCGTTGCCGGCACCACCAATGCGGTACTGATGGTGGAATCCGAAGCCAAGCTCCTCAGCGAAGATGTGATGCTGGGTGCGGTCATGTTCGGTCATCAGCAGATGCAGGTGGCGATCCGCGCGATTGCCGAACTTGCCACTGAAGCGGCCAAGCCGTCATGGGATTGGCAGCGACCGGCACGCAACGACGCGATGGTCGCCGTCCTCAAGGGCGCGATCGGCAACAAGCTGGAAGAAGCATTCCAGGTGCGCGACAAGTTGCAGCGCCGCGATGCGATTTCCGCGATAAAGACTGACGTGCTGGCCTCGCTGAAAGCCGAAGCCGAGCAGAAAGCCTGGCTGACATCGGATCTGGCGAAGGAATTCTCCGAATTCGAATACCGCACCCTGCGCGACAGCGTGCTCAAGACCAAGGTGCGTATCGATGGGCGCAAGCTCGACGATATCCGCGCGATCTCGGTGCGCGTTGGCGTGTTGCCGCGCACGCATGGTTCGGCGCTATTCACCCGCGGCGAGACCCAGGCCCTGGTCACGGTCACGCTCGGCACCGCACGCGATTCGCAGATCATCGATGCGCCGGAAGGCGAGTCGAAGGATCCGTTCCTGTTTCACTACAACTTTCCTCCGTTCTCCGTGGGCGAAGCCGGTCGCTTCGGCGCGCCGAAGCGTCGCGAGATCGGTCACGGTCGTCTGGCCAAGCGCGGCGTGCAGGCTGTGAAGCCGAGCATGGAATCGTTCCCATACGTCGTGCGCGTGGTTTCTGAAATCACCGAATCCAACGGTTCATCGTCGATGGCGTCGGTGTGCGGTTCTTCACTGGCGATGATGGATGCGGGCGTACCGCTCAAGGCGCCGGTCGCCGGTATCGCGATGGGTCTGGTCAAGGAAGGCGGCGACTTCGTCGTGCTGTCCGACATCCTCGGCGATGAAGATCATCTCGGCGACATGGATTTCAAGGTCGCCGGTTCTGCAGAAGGCATCAGTGCCTTGCAGATGGACATCAAGATCGATGGCATCACCGAAGAGATCATGAAGGTGGCACTGGCGCAAGCCAAGCAGGGCCGTCTGCATATCCTCGGCGAAATGGCCAAGGTCATCACCACCTCGCGCACCGAGATGAGTGAATTCGCGCCGCGCCTGATGACGATGAAGATCCATCCGGACACGATCCGCGAAGTCATCGGCAAGGGCGGTACCACGATCCGTGCGATCACCGAGGAAACCGGCGCGACGATCGACATCAGCGACGACGGCACCATCGTCATCGCCTCGGTCAATCGCGAAGCCGCAGAAGCCGCGAAGGCGCGTATCGAGCAGATCGTTTCCGACGTCGAGCCGGGCCGCATCTACGAAGGCAAGGTTGCCAAGCTGATGGACTTCGGTGCGTTCGTCACCATCCTGCCGGGCAAGGACGGACTCGTCCACGTCTCGCAGATCTCCAACGAGCGCGTTGAGAAAGTCTCCGACAAGCTCAAGGAAGGCGACATCGTCAAGGTCAAGGTGTTGGAAGTCGACAAGCAGGGCCGTATCCGACTGTCGATGAAGGCCGTGACCGAGGACGAGTCTGCTGCGTAAGGTTGTATACAAATACAAAAACCAAGCGGGCTTCGGCCCGCTTTTTTTATGGCCATGGATGGCCGGTATGCCGAAATTGCAGGAGCGTTTTTTCGGCAATGGCCATGGATGGCCGGTATGCCGGTCCACCAGTGCTCCCGGCACCGGCGGACACTTCCCACATCCATGTGGGTCGGAAACGCAGGAGCAGTTTGCGGCGATGCAATCAACGCGGTGAGCGTTATCGTATTATTGGCTTCTAGTTCACTGCCTCTGACGACGCCAGGATTCCCTCGTGCACCAGGCGCTCTTCGTAATCTCAACCGGACGCTGCGGCACGCAGTGGCTGGCGCGCGCGCTGCAATCCGCGTGCGGCGAGGCAGCGGAAGTCACCCATGAGCCGCTTCATTCCGGTTATGTGCCGCGCAAGATGCTGGCGGCGGGCGATCCGGCAAAACTCGAGCAAGCCAACGCCAGTGTCATCCTTGCGCATGTCGCCCGGATCGAAGAGATCTTGCGATCACGAGCTTACATCGAATGCGGCTATCCGCTATGGAGCACGCTGCCATATCTGCTCAAGCGTTTTGCCGGACGCGTGCGCGTCGTTCATCTCGTGCGGCATCCCATTCCCACCGCTTGGTCGTGGCTCGCGCAGCAGGCGTACTGTCCGCCGCTGGCTCGACACCTGGTGATGAAGGAGCCGCTTTCGCCATTCGATGAAGGTGTCCACTTCACGTCGTATCGCGATCGCTGGTCAGAACTCAGCCCTTACGAGAAAGCGCTGTTCTACTGGCTGGAAGTCAATTCGTTTGCGTCACGCATGGACCAACGCACCGACGCGCCATGGCTGCGTATCCGTTTCGAAGAATTGTTTTCGGCAGTCACGCTGAAGACACTGCTTGTTTTTGCCGGAATCGATGCGAGCAGCGAAGTGCACACGCCACCGCCTACGGATGAACATCCCTATCTGGCCGGACACTGGAGCGATCCGGCGCTGATAGCGCGGCATCCCGACGTCATCGAGCTGGCGATGGCGCTCGGCTACGACGCACTGGATTTCGACGCGGCTAAATTGCGCCGGCGATATGTCGGTAGGTGAAATCACCCAGTCAGGCGCGGCTTCAAGCATGGGTTGTGTACAAGTGGATATGTGCAATACCGCACCCAGCAACTGCGTTAGCTGCATTCTTTACTAAGATCGCAGCCCATATCGTGCGCTTGCCGGCCGAATGTGAAATTCTGGTGACGATTGCGCATGTAAAGGGCTGAAAATCACCTAGTCATTCACACTTCTTTCGGCGTATAGTCCCTGCGGCGGATAGCAGCATCCGCTGAGCATGCTTGAGGGGGCAACAATGATGAAGCAATGGCGGCGTGTCAGCGCGCTCGTTACCGTGGTTTTCGCATGCGCCGGATTCCTGGCCGTGCCTTCGGCACACGCGCAAAACCTCGTACCCAACCCGAATTTCGACACTGTGCTTGCGCCGTGGGCGCAGTTCCTGTCGTCCGCGCCCGATCCTGTCGGTGTCGGAGCGGCACCGGTGTGGGTTGCAGCTCCCGATTTCAATTCGAGTCCGGGTTCCGGGTCTGCCCTGGTGGATATCAACACGACGACGCCGGCGATCAATGGCGCATCGGGCATCTCGCAGTGTTTCAATTTCCCTGCGGCCACGCCGGTCAACTTCGTCAACTACGGCGGCAGCTTCCTGGTTCCTGCCACCACGATCAGAGATAGCAGCATCAATGCGACGGTCGAAGTGCGCCTCTACGCTGGCGCCAACTGCACGACGTTCATCAGCGGCGGCAACCAGGGACGCACGTTCCTGCCCGGTCTGGCCATAGCCACCTGGTTCAGTGTCACCGACAACAGTTTCAACGTGCCCGGCGCGCCGGTCTCGGCCGCCAGCGCCGAGGTTCGCGGCTACTTGCGTCAGACTGGCGATGCCGCATCGACGCAGACCGATTACAAGGCCAACTTCGATAAATTTTTCCTGGTGCTCAACAGCATCACGCCAGTCCGGCTGCTGAACTTCGGCGTCGAATAAGGGGAAGTACCGTGATGATTCGATTCCTGCGTGCCGCGACGCTGGTCTTCTTCGCTGCCCATGGCGCTGTCGCGCTGGCCGGCGGACCGCCGCTGACCTGTCCGACGATTGGGATGTCCCCGACGAGTTTGCCCAACGGCGATCTTGCGACGGCCTACACCTCGACCGTGACCTCCAGCGGCGGCACCGCGCCGGTGGCAATTGACGTCACCCACGGCGTTCTGCCCAACGGCGTGAACCTGACCGACAACGGCAACGGCACAGCGACTTTCAGCGGCACGTCGACTCAGACCGGCGCGTTCGAATTCACCATCACAGCGACCGATTTCAACGGCTGCAGCGGCGGACGCACCTACGCGACAACATTTGCAGCAGCCAGCCAGACCATCACATACACCTCTACCGCCCCGGTGGGCGCGACGGTCGGCGGACCCACGTACAACGTCACCGCAACGGCAACGTCCGGTCTGCCGGTCGCGTTGACGATCGATGCGACGGCCAGCGCGGTCTGCTCGATTGCCGGCTCCACCGTGTCGTTCATCGGCGTGGGCACTTGCGTCATCGACGCGAACCAGGCTGGCAACGCGACCTTTGGCCCAGCACCGCAAGTACAGCAATCGTTTGCTGTCGGCCAGGGTGCGCAGACCATCACATTCACATCCACCGCACCGGCAGCGGCCACGGTCGGTGGCGCAACCTACAACGTCACCGCCACCGCGACCTCGGGATTGCCGGTGGCGTTGACGATTGACGCAACCGCCAGCGCGGTCTGCTCGATTGCCGGTTCGACCGTATCGTTCACCGCGATCGGAACCTGCGTCATCGACGCGAACCAGGCCGGCAATGCGAACTACACCGCGGCGCCCCAAGTCCAACAGAACTTCGCTGTGGGACAGGGTGCGCAAACCATCACGTTCACCTCGACCGCACCCGCCGCCGCCAGCGTGGGCGGACCCACCTATAACGTCACCGCCACTGCGACCTCGGGTCTGGCAGTTGCGTTCACGATCGATGCAACGGCGACGTCCGTTTGTTCCATTGCGGGATCGACCGTGTCGTTTATCGCGGCCGGCACCTGCGTCATCGACGCGAACCAGGCCGGCAACGCGAACTACACCGCCGCACCGCAAGTGCAGCAGTCCTTCGGCGTCGGCAAAGCCAACCAGACCATCACCTACACGTCGACGGCGCCCGTCGGCGCGAGTGTCGGTGGGCCGACCTACAACGTCACCGCGACCGCGACTTCCGGGTTGACCGTCGCGTTCACGATCGACGCCAGCGCCAGCACCGTCTGCACGATCGCCGGATCGACCGTGTCGTTTATCGGCGCCGGCACCTGCGTGATCGACGCGAATCAGGCAGGTGATGCGAACTTCAACCCCGCGCCCCAAGTGCAGCAGTCGTTCGTGGTAGGCAAGGGCAATCAGACGATCACCTTCACCTCGATCGCGCCAGTCGGTGCGACAGTCGGCGGCGCGACGTACAACGTGACCGCGACAGCGACCTCCGGGCTGCCGGTGGCGCTGACGATCGACGCGAGTGCGAGCACGGTCTGCACCATCGCCGGCTCGACGGTGTCTTTCATCGGCGCCGGTACCTGTGTCATCGACGCCAACCAGGCAGGCAATGCCAACTACAACCCCGCGCCGCAAGTGCAGCAGTCGTTCCTTGTCGGTCCCGGTTCGCAGACGATCACCTTCACCTCGACCGCGCCAGCCGCTGCAACGTTCGGCGGCCCGACCTACAACGTGACGGCAACGGCGACGTCGGGCCTGCCCGTTACCCTGACGATCGATGCAACGGCCAGCACGGTGTGCTCGATCGCCGGATCGACCGTGAGTTTCATTGGCGTGGGCACCTGTGTCATCGACGCGAACCAGGCGGGCAATGCGAACTACAACGCCGCGCCGCAAGTGCAGCAGTCGTTCGCTGTCGCAAAATCCAACCAGACGATCAGCTTCACCTCCACCGCGCCCGCGGCTGCCGTGGTCGCCGGACCGACGTACAACGTGACCGCAACGGCGACCTCGGGTCTGGTCGTCACCCTGACGATCGATGCGACGGCCAGCACGGTGTGCACGCTCGCCGGATCGACCGTGTCCTTCATTGGCGCCGGTACCTGCGTGATCGACGCGAACCAGGCCGGCAATGCGAACTACAACGCCGCACCCCAGGTGCAGCAATCGTTTGTGGTGAGCAAGCAGAATCAGACCATCAGCTTCACCTCGACAGCGCCAGCCACGGCCCAGAATGGCGGGGCGACGTATACCGTCACCGCGACTGCGACCTCCGGCTTGGTCGTTGCGCTGACCATCGACGCCACGGCCAGCACGGTCTGCTCGATTGCGGGAGCCACGGTAACGTTTATCGGTGCCGGCACCTGCGTCATCGATGCGAACCAGGCGGGTAACGCCACGTACAACCCGGCACCGCAAGTGCAGCAGAGCTTCCTCGTTGCCAAGGGCGATCAGACGATCACGATCACGTCGGTACCGCCGGCGCTGGGTGCGACGGTGGCGCCGAACCACACCTACAACGTGACCGGAACGGCCACATCGGGTCTGGCCGTCGTGTTCACGATCGACGCAACCTCCGCGGCGGTGTGTTCGATCGCCGGCGCCACGGTGACGTTCAACGCCGCCGGTGTCTGCACCATCGATGCGAATCAGCCGGGCAACGTCAACTGGAACCCGGCGCCGCAGGTGCAGCAGTCGATTACCGTGCTGGTTCCTGCGGGCGCGGTCGCGGACAGTCACGCCGTCACCGGCAACGTCGGCATCGCTTCGACGTCGAGCGTGCTGACAAATGACACCGGCACCAGCATCGTTATCAAGAGCTATGGTGCGACCACGGGCGGGGAGCAGATTGTCATCGGCAACGCAACGCCGACGGCGCAAGGCGGTTCGGTCACCGTGGTTGCCGGCGGCACTTACACGTATACGCCCCCCTCCAATTTCACCGGCGCCGACACGTTCAAGTACATCATCGACAACGGCTTGGTGCGTCCGTCGACGGGCACGGTGACGCTGAACGTCACCGACCGCATCATCATTGTGTCAGTCGCCGGCGGCGGATCATGCAGCCCGGTGACACCATCGCCGTGCACGTTGGCTGTCGCCGACGCAGCGCCGATTGCCAGCGGCAAGGACCTGGTCTTTGTCCAGAGCGGCACCTATCCCGGTGCGGTCATGTCGCTGTTCGCTGCGCAGAATCTTGTCGGTCAACAGGTCAGCCTTGCGCAGGCGATCGCGGATATCGGCGGCATCACCTTCGCGGTGGATAGCGTGGCGATCGCGACGATCGCTGCGAATACGCGGCCGGTGCTCAACAATGGCGGTACCGTGGTTACGCTGGGCGGCAACAATCTGGTCGAGTACTTCAATATTAATCCGACGGGCGGATCGGCGGTTACGGGTAATGCCATCACGACGGGCGCGAACGTGCATGACATCACGATTGTCGGCACCGGCGCGGCGAATGGCGTCAACCTGACGGGCAATAGCACGGGCAGCACGTTCAACTTCACCAATCTGGTTATCACCACGGCGGGTGGTAGTGCATTCAGTGATGTGGGTCCGGGTCCGGCGGCGACGACGGGCGGGACGGTCAACATAACGACTGGATCAATCCCGAACACGCTGGCATCAACGACAGGAACGGCACTCAATATCACCAATACCACTATTGGTGCCGGTGGGCTGAACTTCCAGAGCATCTCGGCAAATGGCGGCTCCAATGGCATCGTCTTGAACAATACAGGAGCGATTGCCGGCCTCACCGTCAATGGCGACGGCGCAAACACATCGGTGGGTGGAAACTCGACCGGTGGAACCATCGCCAACATGTCCGGCGTCAACGGCGCAATCAGCGGCTCGGGAATCTATCTCAATAACACCAGAAACGTGGTACTGCGTCGGATGACCCTCAACGGGACGAACCAGAACTTCGGTATCCGCGGATTCCTGGTCAACAGCTTTACCCTCGAGTATTCGACGGTCTCGGGCGTCAATGGAGGAAACTTCAACGCACTCCCTGATGATTCGGGCGAGGGCAGTATTTACTTCGGCAATACGGTCACGAACGGTATTTCCACGCAAGCTACGTTCACCAACAACAGCATCAGTGGCGGCGCCTGGGACAATATGCACGTCGAAAACACGACGGCGGGGACGACCACGGTTACCGTCAAGGGGAACACGTTCGGCTTGAACGGAACGATCAACGGTAATCAGAGCATGATCATCGAAGCGCGCAACGCGGGTACGACTATCAATTCGGTCGTTGGCGGACCGGCGGCGGGCGAAGCCAATACGTTCCTGGGTGCCCCGGGCGGATTGGCAAACTTCACCGGCCAGACCGGTACCACGATGGATGTGCAGTTCAAGAACAATGTCATGTCGAACGCCCACCCGAACAACAACGTCGGCGGTGGCGACCTGACATTGGCATCGCAGGGCGTCATGACCTTCGTCGTGGATAGCAACAGCATGCGTGGCGCGGATGGCAGCACGATCACTCTGCAGAAGGCGAGTCTGGGTACGTCGTTTACGGGAAGAGTCACCAACAATACTCTCGGCGTGACAGGCGTTGCGGCCTCGGCTTCGAAGTCAGGCAATGGCATGTTCCTCTCCGCTGCCGGCACAGGCACCATCGGCTTGACCATCACCGGTAATCAGATCCGCAACTGGGCGGGTAACGCTGCCATGTTCTTCGACAACACTGGCGGTAGTTACACCGCGAACTTCACAATTCAGAACAACATCATGGCGGAGGCTGGTGCGGGTTCCTTCTCCACTCTCGCGCTGACCAATGGCGGAAATCTGACTGCTGATACGGTCAACGTCTGCGCTGTCATCGGCGGGGCCGCTGCCGGGGTGAAAAACACGTTCACCGGGACAGCCGCACTTGCTGCTGTATACCTCGGCTCGAGCGGTCAGAACGGTGGGCATACGTTCAATCTCCCCGGATATGCGGGAGCGTCCAACCTCGCGAATGTGACCACATTTGTCACCGGCAATAACACGTTTGCCGGAGGCGCCAATGTCCAAGCCTATGATGACAATGGTGGTCAGGGATCCTTCACTGGAGTTGGCGCGGGTTGTGCAACCCCATAGTGATTATTTCTACAACAGCGCTGTACTGAGCAGGCGAGAGAGAGAATATGTCCACACCATTCTTATCTGAAATACGAATCATGAGTTTCGGGTTTGCGCCAAGAGGATGGGCTTTGTGCAACGGGCAGCTCTTGCCGATCAATCAGAATCAGGCGCTGTTTTCGCTGCTCGGAACCACGTATGGGGGCAATGGGCAAACGAATTTTGCGCTGCCCAATCTGCAGGGTAACGTGCCGATTCACGTGGGCAATGGTCACACGCTCGGCGAAAAGGGCGGCCAGCAGGCTCACACGCTCACGATCTCGGAGTTGCCCACACACACGCATGTCGTGAATGGCGCCGACAACCCGGCGGCAACGAATGCAGCGACGAACCTCGCATTCCTCGGGCAGCAAGCCAACACCTATGGTCCGCCGACCAACCTGACCGCCATGGCGCCGGGCGAGATCACGAACATCGGGGGAAGTCAGGCTCATCAGAACATGCAACCGTTCCTGGCATTGAACTTCTCGATCGCGTTGCAGGGGATATTCCCCTCGCAGACTTAGGAGCAAGACGAAATGGCACAGCCTTACGTCGGAGAAATTCGAATGTTCGCCGGCAACTTCGCGCCGGCCGGATGGATGTTCTGCGAAGGGCAGCTTCTTCCGATTTCGGAAAATGAGACACTGTTCAATCTTATCGGCACCACATACGGCGGCGACGGTCAGTCCACGTTTGCGCTGCCGGATTTGCGCGGACGTCTTCCGATGCACTTCGGCAACGGCTTTATCCAAGCCGAGACTGGCGGTGTCGAGAGTGTGACGCTGACGGTGTCGCAGATTCCGGGACACAATCACGCCATGCTCGCATCGAGCGATATCCCGACGTCGCAAAGCCCGCTAGGAAACGTGACCGGACAGGCGGCGTCGAAGATCTATCGCCTCGGCAACCCAAGCGTGTTTCTCAATCCGAACTCAATGTCAGTGACGGGCGGCTCGCAGCCGCACGAGAATTTCCAGCCGTATCTGTGTCTTGATTTCATCATTTCGTTGTTCGGCGTTTTTCCGACGCAGTAGGAGCGAGACCCGTGTCCAGTCCATTTGTCGCCGAAATCCGAATCTTCCCCTTCAACTTCCCGCCGAGAGGCTGGGCGTTTTGCAACGGGCAGATTCTGCCAATTTCGCAGAACACAGCGCTATTCTCGCTATTGGGAACTACCTACGGCGGCAACGGGCAATCAACATTCGCGCTCCCGGACATGCAGGGAAACGCGCCAATGCATCCGGGACAGGGCCCGGGTCTTTCGCTGCACGATCTGGGCGAGACCGGTGGCTCAGAGACAGTAACGCTTCTGGAATCAGAGATTCCGTCTCACAGTCATGGGATCGGAGCACAGACCACTCCGCTTAGTGCTGTGGCTAGTGCTGCCAACGCGACTTTAAGTCGGCCGGCCAGCGGCAACCTTTATTTCGTCCCCGGCACTACGGCAGTCGTCGCGATGAGCGACAGCACCCTCGCACCTTCCGGCGGCAATCAGCCACATAACAACATGCAGCCTTACCTCACCCTGAATTTCTGCATAGCGCTGCAGGGAATATTCCCGCCGCGCAGTTAGAGCCTACAGAGAACATTCATTGTGACTGCTGATAGAATTTTCGCCGCACCGCTTCGTCGCCCAGGGGGCATGTAAAATGAAAACTCCAATTCTTCCGCCCAGCGACGCTAGTTCGCCGTCGACAACGCGCCGCCAGGTGCTGAAGGCTGCTGCCTCCGGCGCGGGTTTGAGTCTGTTGCTGCCGGCGTCGCATTTGTTTGCGGCGGGAACAGCGGTGGGCGCGGCTCCCACGGCTTCCGCACCCACGCTCGCGATGGGCTATTGGAAACACATCGATTTGAAGGCGATGGCGAGAATCACCGCCGATGACAAACTCGCGGATATGGTTGCGCTTGCGCCTTCGCCGGGCACCTACGAATTGCGTGTGCTGAGCGTCAACACAAAAATTTCTCTTGCGATGGACGCCAAATACCCCGGCGCAACCCATCGTTTCTGGCAAGCATGGACCGAACAGGGTCTGCTGCAGCATTCGCCGAACAGTGCGATTCGCTGGCGGGCGGACAACACGAAACCGTTGCCGTTGAGTGTATCGACGCTTGGCGGCTCGGCGTCGACGCAGGTCACTGCGCAGTCGGGCACGTTCGTGCTCGCCATCGGTCCGAATGCGCAGGCATTGCCGGCATGGAGCGATCTGGCTTTGCGCCCGAAGGCGGCGAACAGCCGGGAACTGGTCTTGGTATCGCGCTCGAACGGGGCAGTCGTGACGTTTCCGTATGCCGTGTTCTCGGTCCAGCCGATCGTGGCGTAATTACGTGTCCGCATTGAGGCAGTGAAACGCGCTTTTTTCGGCACGTACGCCGGCAGGCCGGAGGGACTCCATTTTCGCCCTATTGCCGAAGCGGACCTTCCTTTTCTGCGCGATCTGTATGCCGCCACGCGCGAGGCCGAACTCGCGCCTGTGCCGTGGCCGCCCGCCGCAAAGCGCGCATTCCTTGAGCAGCAATTCGCTGCACAGCACACGTTTTATCACGACGCTTACAAGGATTCGGATTTCCTCTTGATCCTGCGCGACGAGAGTCCGATCGGCCGCATCTACGTGCACCGCATGCCGGGCAAGATCTGCGTTGTCGATATCGCGCTGCGCTCCGCACATCGCGGTCACGGCGTCGGCACGGCGCTGCTTACCGAGTTGATCGATGAGGCGCGCGCGACTTCCTGCGAGATCAACCTGCACGTCGAGCCGAACAATCCGGCGCAGCGTCTGTACGCGCGACTGGGCTTTCGACTGGTCGAACATCGCGAGGTTTACGATTACCTGGTGTTGCCGCCGCCCAGTTGAGGTCCTCCAACTTCAACCGCCACCCTCACCCGCGCGCGTTGCGCGCGACCTCTCCCGCCGGCGGGAGAGGTGAAAGTGCCGCAATCAGTTTCTAATTGAAAATAATCTCGTAGCACAGCCCCTGGCCGTCGGGGCCGATCGGCACGGCGAACAGTTCGAGCTCTCCAAGTGCCGGATGCTCGATGCGAAATGTTCCCTGTGTTGCAACCCAGCCGTCACGCGAGCGCAGCACGATACGAAAAGGTTCGGTTGCGCGCGGCGACGGCGAGCGCATGGCGACGACTTCCTTGACCTCGACATCGGCACTCGAATCGCCTTGGTATACTTTTACCTTCTGGCCGACCAGGGGTTCAAAGTCTTCTTTGCTTACTCGGTCGAGCATGGTCCGGCCCTGAAGGGATGTTCGGCGCACAGTTTACCGGGAATGCTCGTGCACGCAGGCAATTTTTTGCGACGCAACATGGCGCGTGCTAGCATTTGCGCGATACCTCGGAGTAGGAAATGAGCGATACAAAATCCCCTGTGGATTGGTCCAAGGACTGGCAGGCCATGCAGCAGCAGTACTGGAACGCGTGGACGGATGCGACGCGTCAGGCAACGGGTCAGGCGCCGCCGGCAAATACGCCCTGGCACGAAGGCCTGGAACAGTGGTCGCGCATGTTCGCTGGTGCCGGCAAGCAGAACGAGACTGCCGATCGCCTCATGTCCAGCGCAAAAAACTATGTCGCGCTGATGCAGTCGATGGTGGCTGCGTCCAGCGGAAAAAACCTGGACGATGGTCCGCTGAAGGCATGGACCACGGCGCTGCGTGACGGCTTCAATATGCCCGGCATGGATGCAGCGCTGCTCAACAACCCGATGGCGGCAATGCTCAAGGGTATCAGCGGGCAGGGCGCGCACGGATTCGAGCAACTCTCGCAAAGCTTTGCGCCGTTCCTGGCGCAGGCAAAACAAGAAGGCATGTCCTGGCTGCAGGCGCCGGCGTTCGGCTTTGCGCGCGAGCACCAGGAGAACCACCAGAAAATGCTGGTGGCATTCGCTGAATATCAGGAAGCACTCAAGGCGCACAACGCGTTGATGCTGCAGTCCAGCCAGCGCAGTTTTGCTATCTTCGAGGACAAGCTCGCCGAGCGCGGAGAACCCGGCCGCCAGATCGATTCGATGCGTGGTCTGTACGACCTGTGGGTGGATGCGGCCGAGCAGGCGTATGCGGAAACTGCGTTGACTGACGAATTCCGCAAGACATATGGCGATGTGGTCAATGCGCAGACGCGCGTGCGCGCGCAGATTCAGCGGGAAGTCGAACGCATCGGCACGGACCTCGGTATGCCTACGCGTTCGGAATTGAACAGCGTGCACAAGCGGCTGCATGAGATGCGCCGGGCGTCGCACGCGTGCAACTGTGCGGATCTGGCCACTGAAGTCGAACATCTGCGCAAGGAAGTGAACAAGTTGCGCGGAAACGCGGGAGGCAAGGACTACGAGCAGCGGACGACGGGAATGGCGAAAGCCAAGCCAGGCGCCACGCGCAAGCGCAAGCACGCTGCAGCGGTCACGAAGCAGGCCGTTCCGAAGCGCAAACGCGCCGCTGCGGTAGCGAAGCCGCGCGCAGCCTCCAAGCAAAGCGCTGGCAAGTTCGATGCTGCAATCAGCGCAATGCGCGACGCCACAAGCGTCTCGACGAGCAAAAAAGCCGTCGCGAAGAAAAAAGCCCGGAGTGACGCATGAACCCGATACGCATCGATCCGAAAAGCGCGCTGGACGAAGCGATGAAGTTCAATCAGAAGCTCGCGGCCGGGTTCAAGACCCTGCGCGGGCTCGACGAAGTCCACTACGGCGTCACCGCGAAGGAAGAGGTCTACCGCGAGGACAAACTGGTTTTGTACCGCTTCAAGGGCGCGAACAAGCCGACGGCGAAGACGCCGCTGCTGATTGCCTATGCGCTGGTCAACCGGCCGTACATGGTCGACCTGCAGGATGATCGCTCGCTGGTCAAGAACCTGCTCGCACAGGGCGAAGACGTGTACCTGATCGACTGGGGTTATCCGGATCAATCCGATCGTTACCTGACGCTCGACGACTACATCAACGGCTATATCAGGCGCTGCGTGGACGTCGTCGCAAAACGCCACAAAGTGGAAAAAATCAATCTGCTCGGCATCTGTCAGGGCGGCGCGTTCAGCCTGTGCTTTGCGTCGATCTATCCGCAAAAGATCAGGAACCTGATCACCATGGTGACGCCGGTGGATTTCCACACGCCGGACAACATGCTGTCGAGCTGGACCCGCGGCATGGACGTCGACTTGTTCGTCGATACGCTAGGCAACGTGCCGGCGGACATGATGAACTGGTGCTACCTCACGTTGAAACCGATGCGTCTGTTTCAGCAAAAATATATCGGCCTCGTCGATATCCTCGACGACAAGGCGGAGCTTGAAAATTTCCTGCGCATGGAAAAGTGGATTTTCGACAGCCCCGATCAGGCCGGCGAGGCATTCCGCCAGTTCGTCAAGGATTTCTATCAAGCCAACAAGCTCGTCACCGGTGGCCTGAAGATCGGCGACAAGGACGTGAGCCTGAAGAAAGTCACGATGCCGATCCTGAACATCTTCGCCGAGCAGGATCACCTGGTGCCGCCATCGGCGTCACGGCCATTGAAGCAGCTCGCGGGGACGAAGGACTACACCGAACTCGCGTTCAAGGGCGGCCACATCGGCATCTATGTCTCCGGTCGCGCGCAGCGTGAGGTGCCGACAGCGATTCACGATTGGTTGGCGCAACGCTAGCTTTCTAGTCGCGATCACGCCACTTTCGTATCGCCAGACGCAGGCTGGCCAACTGCCGCGAAACATTGCGGCACGCGTCGCACACCGCCAGATGAATGCGCAGGCGCAGGCGCTTGCCAAATGGCAGGCGCTCATCCTGTTGTTGGCAAAGCAGGCGCGAGGCCTGCTGGCAGGTGATACGGAACATAGGATGCCTAGCCAGCGTGCGCACGAGCAAAACCACCTTTTTCCAGGCAAATCCTCAGCATCATCCGCGCCCTGTAAAGTTGTACCCAGACATTGGACGTGGTCAGCTCCATATCCTTACAGATTTCTTTCGTATCGCTGCCGAATACTTCGCGCAGCACAAACACCTGGCCAATGCGCCGGGGCAGACGGTCGATGCAGTGCTGGACCGCATCCAGAAACTCGTTCTGCTCGCACAGTTTCGCCGGCTCGGGAATGTCGGACGGCTTCTGTAACCAGTGACCGCCGTCGTCGAACAACGGATCGAACTCGCTCTCGCCAGTCACCTCATCTTCCAACGGTTGCTCGCGCCATTGCTTGCGCAGCAGATCCACGATGCGGTTTTTAAGTATCGTGGTCAGCCACGTGCGCAGCGAACTGTCGCCGCGAAATCCGGCGCGGCGCTCATATGCCTGGGTCAATGCGTCGGAAACGCAATCCTCGGCCAGATGCTCGTCGCGCAATTCCATGCGCGCGATTTTCATCAGGTACACACGCTGTTCGGCCAGCGCCTCGAATTCGATCGGCGGTTTCGCTGCGGCGATATCGCTCGGCATCCCATACCCCATGATCGCGCGCGACGATTTCGCCCGCCATGGCGCCATGATAGCCAATCCGTGCAGGGATCGACTAGATTGCCGGCCAGACGGCGAGATCGATCGTTTCGGCGACGCCGGCAACCTGGCGGCCGCGGCGCAGTTCAAACTCGCCGGACACAAGCCGTGTGTCCTGCACCCGGGCAAGGTCGATCAGACTTGCCTGGGCGCACGCGGCTGCCGCTTCGGCCTTGTTGTGCTTTTCGAGCTTTGCAGCCAGGTTTACGGTTTCGCCGATCACCGTGTACTCCAGGCGGCGTTCGACACCGATGATGCCGAACACCAGTGGCCCGTGCGCGATGCCGATCCCGATGCCGAGGGCCGGCAAACCACGCGCCTGCCGATCCTGCGCCCAGGCGCGCGAGGTGGTCAGAATCGCGTCGATGCAGCGCAAGGCATCCGCGGCATAAGTCTTCGAGGCGCGGACCGCGCCGAAGCTGGCGAGGACGCCATCGCCCATGAATTTGTCGATATTGCCGGCGTGAGCGCGCACCACCGGCACCACGACATTCTGGTATTCGCCAATCAGCGCAATCAGGTCTGCGGGGGACAGCGTCGCCGACGCTTTGGTGAATCCGCGCAGGTCGGTGAACATGATCGCCGCCTCGCGCATCGTGCTCTGGCCGGCCATCGGCGCCAGATCGGTCATGGTGATCTTATCGGCCACCTCGCTGTCGAAAAATCGCGACAGCGCATCAGCCGACTGGCTCGACTGCACCGCACGCGCCAGGGTCAGGCGCGCGCGTGCGAGCGCGACGGCAAGCAGGGCAGTGACTATCAGGATCGCGGCGACACGGATTGCCTCGTCGCCGGCGTGGATGCGCCCGCTGGTTGCGGCAGTCACCGCGTCCCAGGTGCGTCCGCTCGGGCCGGCCGCTTGCCACGCCAAAAGCGCCAAAAGACTCCAGCCGAATGCCGCCGTCAGCCCGGAGAGCCACACCCAGATTGCTTCGAAGCGCAACGCGCGCAGCGCGATAAGAACGAAAATCCCAACAAACAACGCGTTCTTCAGTGCGACCGGTAGCGTTGTCTCGTACTGGGGAGCGAAGCCCCACAACATGCCAAGCAGCACGCTCATTTCGGCGACGACCGAAGCGGCAAGCACCGCGCGCGTAAGCTGGCTGCTGTAGGCAAACCAGGCGCGCAGAGCGATCAACAAGCCCAGCGCGACCAGACCCAGTGGCAGCGCGGCAATCGGCGCGTCGGGACTGAAACCGCGTGGGGAAAAAATATACGCGAGTGCCGCGACCACGATCACGATGGCTTGCGCGGCGCCGACCCAGACTTCTGATTCGCGCTGACTGCGCGCGATTTCTTCGACCACGCGCGGCGGCTGCGGCGTTTCGGTGGCCCACAAGTCGCGCAAGTGCGCGAACAGCGTTGCCTTCACGGCGCGCGTTCGTCCATCACGCCGCCGGCCAGGCGATTGCAGGTGCCGTTCGGCACCGCCAGCCATTCACGTGGATCCGAATCGACGGTCGCCTGTTTCGCACAGGAATGCACCGCGTTCGCGCAATCGTTCTGGCCGGCGCGCGCGATGCGATAACAGCGCTCGCGCTCGACCGTGCTTTCCGCGCTGTGGCGCATGCTCGCCACGACCGCGCCGAGCATCGCTCCGGCCACGGCCAGCATTACGCCGGCATTGATCGCATCACGCGCTTTCATGATTGCAGATAATCATACAGCACGCGGCCATAGGGCAGGCTCAGGTCAGCGATGAAATGTCGGCCCTCGACAATGCGCCGCACGGGGAAATCGGCGACCGGAGCATTCGCGTGCGGGATCAGATGCAACCGGGCCGGACTCAGCCAAGCACCCTTGATCGTGATGTCGGTCAGGTTGTAAGCCACCAGCTGCACGATCGCGTGACTGCCATCCACATGGGGAATCAGTTTCAGATTCACCTGGGTTTTGCCGAGCTTGTGCTCGAGCGCGTGGAAGTCGCAGTGATCCGGCGTGTCCGGGCAGTAGCGCAGGCTGTGGTGCTTGTACGCCATGGTGGCGATCGCCACCGGCTGCCCGGCGTATTCCAGGCGCCCCGTCAGTGTGTCGTGCGCGATGCCGAGTTTTGGCGTTGCGTATTTTTTGGGAAAGCCCCAGATCTCGCGGCCGCCGGCAATCGGCGGATCGCAGTCCAGGTACATCTGTGCAGTGAAGTTTACGGCTTCTCCGCGGAATGTCGCCGGAATCACGACACCGGTTTCGGTGTAATCGCCGAAGCCGGCGGAATCCGGCATGCGGATGAATTCATACAGCACGGTGTTGGAGCCGTCCGGTTCCAGCGGCTCGGGTAATGCTGCGCGGATCGCATCCGGATCGGTCTCGTAGGTGACGATGAAATATTCGCGGTTGACGAAGCGGTAGGGTCCACGCGGGTAGGCCGGGCTTGCGACCGGCATCGACGCACTGGCGAGAATCTGTTCACGGTTCAAGCGGGAGTCTCCTGAAAAGTAAATTGTTGCTGGCGGGGAAAATAGAAAATCAGAGGAACTCGGCTTCCAGATCGACCGTCGAGCGTTGTCCGATATCGGCGAAGTGCGGGCGCAACCAGCGCTGGGTGACGTTGCGCCCGCTGTCCCTGAGATGACAAAGAAAATCCCAGTCCGGGCTCATTTTTGAGGCCACCGAATGCGCGGTCATCGCTTCGTCGTCGCGGATGGAGTGAATCAGCATCTGTTTCATTTCCGAGGCTTTCAGCTTCTTTTGCGCAATCAGCTTGGTGACGAACGCGATGGCGCGCATCTCGCGCATCAGCGAAGAATTGAAGCTGATTTCGTTGATCCGATTGAGAATTTCCGGCGCCGTTTTCGGCACGCCGGGGCGCACGATCGGATTGATATGCACGATCACGACATCGCAACTCTTCGAAGCGTAGATCAGGGGAAAAATTGCCGGATTGCCGATGTAGCCGCCGTCCCAGTAGTGGGCACCGTCGATTTCGATGGTCTGGAACAGCGACGGCAGGCAAGCTGACGCGAGCACGGTGTCAGGGGTAAGTTCGGAGCGATTGAAGATGCGCACTTTACCGGTTTCGACGTTGGTTGCGCAAAGATGCACATTTATACCAGTGGTCGAGCGCAGCTTTTCGAAGTCGACGTGTTTTTCCAGCACTTGGCGCAGCGGATTGAAATTCATCGGATTGAGCTGGTACGGGGAAAACACGCGGATCATGGTGTCGAACAACCAGTAAAGCGGCGATTGCTCAACCGGCAGGGCTTGCCCGGACCAGTCGCGCAGCGGCTGTACCGGATTGCAGGCGCGCCCGGCATCGGCAATCGCGCGCCAGAAGGCGGCCAGGCGCTCGCGCGCATGGTCGCGGTTGCCGCTGGTCAGCGCGTCGGCGAGCACAACCGCATTCATCGCGCCGGCGCTGGTGGCGCTGATGGCCTCGATGTCGATGCGGCCATCTTCAAGGAGGGCGTCTATCGCGCCCCAGGCGAATGCGCCGTGTGCGCCGCCACCCTGCAGGGCCAGATTGATGCTCTTTCTCGCCCCGGTTGTCTTTGATTTCTTGCTGGTTGCCATTATCTGTCTCGATTGTTCCAGTAGGCCCTCCCCTGAAGGAGGATGAGAATTTAGTGTGCTGTCCAGCCGCCATCGATCGGAATCACCGTGCCCGTCGTCGACCCCGCTGCATCGCTCGCCAGATAAATCGCCAGCGCCGCAACCTGTTCTACGGTCACAAACTGTTTGGTCGGTTGTGCCGCAAGCAGCACATCGCGCACGACGGCGGCCTCGCTGATCCCTCGCGCCTTTGCGGTGTCGGGGATCTGCTTTTCCACCAGAGGAGTCAGCACGTAGCCGGGGCAGATCGCGTTTGCGGTGACGCCATGTTCTGCGCCTTCCAGCGCAACCGTCTTGGTAAGTCCGGCGATGCCGTGCTTGGCGGCGACGTAGGCGCTTTTGAACGGCGACGCGACCAGCGCATGCGCTGATGCAACATTGATGATGCGGCCGAAACCACGCGCCTTCATCGCTGGCAGCGCAAGGCGGATCGTGTGAAACGCAGCGCTCAGGTTGATCGCAATGATGGCGTCCCATTTCGCGAGCGGAAATTCCTCGATCGGCGCAACGTGCTGGATGCCGGCATTGTTGATCAGCACATCCACGCTGCCGAATTCGGCGAGTGCTTTTTTCATCATCGCCTCGATCGCGTTCGCATCGCTCATGTCGGCGCCGTCGTAGCGCGCGTTTACGCCGAAATCGCGTTCGATGCCGGCACGCAATTGCTCAATCTCGGCGCTGTCGCCGAAACCATTGAGGACGACGTTCGCGCCTTCACGTGCAAAGGCACGGGCGATGCCGAGGCCGATACCGCTGGTCGAGCCGGTGACCAGTGCGGTCCTGTTCTTGAGTTGCATGGGTATGTTCCTTCTATGAAAAGTCAGCGAGACGGCATGACGCCGGCGCGATCGCTTTGCAGCAGTTCGTGACTGCGCGTGAAGCGGAAATGGGTGATGTCGGGCGGGAAGAACATGCCCCAGCTCCACTCGACAAAGATGCGAACCTTGCGGCCGAATGTGGGCATCTGGGTCAGGTAGTAAGCGCGCCAGAGCATCCAGGCGGGCAGGCCGCTGAGGCGCAGGCCTGGAATCTGTGCGACACCTTTGAGATGGCCGACGGTCGCCATCATCCCGCGCGACTGATGCGCAAACGATTCCGTCGCGCGTCCGCTGCATCGAGCGACCAGGTTTTTCGCCAGGTGCTTGGCCTCGGCGACGGCGAACTGGGCCGTGGGCGGGGCAAGACCGTCGTTTCCGTTCTTGATCAGTGCACAATCGCCGACCGCCCAGACCCCATCCACGCCGGCGACGGAAAGATCCG
>JBBRTT010000018.1:0-72798 GCA_038244165.1 Lysobacterales bacterium | reverse complement strand
TCGCTCTCGGCCAGCACGCGCAACAGGCGCGTTTGCAGCGCCAGCGGCATGTCGCCGATCTCGTCGAGAAACAGGGTACCGCCCTGGGCCTGTTCGAAGCGGCCCGGATGGCGCTTGAGCGCGCCGGTGAAAGCGCCGGCTTCGTGGCCGAACAATTCCGATTCCAGGAGTTCCGCCGGAATCGCCGCCGTATTCATCGCCACGAATGCGCGCGGCGCTCGCGCGCTGTGCCGATGCAGCGCACGTGCGACCAGTTCCTTGCCGGTGCCGGTGGCACCGGTGACCAGCACGTTCAAGTCGGTTGCCGCGACCCGGCCGATGCTTCGGAATACCTCGCGCATCGCCGCAGACTGGCCGACCAGTTCCTGCTCCGGCTCGATTGCGGGTATCGGTGCCGGCGGTGGCCGCGATTCGGCTTCGGCGCGCTCGACCGCGGCGATCACCTGATCCAGATCGAAGGGCTTGGGCAGATAGTCGAACGCGCCATTGCGATAGGCCGCGGCGGTCGAAGTGATGTCGGTAAACGCGCTCATCACGATCACCGGCGCGGCAATGCCGCGGGCCTTGAGTTGTTCCAGCAGCTTCAGGCCTCCGGCGCCGGGCATGCGCACGTCGCTTACCACCACGTCAGGCAGGGTCGGGCCCTGCAGGGCTGCAAGCAGGGTTTCCGCATCGGCAAATTCGCGTACATCGCGGCCCGCTTCGCGCAGGGCTTCGCTGAGCACGAAACGAATCGCTTGATCGTCGTCGGCAAGCCACACCTCAGCCATGCGCCTGCTCCAGTGGCAACAACAGGCTGAACGCAGTGTGGCCGGGACGGCTGCAGTGACTGATGCGGCCGGCGTGTTCGCGGGCAATTTCCTGAGCGAGCGCCAAGCCAAGGCCGGTGCCCTGGGTGCGCCCGGAAACCAGCGGCAGGAACAGCGTGTCGCGCACCGCGTCCGCCACGCCGGTGCCATCATCGATCACGTCCACGCGCAGCGCCAGGCGCACGGGCAGGCCGTCGATCACTGCAGCGTGCTCGGCCCGGGTGCGCACAAGTATACTTTTAGCGTCAGCCTGGACCGCGTTGCGCATCAGGTTCAACAGCAGTTGCAGCAAGCGGTCGGCATCGCCGCGAACAGTGGGCAGGCTCGGGTCGTAGTCGCGCGCGAGCTTCAATGTCGGCGCGGCCTCGGCGGCAATCAACGCGCGCGCGCGTTCGCTGACCTCATGCAGGTTGACAGCAGTCAGATGCGGTTTGCCGCCCGGATGCAGCAAGCGGTCAGTCAACGCCCCCAGGCGATCGGCTTCGGCAATGATGAGTTCGGCCAGGCGCTGCAAATCCGGCTCGGCAACACGGCGCTTGAGCAACTGTGCGGCACCGCGCAGTCCGGCCAGGGGATTCTTCACTTCATGCGCCAGTCCGCGCAGGCTCTCGGAAAGGCGTGGCGGATAAGTCTGGTCCAGACCCGCGGGGCGCAATTCCAGCAGACAGCCACCGTCGACCCAAGGGCTTACTGCCACATCGACCCGCAGCGGCGGTTCGCGTGCATCCAATCCCAAACCGCGCAGGCTCAGCGTTCCTTCGTCCGTGCGCACGCGCTCGATCAAGACGGTAAGCGCATCGGCCGGTACGCCAAGGGCCGCCAGGGGACGACCGCGAAGTCGGGCTACGCCAGTCAATTCAATGAAGGCTGGATTGGCATGGACAAAGCACGCGTCGCGATCGAGGACGGCGATTCCCGCCGTCAGTTGATCCAGCAAGTCCAGCGTTTGTGCGGGAAGGGAGTGGTTCGCGACGGACATTGCACAAGTTTAGTGCAGGCTGTCCGCAAAGTCTTGATGGCGGAAGGATTCCGTTCCTTCCCCACTTTCTCCCGCCGATCCTGGTTAGCGCAAGCTGACGATCGGCTTGAAACCGCCCCAGATCATGCGTTTACCGTCGAACGGCATCGCCTTCGGGTTCATCATCTTTGCCAGTCGCGGATCCTTCATGACTTTGGCCACGGCGCGATCACGATGCGCTCGCGACTTATAGGTGATGTAGGAAAACACGACGACTTCGTCGGATTTGAGCTTCACGGCCTGCGGAAACGACGTCCATTTTCCCGGCTTCACATCATCGGCCACGCATTCGTTGTATTCGAGCGCGCCATGTTCAAGCCAGACCTTGCCTATTTTCTTCGCCATGCGGCGATAGATCGCCAGATTTTTCTTCGGCACCGGTACAACGATTCCATCAACGTACGCCATGGGGTATTCCTCAGTAGTGGTTTTGGAAAACAGCAGGGCTGATCCATCAATCTCAGGTCGGTTGTGTCCCGGATCGCGGCTGTTCACGAATCGGCCGGATCGGCCGCACCTCGATGCAACCCACCTTCGCCGGCGGGATTTTCGCCGCGAGTGCAATCGCTTCGTTCAAATCGCGCGCTTCCAGCAGATAAAAGCCTGCCAACGCTTCCTTGGTCTCCGCGAACGGCCCGTCGGAAACCGACATGCGGCCATTGCGTATCCGCACCGTCGTTGCCGTTGCCACCGGCTGCAGCGCTTCGGACGCAACGCAGTGCCCGCTCTCGCGCAGCGCCACGTCGCAGGCGATGCATTCGTGATCGTCCATCGCGCTGATCTTGTCTTCCTCGCCGTACACCAGGCACAGGTATTTCATCTGCATCTCCTTGCGTTTGGATTTCAATCTCGACGCGCGTTATTTTTCATCATAGGCCGCCTGCAACGTCTTGATGTCAAGCTTGACCATCTGCATCAACGCCTGCATCACCCGCGCACTTTTCCTTGCGTCCTGGGTCAGCTTCGGCAGGATCGATGGCACGATCTGCCACGACAGGCCGTACTTGTCCTTGAGCCAGCCGCACTGCACCGGCTTGCCGCCGTCCGCACACAGTTTGTCCCAGTACGCGTCCAGTTCCTTCTGCGTGTCGCAGTTGACGACCAGCGAGATCGCTTCGGTGAACTTGAAATGGGGGCCGCCATTGAGCCCAGTGAATACTTGCCCGTCGAGCTCGAAACCCACGGTCATGACGCTGCCCTTGGGCCCGGGTCCGCCCTCGCCATAGTGCGTGACAGCCGTAATCTTGGAATTCGGAAAGATCGACGTGTAGAACTTCGCGGCTTCCTCGGCCTGGTGGTCGAACCACAGGAATGGCGTGATCTTGTTCGTCATGGTGTTCTCCGTTCGAAATCGAATATTTCGTATTTGATACTTCTTGATTGACAGTCGCGCGCTTGGTTCCTGCGCTTACTGCGTCACCGGCGCGGGAATCGTGATCATCCACATCACGCCGAAGCGATCGGTCACCATGCCGAAACACGGCGACCAAAACGTCTTGCCCAATGGCATTTCGATCTTGCCCTGCTCGGTCAGCGCGGTGAACGCCTGTTTGGCTTTGCCTTCATTTGCCATCGCGAGCGACAGCCCAAAGCCCTGGAAGCTTGTGTCCTTGGCGGTGCAGTGGCCGTCGGATGCCATGAACTCGGCGCTGCCGATGCGCAGGGCGGAATGCAGCACTTTTTCGCCGTTGGTCGAGGGCGCACCCGGCGGCGGTGGTTCCGGACTATCCTTGAAGCGCATCAGCATGGTGACCTCGGCGCCGAGCGCCTTCTTGTAAAACTCGAGCGCTTCTTCGCAGCGCCCGTTGAAGTTCAGATAGGGTTGCAATTGCATGTTGGTCTCCTAGTCGTGGGGCTGCGCTCAAGCTGTGGCTTTCTGCGACGGCATGCTCAAATCGCGGAAGCGCTCGATGGCCGGGCTGGGCGCAAAATCCTCCAGCTCGAACAATTGCCGCACTTCGATCTGGGCGCCTTTGCCGTCCACTGCCGGATTCGGGAATCGTTTCGTCCATTCGATCGCTTCCTCGCGCGAACGGGTCTCGATGAGCGTGTAACCCGCCACGAGTTCCTTGGATTCGGCGAATGGCCCGTCGACAAACGTCGTCTTGTCGCCGGCATACTCGATGCGCCAGCCCTTGGAACTGGGCTGCAGTCCAGAAGCATCGCGCAGCACGCCGGCCTTGGCCAGCTGCTCGTGGTACTTGCCCATCTTTTCAAACAGCGATTCCTGCGGCATTACGCCAGCCTCGGAATCGGGGGTTGCTTTTACAATGATCATGAAGCGCATTGCGGTTTCTCCTTGAATGAAAGCGAAAGTCAGTTGTCGCGGCAGTTGGAGCTTGAATAGCGGCCGCTTCATTGAGTAGTCGAACGGCCAGACACCGTTTCGACATCGCTTCGAGAAATATTTCAACCGGATTTGTAAAACTTGCGAGGGCGGCGCTGAACTACGTGTCGAGCTCGGCTAGGCGCATCTGCAGGAATCTGCGTTCGGCTTCCTGTCGCGTCAATTCAAGCGCCGCCTCATAGGCAGCGCGTGCCTGTGCGGTTTGGCCGAGGCGCCGGCAAAAGTCCGCGCGCACGGCATGCGCGAACCGGTAGTCCGCCAGCTCTCCACGCGCAAGCAAGGTGTCGACAAGCGTAAGTCCCGCAGCTGGGCCGTCGCGCATTGCCACGGCCACCGCGCGATTGAGTTCGATGACAGGAGAAGGCTGCATGCGCAGCAGCAAATCGTAGAGTCCCACGATCTCGTTCCAATCCGTCGCCGCAGCGGTCACGGCTTGCGCATGCACTCCGGCAATCGCGGCCTGCACCGTATAAGGTCCGAAGCGCCGCGAGATGATCGCGCGCGTCACCAGCGCGGCGCCTTCGTCGATCTGCTCGCGGTTCCACAGCGATCGATCCTGCGCTTCCAGCAGGATCAGATCGCCCGCTGCCGATGCGCGCGCGACGCGACGCGAATCCTGCACAAGCATCAAGGCGAGCAAACCGATCGCTTCGGGCTCGGGCATCAGCTCCACGAGCAAGCGTCCCAGTCGGATCGCTTCCGCCGACAAATCGTGGCGCGTGAGCGCCGCGCCGGCGCTGGCGCCATAGCCTTCGTTGAAAACCAGATAGATGACGCGCAGCACCGAGTCCAGACGCTCGGCCAATTCCGCCGCCGCGGGAACTTCGTAAGGAATGCGCGCGTCGCGGATCTTGCCCTTGGCCCGCACGATGCGCTGCGCCAGGGTCGGCGCCGGCGTGAGGAAGGCCGCTGCGATTTCCTCCGTCGTCAGCCCGCAGACTTCGCGCAAGGTCAGCGCCACTTGCGCATCCGCGGCGAGCGCCGGATGACAGCAGGTGAAGATGAGGCGCAACTGATCGTCGCCGACGCTGTGGGTTGCCGCTGCGGTCGCGTCATCCGTAGCGATGTCGTGCGCATCAAGGTCGAGCGGCTCGAAGCGCCGTTGCCGACGGATAGTGTCGATTGCCTTGAAGCGCCCAGCGGAAATCAGCCACGCGCGCGGATTTTCGGGAAAGCCCTTGTCGGGCCACTGTTCAAGCGCCGCGCGGAACGCCTCGTGCAGTGCTTCTTCTGCCAGGTCGAAGTCGCCGAGCAAGCGAATCAGCGTGGCCAATACAGCGCGGGACTCGGTGCGGTAAACCGCGTCGACTTTTTCTGCCGCATCCTGATTCATGCCGCAAGAATATCGCGTCCTGCATCTTGTACGCGATCGTGCAAGGCGTCGCTGCGGCGGTCAATCCGCCGCAGCGTTGTGCTTTCGATGTGCGCGGATTGCGGATTAGTGATCGTAGGCGGATTCGCCATGCGAAACGATATCCAGCCCTTCGCGCTCCTGCTCCTCTGTTACACGCAGGCCGACGAGCATGTCCGCAATCTTGTACGCGACCAGCGCGACCAGCGCGGTCCACACGACGGTCAGGCCAACCGCCTTGGCCTGGATGAAGAGCTGGGCGAAAATTCCCGGATAGCCGCTGGTCATCTTGACCCAATCGGTGACCGCACCCGGACCACCCAGGCTCGGCGAGTTGAAGATGCCGGTCAACAGCGCGCCAGCGATACCGCCGACGGCATGCACGCCGAACACATCGAGTGCATCATCGGCCTTCAACAACTTCTTCAGGCCCATCACACCCCACAAGCAAAGCAGACCCGCCGCAATGCCGATGACGAAGGCACCCGGGATGCCGACATTGCCCGCCGCCGGCGTGATCGCGACCAGCCCGGCGACCGCACCGGAAGCAGCGCCCAGCATCGAAGGCTTGCCCTTGATGATCCATTCGGCGGATATCCACGCCAGCACGGCGCACGCCGTGGCGAGATAGGTATTGATGAAGGCCAGCGCCGCCGAGGCATTGGCTTCCAGCGCGGAACCGGCATTGAAACCGAACCAGCCGAACCACAGCATCGACGCGCCAATCATGGTCATGGTCAGGCTGTGCGGCTTGATTGCTTCCCGGCCGTAACCGACACGCTTGCCAACCAGGTACGCACCGACCAGACCGGCAACACCGGCATTGATGTGGACGACCGTGCCACCGGCAAAATCGAGTGCGCCCCAGCGCCAGATCAGGCCGCCAGTGGCACTGACCGCGTCGGCTTTTGCCGGATCGGTGAAGGCATCCGGTCCCGGCCAGAACCAGACCATATGCGCGATCGGCAGATAGCTGAAGGTGAACCAGATCACCATGAAGATCAGCACCGCGGAGAACTTGATGCGTTCGACCAGAGAACCCAGGATCAGGCAGCAGGTGATCGCGGCGAACGTCGACTGAAACACGACGAAGACAATTTCGTACATCGGCGTCGCCTTGGAGAACGTCGCTGCCAATGACCAATCGCCCTTGGCCGGATCGCCCGTGCCCGCCAAAAACAGGCGGCTGAAACCGCCGAAGAACGCATTGCCTTCGGTGAACGCAATGCTGTAGCCGTAGACGCACCACAGCACGGTGATCAGCGAGAACACGACGAACACCTGCATCAGCACGGAGAGCATGTTCTTGGTGCGCACCAGGCCGCCGTAAAACAGCGCAAGTGCAGGTACCGACATCAGCAGCACGAATGCGGTGGAGGTCAGCATCCATGCGGTATCGCCCTTGTTCGGCACGAGTGGCGGTGGCGCCGCCGCCGCGGCTGCGACAGCGGGAGCGACATCCTGTGCCAAGCCCAGATGCGCAAGCAGCAGCGCGCCCGTGCCGGCAGCGAGCGCGAGCAGCACGGGCGCATGGCGCTTGTGGTCGGGAGCGTTGGTTGCGCTAAGCATGGGTCGTCTCCTGGATGTAGGTGCGTTCATAGCGCGTCCTCCCCAACTTCACCGGTGCGAATGCGCAAGACCTGTTCGAGGTCGCATACGAAAATCTTGCCGTCGCCGATCTTGTCGGTGCGCGCGGCTTGCACGATGGCTTCGAGCGCGTGCTCGAGCAGCGTTTCCGGGACAGCCGCCTCGATCTTGATTTTCGGCAGCAGATCGACGACGTACTCGGCGCCGCGATAGAGTTCAGTGTGTCCTTTCTGTCGACCGTAGCCCTTGACCTCGGTGACGGTCAGGCCGGACACGCCGGCTTGCATCAGGCCTTCGCGGACCTGCTCTAGCTTGAATGGTCGAATGATGGCGGTGATGAGTTTCATCGGTATCTCCCTTGGCTCGTTCGTGTGCTGATTCGAAGTCAGAATGTTTTGGTCACGCTAACCACACCGGTCGAGCGGCCGATGAAATGACCGAACAGGTTCGTATAGACCTCCTCATGCGCATTGGTGTCGAAGTAGGCGACAGCCAGTGCAAATCCCTTGGCGAAATTCTTGGTGATGCCGAGCTTGTAGTCGGTGTAGGAGGCCGCGCCGATACCGTCGATGCGCTGGTGGCCCACATGGGCATTCAGCACCCAGGTCGGCGCGAACTCGTAGTTGGCGGAGAGGTCGAGGTAACCGCTGTTCTTGGTATCGCTGAAACCGAACGCGTTGGTCAGCGTGTGCGAGTACTTCAGAGATGCGATCTTGTACGCGAGCGCGGCGTAGATTTCGGTCGTGTTCGCGCTGGTGAAGCCGTGGGGATAGTCGCCAGGGTAGTAGTACGTGTAAAGCCCGATGTCGTAACCGAGGTCATCGCTGAATTTGCCGCGATAACCCGCGTAGAAATCCAGTTCCACGTTGCTCGACACCGGCGCTGTCGATGTCGAGGAATCGGACAACCAACTGATGCTGCTGCCCCAGAAGCCAGCATAGATACCGCTGGGATCGTCATATTCCAGACTGGCCTGCAGCGCAGGTTTTTCGTTGGTCTGAGTCAACCCTCGAAATAGATAGTCGCTGGCCAACGTCAGCGATCCGACCCAGGGGTTCGCTGGCGCGGCCAGGCCAGCAGTTGCAGAATCTTCGGCCGCGCTGATACAGGGCAGGGCAAGTAAAGCAGCAGCAACAATGCAATCTATACGCTTCATAAGTCGCGACCTCTGGTCTGTGGGGAGGGGGCGCACGATCGGCACTGGTGGTACGGACGCGTCGTGTCGCACGCCCGCCTGCCTGCGTCGTCTTCGCTTCGCAGGCCCTTGTTGCCTTTACCCCTCCCCGCAGCCGGCGTATTCGTGTACGCCTGGTCTGTGTTTTCTGCTCTTGCTACAAGCCGTTCTCTGCTCCTGTTTCACTAGTGAGAATGTTTTTCGCGCCTGGCGTGACATACCCGGCGCATCCATGAAGAGCTTTCTAAATCGAGTAGTACATCTGGTATTCGATCGGGTGCGTGGCTGCACGGAAGCGTGTGACCTCGGTCATCTTGGTCTCGATGTAGGCATCGATGAAGTCGTCAGAGAACACGCCGCCCGCCTTGAGAAAGCCGCGATCCTTGTCCAGGCATTCCAGCGCTTGATCCAGACTGCTGCACACCGTCGGAATATGTTTTTCCTCTTCCGGCGGCAGGTCGTACAAGTCCTTGTCCATCGGCGCACCGGGATCGATCTTGTTGAGGATGCCATCGAGCCCGGCCATCATCAGTGCGCTGAACGCCAGGTAGCCGGAGTTCATCGGATCCGGGAATCGCACTTCGATGCGGCGCGCTTTCGGCGAGTGTACGAACGGAATGCGGCAACTGGCCGAGCGATTGCGTGCCGAATACGCCAACATCACCGGCGCTTCGTACCCGGGCACCAGACGCTTGTAGCTGTTGGTGGTCGAGTTGGTGAAGGCATTGATCGCGCGCGCATGCTTGAAGATGCCGCCGATGTAGTACAACGCCGTCTGCGACAAGCCGCCGTATAGATCGCCGGCAAAAAGATTCGTGCCGCCCTTGGCCAGGGACTGGTGCACATGCATGCCGGAACCGTTGTCGCCGACGATCGGCTTGGGCATGAACGTCGCCGTCTTGCCGTTCGCATGCGCCACGTTGCGGATCACGTATTTGAGCGACATCAATTCATCGCCCTTGTGCACCAGGGTGCTGAACTTCGTGCCGATCTCGCACTGGCCTGCGGTCGCGACTTCGTGGTGATGCACTTCCACGACCAGGCCCATCGCTTCCAACGCCTTGCACATCTCGCCGCGCAGGTCGCCGAGCGAATCGACCGGCGCCACCGGGAAGTAACCGCCCTTGATGCCGGGACGATGACCGGAATTGCCCTGCTCAAATTTGCGATTGGAACTCCAGGCGGCCTCTTCGGAGTCGATCTCGAACGAGGCGCCGCGCATCTCGTTGGTCCAGCGCACGGAATCGAAAATGAAGAACTCGGGTTCCGGACCAAAAAATGCGGTGTCGGCGATACCCGTTGATTTCAGGTACGCCTCGCCGCGCCGGGCGATCGAGCGCGGGCAGCGCGAATAGGCCTGCATCGTGCTCGGCTCGAGCACGTCGCAGGTCAGGATCAGGGTGGCATCGGCCGTGAACGGATCCAGCACCGCGCTGGCCGGATCCGGCATCAGCACCATGTCTGAATCGTTGATGCCCTTCCAGCCGGTGATCGAGGAGCCGTCGAACATCTTGCCGTCTTCAAACGTCGTTGCATCGACCGCATGTGCGGGAAATGTGACGTGATGCTGCTTGCCGAGCATGTCGGCGAAGCGCAGATCCACGAATTGGACCTTGTGTTCCTTGATCAGTTTTTCGACATTGGCAGCGGACATGGAAACTCCTGTCTTGAATGAGGGGACAGGGCGCTAGAGCAATTGGTATGCCAGACGATCAGGTTATTTAATGCTCTTTACAATCAATGTGATGGCGTCCAGAAAAATCCCCGGTCAATGGCCATTGCAAAAAGTTTGCGCGCAACGAATTCCGCTTCGCCCAATTATTGGGCGAATGATCGCTTACGCCATGAGATCATTCCGCTGAAATCCCGCATTCGCGGTGAAAATCGCCGATCGCAGTAACCAGTTCGACGAAAGCGTCGCGTTCGACCTGGCTCAGGTATGGATTCCAGCAATCCAGGATAAGCACGGCGCGGTTGCTGTCGCCGCGATTCCACGCCTCGTGCTCGAACGTATCGTCGAAGCTGACGCAGCGTCCTTCCTGCCATTCATGCAATTCGCCGCCGACATTGAGCGCACAGTTCTCCGGAACGACCAGGGGCAGGTGCGTGACCAGGCGCGCATTCGTGACGCCGCGGTGCGGCAGGATGTGCGTACCCGGCGTGAGCATGGAAAAACAGATTTCTGGCGCATGCTCGCGGATATGCACCAGGGGCAGCGCATCCAGAATCGCCGCCGTCTTCGGGCAACGCGCGCAGTTTTCGTCGTAACGTACGCCGTGCCGGTAAAAGAAGAAGGCGTCCCACACCGGCTTGCCGTCCGCGCCGCCGAGGAATTTCGGAATCTGATCCGGCGAGGTGAACTTGATGAATGGCTCGATACCCTGCTCGTCGCGAAGCGCGGCCAGCAGTTCCTCGCGAATCACGTCGGTGTTGCGTTCGAGCTCGCCGATCCACGCAAACAGCGCGCAATCCAGATATGCCGAGGTCGGCAGGTCCGGTATGTACATGAACGTCGGCCGCTGGCGTGGGTCCGCATAGTTCGCCGGCGTTTCATCGAGAAAAATATCCAGGCCATGCATGATCCGGCGCAAGGCCTCATCGCCGTGCTGTTCGCGGTACGGCGCCAGCACGGAATCGAACAGGCGCCTGCGCCCGGCGTCGACATAAGCCATCGCGTTCTTCACCAGCTCGCGCAGATCCGGCGCGGTCGTCTCGTCGCTGCGCCAGCGACCCTTATTCTGCGCCTGCGTGATCGCGGCGAAATAATTCACCAGGGCGGCATGCTCGTGACCGATGCGCTCGTGCACATGCGCCAGGTACAGACGGGCGACAAAAAAATCCGGAGCAAACTCCACGGCGCGATCGAAAAAGTAACGCGCTTCATCCAGCCGTTCGCAGGCAAGGTAGGCAAGCCCCAGGTTCTTGAGCAATTGCGGATTGGCCGCATCGTTCTGGAATGCCTGATCCAGCAGTTGGACAGCGCGCTCCAGCTGCCCCAGCGCCAGCGCACGCGCACCGAGAAAATTCAGCGCTTCGGAGTTGCCGGGCGCCGCTGCAAGCACGCGCTGGTACGCAAGTTCGGCCTGCAGGATGCTGCCCTGCGCGACGTGCGCGCGCGCGACGTTCAATGCTTCGTTGGCATCGACGCTATTGATGGGATTGACCTGGTTCATGGCGACGGCGTCTCCACTGTGATTGCCTCGCGCACACGCGCAGCTTCCTCGGCCCGCCCGAGACGATCCAGCATCGCGGCCAATGGTGCGCGCAACTGATTCGCTGCCGGCTCGCGGCGCAAACCTTCAGTCAGGTACGCCACGGCTGCCTCCAGGTCGCCCATCTGCTCCATGCACCAGGCGCAGGCATTGGCCGCACCGGAATTGGCCGGAGCGATGGCGAGCGCGCGCCGATAGAATTTCAACGCCCTGGCCACGTGCCCGCCCTTGCGTGCGACGTCGCCCAGCCCGGCGTTGGCGCCGAAAGCCTGAGTGTCATCGTCGAGCAATTCCGTGAACAATTCGCGCGCAGCGTCGTTCTTGTCCTGGCGCAGGCGTGCACGCGCCAGCGACAGTTTGGCCAGGCTCAATTGTGGTTGCAGGCGCAGCGCATTGGAAAACGTCTGCTCCGCGAATGCGAACGCGCCCTGCTCGAAAAATGCCTGGCCCAGGGCGGTCTGGATTGCCGCATCGTCGGGCTTGCGCTCGGCGGCGCGACTGAGGAACTTCGCCGCATTCACCGGATCGCGCCGCGCCAGATAGACGCTGCCTAGACCGAGCAGGACCAGCGGATCTTCCTCTTCGGCGCGGCGCGCGATCTTGAACCGCGTCTCTGCTCCGCTCGCGTCGCCCTGGTGCAATTGCACGTGCCCGGCCAGCGCATGGGCTTCGATCAAATTCGGATCCAGCGCCAGGGCAGCTTCGAAGCTGGCACGCGCGGCTGCTTCGTCCCCCGCGTGCATCAGCACACCGCCGAGCGACAAATGAAATTGCGCACGCTCTGGCGCCAGTTCGATCGCCCGCCGGATCAATTGGCTGGCCTGCGCCGGAGCGCCGCGCTGCTGGTGCAAAACGCCAAGCAGATGCAATGCGTCGGCATCGTCGGGCGCAGATTGCAGATACTGCAGATAGGCCTGCTCGGCGGCGGTGTAGCTGCCACTTTTGTGCAATTCGAGCGCTTGTTCCAAGGTCATGAGGTCTCGTGGCGGGCGCTGCGGACAGCGCGATGGTACGTAAGGTCGCGCATTATGCCGCAGCGCGGCGCTTCCTGTTAGGCTAGGCGCCGTTTTCACCCATACCCGCGCATGACCGAACTCCAAGACCTGGCCACGCTGATCCGTGCCGGCACGCCGTTGATCGTGATCCAGACCGCTGAAGAAAGCCGGGTCGTCGATACGTTTCGCCATCTGATTGCCGATGTGCTGCGTCCGCTGTACCGCTGGACCATCACCGACGGGCTGACACGCCTGGACATGGCCACCGACGGCGTCGAACACGACGATATCGATGTCGCCCCCGATGCCAGCGCGACCCTGCTTTCGATCAAGCGCAGCGCCGAGGCGGGAATCTATCTGCTTCTGGATTTCCAGCCGTATCTACGTTACTCGATGACGCTGCGACTGCTGCGCGAGATTTGTCAGCGGCAGAATTCGGGCGCGCACAGCCTGGTCCTTGTCAGTCCCAAGATAGAACTGCCGGAAGAACTCGAACAAGTCGCCACACGATTTGCCCTCAGCCTGCCCGACAGCCAGGCGCTCGCGCAGCTCGTACGCGAAGAGGCGTTTGCGTATTCGCGAGACAACGGCGGCAAGCGCGTGGACGTCGATGCCGATGCCGCGCGTTCGGTGGTGCGCAACCTGCGCGGCCTGAGCATCGAAGACGCCCGCCGCATCGTGCGCACGATCATCTACAACGACGGCGCCATCACCCAGGCCGACGTCACCACGCTGACGCGGGCGAAATTCGATCTGCTGAACAAGGATGGCCTGCTCAGTTTCGAGAAGGACACCGCGCGCTTTGCCGACGTTGCCGGCCTCAAACATCTCAAAAAATGGATCGAGCAGCGCCGCGCCGCGTTTCTTGGCCTGCAGAGCGCGGCAAAGCTCGACCCGCCCAAGGGCTTGCTCCTGCTCGGCGTGCAGGGCTGCGGCAAAAGTCTGGCCGCAAAGGCCGTCGCCAGCGGCTTCGGCGTGCCGCTCGTACGCCTGGATTTCGGCACGCTGTACAACAAGTATCACGGCGAAACCGAGCGCAATCTGCGCGACTGCCTCAAGCATGCCGAACAATTCGCGCCCTGCGTGCTGTGGGTCGACGAGATCGAGAAAGCGCTGGCCGGCGGCGACAACGACGATGGCGTCTCCCGGCGTGTGCTCGGTTACCTGTTGACCTGGATGTCGGAGCGGCGCGAGTCCGTGTTCCTGGTCGCAACCGCGAATCAGGTGCGCGACCTTCCGGCAGAATTGCTCCGCAAGGGCCGCTTCGATGAAATCTTTTTCGTCGACCTGCCTGATGGCCCTGCACGCAGCGAGATATTCACCATCCATCTGAGCAAACGCGGACTCAAGCCCGCCGATTTCGACCTGCCCAAGCTGGTCGTCGTGGCCGACGGCTTTTCCGGTGCCGAGATCGAGCAGGCCGTGGTCTCGGGGCAATATCTGGCGAATGCGGAAAATTGCACAATTACACAAGCGCACATCGAGCGTGCACTGCGCGAGACGCGCCCGCTGTCGGTATTGATGGCTGAGCAGGTTGCGGCGCTACGGGCGTGGGCGCAGGGGCGGACGGTTTCGGCTGGCTGATTTAGGTCGGATCTTGCGACCTCGCCGAACAGCGATCGTAGGGCGCGTCTCGGACGCGCCATTTCGCAAGCTTCGTCGTCTACGGCATCGAGATGGCGCATCCGAGATGCGCCCTACGAATGCGCCTTACGGCCTTGAAGCTCTACGGGTTATTTCATTGTCACCGTGATCGTCGTGCCTTCGGGCGGCAACGGAAACATGCATTCGCCGAAATGCGGGCGGCGCCAGACGTCCGGATTGCGGCTGGAGCCAACCGGCTCCTTCGGGATGTGCATGAAATTCAGATCCAGTTTGCCGTTAGCGTTGACGTCCTGATACGCGTCCACGGCATAGCTGGCCGGATCGAGCCCGTCGAAACGGACATGCACCGGCTGCGTCGTCGAGGCGAGATCGACGTCGCGCACCGCGACCGGCGCCTTTGTGTGGTCCCAACCGGCTTGGTCGGAAATCACAGCAATATGCAAAATCCCTTGCGCGTTTTTCAACCCTTCGAATTGAACATCCAGCGTCGCCGCCGCGACATTCGTGGCCAACAACAGAGGAATCAGTGCAATCGAGCGCATGCTGTGTAGCATGTCGCGTCCACCCCACATTGCGCCAGTGACAGTTGTCACATGGCAGGGGCTGCTCAACGGTCCGGCATGGCTAGTGTCGGTGCGGCGAATGTTCAGCGAGCCGTTCGCCCTGGAGAAGCTGACTCGTCAAGCACACGCCCCATTCGCTCCACAATAAAATCCTCGGCCCAGCTGCGCAGCGACAGATCGCGGATGAATCCGCAGTGCCCGCCATGCGCAGCAATCGTCAGTTCTGTCTGCGGCGCCAGCGTCAGCGCGCGGAATTCGGCAACCGGGATAACCGGATCGTCTTCTGCAGTCAGGATCGTGGCTGGAATGGGCAATTCAGCAAGCGTATCGCCAGCAATCGAATAGCCGTCCAGATAATTTTCCAGGGTGCCGAAATCGGTGTGCCGCTGCACCATGCGCCGGGTCAATTCGCGCATGTTGCCGCGCAATTCGGCCTCGCTGAATAGCTCACTTTGAGGAAACAGCGCTTGTTTGCGCTTGAGCGAACCGCGCCATTTATGCATGAAATAGCGCTCGTAGAACCAGGGCGCGTCTTCGATCGCCGCGAGCGCCGCGTGCGGATTGATTGCCGGACACACGGCAAATACCCAGCTCAGCGGAAGATCCGCTGTGCGAGCACGCAGGGCGACGCGCAAGGCGAAATTCCCGCCGAGGGAAAATCCGCCGATGATGAGCGGCCGCTCGGGAAAACGCAGCGCGACCTGGCGTACCGCACCGACAACTTCATCGATCCGGCAGGAATGGAACAGCTGCTGATTCAGATGGTGGGTTTCACCATGATCGCGGAAATTCAGCCGGAACACGTCGCAGCCTTCCGCGAGCAGGCGCGATCCGGTATGCAATATGTAGCTGGACTGCGCGCTGCCTTCCCAGCCGTGCAGCAGGATCGCCAGCGCGCGTGGCTGCGGCAGGGTGCTTTGCCGCGTATGGAAACCCTGCAGGCGCACATCGTGGCCGCAGTCGAGAATGCATTCCGTCGTCGTGGCTTCCAGCGCGTGGCGCCGGCGCCGGAACAGCGCGCGGCGCACACCGCTGGAGGCGAGCACCGATTGCACATGCGGATTGCGCAGCCAGCGGCGCGGGTGGAATTCGTCGATGGCTTTCATGTGTCGGCAAGTCCCAACGCTGCAGAAATGCGCGCACGTGCCGCTTCGGCGGTCTGGCGGCGGCCGTCGTCATGCAGCGCAACGGGTTCCAGAAAATATACGGTCGCCTCAAGTGACGGTCCGCCGAGCAGGCGCACGAAGTTGTCGAAGAAATTTTCGTTCGGCCCAAACGGCACGCGCAAGTCCATGCGGCCATCATCGCCGTAGCAAAGCGCAACCGGCTGGATCGGCACGTTCGCGTCGACGGCGACCTGGAAAATGCGCGCATGAAACGTCTTCACGCGGTCGCCGGGACTCGTGCCGCCTTCGGGAAACACGCCTACAGCCATGCCTTCGTGCAATCGTGCGACGACGCGCTCCATCACGGCACCGAGCGAATGCGCGCTGCCGCGCTGGTGGTAGATCGTGCCGGCACGCGTCGCCAGCCAACCGACCAGCGGCCAGCGCGCGATCTCGGCCTTGGCGACAAAACTCATGATGCGCTGGCTGTGCATCAGCTCGATATCCAGCCATGACACGTGGTTGGCAACGAACAGCACCGCCCCAGGCAAGGGCTCGCCGACACGTGCAATGCGGAATCCGAAGATGCGTACCAGGCGCCGCGACCACCAGCGGGTCATCCAGTGATCCGGTCGCTCGCCGTTGATGCGCAGCCGATCGGCCAGCGGATTGAATACCAGCAGAGCCAGCGGAAATGCGATCAGCGCGTGCAGCAACAGCTGCGGCGTGCGCCACAGGTAGCGCAGCGGCCGCATCCAGTCACGATTTGCAGCAGCGTTGGATTCGACAGTCGTGTTCATCTAGGCCGATAGTAGCCAGCGAACGCTCACGCTGCAATGCAGCAAACGACTTGGACCTCAGTCTTCCTCGCTGCCGAAGCCCTGCGCGGCCTCCAGCAGATCTTCCACGTGGCGTTCCCACCAGCGCGTCTCGGCGGCAAACGGAAATGCGCGCGGAAATGCGGGATCCGCCCAGCGTTGGGCGATCCAGCCGGCATAGTGGATCTGGCGCATCACACGCAGCGGTTCCACCAGGGCCAGTTCGCGCCGGTCGAAGTCGCGGAATTCGGCATAACCTTCGAGCAGCATGTCCAGCGCGCGTGGAGTAGGCGCCAGCATCCACAGATCCTGCACCGCCGGGCCCATGCGCGCATCATCCAGATCGACGAAATGCGGGCCGGAATCCGTCCACAACACGTTGCCGGCGTGACAATCCCCGTGCAGGCGCAAGTTGATAATCGGGCCGACGTCGGCAAAGCGCTGCGCGACCAGCGCATCGAGCGAGTCGATGACGCGCGCGTAGCGATCGCGCAATGCCGGCGGCACCAGCGGCGAGGCCAATACCGACTTCGACGGCGCCTGAATCAAGGTCGCGCGATCAAGCGTGCCGCGAGCGCGGAATACGTCGCGCGAGCCCACGCCGTGCATGCGCGCGAGCAGGCGGCCCATCCACGCCAGGTTGTCGGCCGACTCGAGTTCTGGTGCGCGACCACCCTGGCGTGGGTACAGCGCAAAGCGAAATTGTGTAAATAGCAGCAATGTGGAATCAGCGAATAGCAGCGGCGCGACGACCGGCAGTTCCGCCGCGGCCAACTCCAGCGCGAACGCGTGCTCTTCGCGGATCGCCGCGTCGCTCCAACGCCCGCCGCGATAGAACTTCGCGATCAGCGGCACCCCGCCTTCGACGCCGACCTGATAGACGCGATTCTCGAAACTGTTGAGCGCCAGCAGGCGGCCGTCCGTGAGCACGCCGACCGACTCGACCGCGGCAAGCACAGTGTCGGGAGTCAGGTCCGCATAAGGAGTGGCCTGGCTCACTTCATCCATGTACATCATCCTTGTTCACATCAGGCCGCGAGCGGTGCGACAAGCTGGCGCGGCACCACCGCCAGGGTGATGCGCGAAATGCAAACGAGCCGCTGCGCTTCATCCTCGATGCGGATTTCCCAAACCTGCGTCGTGCGACCCAGGTGCAGCGAACGCGCAGTGCCGGTGACGCTGCCTTTCTTCACACCGCGCAGATGGTTCGCGTTGATGTCCAGACCGACCGCAACTTCCACGGCGGGATCCAGCGTCAGCATGCCGCCCACGCTGCCGAGGGTTTCGGCCAGTGCCACCGACGCGCCCCCATGTAGCAGACCGAACGGTTGATGCGTGCGCGCATCAACCGGCATCGTCGCGCGGACGAAGTCATCGCCGATTTCAGTGAAGCGGATGCCGAGCGATTCGTTCAGCGTGTTACTGTTGAGCGCGTTGAGCTGGTCCAGCGACACCTGCTGTTTCCACAGACCCATGAGGTTCTCCTGCGACCGGGCGGCATTTGCAATCGGGCACTATAGCAAGAGCGCTGCGCTGTTCCGCACGCGCCCGAATCGGCGACAATCCCCGCACTGTGACCTACACCGTGACCCTTCAAGCCAGCGGCAAGCGCTTCGATGCCGCAGCGGACGAAAGCGTGCTTGATGCGGCGCGACGTGCCGGTCTGGCGTTGCCGTACAGCTGTCTGGCCGGCGTCTGCGGCAGCTGCAAGGCGACGTTGGTTTCCGGCGACTGCCACTATCCGAACAATCCACCGAGCGCATTGAACGCGGCGGAAGTCGCCCGTCACCAGGTGTTGCTGTGCCAGGCTGTGGCGCGCAGCGATCTGGTCATCGCCGCGCGCGAAGTCGCTTCGGTCGCGAGCATGCCGCGGCGCATGCTGGCGCTAAAACTGCGCGAGCGCGAATTGCTGGCGCCGGATGTGATGCGCCTGCGCCTGACACCACCGCGCGCTGAACCGCTCGCCTATCTGGCAGGTCAGTATCTTGACGTGTTGCTTCCCGGCGGCAAGCGCCGCGCGTTTTCGATCGCGAACGCACCGCACCTGGGACCGGACATCGAGTTGCACGTGCGTCACGTCGCCGGCGGCGATTTTACCCAGCGCGTGTTCAGCGACCTGGCGCCCGGGGCAGTACTGCGAGTGGAGGCCCCGCTCGGAACCTTCGTGGCACGCGAAGACTCCGAACGACCCATGATCCTCGTCGCCGGCGGTACCGGATTTGCGCCGATCAAGGCCTTGGTCGAGCACTTCCTGCATCTGGGATCACGGCGCGCGTTGCATCTTTATTGGGGCGCGCGGACGCCGCAGGATCTGTACCTGCGTACGCTGCCGCAAACCTGGGCAGACACGACGCGGACGCTGCGTTTCGTCGCGGTGGTGTCCGATCCGGAAGTCGCGGCCGGCGAACGCAGTGGCCTGGTGCACGAAGCAGTGCTCGAAGACCATCCTGACTTGTCGCCGTTCGACATCTACATGAGCGGTCCGCCGGCCCTGATCGACGCTGGCCGGCGCAGTTTCGTTCAGGCCGGGTTGCCTGAAGAACGGCTCTACTACGATTCGTTCGATTACGCGCCGGATGTGCTGGCGCAGATCCTTCAATCTCGCGCGGGAATCCACGACGCATGAACAATCATTGCCGGCATTTGCTTTGCGGACTGCTGCTGTTCGCGATTGCGCCTGCAGCCCATGCCCTGCGTTGCGGCAGCCGCCTCACCAGCAACGGCGACTATGACTTCCAGGTGCGCGATCGCTGCGGTGAGCCGTACTGGATCGAGGATCACTATCGGCTCATCGTCATCGGCGCCGATTCGCCGGTGCAGAGCGTCCAGCAAGTTGTATACACCGCCTGGTTTTACAATTTCGGCCCGAACCGCCTGCTGGTGCGCATGCTGTTTCGCGACGGCCGTCTGCTGCGCGAGGAAACGCTCGGCTACGGCGTCAACAACCTGGGCGATTCCTGCGGTCCGACGAAACTCATCGGCGGCATGAGCAGCGGCGAACTTGTCGCCTATTGCGGCCAGCCACTGTCGCGCAACGGCCAGCCGGGTTCAACCCTGCGTCGCATCGGTCCCGGCATCTACAACGAAACCGACAATTACCTGGAAGACTGGATCTACGATCTGGGCGGCGACTCGCTCTACGTCATGCATCTGCGCAATGGTCACACCGAAAGCGTCGAGCACGTACGTCGCTGAGGTCGATTCAGGGCTTGCCTAGAACCTGTCTCAAAACGTAGCGAGCGAAGGCAGATCGTGTGCCGCCGGAGCGCAGGAACCGGAGTTTACTTGGATGTAAATGAGGATTCCGAGCACCGCCGGCACGCGAGATGCCGAGCGCAGTAGTTTTGAGATAGGTTCTACGCGCGCGGCAGCGCAAGCCGCGGCACACCATGTTCGCTGCGCTCCTCGATTACGCTGGCACGGGTATCGACGCGCCGGCCATCGTCGTCGCCAAGATTTTCCGCCGCTTCGCCGCGAGGGACACGCAAGGCATTGCGATAGCAGCGCGCCGCATTGGCGGTTTCCTCGTGACCGGCGCAACAGTCGCCGAGCGCTTCCCACAGCGCGGCTGAAGGTTCCACGCCCAGACCGCGCTGCAGATAGTCGCGAGCCTTGCCCCAGAGTTTGCATTGTATACAAAGCCGCCCCAGGGTCAGGAGCAAACCGCAGCTGTTCGGTTGCGCTGCAATCCAGCCTTCGGCGTGGCGCAGGCGCGTATCGGCTTCGGCTTCGCCAAGCTCGCCATAAACGCGCACCAGCCGTTCTGACCAGTCGCTGCGCAATGCCGCCTCGATCTCGCTGATTGCTGCAAGTGTCTGGCCGAGCGCAGCAGCACGTCGCGCGTAAGCCGCAACCGCTTCCGGCACACGGCGCTGCGCGCGGCTCAGCTGCGACCACAACGCATTCAACTTCTCGGCGTCGGGCGCGGCCGCGACCGCGCCCGCAAGCACCCGCGCCTCCAGTGTCGCCAATGCTGCCGGCATCAGCGCCTGGCTGCGCGCAAGGGCGGCCAGCGCATCGCGCGCCGCGGCGTGATCGGCGCACAACAGCGCCGACTCGACCAGCAGACGTTGCGCGCTGGGTGACAATGTGGATTTTTTCGCCTCGGCGCGCAGCAGCGCCAGCGCCGCATCGGCCTTGCCTAGTTCCATCAGGAAACGCGCGCGCAGTGCGAGCGCCGCCGGAGCGGCCACCACCGACGCTTCGTCCAATGCTGCATCGGCGCGCGCACTTTCGCCGCGCGCATGCGCCGCGCGCGCCGCCGCGAGCAGAGCCGGTGCGCGCAGACCACTCTGGTGCGAGGCACGTTCCAACTCGCGCGAGGCATGCTCATAGCGGCCTTCCGCCAACGCGACCAGACCGCCGGCGATGCGCTCACGGCCACGTCGCCGCGAGCGTCGCGACCAGGCCGCGCGCGGCCAGCGCAGGAGGCGCCACAGCAAACTCAGCAGACCCCATCCGAGCACAAGGACGGCGAGCGCAAATACCAGGGTTGTCTCGACACTGGTCTGGCCAAGCTTCACCAGCACGTAGCCGGGATCGGCGGCCAGGGCCTGCCAGCCGAAAGCCGCCGCGCATGCCGCGACCAGCAGGAAAAGCAGCGTAATCCACAATTTCACTTTTGTGCCTCGCCCTGACCGGCCGGTGCACGCAAGGCATGCATGGCGCGCAGATTGCGCAGCTCCTTGAGCGCTGCGCCGAGGATTGGCGGCGGTGGCGGCGCCATCACCGACTTGGCCAATGCGTCGAGCTCAGCCTGCGCAGCGCTGACCGCCGCGGCAGACGGGTCGAATGCGAGCAATTGCGCGCGCGCGGACGCCAGCGCTGCCTGGTAGCGCGCGTCGTCGCGCGCAAGCAGGGCGACTTCGGCATCGCGCAAATCGAGAATCGCCAATTCGCGTGCCATACCGGCATCGCGCAGGCTCAGTGACGCCTGCGCATCCTCTCCATGACGCACTTGGACGAAGGCGCCGAGCACGCGCCAGACTCGAGACTCTTCCACCGCGGGGGCAGGCGCCGGCAGGCGCGTGAGCGCCGGAAGTAGCGGCACTTGTGCACGCAACTGTGCAAGCTTGATCGACACTGACGCGGGATCGTTGACTTGCAGCGAATTTAACGCCTCCATCTCCGCGCTTATACTTTGACGCACTGTGGAAAATGCAGCATCTTCCACCTGGCTCAGCGCGGTATCGGCCAGGCGGTACGCCGCGATTGCCGCGCCGGTGTCATGGAACAAGGTGTAACGTTCGCCGCCGAGGCTGAGCAGCAGCTCGGTCTCATTCAGCACCAGCCCATCGTGACCGGACAGGCGTTTGTCGGCGAGGTTGGCCACGGCATCTTCGAGCAAGCGCACGCGCTCGCTCAGGCCGAGCAATTCCTCACGCTCTGACTTGTTGACCTTGGCGCCATCATCCATTCGCGCGCGCAGCGTATCGGCGTTGCCGCGAAGTTGCTCAAGCGAATGCGTCAGCGCTTCGACCTGTATGCCCATGTGCTGCATATCGGCATTGCGCTCGCTCTGTGCGTACTGACGCCAGGCGACGTAACCGCCAAGGATCAGCGCCAGCAACGCGATCAGCATCACCGCACCGTTGCCGGCGCGAGGCGCCGCAGGGGTGATCGCAACAGCGGGTGGCGCTGCGGCCAGGGAGGTTTCGGACGTCGTATCGCTCATGGACGCAATGCTAACGAAAAGCGCCGAAAATTGCGCTGTCATCGCCGCTGCGAAGGACCATCACAATCGATGTCGGGCCAGGACCATGCGCGCGGTTTCCAGCAAGTCCCGCGGCAGAGCCGAAGATGCAACGTGCACGTGGCTGAACAGACTGGCGCGCGCCGCCACCGCAAGACGCTCGCTGCTGACGATCAATTCACCCGCCGCCAGGCGCGCAAACAAGTGCAGCGGCAGCGTGGCGCGAAGGTTTTGCAGCGCCTCGGCGCTGGTCAGCAAGGTCAGCAGCGGCGCCGGCGCCTGTTCCAGCGCCGCAAGCTGTGGCCGGGTCAGACGCGGCGGCATGCGCCGGTACACATGGATATGACTGACGCGCGCACGCCGCGCGCGCAAGCTTTGCGCCAACAATTCGCGTCCGCCGGGGGCGCCGATCACGACGACATGATCGCCGCGAAGTTTCTGCAATTGCGGCAGCGCCAGCAGCCCTTCACTGTTCTGCGGCCCGCGTGGCCACAGGACGTTGCGGATGTTGTGCCGTGCCAGCACGCCTGCCGTGGCGGCGCCGATCGCACAAACCTCAGTGTCGCGGGCGAAGCGCAGCCCTGGGCGCAGCGCGAACGCAAAGCGCACCGCGGCGGGACTGACGAAGATGGCGATATCCGTCGTTCGCGCTGCCGCGAGTGCGGACTTCGCCGCCGTTGCATTGTCGATATCGGCGCGCAAGGCGATTCCGGGCAGGCTCAGTACCGTCCCGCCAAGTGCGCGGATTTGTCGCTTCAGGTTCTGGCCACTGCCGGCGGGCCGAGTCACCACCAGGCTTGCGCCCGCCAGAACACCCGTCTCGGTGCGCAATCGCGCGAATGCATTGACTCTCGTCGTCGACTTTGGCATCAGGGCATCGTACTCCACCGCCGCGACTTGATTGCACCCGTCAAGCTGGCACACTGCGCCGCCACCACAATCCGCGATCACCCATGCACGACCAAAGCACGCACGATCAAAGCAAGAATCCACCAGTCTCAACGGCCGCCACCAATTTCGAACACGCCCTGCTCGCGGATATTCCGCTGGCGCGGGCGATGCAGTTGCGCGTGCATGCGCACGACGGCGACGAACTGGCGCTCGCGGCGCCGCTGGCGCCAAACATCAATGACAAGGGCTGCGCGTTCGGCGGCAGTCTGGTCAGCCTGTTGACGCTGGCCGGCTGGGGCTTAATCGTGCTCAAACTCGGTGCCCTGGAGCGCGATTGCGACGTCTACGTGCAAGACAGCAGCGTGCGCTACCTGGCACCGGTGTGGTCGGATTTCATCGCGCGCGCAGGTCTGGCGCATGGAGAAACCTGGGCGACGTTCACTGACACGCTCGCCAGTCGCGGCCGCGCACGCCTGCGCGTAGCCTGCGCGGTGACGTTGGCCGACGCCAGCCAAGCGTGCACGCTGGACGCCCGGTTTGTCGCCATCGTGCGGCGCTGAGCCACCATTCGGGATTTTTTTACGGCAGAATGCGTGCGATCCCGTTGCAGGAGCCCGTCATGTCGCGTTTGATTCTCTCGACAACAATGCTTATTGCACTTTGCGCCGGTTGCAGCGCAATGACCACGCAGTCGGAAGGCCGCGCGCTGGAAACCACCCTGGCCGCCTATGCGAATGCCGTGCGCTGGGGCGATTTCGAGCAAGCGCTCGCCTTCGTCGACAAGGACACGCTCAAGGAGCATCCACTAAGCGCGATCGACATGGAACGCTACAAGCAGGTGAAAGTGGCCGCGTACACCGAGCAGCCGCCGGTGCCCGCGGGCCCGCATGAAGTGCGCCAGATCGTCCAGATCAGCCTGGTCAACATCAATACGCAGACCGAGCGCAGCATCGTCGACAAACAATTGTGGCGCTACGATGAGGCCGGCAAGCACTGGCATCTGATCTCGGGCCTGCCCGACATCATCCAGCACTAAAGCCGAACGACGGAACTTGCCGATGCCGCTGCGCTTGCGCCTACTTCTCCTGATCGTCGCTGGCGCCGTCGCAACGGTTGCGCAGAGTCAGCCGCCGAATACGGGCCGGTTGCCTCCCAGCCAGCACTACGCACTGGCAGCGCCGGCTGCCAGGTTTGTCCTCGAAGCCGAGGGGGTTGATCGCGCCAAGGCGCTGGCGGCCGATGTCGGCGCGCCGAAGTCGGCGCCGCTGCGCTATGCGCTGACGCGTGAAATCCACAATGTGACATTTTCCAGAAATACGGCCGTCGGCGGCGAGTGGCAGGACCTGCCCGACGGCATGGCATTGTGGCGCCTGCCGGTGCACGCTGCCGGCGCGCTGACCCTGGATTTCGGCTTTCGCCGCCTGTTTCTGCCGCCGGGCGCGCAGTTGTTCATCGGCAATTCGAACCGTCAACTCGGCGCGTACACCGATGCCGACAACCAGCGCTCCGGGCAATTCTGGACGCCGCTGCTGTACGGCGACGATGCCCTGATCGAAGTGCTGCTGCCGCAATCGATGAAACCATTCCTGGAGATTGACCTGAGCACGGTGCACGTCGGTTACCGCGACATCTTCAGGCCGGCGTCTGGGCCTAAATCGTTTTTCAATCCGGGCACCGGCAGCGGCAGCTGCAACGTCGACACGATTTGTCCCGATGGCGACACCTGGCGCAGCCAGATCAATGCAGAAGCGGTTGTCGTCAGCAGCGGTGGATTTTGTTCCGGCCAACTGCTCAACGACGCGCGCAACGACCATGTGCCCTACCTGAGCACGGCCAACCACTGCATCTCCACGCAGAGCGGGGCAAACAGCGTCATCATCTACTGGAAATACGAAAGCCCCGTGTGTCGTGCGGTGAGCAGTTTCGAAAGTGCGCAGCCGGTACCCACCAATGACGCGATCGAACAGATCGGCGGCGCGCACCTGGTGGCGGCGGACCCGCAAGCGGATTTCACTCTGCTCAAATTGAACACGCCACCGCCCGCGGCGGCGAACGTCTACTGGAATGGCTGGGACCGCAGCGAGAATACGTTCGATGGCGGCGTCGTTGTGCACCATCCGCAGTCCGACGCCAAGCGCATCAGTTTTAGCGCCGGCACGATCACGCTCGACGACCTGGATCACGGCGAGGATGCGCCGGGCCTGCACCATTGGCGCGTGGATCACTACACCCTGGGTACGACTGAACAGGGCTCGTCCGGGTCCGGACTCATGGATGCCAATCACCGCGTGCGCGGCGTATTGTCCGGCGGCGCGGCGTTGTGCACCAATCCCGCCGGCGACGACCTCTATGGCCGCTTGAGCACGGCCTGGGAAGGCGGCGGCGCGCCGTCGAACCGCTTGCGCGACTGGCTCGATCCGGACGCGAGTGGCGCGCTGACGCATGACGGCGCGGGCTCCTGCACGCCGCCGAATGTGACTTTGAATTTCAGCGCGAATCCGGCGACGGCCGGTGCCGGAATCATGCTGAGTGCAAACGCCAGTGGCGGCACGCCACCGTATACCTATGCGTTCGATGTCGATGGCGACGGCATCGCCGACAATCTGGATCCGCAGGCGGCCAGCCTGACGGCGGAGTATCCGGGCGCATTCGCCGGCAATGTCAGCGTGGCGGTCAGCGATCATGCCGGTTGCACCGGCACCGCATCGCGCGCACTGATCGTCACGGCACAAAGCGTCGCCGTTCAGCAAAGCGGGTTTGGCCTGGTCTCGCAAAGAATATGTGGAAGCTCGCCGAGCGGCATTGCTCCGGGCGAGCGCATCAGTACCAGTGTCCATCTCATCAACAACGGCACGGCGCCAACCAGCCACGGTTACGCCGTTTTCGCGCAAGACACGAGTCAGCCTGGGCAGGCAAAGATCACCCTGGAAACACCGGCGATTGCGTTGCCTGCACTCGCTCCCGGTGAGGTAGTGTGGGTCGATGTGACATATGCGGTCGCGCCCGAAGCCAGCTGCGGCGCGCCGATCAAGATCAAGTACCTGGGCACGGTGGACGACAACGGTTTCACCAGCAACCTGTCTGTCATCGCCTCAGACTTTGTTGCAGCGCCGGGGCAGTGTCAGGCCGTAAACACGTGTCCTGCGCAGGTGACCCCGATCATTCCCAAGCGCGGCAATTTCTTCGATCCGCATCGGGCCGGCAGCGGCATGACCCAGCTCACGGCCTTTGTCCCCGGCATCGATCCGGTGTTCTTCGGCGCCTGGTTTACCGGCGACTCCGCACGCTATCCCACCTGGTATGTCGTCAACGATCAACTGCATGCCAATCAGGTGAACGCGACCTTGTTTCAGACCCGGCTGAGCCCGCCGAATCAGTTTCCAGAGATCGGCATCGCGGTCGGCAACGCGCAGGTGTCGGTCATCTCGCCAACCAAGTTCGTGTACACCTGGGTGCTGAACGGGGTCGCTGGCGGCGCGATCTATGTGCCGGTCGTCGCCGACCCGGATAGCAGCCTGCGCTCATGGTTCAACACGGGCGAGAGCGGGTGGGGCACGTTCGACGAACTGTTCCCGAGCGTGGGCAGCGAATTCCATCCATTCATGTTCAACCTGGTGTTTCTTTATGACGCGGCCGGCATGCCGCGCTGGACTACCGGTTCGGACGAGACCTACGTCGACGGCAATGTGCTGACCCAGATGGTGGCGCGGCCAAGCTGTCCGTCGTGCGTATGGCTGGATTATTCGATCGGCGCGCAGGTAGCTGGGCCCCTGAGCTACCATTTCACCGGCAACCAGCCGTTCATTACCACGAACCTGACTTTCCCGAGCGCGTATCCGGGAACCTGGATCCGCAACAACCTGCCATTGACGCCCCTGGTGTCGCCGTAGCACTTTGCGCGGCGCTGACGGATAATCCGCGCCCTTTCTCCGGCACTGATCTTTGCAATGGACGATATCCTGCACCACCTGCCTGAATTCTTCGGCAACCACACAATGCTGGTGATGATCTTCGTGGTGCTGTTGCTGGCGCTTGTCGGCGGCGAAGTCGCACGCCTGTTCCGCGGCTATCGCGAACTCACACCGTCGGCGCTGACCTTGCTGATCAATCGCGAAAACGCTCTGGTGATCGATCTGTCCAGCACGCAGGATTTCGACAAGGGCCATATTGCCAGCGCGCGCAACGTGCAGATGAGCCAGTTCGATCCGGAAAACAAGGAACTGGCCAAGGCAAAGGAGTTGCCGATCGCGGTGTACTGCAAGGCGGGCACGACCTCGGCGCAAGCCGCAGCGCGGCTGGTCAAGGCCGGCTTCAAGCACGTGTACTGGCTTGGCGGCGGCCTCGCCGCATGGCGAGCGGCCGATTTGCCGACGACCCGCGGCAAATAGCACCCGCGGGGTGCGTTGCTGAAACTCCCTGGTCGTTCCTGGTGAATGCTGAAGGCTTTTTCACCTTGAAATTCAAGGTTGCGCACACATCAAGGTGTGCATGCCATCGCGTGGCGTGGGATAATCCGCGCCCTTTTACCACTGAACAGAATTCGGAGTAGTTTTTCATGGCCGACGAAATTACCAATGGCACCGCCGACGCCGGCGCGCAGCTGTCGCTGCAAAAGGTCTATATCAAGGATGTCTCGTTCGAAGTGCCGGGTGCGCCGCAGATCTTCCAGGAGCAGGGCCAGCCGCAAATCCAGCTGAACCTGTCGCAGCAGATCGGCGCGCTTACGGAAAATGTATACGAAGTCGTGCTGACGGTGACGGTGACATGCAAGCTTGCGGAAAAAACCGCATACCTGGCCGAAGTACAACAGGCCGGGGTGTTCGGCATGAGCGGCTTCGACAACCAGAACCGCGACGCAGTCCTCGCCACGTATTGCCCGAACGTGCTGTTTCCGTACGCGCGCCAGATCGTTTCGGACCTGATCCAGAATGGCGGCTTCCCGCCGTTCCTGATGCAGCCGATCAACTTCGAGGCGCTGTTCGCCGAGCAGGCGCGTCGTCGCGCGGAAGGCACGCCCAACAACGCCTGAGTTTGCGCGATCCTGTTTGATCGCCAGAAACAACATGGCTGATAAAACTAAGGTTGCCGTCCTCGGCGCGGGCTCGTGGGGCACCGCGCTCGCCGCGGTGCTCGCGCGCAACGGCGCGGGCGTCACCCTGTGGGGACGCGATCCGGCGGCAATCGCACAGATGGCGGCGACGCGGCGCAACGCACGCTACCTGCCTGAACTGGAGCTACCGCAGCAACTGGCGCTGTCGTCCGATCTGCGCGCGAGCGTCGCCGGTGCCGGCGTGGTGCTCATCGTCACGCCGAGCCATGCTTTTGCCGATCTGCTCGATGCAATTGCCCCGCATTTCGCCGACGGCGCAGGACTGGCCTGGGCGACAAAAGGCTTCGATCCGCCTTCCGGGCGCTTCCTGCACGAACTGGTGGCTGAGCGACTGCCCGGCGCGCCGGCGGCGATCGTGACCGGCCCATCGTTTGCGCGCGAAGTCGCGCAGGGCCTGCCAACGGCGGTCACCGTGCACTCCACGACCGCGACATTTGCGCAGCAGGTTGCACAATTGCTGCATAGTACACATTTTCGCGCCTACACCGGCAATGACGTGATCGGCGCCGAACTCGGTGGCGCGATGAAGAATGTGCTGGCGGTCGCCACCGGCGTTGCCGACGGCATGCAACTCGGCCTCAATGCGCGCGCCGGCATGATCACCCGCGGGTTGAACGAGATGCTGCGCCTTGGCGCGGCAATCGGCGCACGGCCGGAAACATTGATGGGGCTGGCCGGATTGGGCGACCTCGTGTTGACCTGCACCGGCGACTTGTCGCGCAATCGCCGCCTCGGCCTCGCGCTCGGCCGCGGCGTCGCGCTCGCCCAGGCGGTCGCCGAGATCGGGCAGGTCGTGGAAAGCCTGGAAACCGTGGATACGATCATGCGCCTGGCGCACAGTCATGGCGTCGAGTTGCCGATCGCAGGTGGTGTGCAACGCGTGCTGCACGAAGAAATCACCCCGGCCGAAGCCCTGCGTCAGCTCTTGGCGCGCGAACAGAAGCCGGAATATCCAGCCGGTCTGACCGGGCATTAGCAATCCGCGGAGCTTACTCGCCGCCGGCAAACTGCCACTGCCGCCACGCCTCATAGACGACGACGGCCACCGCATTGGACAGATTCATGCTGCGGTTGTCCGGCCGCATCGGCAGGCGCAGGCGCTGTGCGGCGGGCAGGGAATCCAGCAACGCCTGCGGCAGGCCGCGTGTTTCCGGGCCGAACACGACCGCGTCGTTTTGCGCAAATTGCACTTTTGTATACATTGTCGAACCGCGCGTGGATAGCGCGAACAGGCGTTGCGGCTGCACCGCCGCGACAAACGCATCCAGATCGTCGTAGGCGGCAATAGTCGCGAACTCGTGATAGTCCAGGCCTGCGCGGCGCAACTTTGCATGGTCCAGATCGAACCCGAGCGGGCGGATCAGGTGCAGATGCGCGCCGCTGTTGGCGCACAGGCGGATGACGTTGCCGGTATTCGGCGGAATCTCAGGTTGATAGAGCACGACATGCAGCATGCGGCGATTATTACCGCAACGCCGCTGTTGCGCACGTCAACTGTGAACATCGTTCACCCGTGTGTGCATCACCATGCGCCGGGTTTGTTCGGGCGTCAGCGCTTCGGGTTTTCCAACGCGGATGCTTGCCACCTGATAGCGCGGCGCGTTGTCGGTGCCGCTGACCACGACGATTTCCAGACGCGAATGCGCGACTGCAACTCCGGCATCCTGTGCATCGGCCATCGGCGTCGGCTGCGTGAGCGCGTAGGCGCTGACCGCTGCACACATCGCCAGCGCACCCAGACCGCGAACCACCTGCAGGGAAAGATTCATGACCCAACTCCTCTAGTATACATTTCAGCAAGATGGACAGAGCAAGCGTTGTGCCAACAGCTTGTCGCCTGGATCCATGCTGATTTGGATGCAGCAGAGCGGGTTTGAGTTGCGTCAATGCCTACAAAGCATGACTTCCGGCAGGGTTTTCACCGCCACGCGCCGGCCGCGACGGTGTCCGCGCGGACGACCGCACAGCTGGCGGTCAGTGTTGCCGACGCCGCGGCGTCGATCTGTTGCGCTGTCGCCGGCGCCGGCGAGTGCGGAAATTCGATGCGTACGTTGTAGCTCTTGCCGAGTCCGTTGCGAATGTTCGACAGACCCTCATAGCGCACCAGACGACGGCTGGCGCGATCGTAGATGACGTCGATATGCGGCACCAGAAAGGCGTACCACGCGCCGACGGACAGCCTCACCGTCAACGTCGTCGCACTGGGGGTATTGTCGGTCTGGGCCTTGAACGAATAGAACACGCGCCGGCTCGGCACCAGGAACGGCAGACTCAAGGTCTTGCCCGCAGCCAGGTCGTCCCAGTGGCGGCGGGCGAATTCGTCGAAGCCCACGTCGATCACGCCATCCGGCGGAACCACCAGCGACTCGGCCTGCTCGGGCAGATCGGCCGTGCGCTTCACATACACTTCGCGGCGGTCGCCGAGTCGGCGCACACCTTCGTGGTAGTTCAGGCGCGCATCGACCATGTCGAAATCCGGCGCCTGCGCATCGCCATCGTCGCGCGACAACTTGCGCGCGAACGGGCGTCCATCCGGGCAGCGGTACAGCACCAGTTGCTGCGCCATCTCGCCTGTGGTGTAGCGGTAGTGCTCTTCGCGGAAAAGCAGTACGCCACTTTTCAGGTCATAGGCATCGCCGCTGTAGATCTGCGCGGCGGCCGACGCGCTCGCGCTGGCAAACGCGCTCAGGATCGCGAGCGCGCCGGCTATACTCCTTGCTTTCATCTGTCTTCTCCATGCCGACAATAGCGGTCAATTCCACTGAACTTTTTTACGAGTGCAGCGGCAGCGGTCCACCGCTGCTCTTGATTCACGGCCTCGGCTCCAGCGGCGACGACTGGGCTTTTCAGCGTGAAGATTTCGCCCGCGCGCACAGTCTGATCCTGCCGGATCTGCGCGGTTCCGGGCGCAGCGGCAAACCTGCGGGGCCCTATTCGATTGCGCAATTTGCCGCCGATCTGTGGGCGCTGCTTGACACTCTCGAGATTGAGTATACAGATATACTCGGATTTTCCCTCGGTGGCGCCGTGGCGCTGGAGATGGCGCTCATCAGACCGGCGAAAACGCGGCGGCTGATCCTGTGCAACGCGCTCGCCAACTATCGCACCGACACCTGGAGCAAATGGTGGGAGGCGCACGCCCAGCTTGCGCTGGTGCGCACGCTGGGCTTGCGCCGCACCGCGCGGCTGATCGCGAACCGGCTGTTTCCGCATGTGGACCAGGCGCCGAAGCGCCAGCGCGTGGTCGACGTGCTCGGGGCCAATCCGCGCGCGGCATATCTTGCCACGGTTCACGCGCTCATCGGCTGGAGCGCACTCGAACGCCTGTCGGGACTGGCCTGCCAGACTCTGATCATCGCCGCTGAGCACGACTACACGCCGCTCGCCGACAAGCGCGCCGAAGCGGCACATTTTCCATTTGTGGAATTCGTCGTGGTCCCCGGATCGCGCCACGGCACGCCGTTTGATGCGATCGAGCAATTCAACGCCTGCGTGCTGGAGTTTCTCGCGCGCGCGCCGGCCGCGAAGCAAGAATGATGGCAACGATTGCGCTGGCGGCGGCGGGCACATAGCGCCATCATCCCGAGGTCGCATGAACATCACGTTACCAGGGAATGCTCACACCCTCGACGTCGATGAAACGCCCGGCATCGGCTGGCGTCGCCGCATCGAATACCTTGAGCAAGTGGGCGACGGAATCCTGTGGCGTCGACGTGGCATTGGCGCCGCCCATGTCGGTACTGACCCAGCCGGGACTGACACAGAAAACGATGACACCACGCGGCGCCAGCGCCGCCGATAGCTGCTGCGTTGCCATGTTCAGCGCAGCCTTGCTGATGGAATAGCTGGGCGTGCCAAAGCCGTTGCCGGCGCCCAAGGAACCGAGCCGCGACGACAGGTTCATCACCTTTGCATTTTTTACTTTCTCCAGAAGTGGAGAGAGCGCCTGGGTCAGCAGCACCGGACCCACGACGTTGCTGGAGAAACTTTCGCTCAGCGACTTGCCTGCGATTGCGCCGTAGCGTTCGCCGGATACCAATGTACCGGCATTGTTGATCAAGCCATCCAGCGCCTCGGTCAGGGCGCCGGCTTCACGGACCACTTCGGCAATTGAACGCTCCTTGTCCAGATCCAGCGGCAAAACATGCAGGTGTCCCGGATACGCCGCGGCCAGTCCGGTCAACGCCAGCGCCTTACCCGGATGGCGGCAGGTCGCCAGCACGCGTGAGCCGCGTGACAGCAGTTGGCGGGTAAATTCCAGGCCGAGCCCGCGATTGGCGCCGGTAACGAGGATGCGCTGCATGGCACGCTCCAGTGAACTTTTTCAGTGTAGCGCTATTCCGATTGCGTGTTGTCCTGCACCGAGCCATCCGCTAGGCTCGCAGCCCGACTTGCCGATCCCTCTGAGCGCCCATGATGCCTTCATCAAGATCCTTTCAATCCGCCGCCATCGTTCTCGCACTGCTGATGGGCAATGCGATTGCCGACACGACGCCCGCGACAAAGATCGACATGGTGGATCTGGCGTTCGAGAAATTCCAACTCGACAACGGCCTGACTGTCGTCGTGCACGAGGACCACAAGGCGCCGGTGGTCAACGTCGCCGTGTGGTACCACATCGGCTCGGCCGATGAGCCGGCCGGCAAGACCGGATTTGCGCACTTGTTCGAGCATTTGATGTTCTCTGGTTCCGAGCATCACAAGACCGGTTATTTCAAGCCGTTCGAGCAGGTCGGCGCGACCGACCAGAACGGCACGACGTCGAACGATCGCACAAATTATTTCGAGACCGTACCGACCACCGCGCTCGACATGGCGCTGTGGATGGAATCTGATCGCATGGGCCATTTGCTCGGCGCGATCGGCCAGAAGGAAATCGACACGCAGCGCGGCGTGGTGCAGAACGAAAAGCGCCAGGACGAAAACCAGCCCTACGGCCGCGTAGGCGAAAATATCCAGGCCAACGCGTTTCCGGCAAATCATCCATATCATCACGACACGATCGGCTCGATGAAGGATCTGGAAGCGGCCTCGCTCGCCGACGTCAAGCAATGGTTCAACGATCACTACGGCGCGGCGAACACGACCCTGGTGCTGGCCGGCGACATCACGCCGGCGCAGGCGCGCGCGAAAGTGGAAAAATACTTTGGCGACATCGGCGCCGGCCCGCCGGTGCCGCGCCAGCAGCCCTGGATCGCCCAGCGCACGACATCCACTCGCGGCGAGATGGTCGATCAGGTCGCGCAGGTGCGCATCTATCGCGAATGGAATGTGCCGCCGGGCGGCGATGCCGATGCACCGCTGCTTTCGCTGGCCGCGACCGTGCTCGGTGAGGGCAAGACCTCGCGTCTGTACCAGCGCCTGGTATACAAGGACAAGATCGCCGACGACGTCGAAGTCGACGTGGACCACCAGGCGCTCGCAGGCCTGTTTGAATTGCAGGTCGACGTGAAAAAAGGCGTCGATCCGGCGAAGGTCGAAGCAGCAGTTGCCGATGAATGGGCGAAGTTTCTCAAGGACGGCCCAACCCAGGAGGAAATCGATCGCGCGCGCGTGCGCCGGCATGCGGGTTTGATCCGCAGCGTGGAACGCGTATCCAGCCAGGCACGCATTCTCGCCGAAGGACAAGTCTATCAAGGCGATCCGGGATTCTACAAAGTCGCGCGCGCGCGCATGGACGCAGCGACACCCGCAAGCGTGCTCGCCGCAGCGAACAAATGGATTGCGCACGGCGACTACACGCTGACGGTTAAACCCGGCACGCCCGACCCGGCGAAGGACGAAGCAGAGGTCGCCGGGCTCGGTCCGGCCGACGGCGCACCGAAACCTGTTGCGCCGCCAGCGCACGAGTATAAAACGCTAAAAAGCGGCATCGATCGGGATTCCGGCGTACCCGTGGTAGACGCATTTCCCGATCTGAACTTCCCCCAGTTGCAGCACGGCAAGCTGAAAAACGGCATCGAAGTTGTGCTCGCGGAGCGTCATGCGATCCCGGTAGTGCAACTGAAATTGCTGTTCGACAGCGGCTACGCGGCCGATCAAGGGGGTAAGCTCGGTGCAGCAAGTTTCAGCGCGGCGATGCTCGATGAAGGCACGCAAACCTTGGATTCCCTCGAGATCGCGCGACGCAAGGATAGCCTCGGCGCGATCTTGGGCGCCGGTTGCGATCTGGATACGTGCAGCGCGGGATTGAACTCGCTGTCGTCGCAACTGGCGCCGTCGCTGGCGCTGTTCGCCGACGTCGTGCGCCATCCTGCGTTTCGCGCCGAGGACATCGCTCGCATCCGCGGTCAATGGCTGGCCGGCATCGCCCAGGAAAAAACCGATCCCACCCAATCGGCACTGCGTGTATTGCCGCCGCTGGTCTACGGCGCCGGACATGCCTATGCGATTCCGTTCACCGGGAGCGGCACAGAAGCCTCGATCCAGGCATTGCAAGCGGGCGACATGCAGAATTTCGTGCGTGATTTCCTGCGCCCGGACAATGTCAGGATTGTGGTGGCCGGCGACACCACGCTGGCGCAGATCATTGCCCAGCTCGATGCCGTGTTTGGCGATTGGAGTCCGCCATCGAGCCCCTTGCCGAAAAAGAATCTTGCCAGCGTGAAGGCACCGGCCAAGCCCCGCGTGTTCGTGATGGATCGTCCCGGCTCGCAGCAGTCGGTGATCATCGCCGGTACGCTGGCGCCGTCGACGCTGGCGCCGAACCATCTGCAGATCGGCACCATGGATCAGGCGTTCGGCGGGTTGTTCACCTCGCGCCTGAACATGAATCTGCGCGAGGACAAGCATTGGGCCTACGGCGCGTATAGTTTTTCCGGCAACGCGATCGGCCAGCGCCTGTTCCTGATGTACGCGCCGGTGCAGAGCGACAAGACGGCGCAATCGGCGCAGGAGCTCCTCAACGAAGCACGTGGCGTGATCGGCGAGAAACCGCTGACGCACGACGAGATTGCCAAGGTCAAGGTCAGCCTGGTGCGTGCGCTGCCGGGCGAGTACGAGGGCGCGGGTGCCGTGCTCGGCAGTCTGCAAACAATCGTGGTGTATCACCGGCCCGATGACTACGTGCAGACGTACAAGCAGCGCGTGGAAGCGCAGACCGATGCCGACGTCGAAGCCGCGGCGAAGCTGGTCATCCAGCCGCAGGCGCTGACCTGGGTCGTGATCGGCGACTTGAAGCAGATCGAGAAACCGCTGCGCGCACTCAAACTCGGTACGCTGCAGGTGCTCGATGCCGACGGCAAACCGGTACACGCGAGCAAGTAATCGCGTTAGGATGCAAGCCTACTTTCGTGGACCTAAGCATGATGAACATGGCGCTAGTGAAAAGGTCGATCCAACTTGGCGCACTTGGCGCAAGCCTTGGCATGCTGGCGGCCTGCACCTGGGTGAAACCGACGATAAGCGCGGAAAACGTGCGCGTGGCTTACGACGGCAACGTTTCCGGTTGCCGCGATGCCGGCATGATTTCGGTATCGGTGGCGGCCAAGGTCGCTTTCTATCATCGCTCCGAATTGAAGGTGCGCGATGAGTTGGAAACGCTAGCGCGCAACCAGGCCGCCGGCCTTCCCGCCGATACGATTCGGGCCATCGACGAACCCAAGGATGGTGCGCAGAACTTCCATGCTTATGTCTGCGGCGGCGTACGCGTGAAGCAACGCGACGACGCAGGACGTCCCAAGGACGAGGCGCAGACGTTTCCGATCAAGGATCATTAGCCGCCATGACCACTCCAGCGGTGGGCCGCATCGGCCAGATCGCGCTGAGCGTGCACGACATGGACCGCGCGATCGCGTTCTATCGCGACGTCGTTGGTCTGAAATTCATGTTTCAGGCACCGAACGTTGCGTTCTTCGACGTCGCCGGCGTGCGCCTGATGCTGGGTCAGGCCGAACCGAAAGGTCTCAAACCGGCAGGGACGGTTTTATATTTTGAAAGCGCCGATCTGGATGCTGACTTCGCGGCCATCAAACAGCGCGGCGCAACGGTCGCCGACAACGGCGCACCGCATTTCATCGCCAAACTCGGAGCGAAGGACTTGTGGATGGCTTTTGTCCACGATCCCGACGGCAACCTGTTCGCATTGATGAGCGAACGCTAAAGCCTCACGGGCCGCACGTCGGCACGCCGAGGGGATAGGTAATCCGTTGCAGCGAGAGTGAGGCCGGAATCAGCGGGGTGCCGAGCGTCGCGCTGAAGTTGGCGCTGGCAGTCACGCACTGAAACAGCACATTCAACTGGCCCTGCGCCCCGAAGTGAAATGCCGCCGGATCGTAGTCCGCGCCGAAACGCGGGCCGATGCCCTGGCCCAGGCTTCCGGAATAGGCCTGCACATCGAACCCGAGACGCAGCCCGCCGGTCATCCATATCGGATTACGCGCCGCGTCGAAGCCAAACCAGATCGGCGCGATCGTGCTCGAATCGATCTGCTCGAACACAAAACCGCTGCCGTAGTGCGCCGGGTCAAACCATGCGCCACTGCTCTGGCTCGGCGGCGTCTGCGCGATATTGCCGCAGCCCAGTCCGCGCAGCGAGGTTAGTCGGTCCAGCGGCACTTGCAGCGAACCCCAGGCAGGCGGGCCGTCCCAGCGCATCGCGCCACGATTGCAATCAGCGAACGTGATGCCGATGCGGCCCCAATGCTGTCCGTGGAGATTGCCGCTGGCGTCCAGCGACGGCAATTGCACATCGGCGAATTCGATGCCGTTTCCGATCACGTCGCCTACCGCCGTAAGCCATGCCTGCTGGCCGGGCATGCCCGTGGGTGGATAAGTGAAAAAGTATAAAAGTGCCTTGTTGCCGGGCAGGATTTCCAGCGAGATGCCTTCGCCATTGCGATCGTGGTCGAACCATTGACCGCTGTAGCTGGCGTCGATCTCAGGCGCAGACACGGTCTGCCGCGGCCGCACTTGGCTGTCGAAGCTGGGTACACTGACATTTGCGTCGTAGCGGCACGGGCCGGCGGCGCCGGAGTTGATGGCAACATTGCAGGTGGCCTGCAAGTCGGCGACTTGCGGCTGCGCATGGCCGCCCATCCAGGCGCGCAGTGCTTCCCATCCCGCCACGCCTTCGGCTGCGCTAAAACCGCAATGACTGGGGGCTGTTTCATTCACCAGTGCACTGGTCAATTGCGAGGCCGGCAGGGTCTGGCGCAACACATACTGGTTGGCCGGTATCACCAGTTGATCGCGGCTGGTATGGATCGAGATCACCTTCGTTGTTGGCGCAATGCGCCCGCGAAAATCCGAAGCCCAGCGGAAATATAGCGACGCAAACGGATCGCCCTGGATGCGTGCGATGTTCGCGTTGATTGTCGCGTCGTTGTAATCGACGCCGATGGTGCTGAATGGACTCAGATCGTTGAGCTTGTCCGGCGCCCGCACCAAGTCGCTCATCGCGTAGGTCGCGTAGCCGACATTGGTGATGAAGAATTTTTCGTCGGTGATACGCGCCAGATTCATCAATTGCGCCAGACGCCGCTTCATGGAAGCGTTGCGCAGCACCTCCGGCAGGTTGATGCCGGTGCACTCGTTGAGTGGCACCAGCGTTTGCAGCAACTGCGCCTGGTCCTGCAGATCGGAGAGGTTGTTTGGAATGTCATCCAGATTGTAGGCCCAGGGATAAGGCGCATCGCCGGTGGGCAGATCGCCCGCGCCGTGGCAGACAACGTCGTAGGCCAGGCGCAAGTCGATGGCTTCGTCCCATACACGCGATCCGGCCGCGGGCGGACACGCGGCGTACACCCCCGGCACCGGAGCGAAGCGCGGATCTTCGGCGAGCTTGAGCGCGATCAGGCCCCCGAGGGAAGCGCCATAGGGAATGATCGTGCCGGGGCTGCCGACCTGTTGCTTGAACACTACCAGAAGTTGCGCATTATCGTCCGGCGCCCTGAACAACGCCCAGGCGCGCTGGCTGTAGCTTGACGCGGCAACCGCATACCCTTCGCTGAGTTGCAGGTCCGCGATAGGGCCCAGACTCGGCGTGGGATCGGATGAATCAAAGGTCAGACCGTGCTGGAACAGCACCAGGCCGTCGCCGGATTTCCATGTGTCGGGTACGGCAATGCGGTAGTACGCGCCGGACTCGGTGGTGCCGGTGAACACGCGCTCTGCATTCGCGGTCGAGGCGGCAAGTAGCCCAATGGCAATGATGAAAAATGCGATCCGCGACATGTCTGGCGTTCCACTGGACTGAACCACACGGTAGACCGGTTACGCTTAAGCTTGCGTAAATCACATTCTCGCCGTTCTGAAATCGTTACAATCCCCACATGAAAATCCTAGTTACCGGTGGCGGCGGCTTCCTCGGCCAGGCGATCTGCAAGCAGCTTGTCGCAGGCGGACACACGGTTTGCGCGTTCAACCGCAACCGCTATCCGGCGCTGGACGCGCTGAAAGTGGAACAGCGCGTCGGCGACATCACCAACTTCGACAGCGTGACCGCGGCGGCCGAAGACGTCGACGCGATCGTGCACAGTGCAGGCAAGGTGGGCGCCTGGGGCCGGCTCGAGGATTTTTACGAAGCCAACGTCCGCGGCACCGACAACGTGCTAGCGGCGTGCGAGCTGCACAAGGTGAGCAAGCTCGTATTCACGTCGAGTCCTAGCGTGGTCCACGACGGCAGCGACCTGGACGGTGTCGACGAGTCGGTGCCGTACGCCCGGCACTTCAGCAGTGCGTATGCGCAGACCAAGGCCCTGGCCGAGCAACGCGTGCTCGCAGCGAACGGTGCGCAAATTGCCACCGTGGCTTTGCGTCCGCATTTCGTCTGGGGTCCGGGCGATCCGAACCTGATACCGCGCGTCCTCCGGCAGGCGCGCGCAGGGCGCTTGCGCCTGATCGGCGACAAGCCGAAGAAAATCGACGCGACCTTTGTCGACAATGCCGCAGAAGCGCACGTGCTGGCGCTGGACAAACTTGCGATCGGTTCGCCGATTGCGGGAAAAGTATACTTTATCAGTCAGGATGAACCGGTCACCCACGAAGCCCTGATCAATTCCTGGCTCAAGGCCGATGGCTTTCCGCCGGAGACGCGGCGCCTGCCGCTGGGTCTGGCACAGTTCCTCGGCACCGCGCTGGAAGCGATCTACTCCACGCTGCGCATCCAACGCGAACCGCCTCTGTCGCGCTTCGTGGTCGAGCAACTTTCGACCGCGCACTGGTTCAATATCGCCGCGGCCCGCCGCGATCTGGGCTACGCCCCGCGGGTAAGCATGGCCGAAGGTCTGGCGCGGCTGTCGCAGCACTTGGCCCGAGAGCGCATGCAACGCCGCGGCTGACAAAAATCTACTGCGCTCGACCAGACTTTGTTTTGATTCTGGCGGTCCGCCGGTGCTCCCCGGCCCGCGCCAGCGGCGCGGGCGTTCGCTCGCGCGGCTCGCATGCGAGCCAAGCGGCGCTTGCTCACCCTCATGTACGCCTGTGTACACTCCGGTTCCTGTGCGCCGCGGAAACGCAAACTGCCTTCGCTCGCTACGATTTTTGTCCCATCTTCTCGCGTTCGTCATGCCCGAAGCGCGGCGCGAACAGCTAGAATTCGCGCGATGGACGACCCTTCCCGCCAACCCAATCCGCTGCTCGCGCGTCTCGGCCGCCTGCTCGAAGCCGCGCTGAATCGCGCGCTTGCGCTGGATGAACCTACGCGTGAACGCCTCGGTGCACTGGAAGGCCGGCGCATCGGCATCGAACTGCGTGGCGCAAATCTCGCGCTGGCGCTGTCGGTTCGCGAAGGACGCCTGCGCGTTGGTCCGCACTGGGACGCGCCCGCCGACCTGAATATGCGTGCCAGTCCCGGCAGCCTGCTCGCCTTTGCATTGCGCCGCAGCGATTCGACCCTGCCGCCGGGCAAGGTGGATATTTCCGGCGACGCGGAGCTTGCCCGTAGCGTGGAAAAACTGCTTCGTGATTTTCAGCCGGACGTGGAGGAAGCATTTGCACAGACGTTCGGCGACGTGCTCGGCGTGCCGATCGCGCGCGGATTGCGTCAGGCATTCACGTTCGTACACGAATCGGCACAGGCGCTGACCCAGGACACTGCCGAGTTCCTGCGCGAGGAAAGTCGCGACCTGATCGCGCCTGCAGAAATGGAACAATTCCTCGACGACGTGGATGCGCTGCGCGAACGCAGCGATCGGCTCGATGCAAAAGTGCAGCAGCTTGCACACGCGGCGCGGACGGGTCGAGCGTGACGCCGCTGCGTCAGGCGCCGCGTCTCGCGCGCATTGCGGCGACCCTGGTGCGTTACCGGCTCGACGACCTCGTCGATGGCGCGCATCTTTTCCGCCCGATCAAGTGGCTGCGTCCGTTGCTGCCACGGCCGCGTGCGGATGTTGCGCATCTGGCGCGCGGTGCGCGCCTGCGCCTGGCCCTGATCGAACTTGGGCCGATCTTCGTCAAGTTCGGCCAGATTCTCTCGACCCGACGCGATCTGCTGCCTGCCGATGTCGCCGACGAACTGGCCTTGTTGCAGGATCAGGTACCACCATTTCCCGGCGCGCAGGCGCGTGCGGCCATCGAAGCGGCACTGGGCGCGCCGGTTGGCGCATTGTATACATCTTTCGACGAGACGCCGCTGGCCTCGGCCTCCATCGCCCAGGTGCACGCCGCGCAATTGGCCGATGGTCGTGATGTTGTAGTCAAGGTGTTGCGTCCGCAGATTCATGCGCGCATTCGCGCCGACGTCGACCTGCTGCGTGCACTCGGCGAGCTGGCGCAGCGCTGGCATCCGGCAGCGGACAAGATACGCCCGCTGGAGATCGTGGCGGAGATCGAATCGACGCTGACGAACGAACTCGATCTGCAGCGCGAAGGCGCGAACGCGAGCCTGCTCAGGCGCAATTTCGTGGCCGGCGACGATCTTATCGTTCCGGAAGTGTTCTGGTCGCACACCGCTGATTCCGTACTTACGCTCGAACGCGTGCGCGGGATCGGCGTGGATGATTTGGCCGCGCTCGACGCTGCCGGCATCGATCGCATTGCGCTCGCTGAAAAAGGCGTGCGCCTGTTTTACACCCAGGTGTTTCGCGACAATTTTTTCCACGCCGATGCGCATCCGGGCAACATCTGGGTCGACGCAACGCGCAAGGAAAATCCGCGTTTTATCGCGCTGGACTGCGGCATCATGGGTTCGCTGCCGGAGCGCGACCAGTACTGGCTTGCCGAAAATTTCATGGCGATGTTCGATCGCGACTACAAGCGCATCGCCGAGCTGCACCTGGCGGCCGGCTGGGTGCCAGCACACGTGCGCGTGGACGAACTGGAAGCCGCGGTACGCACTGTGTGCGAGCCTTACTTCAGCCGGCCGCTGGCGGAAATCTCGCTCGGCGAAGTCGTGGCAAAAATGTTCTCCGTCGCGCGTCGCTATGAACTGACTTTGCAGCCGCAGTTGATCCTGCTGCAAAAAACCCTGTTGAACATCGAAGGCATGGGGCGCCTCCTGCATCCGCAGATCGACATCTGGGCGACGGCCAAACCCGTGCTGAGCGAAATCCTGCGTCATCGCTACGGCGTGCGGCGAATGTTCCGCGTGCTGCGTTCGCGCCTGCCGGAATGGCTGGCCGCAGCGCCGGAAATGCCGCAGCTGATTCACACTTACCTGAAGAAAGCTGCCGCGGGCGATTTCGATGCGCGGCAAGCCGAAGCCAGCGTCCGCGCCGAACGTGCGGCACGCGAGGCGACGCGCAGCCTGATTCTGACCCTGTTCGGTGCAAGCGCGCTGTTGATCGCCGCGATGCTGTACCTGACCAGCCGGCCGTCGCTATCGGCCGTCGTGGCACTCGTCGGCGTTAGCACCGTCGTGTTGGCCTGGCGACGCGTGCGTTGATCGAAGTTGTCTACGAAGACGATGCACTGCTGGCGGTCAACAAACCGGCAGGTCTGCTCGTGCATCGCAGCGCGATTGCCGCCGATGAGAGAGTATTTCTGCTCGATCAGGTGCGCGAACAGGTGGGCGCGCCGGTGTTTCTCGCGCATCGGCTGGATCGGGCCACATCAGGCGTCTTGCTGCTGGCGAAATCGCGCGAAATGGCCGCGGAACTCGGACGCCAGTTCATGGCGCGCAGCATCGAAAAATCCTATCTCGCCATCGTGCGCGGCTGGCCCGAAGCGGAAGGCAGCATCGATTACGCACTGCCCGACTCGCGCGAACGCAGCGCGCGCAAGGCGGCGTTGACGCGCTGGCGCACGCACGCAACCGCGACCGTGCCGATTGCGCTGGGTAAGTATCCGGAGCAGCGATACGCGTTAGTCGAGGCGTTTCCAGAGACCGGCCGCTACCGGCAAATCCGCAAGCACTTCCACCACGTTTCACATCACATCGTCGGCGACACCAGCCACGGCCGCGGCGATCACAACCGGCTTTGGCGGATGCATTTCGGCGTGCATCGCCTGTTGCTGCACGCCTGGCGACTGACCTTTGCACATCCCATCGGTGGCGCGACACTGCGCCTGCACGCAGCGCCCGACGCCGAATTCAACCGCGCGCTCGCCGCCATGGGTTGGGAATCCGCACTCGCGGCGGCAAACCCGGCCTGCTGCTAGAATTCACGCATTCCGGGGGAAGTGCATGCCATCGTTCGACGTAGTCTCAAAGCTTGATCTGCACGAATTGACCAATGCGATCGATCAGGCCAATCGCGAGCTGACCAACCGTTTCGACTTCAAAGGCACGGACGCCGTGTTCGAGCGCGAGGGCGAAAACATCGTTCTGCTCAAGGGACAGGCCGAATTCCAGCTCAAGCAGATGCTCGACATCCTCAAGCAGCGCCTCGCCAGCCGGCATATCGATATCGGTTGCGCAGAAATCGCCGATCCGGAAGTCAACCTGGCCACGGCGCGGCAGAAGATCACTCTCAAGCAAGGCATCGATCAGCCTCTGGCCAAGGATATCGTCAAGCGCCTGAAGGATTCATCGCTCAAGGTGCAGGTGCAGATCCAGGGCGACAAACTGCGCATCAGCGGCAAGAAGAAGGACGATCTGCAAGGCGCCATGGCATTCCTGCGCGGCACGGATATCACGATGCCGCTGCAGTTCGAGAATTTCCGCGACTAGTGCCAATGCTTGAGATCACTCCTTCGCTGCAAATTCCAGAAAGTGAACTTGTGGAAAGTTTCGTGCGCGCCTCCGGTCCCGGCGGGCAGAACGTCAACAAGGTCGCTTCCGCGGTGGAATTGCGTTTCGACGTCACTCAGTCCAGCGCGTTGCCAGAGCCCTTGCGCGCGCGCCTGCTCGCGCGTCGCGACCGGCGTCTTACGTCCGATGGCGTGCTGGTGATCCAAGCCAGTCGCTTTCGCGATCAGGCACGCAACCGCGAGGACGCGCGCGAGCGCCTGGCCGACATCGTGCGCGCCGCCCAGCATGTGCCGAAGAAGCGCGTCGCGACCAAGCCCACACGCGCGTCGAAGGAACGACGCATCGCGTCGAAGAAGAAGCGCGCCAAGCACAAGCAGGGTCGCGGCAAAAGCTGGAGCCTGGAATGACGGCGCCGGTGTTTCCTCCCGTGCAGCCGAACATGCCGCAATTGCCGCCATCGATCGCGGCTCCCGTCTGTCGGTGGATGTTCGCGCGCAGCGGGTGGCGGGTGGCCGGGGAGTTTCCGGATATCGCCAAGGCCGTCGTCATCGCCGCACCGCATTCGAGCAACTGGGATGTGATCTGGGGCTTGCTGGTGAAAGTGGGTCTGCGCCTGGACGTGCACTTCATCGGCAAGCGCGAGGCGTTTTTCTGGCCACTCGGTTCCCTGCTGCGCGCATTTGGCGGCATGCCGATTGATCGCAAGGCCGCGCACGGTGTGGTCGGCGAGATGGCGCGTCAGTTCGCCGGTCATGAGCGTTTCTGGCTGGCGATCGCGCCGGAAGGCACGCGCAAAAAAGTGCACAAGTGGAAAAGTGGTTTCTGGCATATCGCGCGCGCAGCACGCGTGCCGATCATTCCGATCTACTTTCACTACCCGGAAAAAATCATCGGCTTTGGACCGTTGATTTATCCGACCGCGGACGCCACGGCGGACATGGCGCGCATTCGCGAGTTCTATGCGCCGTGGCAGGGCAAGAATCGCGGCACGGTTTGAGCGGGCGTCTAACGTTCCGAGTGCCCTGATTCGTAGTAGTCGCCGCGCACGAACAATCCTGGCTTGATCAGGTCGATAAAGGCGCGCGCCTGCGGGCTCAAATACTTGCCCTTGCGCGCGACCACGCCATAGCTGCGCTGCGGAAAGTAGCGGCGCATATTGCGCACAGCCAGGCGCTCGTGATCGGTGGCGTTGATGCAGATGCCGGTGACAATCGATATCCCCAGGCCCATCGCCACGTATTGCTTGATGACTTCCCAGCCGCCGACTTCAATCGCCACGCGGTAGGGCACCTTGCGCTGCTGAAACACCAGATCGACGAGGCGATACGTGGTCAGGCGTTGTGGCGGCAGGATCAACCCGTAAGGCGAAAGGTCCTCCAGCAGGATGTCAGTCTTGGTCGCCAGCGGGTGATCCCGCGGCAGGATCAGCATCGGATCGAACCAATGCACCGGCTCGTAGGAAAGATCATGCGGCACGTCGAGCATCGAGCCGACGGCGAAATCAACCTGATCCGAGCGCAAAAGCGCCAGGCCGTCCTTGCCGGTGACATTAGCCAGTTGCAGCCGCACTTCGGGGAAGCGGTCGCGGTAGTCGCGCACCAGGGAGGGCAGCAGGTATTGGATCGTCGATGCGCCGGCGGCGATATTGACCTCGCCAGCGTCCAGCCCCTGACGAAGCGAACGGAATTGCTGGTCCAGATTTTCCACGCCTTCCACAAGCGGGCGCGCCAGGTCGTAGTACATCTGGCCTTCCCGGGTCAGCGCCAAGCGCGGGCGAGTACGTTCGAGCAGGCGCACGCCCAACTCTTTTTCCAGGGCCGACAGCTGCAGACTGACCGACGAGGCTGACAGGAACAGGGCATCGGCCGCACGCGCGATGCTGCCGAACTTGACGGCAAAGCAAAACGCGCGCAGCTGCTTGATCCGGTTGCCTTTGTAATAAAACCGCTCCGGACCCTTCGCGCCCTTGCGCTTGCGTCGGGTCTTTGGCTTGACGCGGGGTTTGGCCGGCGCGGAATTGGCCTCATCCGACTTCAAACGCTCGTTTGACATAGGTTTATATTCAATGCCTTGGAAGATGATTTAATTTTGTCAAACAAATAGATTGAAACATTCAGTTTGTCAAATACATTTCTGGAAGGCTAGTCTGCTGCTACGCACCATCAACAAGGCAAAGCAGATGTCAGCAGCACAGGAATACTTTGAACCTGAGTTCAGTCGCGACCCGATTTCGCTCGCTGGCGCCCTGCGACCGGGCTTCGACACCGTTCTGACTCCAGCGGCGCTGGCCTTCCTGGCCGAACTGCATCGCCACTTCGATGCGAAGCGCCTTGCCCTGCTTGCTGAACGTGCGCAACGTCAGGCGCGTTTCGACGCCGGCGCGCTCCCTGATTTCCTCGTGGAGACGCGCGCGATCCGCGAAACCGATTGGCGGGTGGCAGAAATCCCCAAGGCGCTGCGTGATCGCCGCGTTGAAATCACCGGGCCGGTCGAACGCAAGATGGTCATCAACGCGCTCAATTCCGGCGCGAATGTATTCATGGCCGATTTCGAGGATTCGACAGCGCCAACCTGGGACAACCTCATCGAAGGCCAGATCAATCTGCGCGATGCCGTCGCCGGCACAATCGCCTTCCAGTCGCCTGACGGTCGCCGCTACCAGCTCAATCCCGAGCCGGCGGTGCTGATGGTGCGTCCGCGCGGATGGCACTTGCCGGAAAGGCACGCGCTGGTTGACGGCGAAGCAATGTCCGGTGCGCTATTTGATTTCGGCCTGTTCGTTTTCCACAATGGCAAAACGCTGCATTCGCGCGATCGCGGTCCCTACCTGTACCTGCCCAAGCTGCAGGATCATCGCGAAGCCGCGTTGTGGGACGAGGTCATCGAATTCGCCGAGCGCCAGCTCGGCTTGAGCACAGGCACGATCAAAGTCACCGTGCTGATCGAGACGCTGCCGGCCGTGTTCCAGATGCATGAAATCCTGCATGCGCTGCGCCGGCGCATCGTTGGTCTCAACTGCGGGCGCTGGGATTATATTTTTTCCTACATCAAGACCTTCCGCACGCATCACGACCGCGTGCTGCCGGAGCGCAGCCAGGTCGGCATGACCGTGCCATTCCTGAAAAACTATTCGGAGCTTTTGATCCAGACCTGCCATCGCCGCGGCGCATTCGCGATGGGCGGGATGGCGGCGCAGATTCCGATCAGCGGCGACGCGGTCGCGAACGACGCAGCGCTCAGCCGCGTGCGTGCCGACAAGCTGCGCGAAGTCACGGCCGGTCACGATGGCACCTGGGTTGCGCATCCTGGGCTAATTCCGCTGGCGCGCGAAGTCTTCGATGCGCACATGGCGGGACCGAACCAGTTGCAGATCGCTCGCGCAGACGTGCATGTCGGTCGTGACGATCTAATCGGCGCACCTGCAGGCAGCATCACGCGCGCGGGCTTTCTCAACAACATCGATGTCTGCGTGCGCTATCTGGCCGCGTGGCTCGACGGCCAGGGTTGCGTGCCGATCCATCACCTGATGGAAGATGCGGCGACCGCCGAGATTTCTCGCGTGCAACTCTGGCAGTGGTTGCATCGGGCTGATTTGCCGGCGGGCGAGGCTCCCGCCGGGGCGGATTGCCGCCTGGACGATGGCACCGCGATCGATTTCGTCCTATTCGATGCGTCGCTGCTGCGCACGCATGAGCGCCTGCCGCCGAACGGACTGCCGGGCCAAGTGCGCATTGCCCAGGCCGCTTCGCTGCTGGGTGAACTTACTCATGCACCAGAGCTTGTCGATTTCCTCACCCTGCCGGCCTACGCACAACTGGCCTGAGCTGCAACTACGCATTATCCACAAAGCAGCAAAATCCATTTGTCCACAATCTACGACCGCGAAGGATATTCCATGAAAAACACGCTGCCGACTGCCGAACAAATCAAGATGGACTGGCAGAACAATCCGCGCTGGAAGGGCGTTACCCGACCGTACTCGGCCGAAGATGTCGTGCGCCTGCGCGGTACCGTACCGATCGAACACTCGCTGGCAAAGATCGGTGCGGAAAAGCTCTGGCGCTACCTGCAGACGGAAGATTTCGTTGCCGCGCTCGGCGCGCTGACCGGCAATCAGGCGATGCAGCAGGTCAAGGCGGGCTTGAAGGCAATCTACCTTTCCGGTTGGCAAGTCGCCGCGGACGCAAACCTCGCAGGCGAGATGTACCCGGATCAGTCGCTGTATCCGGCCAATTCGGTGCCGCAGGTGGTCAAGCGCATCAACAACACCTTGCTGCGCGCCGATCAGCTCAACCATGCCGAAGGCGACGACAGCATCGATTACCTGCAACCGATCGTGGCCGACGCGGAAGCCGGCTTCGGCGGCGTGCTCAACGCGTTCGAGCTGATGAAGTCGATGATCGAAGCGGGCGCCGCGGGCGTGCATTTCGAGGATCAGCTCGCCAGCGTGAAGAAGTGCGGTCACATGGGCGGCAAGGTACTGGTGCCGACGCGCGAAGCGATCGACAAGCTGGTCGCCGCGCGCCTGGCCGCTGATGTCATGGGTGTGCCGACTCTGCTGGTGGCGCGCACCGACGCGGAAGCGGCTGACCTCTTGACCGCTGACATCGATGCGAACGATCAACCGTTTTGCACCGGTCAACGCACGGTCGAAGGCTTCTACAAAACGCGCAATGGTCTGGAACAGGCGGTCAGCCGCGGTCTGGCCTATGCCCCGTACGCAGACCTGGTGTGGTGCGAAACCGGCAAGCCGGACTTGGCCTTCGCACGCAAGTTTGCCGAAGCGATCCACGCGAAGTATCCGGGCAAGCTGCTGGCCTACAACTGCTCGCCGAGTTTCAACTGGAAGAAAAACCTCGACGACGCGACGATCGCGCGTTTCCAGAAGGAAATCGCCAGCTACGGCTACAAGTTCCAGTTCATCACCCTGGCCGGATTCCACGCGCTGAACTATTCGATGTTCAATCTCGCCCACGGTTATGCGCGGCGCCAGATGAGCGCGTTTGTCGAACTGCAGGAAGCCGAATTCGCCGCTGCCGACCGTGGCTTTACCGCGGTCAAGCACCAGCGCGAAGTCGGTACCGGTTATTTCGACACGGTGACGCAGACGATTCAGGGCGGCCAGTCCTCGACCGTGGCGCTGAAGGGCTCGACCGAGGAAGAGCAGTTCCATCCCGTAGCCCACGCCACTGCCGCCTGAGTTTTGCGCACAGTTTGCCGGCGACTCGCATGTCGCCGGCAATGACTACCCCTGCCGGATGATGACTTCCGGCATATCAGCTACTATGCGGCGCTGAGCCGATCAGTTGAGCCGATCAAGGGGATAGCAAGATCGTGTCCACCGTGTCTCCGAGCGTGTCCGCCGTTGCTGCGCAGGCCCCCACGACGCTGCCCCCAAAGGTCCAGTTGCCGAACGTGCCGCGACAACTCTCCGATGCCGAGTTCGTCATGCTGCGTGGTGCCGGGCCAAGCCGTCGCGTCGCCGCCGGCGAAATGCTGTTCCGCAAGGGCGAAGTCGGACGCAACATGTACGTGATCGAGTCCGGCGAAGTCCGGCTCGAATTTGGCGACGGCATGCCGCACAAGCTGCTCGCTGCGCGCGAGTACTTCGGCGAGCTGGCGCTGTTCATCGGCAATCACTCGCGCGTCGCCAGCGCGTTTGCGCACAACGCCTGCAACCTGCGCGTCATCGACTATCCAGCCTTCGACCATCTGCTCGACAACGAACCGGCCCTGCTCGCGCAATTCATGCGCCGCTCGTTTGCTTACCTCGTGGCGAGCGAACAGCTATTGATTGCAAGTCTCAAGCGCCGCAATGAAGATCTGATGGTGACCCTGGATTCCCTGCGCCAGACCCAGACCCAGCTTTCCACCGCCAATCGCCTGGTGCGCACCGACGAGTTGACGGATCTGACCAACCGTCGCGGCCTGTATCAGTTCCTGGAAAACCTTGTCGAACATCGCGTCGCCGGCACGCACCTGGCCCTGCTGCTCATCGATCTGGATCATTTCAAGCGCATCAATGACGAATACGGCCACCTCGCCGGTGATGGCGTCTTGCGTGCGGTCGCCGCAGAAGTCACCTCCGCGGCAGCACCTTACGATTTGTCGTGTCGAATCGGCGGCGACGAATTCGCCCTGCTCACGCAATTGAATCAGGCGGACGATCTGGAAGCGGTTGCCGCGCGCATAGTCACCGGCGTGCGCGCCCTGCATTTCCCCGCACCGCTGGATACCTTGTCACTGACGGTAAGCGTCGGCGCTACCCTGTGTGAGGCGGACAGCGACTGGGCGGGCTGGTACAGCCTTGCCGATGCCGCGCTGTACCGTGCCAAAGGTGATGGCAGCAATACGTGGCAGATTCATCGAGATCCAGGGCTGCTCTGATCAATTCGACGCAGGTACCAACGCTGTGATCAGAATTTCCCTGGATAGCGAAGATTTGGGTTTCGGCGCAAAATCGGGCCCTTGGGGAAGAGCATCGGTTACTCCGGCGCAGGCACCATGAACGCGATCCAGACCGAGCAATCACCGGAAGCTACGCCAGAATTGGCGCCATCGCCGCCGTTGCTGCGCACCGTGGTCGCCTGCGATCTGGTCGAAAGCACCGCTCTGACCGAACAACTCGGCGATCGCGCTGCTGCTGATTTCATCCATGGACTCGATCGCCAGGTGCGCGATCTGCTGGGCCGCCACGGCGGCCAGGAAATCGACAAGACCGATGGATTCCTGCTGCTGTTCGAACGGCCGATTCAGGCCGTGGCCTTCGCGCTGGACTACCAGCGCTTGTTGCACAAGCACGGTCAGGCCGAATTTTTGCCCCTGAGCGCCCGCATCGGCATACACGTCGGTGACGTGGTGCTGTGGCGCAATGTTGCCGCCGACGTCGCTCGCGGCGCCAAGGCGGTGGAGATCGAAGGATTGGTGAAACCCGTCGCGGCGCGACTGATGTCGCTGGCGCTGCCCGGTCAGATCCTGATGTCCGGCATCGCGCACACGCTCGCCTTGCGCGCGCAGAATGAACTGAAAGTGGAAACGGTCGAACCGCAGTGGCGTTCGCACGGGCGCTACCTGTTCAAAGGTGTGGCCGAGCCCATGGCCGTGTTCGAAATCGGCGAGCCCGAGGTCGCACCGTTGCGTGCGCCGCCGTACAGCAGCAAGGCGCATCGCGAAATTCCGTGGTATCGACGCCCGGGCGTGCTTGCTGTCGAAACTGCCGTGCTGATCGCCGTGATCGCCGTTCCCGCCTACGTCTTCCTGCGCAGCCCGCCGGCGATCGCGTTCGCGAACCGCGACTGGATCGTCGTCGGCGATCTGAAAAACCTGACCGGCCAGGCCGTGCTCGACGATTCGCTCGACGCAGCGTTTCGCATCAGCCTGGAACAATCGCGCTACGTCAACCTCGTGTCGGAACTGCAGATACGCGACACGCTGAAGCGCATGGAAAAACCCGAAGACACGAAGATCGACCGCGTGATCGGCGCTGAAATTGCGCTGCGCGAAGGCGCGCGCGCACTTATCCTGCCGAGCGTCGCCGAAATCGGAGGGCGCGTGCACGTCACCGCCGAGGTGATCGATCCGCACACGCAGGCGACGGTCTACGTTGGCAGTACGGACGGCGTGGGTCTTGAATCCATCCTGCCTTCAGTGGGCAAGGTTTCGGATGATTTGCGCGAAAGGCTCGGCGAAACGCTGGCCTCGACCCAGGCGAGCGCGACGCCGCTACCCAAGGTGACGACGGCAAATCTCGACGCGCTGCGCGCTTATGCCCTGGGCATCAAGGCCTACCGCGACGGACATTGGGCGGAGGGCTTAAGCCTGCTCGACCAAGCAATCAAGATCGATCCGAATTTTGCCCTGGCGTATCTGGGCAAGGCCAGCGCGCATCTGAGCGCGAATGACAATACCAGTGCACGCGCAGACCTTGAACACGCGCAGGTTCTGCGCGCACACCTGCCGCCGCGTGATGGCCTGCAGCTCGACGCCATGCTGGCGACGCTGGGCAAGCCTGCCCAGGCATTGGAAAAATGGAAATTGTTGAGCACGCTTTACCCGGATGCATATCTCGCGTTGTACAACTTCGGGCTCATCGCATGGACACAAACCAATCAGTACGATGCGTCCATCGAAGAATTGAAGAAGGGTTTGTCCGATCACAACCGGACTCTCGGCGCATTCTATTATTTCCTGGGCACGATGCAGCTGGCGACCGAGCGCTACGATGAATCGGCAAAGTCGCTGAAGCAGGCGCTTGCCTTACACGCGCAAAGTCTAGGGCTGGTGCTTGCTGACGCTTATGCCGTGCAACGCCAATTCGAGCTCGCGCAAAAGGCACTTGCCGAATCGCGGCCGACCGGCGTTGCGAGCAACGATATCGCACAAAAGCTCACGGCGATCACGCTACCCGCCGATCAAGGGCATTGGGACCAGGCGCTGGCCGCGGGAAGGAACGGCGTGAGCGCGGCCGATGCAGCAGGTCCACTTTACGGCAGATTGTTTCGGCTGACTGAGTTGAGCCTGTCTTCCTATTCTGCCATCCGCGCGGAGTACGCTCCTGCGCTGCACGCGTTTGTCGACAACGAGCTCGGCGTCTTGAAACGCACGGACGATATCGATCACCCGACGGCCGTATTCAACGTGCTTATTGGCGCCTATCTGGCCGCACGCAGCGGCGATACGGATCTTGCAAGCAGCGCAATTTCAGCCGCACGTGGAGCTGCACGCGATGCGGGCTACCCAAACCTGTCGAACATGCTCGCCATTGCCGAGGCCGAACGCGCCCGCGCGGGTGACCGCGCAGAGGATGCAATCGCGTTATTGAAAGCGGAATTGCACGGCACCGAACTGTATCTGACCCATATCGCCCTGCGCGATGCATATGTTTCCGCCGGGCAGGACGAAGCCGCTCTGGCCGAATCGGTATGGATAGCGCAGCACCGCGGCCGCGCCTACGAGGAATACAACAACGCCCAAGCACTGCAGGCCTTCAATGCTGTCGAGTCTGACCTGGCGCTGTTGAGCCAGGCCGAACTCGCCAGGAAACTCCATCGCGCCGATCAATCGCAAAAGGCGCTGGACGAATTCCTCGGCGCTTGGCCACAAGCCGAACGCATCGCGTTCGTTTTACCGCGGCTTGACCTGCTGCGGAAACGTTAACGCGCGACCAGCGTAATCGGCTGCTGAGCCAGCGTCCCAGTAAGCTGCGTCGTCAGCTGTTTGTTCGCCGCCCGGATCGCTTCCTTGCTCGCCAGCCTCGGCGCTTTCATGCACGCGGCGCAGCCTTCCGGATCGGGCGCACCCACTTGGCGCAGCGCCGCGGCTGGATCTTTCTGAAACAAGTCACGGAACGCATCGTCGCTGCCGAGTTTATCCAGCAGGCTCGCGACCACGTCGGCCGGTAAAGGCTTTGCACTGTTTGCCATTGGTAACACCCCTGTTTGGCCGCGGCGTGCGGCTCAACGCCAAGTCTAACCACAAGCCCGGCGCCGCAACAACATCCGCGTCGAACGACTCTGTTGCTTGCCAGCCCCGACGGCGGCGCGTACCTTGCCTGCCCGACGTTGAGATTGACCGATGCGAATACGACGCTGCGCCATCCTGCTGATCGAACCGCGCGAGAAACTCGCGTTCGACATGGATTCGCTATGCAGTGGCGGCGATGGGCTGGACGCGCAGATAGAACTGATCGCACTGGCGCCGCATCTGGACGACGCCGAAGTACCGGTCGATCCTGCGCAGGTCACCGTGCTCAACGCACTGGTTGCCGCATCCTGGCAGGAGTTCGATGCACTTGCCGAACGCCACGGCGCCGAACTTCTGCGTGGCCTGTTGGCCAAAGGTTTGCTGATCGGCGACGACGACGCGCACGCGGACGTGCGCGCGCGCGACGAATTGTTGCGGGCGGCGAACTGGCATGCGCATTCAGCAGTATCGCACTACCTCGGGCGCTGGCGTGGTATCACCTCGGGCGAGGACCTGGCCAAGTCCGGCGTGTACACGATGAGCGAGTTGTTCGCACGTCTGGGTGCGCCGCCTCCGCACGTGCTCGAGCGCGTGCCTGCACACGAGCGCATCGCCCTTCCGCGATCCGAGGCGACGCCGTTTGACGACATCCTCGTGCGCCGCGCGACCTGCCGTAATTTTGACCCTGCGAAAATCCTGGATAAATCCACTTTCGCGCAGATCATGCGTCGCGTTTTCGGCGCGCAGGCGGCGCACGAGATCCACGCCGACAACGTCGTTATCAAGCGCACCAGTCCATCCGGCGGCGGCTTGCATCCGACGGAAGCCTATGTTGTCGCGCAGCGCGTCGAAGGCGTGGCCCCTGGCCTGTACCACTATCATCCGATCGATCACGCACTTGAACCGCTGCCAGCGCCAGCCGGCGGCGACCTTCGCGCTTTCGTGCGCATGATGGTTACGGCGCAGAAATATTTTCTCGAAGCACCGGTGTTCGTGGTCATGGCAACGCGCTTCCCGCGCACGTTCTGGAAATACCGCAACCACAGCAAAGCCTATCGCGCGACGATTTTCGATGCGGGGCATCTGTCGCAAACCCTGTATCTGTCGGCGACCGAATTCGGGCTCGGCGCCTTCATCACCGCGGCGATCAACGAAGTCGATATCGAACGCGCGCTTGGCCTGGATCCTCTGAAGGAAAGTCCGCTCGCAGTCTGTGGATTCGGCGCGCGTGCCGCTGAGTGCGCTACATTCGAGTTCGATCCGAACCGCACGGTATGGCCAGACGGCGTGCCGGCTCCCGAATAGCGCTTAGCCGTCGGCGAGCCAGTCGCGCGGCTTCAAATAATCGGCAAGCCTGGCCTCAGCCGAACCCGCCGTGGGCGCGTACGCATACTCAAAACGCAGGCGCGGCGGTAGCGACATCAGGATCGATTCGGTGCGCCCGCCGGATTGCAGACCGAACAGGGTGCCGCGATCGTAGACCAGGTTGAATTCCACGTAGCGCCCACGGCGATACAGCTGGAACTCGCGTTCGCGGTCGCCAAAAGGCGTGGCTTTGCGTTTTTCCGCAATCGGAAGATAGGCCTGCGCAAAACCCTCGCCGACGGCGCGCATGAATGCAAAACAGGTATCGAAACCGCCGCTGTTGAGGTCATCGAAGAACAAACCGCCGACGCCGCGGGTTTCGTTGCGGTGCCTGATGAAGAAATACTCATCGCACCAGCGCTTGTACTTTGTGTACACGTCGACGCCGAACGGCGCACACAGACCGCGCGCAACACGGTGCCAGTGGACAACGTCTTCGTCGAAAGGATAAAACGGGGTCAGATCGAAACCGCCGCCGAACCACCAGACCGGCTCCGCACCCTCCTTGCGCGCCTCGAAGTAGCGCACATTAAGGTGTGTGGTGGGTACGTACGGATTGCGCGGATGCAACACCAGTGACACGCCGAGCGCCGTCCACGCACGCCCGGCCAGTTCGGGTCGTTGCGCGGTCGCTGCCGGAGGCAGACGTTCGCCGTGAACACGTGAAAAATTCACGCCACCCTGCTCGAACAGCGCACCGTCAGTCAGCACGCGCGTGCGCCCGCCACCGCCTTCCGCACGTTGCCACACGTCTTCGCGAAAACGCGTGCCGCCATCAATCGCCTCCAGCGCCACGCACAGTCTTTCCTGCAAGTCGCGCAGGAAAGCCTCCACCGCCGCGCCGCGCTCCTCATCTACCGGAATTTGCATGACGCAATCAAATAGTTGGTACCACCCGCATGGTAGCAGCCACGAGCCGGATTGCGGCACCGCGGCGTACGAAACTATACTGGCGTATCGCTTTTTCGTGCATCACTCGCTTGCTCTCCCGCATCCCGCCGCTCGCCATCACCGCTTTCACCGCCACCAGCGCCGCAGGACGCGGTGTGGATGCGCTTGCGCTCGCATTGGCACAACGCAAAAGTGGACTTGTGGAAAACGATTTTGGTCCGGCGCCATTGGCTTGCTGGATCGGTCAGGTGCCCGGACTGGATGACATCTGTCTGCCGGCGCCGCTCGCTAACTGGGAATCACGCAACAATCGCCTGGCCTGGCTTGGCCTGAACCAGGACGGTTTTCGCGCGCGCGCGCTTGCCGCGATTGATCGCTATGGCTCAGCGCGCGTTGCGCTCGTGCTCGGCACTTCGACTTCGAGCATAGGCGAAACCGAACGCGCCTACCGCGAACTGGATGCCGACGGGCATATGAACGCATTTCAGCGCACGAACCGCGCGCATCAAACCCATGCGCTCGGCGCCTTCGTCCAGGAAGCACTCGGAATCAATGGACCCTGCGTGACGATCGCGACGGCATGTTCATCCAGCGCAAAAGTATTTGCCAGCGCCGAGCGTCTGCTGCGCAGCGGCTTGGCCGACGCCGCCATTGTCGGCGGCGTGGACAGCCTCTGCGGCAGCGTGTTGTTTGGTTTCAACTCGCTGCAACTGGTGTCGCCGCAACCGTGTCGGCCGTTCGATGTCGAGCGCAACGGCTTGTCGCTCGGCGAGGCGGCGGGCTTTGCCCTGCTCGAAAGTATAACTGTGGATAAAACTGCGTCGCGCCTGATCGGCTATGGCGAGTCGGCAGACGCACACCACATGTCGGCACCGCATCCACAGGGCCTCGGCGCTCAGCGCGCGTTGCAGGATGCACTGGCACGCGCGGCAATCACGCCAGCCGATGTCGACTACATCAACCTGCACGGTACCGCGAGCCGCCAGAACGACGAGGTCGAGGCCGCCCTGATCGCGCGTACGTTCCCGGCAACGACGCTGGCCAGTTCGACCAAGGGCTGGAGCGGACACACACTCGGCGCCGCCGGCATTGTCGAAGCCGTCGTCGCACTATTGGCGATCGAACGCGGCCTGGTTCCTGGAACCTTGAACGCGCAAGTTCTGGATCCTGCTTGCGGGCCCCAGATCAAAATCGACAACCAGGAGCGCAACGTGCGCGTTGCGCTGTCCAATTCCTTCGGCTTCGGCGGCAACAATTGCTGCGTGGCATTCGCGGCGGCCGACGCATGACGGGGCCATTGGACATCGGTATCGAGGGCATCGGCGTGTGGTCGGCGCAGCTGCCAAGCTGGGATGCTGGCCGCGCCATACTTTGTGGAAACGTGGACAATGTTGCCGGTGCAGGGACACGCCCGGCGCCGAGCCTGCTCGCACCGACCGAACGCCGGCGCGCACAGGAAGCCGTCCTCATCGCGATCGAGGTGGCACAACAGGCCTGTACCATGGCCGCGCGCGATCCGCGCGAGCTGCCAAATGTGTTTGCTTCCGCGTATGGCGATCTGCAGATCAACGACTATCTGTGCGCAACGCTGGCGCGCGATCCGAAAGACATGTCGCCGACGAAGTTTCACAATTCCGTGCACAACGCGCCCGCGGGATATTGGTCCATCGCCACCGGCTGCATGGCCAGCTCGACCGCACTCAGTGCCGGTGCGGCGACATTTGGCGCCGGTTTGCTGGAGGCCGCGTTGCTCGCCCACAGCGAATCGTGCCCGGTTTTGCTAGCGGCATATGACATCGCCGCCGTGGGACCCCTCGCCGACATCGTGCCTTGCAGGGCCGCGTTTGCCGTCGCTCTCGTACTGGCGCCGCCTTCGCAGCGAGCAATGGCTCGCCTGCTTCTGCAATGCGAACACGCGGCTGCCGAACTTGCGCCCGAAGCGGACGTGTTGCACGCTTCCTGCCGCGACAATCCCGCGGCACGCAGTCTGCCTCTGTTGACGTGCCTGGCGCGGCGTACGCCCGGCACGCAGTTGCTGGCAGCGGGACCGGCATTGAATTTACGCATGGAGATCATGTTTTGAGCGAAGTGAAGGACCAAGCCTCGACAGCAGCCTCGATGGCGGCCCCGGCGATCACAGGCACGGTCAACGCCGTTGTCGTGATCCCGGCACTGAACGAAGAGCGCGCGATCCGCGACGTCGTTGTGCAGGCGCTGGCGCATTGTTCACAAGTGATCGTTGTGGACGACGGTTCGAGTGATCGCACTGGCGAGGTTATCGCCGATCTGGCGATCGAGCGCATTCGGCACGAAAAGCCACTGGGCAAGGCACGTGCGCTGCAGGACGGTTTTCGCCGCGCTCTGCAATTGCAATGCGATGGCGCCCTGACCATGGACGGCGACGGCCAGCACGCCGCCGCCGACCTGCCACGTTTGCTCGCGGCGGCGGCGCAGTATCCGAATCACATCATTATCGGCGCGCGCCTGCGCAGCCGCGACAATGCGCCGGGCAAGAATCGCTTTGGCAACAAACAGGCCGATTTCTGGGTATCGTGGGCGTGCGGCCGACCAGTGGTGGATTCGCAGAGCGGGCAGCGCTACTACCCGCGCGCCGTCATGGAACTGGCACTGCAATTGCCCAACGACGGTTTCGTGTTCGAAAGCGAAATCCTGATCGAAGCGGCGCGGCGCGGGATCTACACCGTGTCGGTACCGATCGAAGCGCGCTATGCGGACGATCGCCGCGCCAGTCATTTTCGCCCGCTGCGCGACGTCATGCGCATCACGCGCATGATCGCCTGGCGCCTGGCGCGTGCCGGCTTCATGCCGCGCAACTACTGGCGAGCACGCACGTTGGCGCCAATCATCGTGGATCCTGCATAAACCGCTTCAGCGGTAGGGCCAGGATCAGCGTGTGAGGAACTTCACCAGAAAATCGGCAATGCCGCGATACGGCGGGCGCATCAATTTCATGCTGGCCCAGCGCGCCTGATACAGCACCGGTTTTTGTTTGGTGAACGTCAGGAATCCTTCGCGGCCATGGTAATGGCCGACGCCCGAAGGGCCGACCCCACCGAACGGCAGTTCGACCTGGGCAAAGTGCATCACCGTATCGTTGACGCTGACCCCGCCCGCGATCGTTCGCTCAAGCACGCGTTCGGTGCGTGCGGCATTGCTGTCGAAGTGATACAGCGCCAATGGACGCGGTCGTGCATTGATATAGTCGATAGCGGCATCGACCGAATCGATCGCGACCAGCGGCAGGATCGGACCAAAGATTTCGTCCTGCATCAGGGCCAGGTCTTCGCGTGCGTCGAGTACCAGGGTCGGCGGCAGGATGCGCTTGCCGGCATCGCCAGCGGCGAGTTCCACGATCTGCGCACCGGCCGCGTGGGCCTGGTCCAGATAGCTTCTCAGGCGGCCGTACTGGGCGGCATTGACGATGCTGCTGTAATCCGGGTTCGCCGCGAGATTGGCATACCTGCGCGAAACATACTTTTTCATTTCCTCTACAAAGGGCGCAATCATCGCCCGTGGCAGCAGCACGTAATCCGGCGCGATGCAGGTTTGTCCCGCGTTGAGGAATTTGCCGGCAGCGATGCGATCGACCGCCGTCGCCACCGGGTAATCCGGCGCCACGATCACCGGCGACTTGCCGCCGAGTTCGAGCGTAACCGGCGTGAGGTTCTGCGCCGCGGCAGCCATCACCTTGCGGCCGACCGCAGTGGAACCGGTGAAGAACAAATGATCCAGCGGCAGCGCGGCAAACGCGGCGGCAACGTCGGGCCCGCCGAGGACGACACTCACGCGGTCATCCGGGAACACCTCCGCGATAAGCTCTTTGAGGAGTTGCGACGTGCGCGGCGTATGTTCGGATGGCTTGATCATGACGTGATTGCCGGCGGCAATCGCGATTGCCAGCGGCATCAGCGCCAGATTCACCGGATAGTTCCATGGCGCGATGACGCCGACCACGCCGAGTGGCTGATAGCGCACTTCGGTGCGCGCCGGAAAAAACAACCAATCTGCCGCAGCGCGCTTGGGCCGCATCCATCCGCGCAAATGACCGGTGAGATAGTCGATTTCGTTGAGCACGGTCATCGCATCGGTCAACAGCGACTCATGCCGCGAGCGCCGGCCGAAGTCGGCGCTCATCGCGAGCGCGAAATCTTCGATCCTTGCCTTGTAGGCAATGCGCAGGCGCTTCAGATCGGCGATGCGCTGGGCATAGTCCGGAGTTTTGCGCTGATGTGCAGCGCGCAGGTGCGCAAGCAGGGCGTTCAGATCGGATTGAGTGACCGCGGGCATATCCATGCATTAAGTGTAGCTCGCGCCCGTGGCGTTTGCAGGCGCCGTTGTCAGTGGCCGCCGTCAGGCCGTGCGTTGCCTGTCGATGGAAGAATCGCTTGGTCGCTCGGCGAACGCCGCACTACGCTTGCGTTGCCAGCTCCTGACTCGCACCGACAACCCTTGATTTGCAGTAGCGCTTGAACTACAACGATAAGATGCAAAACTCCTGGGTATTGGCGCTGATCGCCCTTTGCGTCGGCGTCCCTCCTGTTGCGGCACAATGGGGACCCGAAACGCCATTGAGCTCACTACCAGGTGACGTGTTCGGCGAAGGCATCGCGACCGCCGGCTCGAGCGTCCACGTTATCTACGGAACCAACGAGGTGCGCTACCGCAAATCGGTCGACAACGGCGCCACATGGAGCACGGAGCGGACGATCGACGACGGTGTCCTCCATCTCACCGATCCTTTGATCGCCGACGGCAACGATGTTTGGGGCGTCGTGCTCAAGGACATCCGCTACGTCTCCGACTGGTGCTGCGTGCGTGATATGGGAAACGTCTATCTCCTCCACTCCGGCAATGCAGGCCAGAATTGGGACCCCCCACTCGCGCTATCCACCGGTCAAGGTGCATATCGCGTCTCCGTCACCTACGCCGCCTCCCGACTTCATCTCGTCTGGATGGACTACCGCGGTGGCGCCTGGGATACCTACTACCGCCGGTCAACGAATCGAGGCGTTACCTGGGATCCGGAGATCAAGATCGCACAGTCCGCGGGCGTATTCGGCGCCGAGCGCCCGCAGGTCGCAGCGCAAGGCGACGCCGTGCACGTCACGATCTGGGACGACCGCGGCGCGAATCCACCATGCACGCCGGGGACGTTTACGTTTCCGAGCTGTCCCGACGTGTTCCATATTGCCTCGCTCAACGGAGGACTGACGTGGGGTGCGCAAGTCAACGTTGCAAACGCCGGTGCAGCGTTCGCTGGTCGCAACGACATCGCAGTCGCCACGCCATCATCGGTCGTGATCAACTACAACCGCGATGTCACCGGCAGTCAGGGCCAGAAGCTGTTTGTCGTGCGCTCGCTCGATAATGGCGTGAGCTGGCAAACACCGATCCAGCTGACAACGTCGCCTGGCGACTCCGATCATGGCTCGATCGTCGGCTATGGGTCTGTCGTGCACCTCGCGTGGCACGATTCACGCGACCCACTGAACCTCGAGATCTACTACCGCGGCTCGCTCGACAGCGGCGCGACGTGGCAGGCCGAGGAACAAGTCTCCACGGGCGCCGCGGGAGAGTCGTCGACACCGCTCCTCGCCGTAAGTGCCGGATATCTTCATGCGCTGTGGATAGATAAGCGCGGCGGCACATTTCAGGTGTACTACCGTCGGCGCACCACCCCGGACCCTGATACCATCTTCCGCGACGGGTTCGAGCCGGGAAACCTCGGCGCCGCCGCCTCACCAACACCACGAGGTTGAGGGAACGCTGCGCACCGGCTTGGCGCGCGCGGTGCTACCATCTGCCGCCTTTATCGCCTTCGGTACGAGCGTGAATATCCGTCCTTATCGCGATCAGTTTCCGCGCCTGGGCGCGAATGTATATGTCGATCCGGCCGCGGTGCTGATCGGCGACGTCGAACTCGGCGACGATGCCTCGCTGTGGCCCTGCACCGTGACGCGTGGCGACGTGAACTTCATCCACATCGGCGCGCGAACCAATATCCAGGATGGCGCCGTATTGCATGTGACCCATGATGGCCCGTATACGCCAGGCGGTTTCCCCCTGGTGATTGGCGCCGATGTCACCGTCGGCCACGGAGCCATCCTGCACGCCTGCACGATCGAGGACGCGTGCCTGATCGGCATGCACGCGACCGTGCTCGACGGCGCACGCGTATGCACCCACGCCATGGTCGGTGCTGGCGCGCTGGTGACACCGGGCAAGATCGTCGGCGCGGGCGAGCTGTGGCTGGGCAATCCTGCTCGCTGCGTGCGCAAGCTGGACGAAAAGCAAATCGAGCAGCTGTATTACTCGGCGCAACATTATGTGCGCCTGAAGAACGCCTATCTCGCCGCGCCGGCAACGCCGATCAAGGCGGTGCGCTAGCTGCCTCCATCACAGCAATGGCACGCATGGCGTCGGCGCGACTGACGCCGCACATCGCCAGTTCCGGGCGCAAGCGCCGACAGACGTCGGGGCGTTCTGGCTTTCCGAACAAAGCGCACAAGTTCGCATCGGTCAATTGTATACAACGTATGCCTGCGGGCTTTCCCTCCGGCATGCCGGGGATCGGCGACGAGATCGATGGCGCGATGCAACAGGCCCCGCAGCCGCTACGGCATTGCAGCGTCGGCGCCATCAGTCGGTCGCGCGCAGCGGCAATTCAGCGCGAAGTTCGGCATATACCGCGTCGGTTTCCGGGCGCGTTGCATGCCAGATAGCGAAGGACTCCGCCGCCTGTTCGACCAGCATGCCCAGGCCGTCCAGTGCCTGTCCCGCACGCGCGGCGCGCGCCCAGGCAGTGAAAGCGAAAGCGGCCGCACCATAGGAAAGGTCGTAGCACAGTGCTCGCGGCGCGACGAGAGCAAACGGCAGGTCCAGCGTCGCGCGATCATGACCTGCCGAGGTTGCATTGACGATGAGTTCAAAACTGCCGCAATTGCCCAGATCATCCCAGTAGCGCGTGCCGACGTGCGCCGGCTCGCCCACGGCATCGGCCAGTGCATCGGCGCGCTCCGGAGTGCGGTTGACGATCACCAGATCGGCCACACCGGCATCGAGCAAGCCGAACACCGCCGCACGCGCCGCGCCGCCGGCGCCGAGCATGAGGACGCGGCGCCCGCGCAAATCCAGGGAATGACGTTCAGTCAGATCGCGGACTAGGCCGGCAGCATCGGTGTTGTCGCCGCGCCAATGGCCGCTATCCAACCGTGAAAGCGTGTTGACGGCGCCGGCGCGGATGGCGAAATCTGAGAGCTTTGCGCACTGTTCCACGGCAAGCTGCTTCAGCGGCAAGGTGACGTTCGCACCGCGGCCACCTGTCGCGGCGAAATCGGCAAGCCGCGTGACAAACGTCTGCGGCGGCGCATCAATTGCAGCGTAGTGCAAAGGTATACCTGTATGCGCAGCGAAGTGCGCATGGATTCGTGGCGACAGCGAATGCGCAATCGGGTGACCGAAAACCGCGAACTGCGCGTCACTCATGTGCGCTCCTCGCGCAACCAGTTCGCGGCTTGCAGTGCAAAATATGTCAGGATCGCGTCGGCGCCGGCGCGCTTGATGCTGGTCAGTGCTTCGAGCACGCAACTGCGCTCGTCGAGCCAGCCGTTCAGCGCTGCGGCCTTGAGCATCGCGTACTCGCCGCTGACCTGATAAGCAAACGTCGGCGCAGCAAAACGATCCTTGACCCGGCGCACGACATCCAGGTACGGCATGGCTGGCTTGACCATCACCATGTCGGCGCCTTCGGCCAGATCCAGTTCCACTTCGCGCAGCGCTTCATCGGCATTGGCCGGGTCCATCTGGTAGGTATACTTGTTGCCTTTTCCCAGATTCGCGGCGGAGCCGACCGCGTCGCGAAACGGTCCGTAAAAACCCGAGGCGTATTTCGCCGAATACGCCAGGATCCGCGTGTGGACGAAACCTGCCTCCTCCAGCGCACGCCGAATCGCACCGATGCGCCCGTCCATCATGTCCGACGGGGCAACGATATCCGCACCCGCCGCCGCATGCGACAGCGCCTGCTTTACCAGCGCATCGACGGTTAGATCGTTCAGCACGTAACCGTTGTCGTCGATCAGACCGTCCTGCCCATGGGTCGTGAATGGATCAAGCGCGACATCGGTGATGACCCCCACATCGGGTAACACGGACTTCAGCGCACGCACCGCACGCTGCGCCAGACCCTCGGCGTTCCAGGCCTCATGCGCGTCAAGCGATTTGGCCGCTTCCGGCGTCACCGGAAAAAGCGCCACGGCGGGAATGCCGACGACGTGCGCCTGACCCGCCAACACCAGCAACTGATCGATCGACAGCCGTTCCACTCCCGGCATCGATGCCACCGGCTCACGCACGCCCTGTCCTTCACAAACAAACACGGGCAGGATCAGGTCAGCCGGCGCCAACGTTGTTTCGCGCATCAGTGCACGGCTGAAGCTGTCGCGGCGCATGCGGCGCATACGGGTCAGGGGATAGGACATTGGCCGCTCCAGCACAGGGTCACGCCCACCAGTTTAATGCCATTCGCCGCCACGGTCGCCGGCCGGGATGCGACTTGCAAAGCTGCGCCGTTGCTGTTGTGATGGCGCCCTGCGTTCGTGGGGTGGAGGCAGGCGCGTTGATGCGAGGCGAGATAGCGCATCGCATGCGCATGCCGGCGATGGGCAGGGATGCTAGTTGAGAGGACGCATCAAGGATCGTTAGCCCCTCGACCTTAAGGGTCGGGAATCCTGTCGTGTCGCACGCTGCTGGGAAACGCTCCGCTTGGACGGAATTCTCGTCGTCGAACGCTCTGCCACGTTGAGCCATTTGCTCAAGCGCACACTGGCGGCCGCGTCCATGGGTGCGCGCAGCGAATTATCCAGCTACCTGGAAACAATCGATCACCTGCAGCGTTCCACCGAACTGGAGCAACCTTACCGCATGCTGCTGATCGGCGCGCCGGCGCGGATGACTCGGGAGTTCTCGGCGTTGCTGGATTTCCTGCGTGGCGATGCCAAGGTGTTGCCGGTCCTGCTCATGGCGCATGAAAAGACGCCGGAGCTGACCGGGTTCGCGCAAGCGCGCGCGCACGCGGGCCTTGTTTTGTGGGCCGATTTCAGCCGCATTCCGGGCGCGATCAAGGCGCTGGTTCCAGACTCGGATCAAGCGCATGAAGCGCCGCCGCAACTGGCGCCGAAAGCGGGCAGCGCCGGCAGTATCCGAATCCTGTTCGTGGACGATTCGCAGAGCGTGCGCCTGGCGTATCGACAGCTGCTGGAACGCAACGGCTTCAATGTCGAGACGGCCGGCACGCTCGCCGAAGCCAGCGAGAAATCCACAAATGGAAATTTTGACCTGGTCATCGTCGACTATTTCCTGCCCGACGGTAACGGCGATGAATTGTGTCGGCAGCTTTCCGGCCGCCCGGGCTCGCCGGCACTGGCGATCATCACCGGTACTTATCGCGAAGATGTGATCAAGCGCTGCCTGGATGCCGGCGCGACTGAATGCATGTTCAAGAATGAGGCGAAGGAGTTGTTCCTGGCGCGCGTGCGCACGCTTGCCCGCCAGATCCAGAGCCAGAAATCGGTTGAGTCCGAACGCCAGCGTCTGGATGGCATCCTGGGGTCGGTCGGTGATGGCGTATACGGCGTGGACAATGCCGGCATCGTCACGTTCATCAATCCGACCGGCCTGCGTTTGCTCGGTCATGCCGGCGAATCCGAAATGGTCGGCAAGAGCGCGCACGCCACGATTCACTACGCCATCGAGGATGGCAGCCGCATTGCACCGGGCGAATCCCAGCTCAACCGCGCCTATGCCGATGGTGATCCGCTGAGCGCACACGAAACCGTGTTCTGGAAAAAATCGGGCGAAGGCATTCCAGTGGAGTGCACGGTATTGCCGCTGGCGATCGCACGGCGACGCGAAGGCTCCGTCGTGGTGTTCCGCGATATCTCCGACCGCAAAAGCGCCGAGCGCCTGCGCTGGGAGCTCACCCATGATCGCCTCACGGGCTTGGCAAACGCGCGATATTTTGCCAACGCACTGACCCAGGAACTGGATCGCCGCCGTGATCAGGGCGGCTACGCGGCCGTGCTGTACATCGACATCGACCGCTACAACTACATCATCGATACCGCTGGCGTCGCCGGCGCCGAACAAATGCTCGTCGAAGTCGCCAGCACCATCAGCAAGCGCTTGCGTGATGGCGATCTTCTTGCGCGCATTGAGGGCGATCGCCTGGCATTGTTGCTTGCCGGCGTGCAGCTGGAAAACCTGTTTCCGGTCGCCGATGGTTTTCGCGAACTGCTGCATCAGTGCCATTACCTGGCGCACGGCCAAAAACGCAGTGCTTCCGCATCGTTCGGCGTCGCCGTGGTCAGCAAGGACACGCCGTCCAGCGAATACGCGCTTGAGCATGCGCGCCTGGCCTGCAAGACCGCCAAACAGCGCGGCCGCGACCAGACTGAAATTTATGTCGGCGAACACGACGCGCGCATTGCGCGCGAGATCGAATCGGGCTGGACCGACCGCCTGCGCGCGGCGCTGGAACAGGATCGCTTCATCTTTCTGGTGCAACCGATCGTGCCGCTGGCGGCGTTGCCGGATCGGGAAAGTGCGGTGGTGGAACGTCAGGGCTGGCGCGTCAACGGCGCCGGAACGCAGGGACTGGAATATCTGTTTGAAGTGCTGATTCGCATGGTTGGCAAAGACGGGCAGCTGATATCTCCCGGCGTGTTCGTGCCGCTTGCTGAACGCGTCGGCATGATGCCGAAAATCGACTTGTGGGTGATCAACCGCCTGCTGCGCCATCTGGCCGGACTGAAAAGCATCAAAGCGCCGATCGCGTTCAATGTGAACTTGTCCAACATGACCCTGGTCGATCCGGAATCTCTCGCGCTGATCGAGGCTGCGGTGCGCAATTCGGGCGTGCCAGCGCGCCAGCTCGTGTTCGAGATCACAGAAACCAGCGAGCTGACCAGCCTGCACACCGCACGCAAGTTCATTTCGGCGTTGAAGAAGCTGGGCTGCCGCTTCGCCCTGGACGATTTCGGCACCGGCTTTTCTTCGTTTACCCATTTACGTCACTTGCCGGTGGATTTCGTCAAGATCGAAGGCAGTTTCGTCGAGGGAATGGCCGGCAGCGACCTCGACCGCAAGATGGTCGGCTCCATCACCCAATTGGCGCAATCGCTCAAGCTCAAGGTGATCGGCGAGCATGTCGACAGTTTTGCCACCCTGAGTGCGCTCCGAGCCAGTGGCGCGGAATATGCACAAGGTAATTATCTGGGTGAGCCCCGGCCGCTGCGTTCGGTCGAGTTCGATGCGCTGTTCCCGCACGTGTGAGTGTGGCGACGCAGTTCTCATCGATATTGCGAACTGGTTCAGCGACGCCTTACCCCAATAGGGTAATACTTCCAATTGCCTTGGAGTTTCAGGGCACTGGAATTTCTTCTTAAGTTGTAGTCTACTATATTGAAATAACCTCTTGAAAAGAGGATATATGTTATCCCCGATGCCGTTAATCGCTATTCTGAGTGCCGTTGCGGCGCTGGCCCTGGTTTCGGTCAAGCGCATCCCGGACGGTCACGCCTACACCTTGCGCCGCATAGGCGGCCACATGCGCACTATCGGCGCGGGCATCCACGTCGTGCTGCCGCTCATCGAACGCGTCGCGCACAAGATCAACTTGCTGGGCAACGTGGTCGAGATTGCGGTGCAGCGGCCATCCGGCGCGATCGCTTTGCGTGGACGGGTGTATTTTCAGGTCATGGATGCGCAGCGCGCTGACGCAGTGATCGACGGCATGGCGGACCTTTTGAGCCGCCGGATTCCTGAACTCCTCAGCGACGGCGTACCCGAAGATGCAGCCGCCTGCAACCTGCGCCTGAAAGCGCAACTCAATGGCGATCTGCGCGAGTGCGGCCTACTGATCACCCGCGTCCAACTCGCCCCCGCGTAAAACTGCAGGTCAAACAGCACGCCGGTTACTGCGCTGGATTTTGCCGGCGCGGCCAAGGATACTTGCGGGCCCTGCGCCGCCGAAACATTCGCGGCCCAGGCAAAGGAACCGCATGAGCCCGCTGTCCGATCACGCCACGTTGTATGCCCGCCTGCGTGCGGGAACTGCTGAGCTTGGCCTCGCGCCGGCGCCGGCCGCGTTCGAGTGCCTGCTCGATTACGTGGAGCTGCTCACGCGCTGGAATGCGACCTACAACCTCACCGCCGTGCGCGATCCGCAGGAAATGATCGCGCGCCATCTGCTGGATTCGCTGGCCATCGCGCCGTTCGTGAAAGGTGAGAGTCTCGCGGATCTGGGTTCCGGCGCCGGGCTTCCCGGAATTCCCCTCGCGATCCTGGAACCGGCGCGCGAACATGTGTTGATCGACAGCAACGGCAAGAAGACGCGCTTTCTGCGCGAGGCCGTTCGCGAACTGAAATTGACCAATGTGCGGGTCGAGCAGGTGCGCGTGGAAGACGCACGCGGGCAGTTCGATTGCATCACGGCGCGCGCATTTGCTGCACTGAAGGATATGCTGGCCATGGGCGGACACCTGCTCGCACCCGCGGGGAGCTGGCTGGCAATGAAAGGTTTGCTCGACAAGAACGAGATTCTCGACGTGCCTCGTGAATTTGAAGTTGCCGAAGCGCGTCCGCTGGCGATCCCGGGCCTGGGCGCGGCGCGGCATGTAGTGATCATCCGGCGTGCGCGCACGCTCGCGCAGGAGCACGCGGCATGAGGATCGTGAACCAATGACCCGCATCATTGCTATCGCCAACCAGAAAGGCGGGGTCGGCAAGACGACCACGGCAGTCAATCTGGCTGCGGCCCTGGCCGAAACGCGGCGGCGCATTCTGTTGGTCGATCTGGATCCGCAAGGCAACGCGACAATGGCTTCGGGTCTGGACAAACGCACCGTCAAACCGACCGGATGCGAAGTCTTGTTGGATGAGGCGAGCATCGAGAGCGCGATCGTGCCCACGCAGGCAGGTTTCGATCTGCTGCCCGGCAACCGCGACCTGACCGCGGCGGAATTGAAATTGATGGATACGCTGGCGCGCGAGTCGCGGCTCAAAGAGCATCTGGCCAAGCTCGGCGATCGCTACCAGACGATCCTGATCGATTGTCCGCCGTCGCTGCATCTACTCACAATCAATGCGTTGACGGCCGCGCATGGCGTACTCATTCCGATCCAGTGCGAGTATTTCGCACTGGAGGGGTTGTCGAGCCTGCTCGACACGGTCAAGGCGGTGCGCGCACGCCTCAATCCGAATCTGGAGATCGAGGGTCTGCTGCGCACCATGTATGACGTGCGCAACAACCTGGGCAACGATGTCTCGGCACAGTTGACCAAGCATTTCGGCGACAAGCTGTTTCGCTCGGTGATTCCGCGCAATATCCGCCTCGCCGAAGCTCCCAGTCACGGCAAGCCGATCAATCTTTACGATCGCGAATCGCGTGGCGCGATCGCGTATCTTGGCCTCGCCGGCGAGATGCTGCGGCGCGAACGTGCGCCCGCGGCAGCGCATGTGAATTGACGGAGTAGTACTGGCATGGCGGCAAAGCGGCGAGGATTGGGTGCGCGTGATCTGGATGTCCTGCTTGGCGTGCCCGAGGCCGAGGCATCTGATTCGGAAGGTGAACTGCGCCAACTCGGTGTGACCCGCATCCAGCCCGGCAAGTATCAGCCGCGCCGGGCGATGGATGAAGACAGGTTGCAGGAACTGGCCGCGTCGATCAAGTCACAGGGGGTGATCCAGCCGATCGTGGTGCGCCCCATCGGCGGCCAGCGCTTCGAAATCATCGCCGGCGAGCGACGCTGGCGCGCCGCGCAATTGGCTGGGCTCACCGAGATTCCGGCCATCGTGCGTGACGCACCGGATCAGGCCGTCGTGGCAATGGCCTTGATCGAGAATATCCAGCGCGAAGAACTCTCGCCGCTGGAGGAAGCACAGGCTTTGCACCGACTCATCGCCGAATTCAAACTCACCCACCAGCAGGTGGCCGACGCGATCGGCCGCTCGCGCGCGTCGGTTTCCAATCTACTGCGTCTGCAGGACCTGCCGCCCGAGATCAAGCGCCTGCTCGAACAACGCAAACTGGACATGGGACACGCGCGCGCTCTGTTGACGCTGGAGCCAAAACTGGCGCTCGGCCTGGCGCGCCAGGCCGCGGAGCACGGCTGGACCGTGCGCGAGCTGGAAAACGCGGCCCGAAAGGCGCAGCTCGTGCCCAAGGGCAAGGCCAAAAAAACGGCCGCGGGCACAGCACGCGATGCCGACATTGTCGCGCTCGAACGCGAACTGGCGGAAAAGCTCGCGGCAAAAGTCAGCATCCAGCATGGCCGCGACGGCCGTGGCAAACTGGTCGTGGCCTATCACAGCGTCGACGAGCTCGAAGGCATACTTGAGCGTATCCGTTGAGCATCGCTGTGAAAATGCCTGCGCAATGAAAGTTTAACGACAGCATCTCGGTCATGTCCCTTGTGAGCAGCAAGCAAAGACAGTTCGATGCCCTGGTTCGAAGCCTGTCGGGCGACTTGTTTCGCTATGGCTACTGGCTTTGCTCAGATGAAGCCCTGGCGCACGACCTTGTCCAGGAAACGTTTCTGCGTGCGTGGCGGGCCTTGGACAATCTGCGCGATACCGCCGCAGCAAAGGCGTGGCTGATTACAATCCTGCGTCGCGAACATGCACGCTTGTACGAACGCAAGACGCCGCAATTTACCGATGTCGACGAAATCGATGTCGCCGATGAACGTGATGGACAAATGCCGGAATTTGCCGGCGAAGAGAATGTAATCCGCAACGCCATGCGCAAGCTTGATGCCAAATATCGCGAACCCTTGCTGATGCAGGTGCTCGGCGGTTTTTCCTGCGAGGAGATCGCCCGCGAGCTCAAACTCACACCCGCTGCGGTCATGACGCAATTGTTCCGCGCTCGGCAAAAACTGAAAACGATGCTCGATTGCGGCGACACCAAGGGGGCGCTAGTTCATGAACTGTCTTGAATTCCGTCGCCAGCTCGCGATATATCCACAATGCGACGAAGTGGATTTTGTGCAACACCGCCAGGAATGTACGCGCTGCGCCGAAGCATGCGTGCACGCCAACACGTTCGAGGGCTCGTTGCGCAGAGCGCTTGCGGTCAAAACTCCGCCGCAACTGGCCGAGTCGGTCCTGCTCGCCCACGCAACCCGGCAACAACGCCAGCGCCAGCACTATCGACGCGGCGCGGTGCTGGCGCTGGCGGCATGCGTGGCGCTGGCGTTCGGCATCGGCATGCGCGTGGATGCCAGCCCGCTGGCGACCCAGGCAGTGGCCCATTTGCGCCTGGAAGCCGAGGTGCTGACCTGGACCAAGCTTGTGCCAGCCGAATCGGTGCGCGAGGCATTCGCAACTCGCGGCATTGCGCTCAATAGCATTCCCGAAGGCATCAGTTTTGTCGGCTGCTGCCCGATGGGCCGCCATATGACCGTGCATGCGGTCATGCCCGGAAGTGGCGGGCCGATTACGGTCATCTACGTCCTTGGCGATCGCGTGAACGAGCGCGAGGATTTTCGTCGCGAGGGCTGGCTTGGCCGCAGCGTTCCGATGGGGCAGGGAACCTTGCTGCTGCTCGCCGAAGATACGAGCCAATTCGATCGCATTGAAAACATCTGGCGCGCCGCGCTGGTTGGCGCGTAACCAACGCATAACCGCTAGAATGGGCGCCAGGCCTTACCTGGCGTCCGACCCGCAATCCCCGCATGACCATCCTCGTTACCGGCGCAGCCGGCTTTATCGGCGCCTACGTCGCTCGCGCCCTGCTCGCGCGCGGCGAACGCGTCGTCGGCCTGGATAATTTCAACGACTACTACGACCCGCAGATCAAGCGCGACCGCGTCGCGGCGCTGTGTCCGGGCCTGGATTTGCGCACGCTCGATCTTGCCGACAAAGCGGCCATGGATGCCTTGTTTGGAGAAATCAAACCCGAGCGCGTCGTTCACCTCGCCGCCCAGGCCGGCGTGCGTTATTCGCTGCAAAATCCCTACGCGTATCTGCACAGCAACTGGACCGGCTTCCTCAACGTGCTGGAAGCCTGTCGCCACACCGGCGTCGCGCATCTGGCCTACGCCTCCTCGTCGTCGGTTTATGGGCGCAATGCGCTGGCCCCGTTTGCCGAATCGCAAACCATAGATCAGCCGCTTTCGCTATATGCCGCGTCGAAGGCATCAAACGAACTGATGGCACACTGCTATGCGCATTTGTATAGATTGCGCTGCACCGGTCTGCGTTTCTTCACCGTGTACGGACCCTGGGGCCGCCCGGATATGGCGCCGCTGTTGTTTTCACGGGCGATCTTGGCGGGGCGACCCATCGACGTGTTCAACGGCGGCAGGATGCGCCGCGACTTCACCCACATCGACGACATCGTCGTCGGCGTGCTCGGCGCGCTGGATCATCCGCCGACAGACAACGGCGCAGATCCGCCCTGCGCGGTCTACAACCTGGGCAATCACCGCCCGATCGAACTGGAACATTTCATTGCAGTGATCGAGCGCGCCGCAGGACTCAAGGCACAGCGCGTGGACAAGCCGATGCAACCCGGCGACATGGTGGAAACCAGCGCCTCGGTGGATCGCGCGCATGCGGCGTTTGGCTTCTTCCCGCAGATGACCGTAGATGATGGCATGCCGCAGGTCGTGGCCTGGTGCAGAGCGTATTTTGGCGACAGACTCTAATCCCAGGGGCGATAATCGCTACACAGATAAACACTGGATCGCTTTCCATGCCTGACTTATCCGTTGTCGTTCCGGTGCACAACGAGCGCGACAATATCGTTCCGCTGCTGACTGAAATCGTAGCCGCGCTGCGCGGCAAGGCGGATTTCGAAATCATCTACGTCGACGATTGCAGCCGCGACGATACCTTGAGCGTACTGACTGCAGCGAAGGCGCAGTTCCCGGAGTTGCGTGTCATTCGCCATGTTGCCCAAAGCGGGCAGAGCACCGCTGTCCGCAATGGCGTCAAGGCCGCCAGCGGGCCGTGGATTGCCACGCTCGACGGCGACGGCCAGAACGATCCGGCCGATATTCCAAAACTCATCGCCATGCGCGATGCCTCGCCGGCGCAGATCAAGCTCTATGCCGGCTGGCGCGTGAATCGCCAGGATAGTGGTAGCAAGCGCTGGGCCTCCAGGATTGCCAACGCTATCCGTTCGCGCATGCTGCGCGATTCAACACCGGATACCGGCTGCGGCATCAAACTGTTCGAACGCGCCGCGTTCCTGGATCTGCCGTATTTCGATCACATGCATCGTTATTTGCCGGCCCTGATGCTGCGCGCGGGGTGGCAGATCACGAGCGTCCCGGTCAATCATCGCCCGCGCGGCGCCGGGGCGTCGAAATACAACAATCTCAATCGCGCCCTGGTCGGAATTGCCGACCTGCGCGGCGTGGGGTGGTTGATTCGGCGGGCGAAGCGGACGGCGGTGGAAGAACTGTAGTGCGCAAGACGCGCTTAAGTTGCGGCAAGCGGCTGATTCTGTTGTAATACGCGGCTGGCTGGCTTCACGCGGCCGGAAGTTTCCAGCGTCAGCTGGGCCGATACCGCCCTGGCTAAGGGCGGCCCGTTCATGATCGAGGTACGTACGATGGCCAAAGTATGCCAAGTCACCGGCAAGCGCGCGCAGTCTGGCAACAGCGTGTCGCATGCGAACAATAAAACCCGGCGCCGTTGGCTGCC
>JBBRTT010000017.1:0-78048 GCA_038244165.1 Lysobacterales bacterium | reverse complement strand
TGTGCCAGATCCAGCGGCTCAAAGTGATAGTCCAGTACACCGGCGTCCGCGAGCGAGAGTTGATACAGGTCTTCGATCAGGTGACCCAGACGCTCGCATTCGGTTTGCAGCGAATCCAGCGCCTGAGGAGTCAGTGCGCGCACGCCGTCCTGCAGCGCCTGGATTTCGCCGCGCAGGATGCTCAGCGGCGTGCGTAGCTCATGCGCGATGTCCGCACCCCATTGCCGGCGCGCCTGCTGATGCTGTTCGAGGGTCGCGGCCAAATAGTTGAAGTCACGCGACAGAGCGCCAAGCTCGTCGTTGCGCGTCGCCGCGATGCGCTGCGCAAAGTCCCCCGCGGACAGAGCACGCGCGCCAGCGGCCAGCGCACGTACCGGTGCCAGCAACCATCGCGCCAGCGCGAACGCCAGCAACAGCGCACCGACAAGTATCGCGACACCGGCGGCCACGGCACTACGTATTTGCGATTGTACGAACGCCAGATCGGTTGCGTCGCTCAGTTGCGGTATTGGCGCCAATCGCAGCGAACCTATACGCCGACCTTCGAGCGTGATTGGCAGAACTGCGCCATCGGCGGGCACGTGTGGATTGCCCGCGACGCGTTCACCGGCGGCATCCAGCAACAAGAGGCGCGGCATCAGGTCGGGCGGTTCACGAGGCCGCGGTGGTGGCGGTGGACGATCCCGGTGCGGCGGACGCTCGCGATCATCCGAGGGTGGCCGAGGGCGACCTTCTTCATCCCGCGCGCGCGCATCCGGAGTCTGCAACGCAGGCGGTTCGATGAAATCGCCGAGCCGCGCCGGATCGCTGCGCAGAAAATCCCAGCCACCGTGTTCGCTGTAGGCGGCGGCAAGCCGCGCGTTTGCGGAAGCCAGGCGTTGCAGCGCTACCTCATCCAGATAGCCAAGAAATCCGCGCCGGAAACTCTGCTGCTGCCAAGCCGCAAAGCCAAACAACGCCACGCCGCTGAGCACGGCGAAAGCAAGAAACAGGCGTTGCCACAGGTGCAGTCGCATAAGCACAAAGATAACCGCTAAGGCAGCACGATAGGGCGTTCAGCGTCGACACGGAACAACCGTGCACCCATCTCCGCGATTTCTCCACATTGTTTGCACCCGCACTATCCAATTCAGGTTTAGCGTGGCTGGTGCCGAAGACCGGCAATGAAATCGAAGGAGTTCGTCATGAAGATCATCCTGATGGCCGCGTTGCCTGTCATCCTGTTCGCCGCCAGCGTCAGCGCGCGGCCAATGCCGCCGCCCGGACCACTCGGAGTGCCGTCGACGGAAGAATTGGCCACCGTACCAAACCTGACCGTGGCGCAGCAGATCGAATTGCGCAAGGTCCTGATTCAGCGTCGCGATGCGCAGGAAACCGCAAACGCCACGGCCCGTGTCGATTTCGACGCGCTGCGTGTGAAAGAGCGCACCGCGCGCGAGCGCATCGACGAGCAAGCCAGCGAACAGTTACGCAAATTGCTCGGCGACAACGGCTATTTCCACTATGCCCAATGCGAACTGTCGCACCGCGGACCGCCAATCGGAGGTCCAGATCTGCCAATGCGACCGCACCGCGATCGCGCCGGTGGCGAAGCCAATGATGTCGCACGACCGCCCGCAGCCTCACGCGACGCACCGGCCAACGGCGGCGACGAATGATGTCCAATCAAGTGACTCGGCACTTGGTGCCGCATGCTGGGCAAGCAATTCTCCAATATTTCTCCATGGTTTCTCCACGGTCGCTGACAGATTGCCCGGCAATCTATGACTCCGCCGAGTGAGCCTTCCTCAAGGTTTTCTCCAGCATTGAAATGGAGGCTGCAATCCATTCCGGATTCAGTTCGCAAGTTCCGTCGAGAGGAGGAGATCGATGAAGACGTTTTCGTTCGCAGCTTGCCTTTGCGCCGCCCTATGGCTTGCTCCCATGCAGGCCAAACCACCTCTGCCGCCAGCTCACGACCTTGGCGCGCGCGCCGGGGGCATTGACGCTGGCCAACCGCTGTCGAGCCTAAGCGCTGCGGAGCTGCAGTCTTTCGAGGACGGCCTGGAACGCTTCAACGAGGTGGATTCTGTTCGCGGCGATATTTCAGACGAGTCCGGGATCGGACTGGGACCGACATTCAACGCCAACAGCTGCGGCGGTTGCCATGCACAGCCAGCGGCAGGGGGGACGAGTCCCAGCACGAATGCGTATCCGTATATCGGCCCCAATCCGCAAATTTCCATCGCTACCGCGGACGGTGCAAAGAACTCCATACCTTATTTTCTGAGCAGCAATGGACCGGTGCGGGAGGCACGGTTTCCGTATGCGCTCAATGCAAATGGCACCCTCAGCCAGGCGCCTGATGGCGGCGTGCATGCGCTATTCAGCATCAGCGGGCGAAGCGATGCGCAAGGCTGCAACTTGTCGCAACCGAATTTTGCCCAGATGCAACAGCTAGGCAATATCGTCTTTCGCATTCCAACACCGGTATATGGCGCGGGACTGATCGAGAATATTTCGGATGCAGCCATCCTTGCCAATATGGCAGGGAATGCACAGCTCAAGCAGCAATTGGGAATTGCCGGTCATCCGAACACCAATGGCAACGATGGCTCGATCACACGATTCGGATGGAAGGCGCAGAACAAGTCATTGCAGATTTTTTCCGGCGAGGCCTACAACGTAGAGATGGGCGTGACCAACGAATTGTTTCCGAACGAGCGCGCCAATCCGCCGACAGCCTGTCTGTTAAATCCTACGCCGGAAGACTTGACCAACTTTTCGCTGGCCGCAAGCGAGGTTCCGAGCGATACCGTGGCATTTTCGACTTTCATGCGCTTTCTGGCACCACCGGCCCCGTCAGCTGTTGGGATTCCTGGAAATCCGCCGCCACAGTCGATCCAGAATGGCGCAAATGTCTTCGGCCAAGTGCACTGCGACCTTTGCCACACTCCGACACTGCAAACCGTGACGTCGATCTATACGTCCGGTTTGAGCAACCAAACGGTCTCGCTCTATTCCGACTTGCTTGTGCACAATATGGGTTCGGGTCTTGCCGACCGGATAAGCCAAGGCTCCGCAGGGCCCGCCGAATTCCGCACTGCTCCCTTATGGGGCGTCGGCCAGCGCATCTTCTTCCTGCACGATGGCCGCGCGACACCGCAGAATGGCGGCTTGCTGGCATCCATTGAAGCGCACGCGAGCCCGGGCTCGGAGGCGAACGGCGTCATCTCGCGATTCGACAGTTTGAACAACAAAGATCAACAAGACCTGCTGAATTTTCTGCGCTCACTGTGAAGGCAGCGGCCGGCACTGCCTCTTTTTCTGCTTTGACGTTGTGATGTCTCCGCGTGCGCCATGCTTCTTTCCACAATTCGAATGACGGGTATCAGATAACTTGATCGAGACTGCGAACGGCAGCTTCGGGTCCGACAGCAGACATTAATGCAAGAAAAAAAACTCAGCGCCGTGATCCCCGCAACCGCTCAATCGGAAAACTCGCGATCTCCCCGCCGCCGCGGGCACGCCGCGGCTGGCCGGGTTCCGGACCCCAGGCGTGCGCGTAGATGACTTCATATGTCGCCGGCAACACATCATCGCGGCGGAAACCTTCATAAGCATCCAGCACGCGCCGCAGTTGCTGCTTGCCAGTGAGGCCGCGGGTACGGCGCGCGTCGGCGTTGGTTGCGCCGATCGCCTTGAGCTCGCGCATGAGGCTTGCCGCATCGGCGTAGGTGAGGGTGAAGTGTTCGGCGTCGAGCACTGGGTCGCGGAACCCGGCAGCCATCAGCGCGTCGCCGACGCGCGCTATGTCGACAAAGCCGGCCACATGCGGTGCGCGGTCTGCGGCGGCCCAGGCGGCGCGCAATTCATGCAGGGTATCGGGACCAAAAGTGGAAAATGCCAAATATCCACCCGGCCGCAACACGCGGCGGAATTCCTCGAACAAGGCCGGCACATCATCGATCCACTGGATGCACAGATTCGAAAACAGCACGTCAACGCTGGCATCGGGCAGCGGCAGCGCGCGCGCGTCGGCGCAGACGCGCGCCAGCGGCCGACGCCAGCCCGTGTGCACGCGGCGCAGCATCGGCAGGGCCAGATCCAGTGCGATCGTCTGCGCCGACTTCCAGCGTTTTCGCAATAGGCTGCTTGCGCGCCCCGGCCCGCAGCCGATATCGAGCACGCGCTGCGGTACGCGTTCGACGTACTCGAGACGTTCGAGCAGGCGATCCTCAACCTCGCGCTGCAACGCGGCGTGTTGCGCGTAGGTTTTTGCCGCGCGCCCGAATGCGCGGCGGATCTGGCGCGGATCCAGCGGCGGCGTCATGGCGCGAGGTCCCGTGCGAATGCCACGATCGCATCAGCCACTTCGTGCGCATGGCTGATGAACGGCGCATGCCCGGAGGAAATTTCCACAAAGCGGCCTTGTGGACACTGTGCGGCGGCCCAGCGCATGCCGGCCGCCGGCACCAGACGATCACGGCGACCGGCGATCCACAGGCTCGGCACGTTCAAATCCTTCAGGTCTGCGCGAAAGTCAGTCGTTTCCAGCGCATGCAAACCCTGCTCGAGTGCCACGAGCGACGGCTCGCCGCGTTCGAAAACATGCGCCTTCAATTCGCGCAGCTCGGTTTGGAGGTGATCCGAGCCGAGCGCTTCCAGCGCCAGAAAGCGTTCGACCGTCCCGCGGTAGTCACGATGCAGGCCGGCGCCGAACTGGGTGAAGACGTCCACGGCGACGCCGAGCGACCAGTCTGGCCCGAGCACGAAACGCGGCGACGCAGCAATTTCCACAATTCCACATACTTTGTGCGCGTGTGTTAGTGCAGCCTGCAGCGCCACAATGCCGCCGAGGGACCAGCCGACCCAGAGCGCGCGCGGCAGACGGGCGACGAGAGCGTCGGCACATGCCGCCGGACTGCAGGCCACAGCGCTGCCGATATTCTTGCCGTGCCCCGGCAGATCGATCAGATGCACGCGAAAGTGCGCCGTGAGCAACCGCGTCAACGGCGAGAAAATGCCGGCGTGCATGGCCCAACCGTGGATGAGGACAAGATCCGGGCCGGCGCCCGTGATTTCGAGGATCATTGCATCGGCCGCCGCAGGCAGGCGCTGGCCAGGGCGTCGAGCAAACGCTCGACATCGGACGGCTCGTGCGCGGCCGACAAGGTGATACGCAATCTTGCCGAGCCAGCGGGCACGGTAGGCGGCCGAATCGCCGGAATGTAGAAACCAGCGGTCTCCATTTGCTGCGCAATGCGCAACGCCTCTTCGCTGCTGCCGACGAGCAAGGGCTGAATCGGCGTGCGCGATTCCAGCAGCGATAAGCCGAGTTCGCCTGCGCCTGCACGCAGTTGTGTGATCAGGCTGCGCAACTTTTCACGGCGCCAGGATTCAGTCTGTGCCAATTCCACCGCGGCGCTGGCGGCAGCGGCCAGCGCCGGCGGCATCGCGGTGGTGTAGGTGTGTGCGCGCGCAAATTGCACCAGGCCGTCGATCAGCGCGGCGCTGCCGGCGACAAAGGCGCCAGCGACACCGAGCGCCTTGCCCAGCGTCGCCATCAGCACGGGCGCGTCGGCCTGGCCGAGTCCGGCTTCGGCCAAACAGCCGGCGCCATCGCTGCCGAGCACGCCGATGCCGTGCGCATCGTCAACCAGCAGCGTGGCATGCTGCGTTTTACACAATGCCGCAAGCTCGCGCAGCGGCGCGATGTCGCCATCCATGCTGAACACGCCGTCGGTAGTGAGCAGGGCGGCGGCATCCGACTGCGTTTCCAGTTGCTGCCGCGCACTATCGATGTCGGTATGACGGTAGCGCCTGATCGTGGCGCCGGACAAGCGCGCGGCATCGAGCAGGCTGGCGTGATTGAGCTTGTCCTGCACGCAGACATCGCCGTGTTGGAGCAACGCGCCGATCGCACCCAGGTTGGCCATATAGCCAGTCGAGAACAATAACGCGCGCTCTCGGCCGGTCCACGGTGCAAGCTTTTCTTCCAGTCGTGCGTGTTCCTCGCGATGGCCACCGAGGAGGTGCGAAGCGGTCGCGCCGACGCCCCAGCGCGCAGCTGAACGTGTGAGTGCCTCACGCAAAACCGGATGCTGCGCCAGACCCAGATAGTCGTTGCTGGCGAAATTCAGCAGCGATCGGCCGGCAATGACAATGCGCGCGCCGTCCGCCTGTTCGACGTTGCGCAGCTGGCGCAGCAGACCGTCATGCGCGCGCTGAGCGTGCGCTTGCGCCAGACGCGCGAACAAATCCGGACGTGACATTGTGGAAAACGCGCCGTGGCTCAGGCGGCAGCCTCGGCCAGAAGATCCGTGTGCACCGTGGCGGGTTCAAGCTCGATCTGCATCGGCTCGATACCCAGGCGCGCAAACAGCGCCTGGTCATGGGCGACGTCGGGGTTGCCGGTGGTCAGCAGTTTTTCGCCATAGAAAATCGAATTGGCGCCGGCGAAGAAGCACAATGCCTGCAACTCGTCGCTCATTTCCGCGCGTCCGGCCGAGAGCCGCACCATCGAGGCCGGCATCAGCAGGCGCGCCACCGCGATCGTGCGCACGAACTCGAACGGGTCGAGCAACGCGGTGCCGCTGAGCGGGGTGCCTTCGACTTGGACAAGCCGATTGATCGGTACTGATTGCGGATGCTCGGGCAGGTTCGCCAGTGTTTGCAGCAGACCGGCACGCTGCTCGCGCGTTTCGCCCATGCCGACGATGCCGCCGCAGCAGGTTTTCATGCCTGCATCGCGCACGTGTTCCAGGGTATCCAGGCGATCCTGGAAGTCACGCGTGTGGATGATCTGGCTGTAGTACTCCGGCGCGGTGTCCAGATTGTGGTTGTAGTAATCGAGCCCGGCGGATTTCAACTGTTGCGCCTGCGGCGCACTCAACATGCCGAGCGTGGCGCAGGTCTCCATGCCGAGCGCGCGCACCGCGTTGACCATTTCCGCAACCTTGACCACGTCCTTGTCCTTGGGCGAGCGCCACGCGGCGCCCATGCAAAAGCGCGTCGCGCCGGCGGCTTTCGCGGCGCGTGCCTTGTCGAGCACGGCGTCCAGGCTCATGAGCTTTTCCGCCTTGACCCCGGTGTGGTAGCGCGCGGCCTGCGGGCAATAGGCACAATCCTCCGGGCAGCCACCGGTCTTGATCGACAACAATGTGGAAATCTGTACGGCGTTCGCGTCGTGATGTGCGCGATGCACGCCATGCGCACGTTCAAGCAAGTCGTTGAACGGCAGCGCGAACAAGGCGAGCACTTCGTCGCGGGAATAGTCGTGACGCAGGACGGCGGCGGACATGGCAAACTCTGCTGCAGTGGAGTAGCGGAAGTGTGGATATCGCGGACATGGCTGTCAACTTCCTGAGACGACTTTCGGTTGACGGCATGTGGCGCGGCTTGCAGTTCGCATTGCTGCCGCCGCGATGCCTGTTGTGCGGGCAACGCAGCGATTCGTCGCTCGATCTGTGCACCGGCTGTGCCGGCGACCTGGCGCGCAATCGCCTGTGCTGTCCACGCTGCGCCCTGCCGCTGCAGACGCCGGCACCATTGTGCGGCGAATGCCTCAAGCGCGAGCCGCCGTTCACCGCAACCTCCGCGCCGTTTGTCTATGTCCAGCCGCTGGATCAGCTGACGATGCGGCTCAAATTCGGACGCAGCCTCGCCGCTGGGCGCGTGTTGTCGCAATTGTGGATAGAGGCGCTGCGTGAATTGCCGCCGCCGCGTCCGGACCTGCTGATCCCGGTGCCGTTGCATGCTTCGCGGCTGCGCGAGCGCGGTTACAACCAGGCGCTGGAGCTGGCGCGTCCGCTGGCGCAGGCTTTGGCAATTCCCTTGCGCCACGACGTGTTGTCACGCACACGCGCCACGCCCGCACAAGCCAATCTCGATGCGAAGGCGCGACGTCGCAATTTGAAGGGCGCGTTTTCGATTGCGGAAACGGTAGCATTGCCTGCGCATGTCGTCGTCGTCGACGATGTCATGACCACCGGGGCGACGCTGCGCGAATGTGCGCGCACGCTGCTTCGTGCTGGCGTCGCGCGCGTGGATGTTTGGGCACTGGCGCGGGCGCCGCGGTTGCGGTGACAGCTATTTGACGGCGTACGCCAGCACAATCCCCACCCACAACACCCCGCCAACCCAGTTGTTGCTGCGAAATGCGGTGAAGCAGGCGTCGCGATCGCGCTTGCGCATGATCCATTGTTGCCAGACGAACAACAGCGCGGCGATGCCGACGGCGGTGAAATAGATGTGCGGCAGATGGCCGCGCTGGGCAACCATCAGCATCGCCCACAGGAACGTGATCATGAGCAGACCAATGATGACCAGATCCGCGTCGCCGAACAGGATGGCGGTGGATTTTGCGCCGACGCGAATGTCGTCGTCGCGGTCGACCATGGCGTATTCGGTGTCGTAGATCGTCGAGAACAACACGTTGCTTAAGAAAAGCAGGCCGCACAACGGCAGCCCGGCCATGAATGCGGCATGGTCGCCGCCCTTCACCGCTGCGAACGCCATCGGGATCGACCAGCCGAACGCGCAGCCCAAGTATACTTGTGGAAGATACGTGTAGCGCTTGACGAACGGATAAGTCGCCGCCAGGAAGGCGCCGACAAACGATAGTTCGATGGTCAGCTTGTTGGTCAGCAACACCAGCAGGAAGGCGAGGGTGATCAAGGTGACGAAGACGCCGATCGCTTCCGCCGGGGTTACCTTGCCGGTGGCGATGGGCCGGTCCTGGGTGCGCTTGACCTCGACATCGAGCTTGCGATCAGCGTAATCGTTGATCGCGCACCCGGCCGAGCGCATCAGGAATACGCCGAGGGTAAAGATGACCAGGCTCCCCCACGGCGGAAAATCTCCCGCCGCCAGCCACAGTGCCCACCAGGTCGGCCACAGCAATAGTCCGGCGCCGACCGGCTTGTGCATGCGCGCCAGTTTCGCGTATTGGGTCAGGCGCTCGCGCACATGCGCCCAGTCCACGCGATCGATCAATCCGCCGATCCCGCTGCGCGGTTCGCGAATGGCAGGCGTCGCGGCGCGCTTCTGTGCGGCAGGGCGCCTGACGGCACCCGCAGTCGGGCGCGCAGAACGCGATTTGCGCGGACCGGGCGGTCCAGGAATCTTTTCAGCCATGCGCGAAGTTTACCCGCTGGCGCGCGGGCGTGCCCTTCATCCGCCGGAATCTGCCGCCGGTCTTTATGCAGCGCAGTGCACACCCATTCCGTGTTCGGATCGCGAATGTGTTGCCGTTGCTTTTCCTACGAGTCGGAAAAATGGGGAAGGGGAATGCGTCGCTCACATCGCTGCTGTTTGTCGTTCGCGCTTGCGTGCCTGCCGTCGGGTATGGCATGGGCTACAGGTCCGGCATTGCCCAATCCCGTCTTGTTCGTCACCCAGGTGCCTACCGGGTACGACAACGTGAAAATGAATATCTCGTCGCCGTTCGCGAACCATTTGCCGACCACGCTTGCGGCACCACGCGGTGGCGATCTGATGCTGCTGCCGACGTCGGGCGCGCTGCGCTACCTGACCCAGGAAGCCGGCTATGGCACGTCGGGCGGCGGCGCCTTGATGACCGGCAATCAGGCGATCGCGGTGCGCGATCCGGCAGTTGTCTGGAATGCGAGCAAGGCGATCTTCAGCATGGTCGTTGGCGCGCCCGCGAGCGTCGGTGGCGCCGAAAATTACAGCTGGCAGCTTTACCAGATCACCAACCTTCAACAGGTGCTGGCCGGACAAGCTCCGGTCATACAGATAGTAGCGAACCAGCCGCCCGCGCCATTCAATAATATCGAGCCGGACTATCTGAGTGACGGCAGCATCGTTTTTGTCAGCGATCGGCCGCGCAACGGAGCTGCGCCGCTGTATCCGATATTCGACGAGTATCGTGGCCAGCCGGCCAACAGCGGCTTGTGGCGTCTGGACCCGGCCAGCGCGGCGCTCTCGCTTATCGAGAACACCCCGTCCGGATCGTTCGGCCCGTTCGTCGACACGTTCGGACGCCTCGTGTTCTCGCGCTGGGACCATCTGAACCAGGATATCAACAATGATCCCGGCAGCCCGCCGACCGGATTCACGCCGTTCGACTACGCCTCGGAAGCCGCGAATGCCGCGACGAGCGCCACCGCGGTGGATCTGTATCCGGAGTCGATCCACAGCGTGGCTGGCAGCAACTTGAACGGCTTTGAGATCAACCAGTTTTTTCCGTGGACGGTGAATCAGGACGGCAGCGGCGAGGAAATCCTCAATCATCTCGGCCGGCATGAGCTCAAGCAAACGTTCGGGCGCAGCTACAACAACGACAGCAACCTGATCGATTTCAACGCGGCCACCTCCGGGCGCACGAATACGAAACCCATCGACAACATGTTTCAGATTCGCGAAGACCCGACGACTCCGGGGCGTTATGTGGGAGTCGACGGCAACGAATTCTTCATGCATCACGCCGGGCAGATCGTGGCGTTCAACGCCGCGCAGGGCATGCCGCCCACGCTGCTGAATCCGAATTCGATGTCGGTCACTTACATCACCGACCGCCAGACGAACAACAGTTTCTTTACCGGCGCGTCCTACCCGTACAACATCGGTCACTTCCGCGATCCGCTGCCAATGAGCAACGGCAGCCTGATCGCGGCATTTGCCAATACACCGGGCGCGGAAAGCGCGCCGGGTCCGCTGTCGCTGCCGCCGATGCCGCCGGGAGCGGGCAACTACATTTTCCATTTGTATACCCTGACCGCCGTCAGCCAAAACAGCGCGATCGAGTATGTGCCGGCGGCGAGCCCGCTGATCGCTGGCGGCATCAGCAAGAACGGTCTGAAGTACAACTACGCATCGAACGTGGCCGGACAACCCAATGGCGTCGTGAACTACAGCGGCCCACTGTGGGAGCTGCAACCTGTCGAAGTCGTCGCACGCACGACGCCACCTGCGACGACGCAATCGCCGCTCGCCGGCACGCCCGAACAAGCGGTGTTCGATACGTTCAATTCGGCACATCCGAACAACGGCGTCACCGTTGCCGAGATGCAGCAGTTTCTGCAAAACCAGAACCTGGCGCTGGTGGTCATGCGCAACGTGACCTCGCGCGACCGCGCTGACCAGCAGCAGCCGTACAATCTTGCCGTTGCCAATGGCGGCACGCAGACGATCAGCAACCTGCCGGCGTATTCGGGGCCACCGTTGTACTGCGTGGATCGCATGCAGTTCTTCCAGGCCGATCAGGTTCGCGGCTTCACCATGAGCACAATTGCCAATGCATTGCCGGGTCGGCGGCCGTTGCCGCGGCCGCTCAACGACGCACACTCGCTGCAGTTCAACATGCCCGGAGACGTAACTATTCCGGGCAGCCAGTTCATCGATGCGGATGGATCGGTGGCGCTGTTCGTGCCGGCGCAACGGCCGATGGTCTGGCAGTCACTGGCGCCGTCGGCGACGTGTGGGTCCTCAGCGCAGCCGGCAAATGCGCCGGTCGTGCGCGAACGCTACTGGATTCAATTCCAGCCCGGCGAGATCCGCGCCTGCAATAGCTGCCACGGCGTCAATCAGCAGAATCAGGCCGGACAAACCGTTCCGCTCAATCAGCCACAGGCGCTGGCCGATCTGCTGGCCTGGTGGAAACTTCATGGCGACACGATTTTCAAGGATGGATTTGGTCCGTAACAAACACGTCTGAGTTATGCTCGCGACGGCCATATCCGCCGCGAGCCGACCATGTATAAAATGTTGCCTCAGCGCTTTTTCGTCTTCGCTGTCTGCCTGGCGCTGTTCGCGCTGTCGCTGGTCATGTTGTTGGACGGCCGCCCGCATGACACCACGCTCTGGCGCTGGATCGCCTCAGTCAGCGGCGTGCTTTGCGCAGTCGGTGTCGCCGATATGGCGCAGCGAAAGAGCACGCTGCGGCGCAATTTTCCGATCACCGCGCATTTCCGTACCTTTTTCGAATATTTCCGGCCGATGCTGCGCCAGTACGTGGTCGAGTCCGACACCGAGGAAGTGCCGTACTCGCACGCGCAGCGCTCGCTCGTCTACCAGCGCGCGAAGAATGTCGAGGACAAGCGCCCGTTCGGCACCGAGCTGAATGTTTACGCCGCAGACTACGAATGGATCAATCATTCGCTGGCGCCGGCAAAGATCGACAGCGCCGATTTTCGCGTGAACGTCGGCGGCGACCAGTGCGCACAGCCGTATTCGGCCAGTGTGTTCAATATCTCGGCGATGAGTTTTGGCTCGCTGTCGGCGAACGCAATCCGCGCGCTGAACGAAGGTGCGCGTCGTGGCGGTTTTTATCACGACACCGGCGAAGGTTCGATTTCTCGCTATCACCGCGAAAACGGCGGCGACATCTGCTGGGAGATCGGCTCGGGATATTTCGGCTGCCGCGCCGCCGACGGCAGCTTCGACGAAGCGTGCTTTGTGGAAAATGCCACATCGGCACAAGTGAAAATGATCGAGATCAAGCTGTCACAGGGCGCCAAGCCGGGCCACGGCGGCGTGTTGCCAGGCGCCAAGGTCAGCGCCGAGATCGCCGAAGCGCGGCACGTGCCTCAAGGCGTCGATTGCATATCGCCGGCCGCGCACAGCGCGTTCTCCACGCCCATCGGCCTGTTGCAGTTCGTTGCTCGTCTGCGCGAGAAATCCGGCGGCAAGCCGACCGGCTTCAAGCTCGCGCTGGGCCATCCCTGGGAATGGTTCGGCATCGCCAAGGCGATGCAGCAAAGCGGAATCCTGCCGGATTTCATCGTCGTCGACGGCGGCGAAGGCGGCACCGGCGCGGCGCCGCTGGAGTTCACCGATCACGTCGGCGCGCCGCTGCGCGAAGCGCTGCTGCTGGTGCACAACACCCTGGTCGGGCTGAACTTGCGCGACAAGATCCGCATCGGCGCCAGTGGCAAGGTCGTCACCGCGTTCGACCTGGCGCGCACGTTCGCGCTCGGCGCCGACTGGTGCAACGCCGCGCGCGGTTTCATGTTCGCGCTCGGCTGCATCCAGTCGCAGACTTGCCACACCGACCGCTGCCCGACCGGCGTGGCTACGCAGGATCCATCGCGCTGGAAAAAACTCGACGTGCCGGACAAGGCCGAGCGCGTGAAGATGTTCCACGAGAACACGCTCAAGGCGCTCAAGGAATTGATCGCCGCGTCCGGCCTCCACCATCCGAACGAGATCGGCCCCGAGCACATCATCCGCCGCGTGTCGTCCACCGAAGTGCGTTCGCTATCGGCGCTGTACCACTTCGTCAAACCCGGCGAACTGATCGGCGGCCACCCTGACCACGTCGTGTTCAAGGTGTTCTGGGATGCCGCCCGCGCCGACACGTTCGCGCCGCCACGTACGGTGCTGGAGCTGCATCACACGAAGATGCGCTAGTTTTGCCGCAGTAGCGCTTCGTGCGACAATCGCGGCCCGCGCTCGCACATGCGAGCCGGCGTTTCGCGCAAATCATCAACGCGCCCGTAGCTCAGCTGGTCGAGACGGACGCGTTTACGCGATGCAGACTAGTGCATCGCGTGCGGACGGCGAGGAGGAGGCAGGAGCCGACTGGAAGCCCCACCAAGGATGGTTCCATGCGAAAATCAACACGACGCGCCCGTAGCTCAGCTGGATAGAGTAGTGGCTTCCGAAGCCATTGGTCGGGGGTTCGAATCCCTCCGGGCGCGCCATGATTTCGTGTGCTTGCAATGCCCAAACCTCATCTTCGCCTCGAACCTCAGCCATGACCTCCATACGAGCGTGCGAGTTGCCCGACGATGCGCTACTCCGCAGGTATCTGAGTGGAGGTGCCTACGCTGACTGTTACGTCACCGAAGTCACAGGAGTGATTTCCCACGCTGAGTACGTTGAGGCCTTCTACACCACTGCGGTATTCAAGATGGAGAGGCTGCTCCTTTCGTGGTTCGTTGCACGGCCGTCTACCGATGCACAGGCCGGAGAGCTGGCCTCCGGGAATCGCACCTCGTTCGCTGCTTGGAGCGTCGAGGCTCGTAAGCCAGATCAGCTACTCTTGTCTGACTTTCAGGGCCGCACGCGGTCGTGGCTGATGAGTGCACCGGCCTCGAACAATCAAACCCGCCTGTACTTTGGTTCTGCCGTTGTGCCCATCGTCAATCGACGCACCGGTGAAGGAAGTATGGGCCCCGCCTTCCGCGCGCTGCTCGGCTTCCACAAGCTCTACTCTCGCGTACTCTTGCGCGCCGCAGTCACTCGGTTGGCGCGTTCCCGACAGAAGCGTTGATCGCTTTTTCAAGGATTATCGGCGGGTCTTGGCTGGGGCCAGAGGCCTACTAAATTCGAACGCACGGCGTTCGGTCACGGCGCAACAGACACGTGAAGTCCGAATCGTCCCCGGCTGCTGCGCACGTTTCGAACCTGCCCGCATTCCGCCACGACTTGTCGCCAACCCGCCGCATCCGCGGCCGCAGTCCCGCTGCTTTCCTTGGTGTACTAGGCTCGCGCGCAAAAAAAGGTTGCGTGGCGAGAGAACGTGACGCGAGAACGAAGATGAGTTTCACGCAAATCCGACTCGACACCACGCAACCGCCAGCGCGCGAATTCTCCGGCGGCGCGATCCGATCGCACATGCCGGCCGGGCATCCAAATCCGTCTCTTGGGGGACTGTCATGATTGACCGTATCAAGTCGCTGCCGACGCAAGTTGGGCGCGTGTTGTTGAAGAAAAGCGTCATCGCCTTCATCGCTCTGGCCGCCGGCGCCTACGCGCTGGCCATGCATCCGCCAATCGAGAATGTCGGGCGCAGCGAGGTTGGAATCCGCCTGAACCGGTTCACCGGCACAACGGCGCAAAGCAGCGAAGGCGCGATGATCGTCATTCCTGGGCTCCACGAGCTGCGCCGCTATCCACTGCAGGACCAGATGTACCATCCCGAGCGCAGCAGCAAAGCCAATGGCGAAGCGCCGTTTCAGTCGGCGGAAGGTCTGTCGCTCGGCGTCGACTTGACCATCCGCTATGCGCTGGATCCGACCAAGCTCGTGGCGATTTCCAAGAGCCTGCCGGTCGACATCAACACCGATGTGGTCGAGCCGCTGGTCCAGGGTGTGGTTTACAAGGTGTTCACGCGCTACACCGTGCGCGAGATTTTTTCGACCAAGCGGCAGGAGTTGCAGGATGTGATCGAGGCGGAATTGAAGCCGCTGCTGGCCGCGGACGGACTCGTGCTGCGCCGGGTGATGATGGGCAACGTCGACCTGCCGCCCGACTATCGCGCCGGCATGGACAAGCTGCTAGCCGAAGAACTTGAAACCGAAAAAATGCAGTACACGCTGCAGCTCAAGGAAAAACAGGTCAAGGAAGCCGAGCTGCTCGCCGATGCCGACAAGGTCCGGCGCGAGAAGGCGGCCGAGGCGGCAGGCAACGAACAGATCATCGCGGCCAAGGCGCAGGAAGAAGCGATGAAGCACGTGTTGCCGTTCAAGCAAAAACAAATCGAGCAACGCAAGCTCGAAGCCGAGGCCGACAAGGGTTCGCGGATCAAGATTGCGGAAGGAACCGCTGAAGCGCGTCGCATCGAAGCGGCTGGCGAAGCCGACTCGCGCCACAAGCTTGCCGATGCCGAAGCGTACCGGATGGAACTGGTTGGCAAGGTCGCCAGCACCCAACTGGAACGCGATGGCGAACTGATCAGCAAGCATCCCTTGCTGATCCAGAAAACGCTGGCGGACAAATTGTCCGACAAGATCTCGGTCATCATCGCGCCGCCACCGGCTGATGGGGGCTTTATCGGCGCCACCCTGCTCGGCGGTGCGCAACGTCGCACGACGGCGAGCGCGGAGTCCGGACAATGAGACTCGCATCGATTCTTGCGTTCATTCTCGCCGCCATCGCGCGCACCGCGCTCGCCGATGTCGGCAATACCGCCATCGTCGTTCAGGACCAGATTCCGCTGCGCGCTGCCGCACGCGATTCGGCGCAGCAGCAAGCCGTGCTTTGGCAAGGAGATAGTCTGGAGGTGCGCGGCCGGCGTCTGGACTTCGTGCAGGTCTACGATCATCGCCGCGAACGCGCGGGCTTCGTGCGTGCTTCGCAGGTGCGGCTGCTGCCGTTGCAGGCCGACAACGCGGCTGACCTTCTCGCCGTCGTGCGTTTCCTGCGCGACACGCCGGGCGCCGAAGCACTGGGAATCGGCTATGCCGCCGCCTATCTCAAGGCGGCCCCCGCGGCGACGATCGGCGCCGATGCATTCGATGCATTGGGAACGATGGCCGACCGCCTTGCGCGTCGTGCGTCATCGCGCCACGCGAAGGCCGACGATGCGGTGCTCGCAGCGCATCTTGAAGTCGCGGCAAGCTACGGCGTCGTCATCAAAAGCTTCGAGCACGACGGTCGCATGCAGCTGTGCTACGACGGCGAAGCCTTTCGGCGCGTGATGGCATTGAAAGCATCCGATGAGGAAAAAGCACACGCGGCCCTGGCACTGACGCGGCAGGAATGCATCGATCCGGATCTCACGCCGGTCAATCGTGCGAGCCTTGATACCTGGCGCGCCGATGTGCTCGAGCGTGCGCCACGCTTGAATCTGCCCGAACACATGAAGAATCGTTTGCGCCTGCGCAATGCCGGCGTGTGGGCGAGCATCGCGTTCGAGCGCGTACGCCGCGGCGAGCCCGCGCAGGAAGCTGCAGAGCTCGCGATCGCGGAATTGGCGAGCGTCAACAAGAGCGACCTCGCCGAAGAGGACGCCTCCGCGTATGCCGACGCAGCTGCGCGCGTGGGCGCGTCGAGATGGGCAGCCGAACCCGTGCATGCGGGCGGCACCGGCCTGGCGGTGGTCGCCAATCCCGGCCAGCCCGGCGAAACCTGCCTCAAGCTTATCGACAAGAAGCACGAGCAGGCTGCGCCGCTCGCGCAGCGATGCACGTATGCCATCGTCTGGATCAACTCCGTTGCGATAAATCCGAAAGGCTCGGCCGTCGCACTCGCCGTGCAGCCGCTCGACAGCTGGCGCGAACTCTGGCTGTTCCATCGCGCCATTGACGGCTGGCGCATCGACATCGTGCCGCCGGCCGACGGCACGCCGGAACTGGGCTACGTGGAATTCGCCGGCTGGGTACCCGGTGCAAACAAACTTCTGTCCGCGCGCGAGGCCAAGGTCAACGGAAAGTTTGTGCGCAGCTTCGAGGTCCTCAACGTGGAAACGCTCAACGTCGAGAAACACGCCGACCGACCGGACTCGCTGAGCCTGTTCTACCGCTGGCAGGATCCAGCATGGAAGCGGCAGACGGTGAGTCTGCGTTGATCACGCCGCGCACAGGCCCGCGGGTCTGTGCGCTCAGGTCACTGCCTGCATCCAGAACTTCAATTGCGCGACTTTTATTTCGCCGGCGGCGTTGTAGTACTTGTCGAGCCACCCGTCGGCGGTGATCTTGAGCGATTGGTCGGCGGCCTTGGCACCGTCGCGCTTGACCATGTAGCGCCAGGCGAAATGATCGTAGACATCCAGGACATGCGTTGCGTAGGCGACCGCGAGATTCTTGTTGCCGACAATGATCGAGAGATTTTCGTCATTGTCGAATGAGGCCTTGTGACCGAGATTGTGACTGCCGGTCAGGACCACGCAGTCCTTGGAAAACGGATCGATCACGACGATCTTGTCGTGCACGATCGCGAAGCCCGCGTTGAGGATTTCCTTTTGCCAACCGTTCGGGATGATGTCTCCGTCGAAGGCCTCGGCGCCGATGACTCTGGGATCCTGCTTGACCGGAGTTTTTACTCCTTTGACTTTCTTCGGCGGTGTCATTCCCTTGAGCTGATAGTAAAAACCCTCAGAGGCAGATTTGTTCGTCACGCATCCACGCACGAACAGGTTCTTGTTTTTCTTCTGCGCATCGGCAGCCCAGTTCGCGACGCTCGGCGTGCCAGGATAGAACGCGAGAAACAGCACCGCGTGCTTGGCCGCGTTGATGTACTTGGTGAGCGCAGCCATGTCCGGAGGCGTCTTTTCCCCGGCGGACTTTTTCGTACGTGCCTTTGGCGTATTCGGTGAAAACCAGCTTTCGACGTTCGCGCCATCGACGCTGAACTGTTTGCTTGTGGCATCCCACGTGCGCAGCGCAGCAGCCTGCAGATCCTTGGCGACACCCTTGGCCGCTTTCGTGTCGGCGGAAAGTTGCTTCCAGTAGTTCCAGTAACGAGTCGCGAGTTTTGCATCCTCTATCACGAGCGTGTTGTTGGTCTGCGCGCACAACCCGGTCGAGGTCCAATTCGTCGAGCCAAAAAGTACCGCCTGCGCCTTGCCCTTGCCGTCGACGTAAACCAGGAATTTGTTATGTCCGATATGGTTGGACGGCATGATGCGATTCCACTCATGCGCTGCGGTCTTGCCGATGCGCAGGCGCGAAGCCGCATTGCCGTCCGATTTTTTCTTCGTCTTGGCGTCGGTCACCGCGGAGTTGGAGAGGACAATTTCGAGTTTCTTGCCCAGATGCTCCAGGCAGCTCACCAGTTCCTCATCGCCGAGCTCGTACAGTGCGGCGTAGATTTTCCCGGTCTTGTTCGCGCGCGCGACGAAGGCGGTAAGCGCCGCCACCATGTTGCCGGACAAGCTTGAGCGCAACGCGTCGCCGGTCTTGGCGATGCGCGGCAACAACTTTGCTTTGCTGGGCTTGCCGGCCAGCGCGCGCGAAACACGCTGCGTGGAAATGAGGCCGCGATTGAAGTACGCATCGATGTTGGGGGACATCTTCGACGAAATCACCACCTCGTTCGTGATGATCGCCGGCAGGTTGGTCATTGGCGCAAGACTGCCCGGCTTGCCCGCGAGCGGCACGACCTTGTAGCGGAACTTGCGGTTGCCGGTCTTCTCGGCGACCAGCCGTGCGTACGGGTCCTTCCAATAAAACTTCTGGATCGGAAACTGTGCCGTTGTTTGCCCCTTGGCAATCTTGTCGCCCTTGAACACGGCGTGACTCGGCAGCGCAGTCTCGGTGCCCTTGTCGTCGATGCGATAGATGGCAAAGCCCAGGCAGCCATCGGGCTTCTTGCCGTAGCTCCACGCAATGGTGATCACGTCGTTGTTGGCAAATGCGACTGCATTCTGCATTTCATTCTCCCGGATGCATCGGAAGCTGACACGCCAGTATTTCAATATCAATCGCCGCAAGCCATTAGCGTCGCTAAGTGCATCGGCAACAAGCGGCGGCGGCGCAAAGGAAATCTCTTAACTCGGCCGCGGCTACCATGGGTTTCGCCCGCCTGACCTCAGTCCATTGCCGTTTCAGTGTCCACTCAGCAACACACCTGCCAGAGAGCGATCCTTGCCCGGCCGATCGATAGTGCCCAGCAAGCACGGACGGGTCCGCACCGGCTTAGCGGCGCTGAGGACTTTTATGTAGTCGCACTGAATGTTCAGCAGCGCTAAACTATGCGGGTTACGGTCAGGCATTCAGGAGCGTGATATGAAACCCGTTGGCCGCACCAAGTCGACCGGCAGCCGCCTGGCAGATCGCATCCGCATCGCGCGCCACGCGGCCAAACTTTCCCAGGCAGCGCTTGCCGCGCGTGTCGGCGTTACGCCGGGGGCCGTAGCGCAATGGGAGAGCCCTGATGGCACCAAGCCAGGCATCGAACGACTGGAAAACATAGCCACCGCCACCGGCGCCGTATTCGACTGGCTCGCGATCGGCCGCGGCGATGCGCGCCGGCGCAAGGCCACTGCCGATTCGGCGCCGGCGGTGACACTGGATTCCTTCGCCCGCGACTTTACCGAAGAAGTCCTGCTCGAACGCTTCCGACGTCTGTCGCCGCAAGCCCGCGAATTGCTCAGCAGTTTCCTTGACGTCATCACGGCGCGGCGACGTTGATTCGACTTATTTCTTGCGCCGAAGGCGCGTGAATTCCGAGAATTCCCATTTGCGCAACGCCAGCAGCGCGCTGCATCCGTCGCGAAACTCCAGCGGCAGCCGGCAGTCCTGGCGCGCCAGCTCTTCGAACTCGTCAACCAATTGCGCGATCGACATTTTCATGCGCGCCATGGACGCCGCGGACAAGTTGCCGCCAATGAAGTGAAGCTCGTCTGTCGGCGCATCGAACGCCGCGCCCAGGAATTCCGGAGCGACGCGGGTGAGGAAGAACTGGTGCACGGGGCCATCGCGCCGCCATGAAAAGTTGCGCGCCATCAGCCGCTTGATCCGGTTCGGCGGCCGGAAATCGATGATCTGCAACTCGTCCAGGCGCAGAAAAATCTTCACCAAGGCATTTTCGTCGAGCTGAAACGTCGAGACGATGTCCGCCGGCTTCCAGTCACCGGCCAGCAGGTAGGTGACGACCAGCAGACGCGGATCGCGAACCAGCGCCTGTTCCTGCTGCTTGCTCAATTGCGATTGCGGCGAAGAATCCTTCGCGGTTCCCTGTGCCAGATCCGCCGCCGAAACCTCAAGCACCGCACAGATCTTGTCGAGGCGGCTGAGGGAAAAATCGCGCCGGCTGAGGTCGCGCTTGACCGTGGGCTCGCTCACTCCCAATGCTTTCGCTAGATCCCGATAGGTCATGCCGCGTTGTTTCAACACAGCGCGAATCGATTGCACGATCAAGCCAGACGCGTTCATGTCGTTCTATCAACAGGTATCAAAATACGATACGAATGGTATGAGAAGGTATCACACGTGCGCGAGAATTTGCGCTGAGTCACATATCGATGGATTGTTTGCCCGTGAACCGTCATCAATCCTGCGTCTTGCAAGGATCCGTAACACGGTTCGAAGGAAGGGCGTCATGCTGATACTGATCCTGTGCGTCTTCGCCGCTTGCTTTCTGCTTGAGCGACGCATGCCCGGTTGGAAACTGCCTTCGGTCAGAACCTGGGCGGCACGAGCCGTCCTGATCAATCTCGTGCAGCTTGGCATCGTCCTTTTGGCCGGCGTGACATGGGAGCGATGGCTATCGCACGCCAGTGTTTTTCACCTTTCAACGCATGTCTCGGCTTTTGTCGGCGGATTCATCGCGTATTTCATCGCGACGTTCATTTTCTACTGGTGGCATCGCTGGAGGCATGAAGTGCCGGTGTTGTGGCGGCTGTTCCACCAGATTCATCACAGTGCGCAGCGCATCGAAGTGATCACGTCGTTCTACAAACACCCGGGCGAGATGATCGTCAATTCGATTGTCGGCAGCGCCTTGGTCTATGCGTTGCTCGGCTTGTCGGTAGAGGCGGGCGCTATCTACACAGCATTCACCGCGTTCGGCGAATTTTTCTATCACACGAACGTGAGGACACCGCAGTGGGTCGGCTACGTATTTCAGCGGCCCGAGATGCATCGCGTCCACCATCAATTCGGGCGGCACAAGAACAACTACGGCGACATCGTGTGGTGGGACATGCTCTTTGGAACATATGAGAATCCGAAAACATTTGCCTCTACCTGCGGTTTCCGCGACTGCGATGAACAAAAGCTGGGACGCATGCTCGCATATCGAGACGTACATGTTGACGTGTGACCCGCGCGAACACGGTTGGTCAGTGTCTCCGGCCCTCGAGAGCGAACTGCGATGAGGTGGCGAATGATTGCCCTGCTATTGCTCTATCCGATCTACGCCACCGTCATGTATGCCAATCAGACGGCGATACTGTTCCCCGCGGCATCGGACAAACATCACCCGCTCGCCGCAACTTTGCCGGAGGATGGCCGCCTGATCGAGATTCCAGCGTCGTTCGGCAGGGTTCGAGGGGTATATTTGCGTGCGCCGAAAACACAAGATCGCGATGTCGCGATCATCTATCTGCACGGGAACTTTGAATGCGTGGAGGATTCGTTCGCGGTGCTGCAGCCGCTCGTCACCGCCGATATTCCCGTCTTGCAGGTCGAATTCCCTGGCTTCTGCGGCTCCGATGGCAAGCCGACATTTTCCGCGATCAACGAAACCGCACAACTTTCCTACGACTGGCTCGCGAAACAGCCCGACGTCGATCCTTCGAAGATACTCGTGATGGGATATTCGATCGGCGGAGGCGCGGCGGCTGAACTGACGGCGCACCGTCCTGCGCGAGCGCTGATCCTGCTTTCGACCTACACGTCCATGCAAGACATGGCGCATCGATATGCATTGCCGAACTTTCTCGTGCGTTATCCCTACGACACGCTGGCGCGCGTGCGTGAGTTCAAAGGACCTGTGTTCATCGAACACGGGCGCACTGACAAGGTGATTCCATTCGCAATGGGCACGGCGCTCGCCGCCAGCAACACGTCGAGCGAGTTTCTAGCGCTCGATTGTGGTCACGACACTTGCCGATTCGATCGCAGCGTATTCGCTGAGCGCTTGCCGGCGTGGCTTGCAAAGCATCACATCATCGAGCGGTCCACGCAGATCTCAAGTTCAAGCCAATGACTGTGCCATGGATATCATCCTGATCCACGGCATGGCCAGAACGCGATTCTCGCTGCTTGTGCTTTCGCTCAGGCTCCGGCGAGCGGGACATCGCGTGCACTTCCTCGACTACGTGCCGGCCCTGCAGTCCCTGGAACATGCGAGCAGCCGACTGGCAAATCTTGTCACGCACAAGATTCGGCCGCGGCCTTACGCGGTAGTCACCCATTCCCTCGGATCGGTCATCGTCCGCCATGCGTTGCCGCGACTGACGCAACATCCTCCGCGCGCCGCGTACTTTCTGGCGCCGCCGATGATCGCGTGTCGGGCGGCGAAGTTCTTCCTGCGTTTTCGCCTGTATCGAATCGTGACGCGCGAGATGGGTGCCCTGCTTGCGCAGGATGAATTTATGCGCCATTTACCGATACCGCGTGGAACCCGAATCTACGTTGGTACGGCAGGTCCGCGCCTACGCTGGCTGCCGTTTGGGCACGAGGTCAATGACGGCATTCTCCTCGCATCGGAAGCTGTGGGCGACGGTACGGCGCAGGTACAGATGGTGCGCTCGTCGCACACGATGATCATGAATCGCAGGGCCGTTGCCGAGGACATCGCTGCAAATCTCGCCGCGTTGGTCTAGAAGCACGAATGTCCCAAATCATCGGATAGTCGTCCTTGCAGACATTGCCTTCCCCGCGCATCCTGCTGCTGCGAGGAGCACCCCATGAATCCCAAACGTATCGGCTTTCTTGTCTATCCCGGAATGCAGGCGCTGGACCTCGCCGGTCCGATGGACGCATTCGCCGCCGCTGTCATGGAGGACGGCAGCGTTCACGCTGCGCGTTGCTACGACACAGTCACGATCGGACTGGATGCAAAAGTTGTCGCGGCCGAATCCGGCCTGCAGATCAAACCACAATTCACGCTGCGCACGGCGCCGCGGCTGGATACACTGGTGATCCCTGGCGGCGCTGGCATGCGCGATCCGAAACTTGCCGCAAAAGTTGCAGTGTGGATCGGCAGTCGTGCGCGCAAGCTGCGCCGGATCGCCGCGGTCTGCACGGGTGTGTACGGCCTGGCGCCGACCGGCTTGCTCGATGGACGCCGCGTCACTACGCACTGGCAGTACGCACAAGACCTGTCGCAGCGGTTTCCTGCACTCAAGGTCGACTCGAATCCGTTATTTGTGAAAGATGGCGCATTTTATACATCGGCGGGAATTACTGCCGGCATCGACCTGTCGCTCGCCTTGATCGAAGAAGACTTCGGACCGAGCGTGGCGCTGTCCGTCGCGCGCGAGCTGGTCGTGTACCTCAAGCGTCCTGGTGGTCAGGCACAATATTCCGAACCGCTGCAGTTCCAGACGCAATCGGCCGACCGCATGGCCGACATCGCCAGCTGGATCGTGGCGAATCTGCAAAAGAACCTTTCCGTGGAAGCGCTCGCCGCACGTGCGCGGCTGTGTCCGCGTCAATTCACGCGCCGCTTCAAGCAGGCATTTGGCACCACCCCCGCAGTGTTCATCGAGTCGGCGCGCATCGATGAGGCGCGGCATCGCCTTGCCGATTACCACGGCACGTTGGAACGCGTCGCCAGTTCGGTGGGCTTTCGCAGCGACGACGTTTTCCGGCGCACGTTCGAGCGCCGGCTCGGTATTACTCCCAGCGCCTATCGCACGCGCTTTGGCGCGCAGGCATCGACGCAGGCATAACTTAAGGACATCCCAATGAAGCGCAGAGACCTGTTGAAAAATTCCGCGGCGCTTGGTTTTGCCGCAGCCGCGGTCCCGTTTTCCCGCGCGATCGCCGCGCAGGAATCGGCACCGGCAACAGCTTCGGCCCCAATCAAGTCCAGTGCCGTAACCAACAGACTCAAGCCACCGGCCAGCGGCAGTATCACGGTCGCGTTCCTGATCTCCGACGGCGCCGTCGTCATCGATTTCTGCGGGCCGTGGGAAGTGTTTGAGAACGTCATGATCGGCGGCAGCATGGGCGCGTTCCGTCTGTACACGGTTGCGGAAAGCACCAAACCAATCCTGGCCGGCGGCGGCATGAAGATCGTGCCGACACACACGATTGCCGACGCGCCGACGCCCAAGGTCATCGTCATTCCGGCGCAGAGCAAACCCAGCGAAACCGTGCTCGAATGGATTCGCAAATCGTCCCAGACCGCCGACGTCACCATGTCGGTCTGCACCGGTGCGTATGTGCTTGCGGCGACCGGCCTGCTTGCCGGCAAATCCGCGACGACGCATCACGCCTCGTACGTGGATCTGGCGCAGAAGTTTCCCGACATCCACATCAAGCGCGGCGCGCGTTTTGTCGAAGACGGCAAGCTTGCGACCGCGGGTGGACTTTCCAGCGGCATCGATCTCGCGCTGCGCGTGGTCGAGCGCTACTACGGCCGCGATGTCGCCACGCAGACCGCCTATGACATGGAATACCAGGGCCAGGGCTGGATGGACCCGAATTCTAATTCCGTCTACGCCGCAATTCGCACGTCGGCAAACGGACACCCGCTGTGCGCGGTGTGTTCCATGGCTGTCGAAGAAGCGAGCGCCCCGTCGTCCAGCTACAAAGGCACGACGTACTACTTCTGCTCAAGCGATCACAAGGAACAATTCGACGCGACGCCAGAAAAATTTGTGGCGATGATCAAGGAGGCCTAGTCGATTATTTGGATTTGCCGACGCGGGTGAAATCTTTCTGCGGGTGACAGGTGTCACGGCGCACAAGTGACCGCACACACTGATTCTGCAGCGCCGAAGCGGGCAAAGTCACGGCATTGGCGAGGGTAATCCCATGTATCTGGCGCTGAAGGTCGTGCATATCCTGGCGGTGGTCCTGTTCCTGGGCAACATCAGCTTGGCGATGGTGTGGAAGCTCGACGCCGATCGCACGCGCAACCCGGCGATCATGGCGCACGTGCTGCACGGCGTCGTGCTCGGCGATCGCTGGATCACTGTACCGTGCGCGGTCATTCTGGTTTCCAGCGGTGTGGCGATGGCCGTCCTCGCCCAGTTGCCGCTGCTGCATGTCGGCTGGATCTGGCAGTCGCTATTGTTGTTCACGCTGTCGGGGGCGCTATATATGTTTCCGATCGGACCGGATCAGCGCCGCTTGCAGGCACTGGCGCAGGCCGCCAATGGCAACGCCGCAAACATGGATTGGGCTGCGTACACACGCTTGTCGCGCCGATGGCTCAGCATAGGTGCTCTGGCGATACTCGCGCCTGCGGTTGCACTGGCGCTGATGGTGCTCAAGCCCGGCTAAAAAGACAAACACTGACGCGCGCACCCATTCGCGCCAGAATGCAGCTTCACGCCACGCGAGACGTCCGCCATGCAGGATCTGACCCAGGGTTCGATATTAAAGCACCTCGTGCAACTGGCCGCGCCGATCGCGATCGGCATGTTGTTCCAGACCTTGTATGTGCTGATCGATCTTTATTTCGTTGCGCAGCTTGGCGAGTCCGCGATCGCGGGCGTCGGCGCGGCGGGCAATGCGCAGTTCCTGATCATGGCGCTGACCCAGGTTCTCGGCGTCGGCACGATGGCGCTGATCGCGCAGGCGAGCGGGCGCAAGGACCGCGAAGATGCGAACCTCATTTTCAATCAGAGTCTGTTGCTTGCCATTGTCCTCGCACTGGCGACCTTGCTCGGCGGCTACACGCTGACCGGAATGTACATGCGCAGCCTTGCCGCGGATGCAGCGACGGTCGAAGCGGGCATCACCTATCTGTATTGGTTCCTGCCGGGTCTCGCCCTGCAGTTTGCGTTGGTCGCAATGGGTTCGGCCTTGCGTGGCACCGGCATCGCGAAGCCGACGATGCTTGTGCAGATGTTGACGGTGTTGCTCAATGCGCTGCTGGCGCCGATCTTTATCGCCGGCTGGCTGACGCACAAGCCGCTCGGCGTCGCCGGTGCGGGACTAGCCAGTTCCATTTCGATCGGCGTCGGCGTGGTGCTGATGTTCTGGTATTTCGTGCGCCTGGAAAAATATGTCGGCTTCGATCCGACGATGTTTCGCGCGCGCCTGACGGCGTGGAAACGCATCCTGCGCATTGGCCTGCCGCCCGGCGGCGAATTTGCACTGATGTTCGTGTACCTCGGCATCATCTACTGGGTGATCCGCCATTTCGGCGCGTCGGCGCAAGCCGGCTTCGGCATCGGCATGCGCGTGATGCAGGCGATCTTCCTGCCGGCGATGGCCGTTGCATTTGCCGTGGCGCCGATCGCCGGACAGAACTTCGGCGGTGGCCATGGCCATCGCGTGCGCGAAACATTTCGCGCCGCCGCCATCCTCGGCAGCGCGATCATGTTCATGCTGACCCTCCTATGTCAGTGGCGGCCAGAGTGGTTCATTCGTGGCTTCACCACTGACCCCGCTGTGATCGCTGTTGGCGCCGAATACCTGCACATCATTTCGTGGAACTACGTGGCCTCCGGGCTCATCTTCACCTGCTCAGGCCTGTTCCAGGCGCTCGGCAACACGGTGCCGGCGTTGCTGACCAGCGCGACGCGCCTGGTCACCTTCGTCGTACCCGCCATCTGGCTATCGACCTGGCCCGGCTTCGAGCTGAAGCATCTTTGGTTTCTTTCCGTCACGACCGTTACGTTGCAGACGCTGCTGAGCTTGTGGCTGTTGCGCGGGGAGTTGCGCAAGCGCTTGGTGGCGGTGCCGATCGTGGAGGCGGTGAATTCGGTGCCGGCGTAGAGTGCGAAATCTCTACAGAGCAATCTGAAACTTGATCGAGTGGGCGCGTGCCCGCTATGCGGCTTCACCTATTTTTCTGTTCCCGCCCCGCTAGTCAAATACACCGCGAACGTTCCAAGCCAGTGGCCGCCTTCGTAGTGTTCTCCGGTGACGGCCGGAAGCGCAGTCGCGCGATGGCTTGCCGCGGCAGCGAGCAACGCCGGCACGCGCTTGTCGGTCGGCTTCAGGCCGTGGGCGATTCCTTCAAGCATCCACGCACGGCTTAGGTTCAGGCCGTCGATGTGTGCGAGCTTGGGGTCGGTGCGGTCGGTCACGACGCCGGGGAGCAGCCACGGCGCGTTGCCTTTCGCCGGCACTTGCGGCAGGAACGACGTGAGCCATTTCGCGAAGTCGACAGGCGCGAGTACCCGCCGCATGAAATCGGCTTCGGCCAGGCACGGCGACAGGAAGTCCTGTCCCGAGGGCTCGTAGCCGAGCGGGCAATCGCGATCGCTGCGATAGAACCGCGCCGCAGCATCCTCGAGTAGCGCGGTCATCTTGGCATCGTTGGCGATCCGCGCCCAATCCCAGATCAGGCCGAAGGAGAACGCCGTCTGGTCGTGTTCGCCGACGCGGATGGGGTAGTGCAGCTTCGGCAGCCAATCCTTGAGTTTGGATGCCGCCACCGATTCTAGCGGCGCCAACGCGGTCGCCCATTGCTGCGCCTGTGGGTCGTCCCTGCTGCGCAGCTCCGCGGACAACTTCAGCAACCACGCCAGTCCGTACGGACGCTCGAACGAGGCGCGCTTTTCATTGCCGACGTATTTAACCTCCTCGGCGATGTTCTGCGGCGTCAGGCTCATCGCAAGTGCGGCGCGCGCATCCTTTGCGAACGACGCATCCGGGAAGCGGTGCAACAGACGCACCAGCAGCCAGTGCCCATGCACGGAGGAATGCCAGTCGTAGCAACCGAAAAACGCCGGAGTAAGCACGCGCGGCGGATGCAGGTCGCCATCGCCCTGCATCACGTGGGAGATCTTGTTGGGATACTCCTGATGCAGGCAGGTGAGCGCGAGTTTTGCAAAGCGGGCAGCAGCCGCCTCGTCGAGCGCTGCGGGCGACGACGCTGCGTCTGCGGGTTGTACCGCCAAGGCCGCATCATGCAGGAACAGCCCCGCGCAAACCGCGCAGGTCGACAGCCATCGACGCATGTTGATCACTCCTGGTTCGGGCAACGTTTCAACGCAAACAACGAGCTTATCTGCGGCGGTTCGCTGCAACAAGCGGACGCAAGCGTGATCGCCGGGGTGAATCGCCGACAACGACGAGCGAGTGAATCACGTGCGGTCGCTATCTGATCCAATTTTCCACAGGCGACGTGCTGCACGCCGGTATCGTCTCGCTGCGGCAGCTCCGCGGCGGTAGCGTGCAATTTCCCCAGGCCTCCGCAACTCGGTCCGACCCATTCGCAGCCGATCCATGCGGAACCGCGGTTCGTCGCGCCGCGCGTCTCGGCATTGCACGCTCGCGGCATAATTTGCAGCAAAGGCAGGTTCGCTACATGGCATTGAGCGGGCTTTCGACAACCGCCGCATCGAAACGAAGGAGAGGTCACTTGGTCTCTGCAAAGAAAGCTCTTGACGACATCCGAATCCATGTGCGGTTCAAGATTGCCGCTCTGTGGACCAGCGTGATGTTCTTGTACATCTATGCGGATTATTTCGGACTCTACGTGCCGGGAAATCTCAAACACATGCTCGACGGGAAGATGGGGCCGCTCGGGCCGACGACGCAGGGTGTCCTGCTCGGCACGTCGATCATGATGGCGATCCCGAGCGTCATGATCTGCCTGACGCTATTGCTGAAAGCCGGCGTGAGTCGTTGGCTCAACATCATCTTCGGTGCGCTGTTCACGGCGATCATCTGCATCACGATGTGGGATTGGAGGTTCTACGTCGTCTACGGCGTGATCGAAATCATGTTGACGTCCCTGGTTGTCTGGTACGCGTGGAAATGGCCGCGACAGCTAGCTGCGTAATACACAAAAATTGGGCTAGCGACGTCGACCGCAACACTGTCGTTTGCCAGCTTCCGCTTCGGGTCGAATACGGACATTGCCCCGCGGTACTTTTGGCACGCTCCGCAACCCGCGATCGGGTCTAGTTTTCGGCGCATCGATCATCGCGATCCGCTTAGGGAGAACGACATGCCAATCAGAGGCCGCCGAGAGTTCTTGAAACTCTCCGTCACGCTGGGCGCGTCGCTGGCCTGGGGCTGCGCGGCCGTGCGCCCGTCATCGAGCGGCTGGCGCGAGCGCCGCGACCTGTATCCGCAAGGCGTTGCGTCAGGCGATCCCGACGACAACAGCGTCCTGCTCTGGACGCGGCGCCCGTATGCGGATGGGCGCAAGAGCGCGACCTTGCTGGTGGAAGTAGCGGACGATCCGGCGTTCACGCGCGTGATCGCGAAGACCACAGCCAATGTACAGGCCGAGTCCGACTGGACCTGCCGCGTGCTGGTCGGCCACCTGCCATCGGCGCGCGAATACTGGTACCGCTTCGTGGACAAGGAGGGCAACGGCAGCCGGATCGGCCGTACGCTGACGGCGCCGAGCCCCGATGATGCGCGGCCGTCGCGCTTCGCCTTCGTCCGTTGCCAAGACATCTGCGAGGGCGCATTGAACGCCTATCGACGGATGATCTGGGAAGACGAGCGTGCCGCGCCCGAAGAACGCATCGGCTTCGTGCTGCACCTGGGCGACTTCATCTATGAAGTCGTGGCGTACCCCGACCAGGTCAAGAACGGTCATAGCTTCGACCGCCTCGTCACGTTCCCGATCAAGTACCCGAAAGGAAAGGTGGTCGCCAAGAACCGCTTCTGGGTGCCGGACTCGCTGGAGGATTATCGCGTCGCCTATCACGCCTACCTGCAGGACCCGGACCTGCAGGATGCGCGCGCGCGCTGGCCGTTCGTTGCGATGTGGGACAACCACGAATTCTCCTGGAACGGCTGGCAGTCGATCCAGGAATTCGCCGGCACCCAAGGCTGGGTGCCCGCGCAGACGCTCAAGGTCGCGGCGAACCAGGCTTGGTTCGAATACCAACCGGCGCGCGTATTGCCGCCGGGTTCCAGGCTGGACACGTTCAAAGCACCGCACGTCGTCGACACACTGGTCAAGGATTTCGACGACACCGGCCTCGGAACCGAACCCAACAATCTCGCCGCGATCAACAGCCTGATCGGCTATCGCGCCTTGCGTTGGGGCCGGCACATCGACCTGATCGTCACCGATCAGCGCAGCTACCGCTCGCGCGATCCCGGCAACCACGACGAAATCAACCCGCTGTTCGAAGGCGACAAGCTGGGTTTTGTTCCTGAGGAATTATGGGCGCAGCTCGACGCCGGCCGCGCCTATGCCAATGGCCATCCGCCGGCGAAGCTCTCCTTCGGTGACAAGAGCGTGGACAATTACCGCGCCGCCGAAGCACCGCAGACGATGCTGGGCGCGAAGCAGAAAGCCTGGTTCCTCGAGCGACTGCGCGCAGCGAAGGGCACGTGGAAGATCTGGGGCAGTTCGCTGGGCACGCCCGACCAGCGTGTCGATCCGCAGAATCTCCCGGCCGCGCTCGGCAAATGGAATGGCGCGGGCTACGCCCTCATGGGCACCTGGGATTGGGGCGCCATGTACCACGAGCGCGCCGAAATCTTCGACGCCGTGCGCGATGCCGGCATCACCGGTTTCGCGATCGTCGCCGGCGATCGACACAGCTTCTGGGCAGGCTACGCGGCGAAGGCCTTGCCGCCCGCCGCATTCGAGCCCGTGGGCGTCACCTTCGTGGGCGGTTCGATCACTTCGGTAGGCTCGGCCGAAGCCAACGAGCACAGCCTAAAAAAGGACGATCCCTTGCGGCCGCTGTACGTTGCCAATATCAATGGCGGACCACCGCAGTGCACCGAAAACCTGCTGTTGCGCCATGGCGTGCGCTCGGCACTGGAATTCGCCAGCAGTGGTTCACTGGAAAAGGCGCACGCCGTGAGCAATCCGGAAATGGCCCCGCATCTGACCTTCGTCGACGCTGGCGGACATGGCTATGCCACCGTGCGCGTCGACGCCAGCACTATGGTGACCGAGTTCGTCTGCATTCCGCGGCCGATCGAGCGCAGTACGAGCGCGGACGGTGGCCCGCTGCGCTATCGCGTCCGCCACGAAGTGCCGCTCTGGCGCGCCGGCGAAAGGCCGCGGATGCGGCAGACAGTCGTGGAGGGCGATGCGGGCCTATCGGTGTAAACGCCGATCGCTGCGCAGAACTTGACCGTGATCTCGTAGTCCGCTATCGGTCAGCGTCAGCGAACGAAAACCCGCTGCGCCTTGGCTGTGCAGTACGCCGCCGCTGCCGTTTCGCGCATCTCGCCCTGGGTAAGTGCGATGACGTTGCCGGCGGAAACGTCGATGATCTCGTTGTTGCTCGCGCCGCTGACGATCGAACGCAGCGAGGTGGGCGAGTTGTCATCGATACACGTCGTCACGGTGCCAGCATGTATTGCGACGCTGTCGATGCCGAGCGCGAGCGCAAGCCCCTGAGCGAGCCGCGACATCGCAGGTCGACCGAACGAATTCAATGGCGTCTCCCCTGAAAGCGCGGATTTTAGCCGATGGTGGGCATTTGGAGAACGACTCAACGCCTTACCTAGAAAAGGAGGGGCACCACAGTGATTGCGTCACCAATATCCGCTTTGGGTCGGAGTGGCGCCGGTCGCGCGCGCCCGCCCGCGCGCCGGGCGGCAAAGCCGGACGTGGATTGCGAAGTGACTAAGAGGACGGTTCCGTCGCGGTGCGACCGGTGGTGTGGCCGTCGCGAGCAAGACATGTGCGATAACGCTGCTGCACGCGCTCGGCGAACCATTGCGTGGTCAGCTTGCGCGTGATCTTCGGGCTGGACAGGTCGATCTGTGGAATCATCGCGTGCTGCAGCGGCGCAGGCGCGCGCTTGTTCGCGAGCGCATACACGCGTTCGTACAAATCCGTCGTCTCCAATTCAAGGCTCTCGCCGAGGTCGAGCGCGTGGCGGATTTGCGCCGGGCTCAGCTCGAGCGCGGGCGCGAGTGTGCGCAGCGCGAGCTCGGTCCGGCCCACGCCGCCGCTGTAGTCGACGAGATCGCCGTCCAGAGTCAGTGGCTTGCCGCTGGCGATGGCGACCGCGTTTTGGAACGCGGCGTTGCGGCTGGCGTAGAAGCCGGCGTTGTAGTCGGCAAAGCGATAGATCATGCGGTCGTACGACACCGGGTTGCCGAGCAGGTGTGCGATGCCGAAATACACGCCGCCGCGCAAGGTGAACACCTCATTGCGCAGCGGCTCATCCTGGACACGCGCATACGGATAGCGGTGCGAGCGGGCGTACTGTTCGGCGAACGCGACGCTGACCTGCATCGGGCCCGCGGTCCTCACCGGGTTGGCATCGGCGAACAGGCGCTGTCCGAGCGGAACGCGGTCGATCAGGTCCTGGTACACCAAACTGAGTTCGTGCTCGGTGCGTGCGACTGCGATGCGCTCGGCGTAGCTCATGCCGTTGCTCGAGCGGATCGCGAGCGCTGCGTCGAGCATGAACCGCGGCACGTGATGCGCCTCGGCGCGGCGCGCGATTTCCGCCCGCGCAACGCGGCCAAGCCCCGGGACTTCCGGATCGGCGACGAAGTTGGATTCTTGTTCGGCCACTGCCAACGCGGCGCACAGGTGTGCGGTGCTTGGCTCGATATCGAGTGCGAAAAACGCGTCAGTCACCGCAGCCGCCCACGCTTGGCGATTTCGCGCACGATCCGGCAACAAACGCAGCACCTCGGAGTGAACCTGCTCGGACGGGCGTGTCGGCTTGCGTGGCGGCGACGTGCAGGCGCCGATCAGCAACGCGACCGCAGCCAGCGCGATTGCGCGCGCGCGACGCGGGAACCAGGGTGGGGCGGGACGCGAAACATCGAGCATGACGGTTTCTGCGCAAGGAACGACTACGGACTATATGTGGCCGCTCTGGGATTTTTCACGCGAGCTCGGCTGCGATTTTACAGCCACGATTCGGAGCAGCGTCGATGCCGGCGATGCCCTGCGCAATCCATCGCCGTTCATGTGTCTATTGTTCGAGCCCTTAACCGCCCTGCATCTCGCATTCCCGCGTGGCCCCGAGCGGAATGGGTCGACAGGTTCCGGGCGGCAACGACGGTGCCCCGCCTGAGGAAGAAACTCCGCACGTCCGCTTGCGGCTAAAAACGGACATCACGAATCCACACTGGATCAACGCGGTCAGCGCATACTGTTGCACGCAAACATCCTTCCGCCCATTCGCTCTGGCGTCTATAGTCACCCTCCAGCCCATCAGGACACGACCTCATGGCCAATCCCCTCGTTGTCGTCTTCGTGCACGGCTGGAGCGTCACCAACACCGAGACGTACGGTGAACTTCCTGCGCGTCTGAAACGCGAGGCGGGCAATGCGGGCGGGCCGCTGCTGGATGTTCGCAATATTTATCTGGGCCAATACGTCAGCTTTCGCGACGAAGTCAGGTTGGAAGATATTTCGCGCGCGTTCGATGCGGCGGTGTCGGATGTGTTGAGCAGCATCGGTGGCGCGCGGCGGTTTGTGTGCATCACGCATTCGACCGGCGGGCCGGTGGTGCGCGATTGGCTGGATCGCTTTTTCGTGCAGCCAAAAAATCTGGCGGCATGTCCGCTGAGTCATCTGATCATGTTGGCGCCGGCAAATTTTGGTTCAGCCCTGGCGCAACTTGGCAAGAGCCGCCTGTCGCGGATCAAGGCGTGGTTCGATGGCGTGGAACCGGGGCAGCGCGTGCTGGATTGGCTCGAGCTTGGCAGCCCTGAAGCCTGCGGTTTGAATGTGCGCTGGATCAATGACTATGGCGCGTTGAAGCTGACGAGCCTGGCGAATCCGATTTTCCTGTTCGTGCTCACCGGCGATCGCATCGATCGCAAACTCTATGATCATCTGAATAGCTACACCGGCGAGACCGGCTCCGATGGCGTCGTCCGTGCGGCCGCAGCGAACTTGAATGCGATCTATGTGCGCCTGGAACAGCCCCCCGCGGATCGCGGCCAGACGCTGGCAAAAGCAAAGACGAAACTGCGCTCGCTCACGGCGACCGTGAAGACCGCACCACGCACGGCGTTCAAGATCATTCCCGATGCGTCGCATTCCGGCGACAAGATGGGGATCATGCAAAGCGTGACGGCAACCGGGAACTTGCACCCGACGGCCGAAGCAATCCTGCGTTGCCTGGGTGTCACCGACAGCGCGACGTATACGCAACTGTGCAACGCGTTCGATCAGGAAAACGACGCGCACCAGTTGCCGGCGAATCGTCTGGAAGTCGAAAACGTTCCGGTCCTGCCCGACCGCGAATACATTCACGACCCGCATTGCATGGTGATATGGCGCCTGCTCGACGATCGCGGCGCACATATCCAGGAGGTGGATGTGTTGCTGACAGCCGGGCCGAACAACAGTCCGGATCAACTGCCGGAAAACTTTCTTCCCGATCGCCAAGCCAATCACCGCGATCCGAGTGCAATCACGTTCTTTCTCAACTACGCCGCGTTGGCCGGCTCGCCGCCGGTTCCGGCACCCGACGGTTCGATCGCACGCGAGACACTGACATCGCGCGGCAACTATGGCCTTGCGATCCGGCCGCGCAGCCAGGACGGTATCGTGTTGTATGTGGAAGGCGGCATCAGCGCCGCAACCGACGATATCCTGCAGTACATCCGGCCCAATCAAACGACGGTGATCGACATCGTGCTCACGCGCATCGTCCTCGACGGCGTGTTTACCTTTACCCAGCAAATGGCGCCGCGTGAGTTCAAGAACAATCCGTTCGGCAATCCGCTGTAGACAAGGAACAAAGACATGCAACGCAAGCAGCGGCTCATTGTTGTCGGACTTGTTCTGGTTGCGCTCGCGGTCGCCTTCTTCTGCTACATGCTGTCAATCTCGACGAAGTCGAACGATCCGAAGGCCTTGATGCAAATCGTTGGGCAGGTCTCAGGAGTCGTCGGCGGCATCGGCATTGTCATGAGCGTCGTTGGCTTGCTCGGCAAGAAGCCGTAGCCGCGACCGTTACGCCGCCAGTTCCGTCAGCGCTTTGACCAGCGCATCCAACTCATGCAGCGTCGTGAACACTTGCGGCGTCACCCGTACGCCATGCACGCCGGCGCCGTCGATGGCGACGGTGAAGATGCGGTATTTGTCGAGCAGGGTCTTGGCCAGGTCGGCGGGCGCGATGCCTTGGATTCCAACGTTGGCGATCGCGCAGGAGCGCTCCAATTGGTCGGGCGTGTTCAGCACGATACGTTTGCTGCCGCGCAGTTTGTCCGTCCAGTAACGCTGCAAGTAGCGCAACCGCGCTCTCTTGCGCTGGATGCCGATCGCGTCGTGGAAACGTATTGCGTCGGCGATCGCCAGATCCGTGGCGACCGGATGCGTGCCGGTATGGTTGAGCTTGCGGACGTCGTCGTCGGCAAACGTGGCATCGCCGTAAAGTTGCCACAGCGGCTTGATACGGTCACGGCGAACGTAAAGAATTCCGGCGCCGAGCGGCGCGCCTAGCCACTTGTGCAAGCTGCTCGCGTAGTAGTCGCATCCGAGATCGTCGATCTTGAAATCGAGCTGGCCGAACGTGTGCGCGCCATCGACCATCACCTGCACACCGTGGCGGCGCGCGATGTCGGCGATCTTGCGCACCGGCAGGATCTGCCCGGTGATGTTGATCATGTGGCAGACCATCACGAGGCGCGTCTTCGGCGTGATCGCACGTTCGTACAAATCCACAATTTCATCATCGGACGTCGGATGCAGCGGCACCGACACGACCCGGTTCGTCATGCCGTGGCGGCGCGCCTGCAACTTGAACATGTCGAGCATCGAGCCGTAGTCCTGCTCGGCCATCACCGCTTCGTCGCCCGGCTTCCAGTCGAAACCGGCAATTACGGTGTCGAGCGATTCGGTCGTGTTGCGCGTGATGATCAGTTCCGTGTCCGCGCATCCGAGCAGATGTGCCAGTTGCTTGCGCACCGCGACCTTGTCGTCGGCCTGCGTGGTGCGCATGTAGTACGAAGAAATCGCATTCACCCGCCGCACGTGGCCGATGTAGCTCTCCAGCACCGGATCGGCGGCGAGCGAGTAGTAGCCGTTTTCGAGCTGGATAAACTCGGTCGTAACGGAATACTTCTTGCGGATCGATTCCCAGAACGCATCGTCCTTCGCCAGAGCATCGGGCGCAATCGCTGCGGTTTCCGCAAACAGGCGCTGGCAGGCCGCCAGCGAAAGCACTGCGGTCGCGGACTGGAGAAATTGGCGCTTGGATATGGAGTGCATTGGATACTCCAACGATTGGACTACACAAGTATGCCGGTATACTTCCCGCCCCGCTGCACCAATCCGAAAGGCCGCGCGATGCCCCAGATCCCCGCCTGTCCCGTGTGCGCCAGGGAAAACACCTATCCCGACGCCGACAACTATGTCTGCGCCGATTGCGGACACGAATGGCCGATCCTGGCGTCTGCGCAAACCACCGACGCGGCAATGATCGTCAGGGACGTCAACGGCAATGTCCTGGTTGCCGGCGACACCGTTACCGTGATCAAGGACCTGAAAGTGAAAGGTTCATCGGTCGGATTGAAGCAGGGCAGCGTGATCCGCAATATTCGCCTGGTCGACGGCGACGCCGAAAACATCGAAGGCAACTCCGAAAAGATCAAGGGACTGGTATTGAAAACCTGCTTCCTGAAAAAGGCCTGACAGCGGCGATTTAGCGCGCTACGAAGGATTTTGTGCTGCGCCGGTGCATTCGGGTATACATTGCCTTCAGGCATCCAGTACCTTGATTGCCCTATCGGCAAAAGGATTCGCTGTGACGAGTACGCCAGCCCGAGTTGAGATCTCGGCAGCGATCGCCAGGTTCACCGTCCTGGGCATACTCGTTGCGCTTTGCTGCTGGTTTTCGATTCACCTCACGCGCCAGCCCGGCGTGGGCGCCACGATATGGATCGCCAGCGGGTTGCTGACCGGTGTATTGCTGGTTTCGCCGCGGCGCCTGTGGCTCGGCTATACGATCGCGGCGGTCGCAGGCAATCTGATCGTACGTGCGGCCGCTGGCGACGCCTGGTATTTGGTATTCGGGCTCGGCATCGCTAGCAACCTGGATGCCTGTCTGGTGGCTCTGGCTCTGGCCTATTACGTGAAAGACGTCTCCGATCCCGGCAAAATAAAGATCGTCGGATGGGTTGCCGTGCTCAGTTCACTCGGTGCCAGCGCGGTAGCGGCTTTGCTCGCTGCAACGATCGCTTTCATTTCCGGCGTTTGGAGCTTTTGGCCGGTGTTCTTCAATTGGTTTTCGGCGCACTTTCTCGGCATGGTGGTTTTCGCCACGCTCACGGTAGTTGCGCTGCAAGGGGGCAGGCGTCTTTTCGGCAAACCCAGCCAGCGCATGGAATTGTTGCTGACGACGTTGCTGATCGCCATCGTTTGCTTTGGGATATTTACCCAGTCGCGTTTCCCGTTGCTGTTCCTGGTCTATCCCCCGCTTCTGCTATGTGCATTTCGTCATCGCTTTGACGGCGTCGTATCTGGAATGAGCGTCGTGGTCGTCAGTGCAGTCGCTGCGACCTTGTCCGGCAACGGTCCGTTGTATGACATGCGCGGCGCCAGCGAGGCCGAGCGCAACTTCATGCTGCAAGTCTTTCTCGCGGTCACCAGCCTGTTGACCCTGCCCGTTGCCGTCGTCTTGACCGAGGGCAGTTTCCTCGGGCGCAAGTTGCGCGAAAGCGAGCGACGCTATCGAGTGCTTGCTGATTACGCGAGCGACTTAGTGGTTCGCGTCGACGCGTCGGGCCGGCTGCTGTACGTCTCGCCCTCGGTCAAGGAAATGCTGGGTTGGGAAATCGACGAGCTGACACCGAATCCGGTCAGGGACATTATTCATCCGGAAGATATTTCCATGCTCGCGCAGACAATGAAACAGCTGCATCTTGTCGGCGGCACTTCAACCGCCATCTATCGCACGCGGCACAAGGACGGGCACTACATTTGGATCGAGGCGCGCGCGCGGGCGGTTCCCAGCGGCGAAGGGCACGCAGCGTCCGAAGTGGTTTTCGCTTGCCGTGATGTCACGGGACGCAAAGAGGCCGAGCAGGCACTGGAGCAGCGCAACGTAGAACTGGAAGCGTCGAACGAAAAGCTTGCCGGCGCCCAGACGCAATTGCTGCAATCGGAAAAAATGGCTTCGGTTGGCCAGCTCGCCGCCGGCGTTGCACACGAGATCAACAATCCCATCGGCTACGTACGTTCGAATCTGACCAGCCTGACCCAGTATTGGCAGAAGATCAGTTCGGTCCTGGAGGCCTACGATCAGCTCGAGGCGGCGTTGCCCGTCGTGACGCCGGAATGGAAAGCCGTGCAGGCGCTCAAGCAGCGCGTGGAATTGGACTATGTGCGCCACGACATCGTCAGCTTGCTGGCCGAGTCGGTGGAAGGCGTCACCCGCGTGGAGAAGATTGTGCGCGACCTGCGCGATTTTTCCCACGTCGACCAGGCCGAATGGATGACGGCGGACATTCACGAGTGCATCGACAGCACGCTCAACGTGGTCTGGCATGAACTCAAATACAAGGGCGAGGTCGTCAAGCACTACGGCGACCTGCCGCTGGTCCAGTGTCTGCCGTTTCAGCTCAAGCAGGTGTTCATGAATCTGCTGGTTAACGCTGCGCACGCGATCGAGCGCCAGGGCATCATCACGATCCGCACAGAGCGCGAACACGCCGACGTGCGGATAAGTTTCACCGATACCGGAAAAGGCATCGAGCCGGCGATTCTCAAGCGCATCTTCGATCCTTTTTTCACCACCAAGGCCATTGGTGTCGGTACCGGACTGGGCTTGTCGGTGTCGTACGGCATCATCCAGAAACACGGTGGCACGATCGAGGTCGCCAGCGAAGTGGGCAAGGGAACGACGTTTACGATTCGCCTGCCGATCATCCAGGCGCCAGCCTAGTTGTCGGTCAGTGGGCTAGCGCATTCTCGGCTTCGCCGCGATCGTGTTCGGGCAGGCGTTTGGCCACGTCGCGATAGTGCGCGACAAGAGTGGCGTCGTCCGGCATCACGCGCGCAAGTGCAATCAACACTTCGCGGCATTCGTAGCTTGACTGGATTTGTGCCGCAGAAGCCAGTACTGCGTCGGCGCCGCTGCTGCCGAGTTCTCCCGCGTTGATCAAGGCGAGCAACGCTTCCTTGTGCTCGTAGTCTGACTTCAGGCCCTGCGCCGCGCGCGTGTAAGCCGGTGCCAGTGCATTGACGTCGCGCGCCTGTTGCACAGCCGCGACCAGCAGTTCGCGGTGCTCGTAGTCCGAGTCCATGGAATCGCTCGCCTGGATCACGCGCGCCAGTTGCGCGTCGTCCAGACGATCGCCAGTCAACATCGATTGCAGCGTGCGCCGGCGTTCGTAGTCTGACTTCACCCCAAGCGCTGCGTCGAGCCAGGCCTGGCGCACTTCGGGCGTGTTCGCCAGGTGCGGCTCGGCATTCACCAGCAATTCGGCACGTTCGTAGTCGGAACTGAAATTGAGCGACTGCTGCAGGAACGTGACCTGGGTTGCGGCATCCAGGGCCTGGGTGTCGAACAGCGCACTCAACGCCTCACGCCGCGAGTAGTCGGACTCCATCGCGCCGGCGATCTGAAGCGCCCGATCCAGCTCGCCGGGGGCGAGCTTGCCCATGTCGGTCAGCTGCTTGAGATAGACGCCGCGCACAAAGTCCGAATGTATCTGGTCGATTTCATCAAGCACGCCCTTGGCGCCGCCACTGGCGTACAGCCGCTTTATCCGAGCCTCGGCGCCGACGCCGCTGCGCACCAGTTCGAGCGTCGCGGCCGCCATGAACTGGCGTGCGTTATCGTCATAAGGCTGTTCGGCACCGTTGATGAAATAGCGGCGTTCGAGTTTGTCCGCCCGACTGGCCAGCTCAATGCGGCGCGTGGTGCCTGCACGCGTCTCCTCGAACTTCGCCGTGCCGCCGGCGCTCAGGCTTGCGACATCGGTCTCGTCGACCGTGATCTGGACCTTGCCGTCGATCTTCGCGCTGAACTTGTGTTCGTCGTCGCTCAGGCTGACCGAGGTCATGTCGTGACCGTTCAGGCTGCCGTCGACGACGCTGTCGTCTTCATGGACGCTGAAGCTGAAACCATTCTTGTCGGTGGCATTCTTGTCAACGGCATTGGCAGCGGCGGGTTGTCCTTTTTGCGGCGCCGGAGCGGCATGCGCATTGCCCGTATCGAAACCGATCGCGGGTAGACTGGCCGAGGCGACCAGCACAGCCAGCAGGGCGATGCCGCGCGCGCGCGCGCCCGGCGTGCTGGATTCCATGGTGACTCCTTCGAGCAGGCGCTCGATGCGATAAAGCAGGGAAGATTGGCGCGCTGCCATCGCTGGCGCGAGCTCGGACGTGTAACCGAGCACGTGGTGCTCGGCGCACGCGGTCAGGCACTCGGCCAGGCGCCGGCCGTCGCCGGTGTGTTGTGCGGCAAATGCGTCGCAGGCCAGTTCCGCGATGTCATCCAGGCGCCGCTGCGCGAGTATCGTCAGCGGCACGAACCAGAACAGCGCACGCCAATACGCGGTCAACAATTTCCACGCAGCGTCGCCGCGAACGATGTGCGCCAGTTCGTGCGCGAGCATCGCCTGCAACTGCGCCGCATCCAGCACATCGAGCGCCCATGCCGGCAATACGATGCGCGCAAACGGCGCGGCGATGGGACTCGGAATGGCGTCCAGCGACAGCAATTGCGGTTCGGCGATGCCCGCCTGCGTCGCGAGCACGGCCAGATCGCTTTGCAGCTCGCGATTGGAAACGGCCGCGGCGGCGGCAAGTGTTTGGCGCAGTCGCAGCAGATGCAGCGTCGTGCGACCCAGCATGAACAGCGCGCCGACCAACCAAACGCCGACGATCCACGCCAGTCGGTTCCACGCCAGCGCGCGCGGTTCAACAGCAACAGCTGAATTTGCAGCGCCATTCGCAACCGCTTGCGGCACGGGATGATTGATCAGCCGCAACGTCTGCGATGACGCCAGCGGATCGGGCTTGCCCGCGACGGATCGCGCGGATGGGCCGGCGGCCAACACCGTTGCTGCAGGTTCCGCGGCGACATTCCAGCGGCCGCCGAGCGGGGACTGTTGCGACACGACCTGTAGCGTCGCCGTCAGCACGCAGCCGAACAAGGCCGTGCGCCAGAGCAATTGGCGCCATGCGCCGCGCAGTGAAGGGACCCATGTGTCGACTGTCCATGCCGCAAGCAGCAACACCACGCCGTGAATGGCGACCGTGAGCAACCAGGCTGCGATGATGTTCAAGTCTTAGCCTCCCCGCCGGGTATTTTTCGCCAGGCGCTTGCGCGCGCGTTCCAGATCGCCCGGCGCAATTTCCGATTCGCTCACCAGATGCGCGACCAGTTCGCGCGCGTCGCCGTCAAACAAGGTGCCGATAAGGTCCGCCACCATCGAACGCCGCACCTGCGGTTCGCTGGCCAGCGCGCGATAGATCAGTTGGCGGCCTTCGCGTCGCTGGGCGACGACGTCGCGTTTCTCCAGCCGGGTCAGCAGGGTCGCGACCGTTGTGTATTTCAATCCGCGCTCGTCGGCCAGCGCCGCCGCCACGTCGGTGACACTGGTTTCGCCTTGGCGCCACAGCACGCGCATCACCGCGATCTGCAATTCGCTCAGTGCAACATCCCCGTTCCTCTCTGCCCGTTTTTCGCCGGCCCGGCTTTCATTCGGCATGACGCTCTTCTACAGTCGTAGTACTACAGTTGTAGTACAAACGCGCGCCGACTGCAACGGGTCGAAAGTCATGGATGCCGGGAAAGCACTAATCGTGCAAATATTTCAAATCCGTGGAAAACCGCGCCGCAGCGCTGAATCACACCTGACCACATAACCCGCCCACGACGTCTTTTGCTGCCACGCGTAGTACAAAGACACATTGGAATGGAGCAACGCGCATGGAAACGAGCGCATGAATCTCGGCCGCAAAATCGCACTCGGCATCGTCGCTACGTTCGGCGTGCTGATTGTCGTTGCCGCCATCGTGCTGGCGACATTCGACTGGAACCGGGCAAAGCCGTGGGTGACGGCGACGGTGGGTCATGCGCTCGGGCGCACACTCGCGATCGATGGCGATCTGCAATTGCAGTGGCAATACGACCAGCACGCGCACGTCTGGAGTGCATGGCTGCCGACGCCGTACGTCATCGCTTCACGGGTGACGGTGGGCAACACGCCGTGGGCAAAAGCGCCCGCCTTTGCGACGTTCGATCGCATCGAATTGGATTTGGCGCTGTCGCCGCTGCTGGCACACACGGTGTCGATTCCCACGATGCGCTTGGTCACGCCCGATGTGCATCTGGAGCGCCTGACAGACGGCCGCAACAACTGGACATTCGCGGCCGACAGTGACGGATCATCGGCGTGGAAGTTCGACTTGGGCCGCATCCAACTGGATCGCGGTCAATTGACCTTGTCCGATCGGGTCAAGGCGTTGGACATCACCGCGCACGTGGACACACTGAAGAAATCGATCCCGTTCGACGAACTGGTGACACAACAGGAAGATTTGTCGCACCACGAAGCCAGCGCGCGCGTGGGCAGCAGTGGCGCCAGGAAATTCGGCGAGCACGCAGGCAAGCGCACCCGGTCCTTGCGCGGGCACGGCCAGGCGCAGCAGGAATATGTTTTCGGCTGGACCGTGGAAGGCACGTTGCATGGCAAGCCGGTCAAAGGCAGCGGTGGCATCGGCGGCATGCTCGCACTGAAAAAAGCGGATCAGCCATTTCCGCTGCACGCCGATGTGACTATCGGCGACACCCGTGTCGCCCTGGTCGGCAGCTTGACCGACCCGACCGACCTGGATGCGCTGGACGTGCGTCTCTGGCTGTCCGGCGCAAGCCTCGCGCAGCTGTACGAAATCTTCGGCCTCACCTTGCCGGAGTCGCCGCCGTATGTAACCGAAGGACATCTTGTCGGCCGCTTCACCGCGCATGACAAGAAGTTGCGCTATGAAAATTTCACCGCGCGTGTGGGCGACAGCGATCTGAGTGGCGACTTCGTTTACGAAACCAGGCAACCGCGGCCGCTGCTTTCCGGAAAGATCGACTCGCAGTCGCTGCAGTTCCGCGACCTTGCGCCTTTGATCGGCGCAAGCCCCGGCGCGCGCAAGGGCGCCGACAACGTTTCCAAATCCGTCGACAAAGTGCTGCCGGTCGAGCCGTTCCGGCCCGAACGCTGGCAGGCGATGGACGCCGACATCGTGTTCACCGGCGATCATGTGTTCCGCGACGCGGAACTGCCGATCCACAAGGTCGACACGCGCATCCTGATGGAAAATGGCGTGCTCTCGCTGAAGCCGCTGCGCTTCCGCTTCGCCGATGGTGACGTGGACTCGACCGTGCGTCTGGACGGCCGCAGCGCGCCGATCAAGGCCACGTTCGACCTGAGCGCGAGCGGCGTGCAGCTCAAGCACGTGTTTCCATGGGCCGAGCCGTTGCAGCTCAAACTCGGCACCGCGAACGGCACGGTGAACCTGACGGCAAGTGGTGACTCCGTCGGTGCGCTGCTTGGCGCGGCCAACGGCGAGGTAAAAGCCGTACTCGACAGCGGCAGCGTCAGCAAGGCATTGATCGAGAAGGCGGGACTCAACCTGCCGAACATGCTCATCACCAAGATCCTCGGCGACAAGCAGGTGCAAATCAATTGCGCCGAAGCGGATTTGGTTGCCACGAGCGGCATTTACGAGGCGCGCCTGCTGCTGATCGATACCGATATCGCGCAGATTGTCGTCACCGGAAATATCGACCTGGCCAACGAAAAGCTTGACCTGACCGTGCGTCCGAACAGCAAGGGCGTCCGCCTGTTGTCGCTACGCTCGCCGATTCACGTGAAGGGTACATTCAAGGAACCTGATGTCGGCATCGACAAGCGCGCAATGATTGCTCGTGCCGCTGGAGCCACGGCCTTGGCACTTGTCGCTACTCCGGTCGCCGCGCTGTTGCCGCTGACAGCGACGAATATGGGCGACAACAAAAGCGCCTGCGCGCCCGTGCTCAAGCAAGTGCAACCGGCCGCTGCGCCGGTGCAGGTGCCGGCGGCGAAGAAGAAAAAACCGCCAGCTAAAGCGTAGCCAAGTTTGCGTAGGCCAACACCAGCCACTTCGCGCCGGCATTTTCGAAGTTCACCTGCACGCGCGCGTGTGCGCCGGAGCCCTCGATATCCATGACCACGCCTTCGCCAAAGCTCGCATGACGCACGCGCTGACCGAGTTTGACCGGCGCGGCGTCGCCGCCGTCATCGACAAAGCGGCCGCCATAGAATGGCCGCGAGACCTGTACGCGCGGACGTACTTCGTGCAGGAGTTCGCGCGGCAACTCGTGCAGGAAGCGCGAGGGCCGGTTGTAGGTTTCCGAGCCGTGCAGACGTCGCGACTCGGCATACGACAAAATCAGCGTCTGCCGCGCGCGGGTGATGCCGACGTAGGCCAGGCGGCGCTCCTCTTCCAGACGGCCGGGCTCGTCCAGCGACTTCTGGCTCGGAAAAAGTCCATCTTCAAGGCCGACGAGAAACACCAGCGGAAACTCCAGGCCCTTGGCCGAGTGCAATGTCATCAGTTGCACGCAGTCTTCCCAGGCTTCGCCCTGGGTTTCGCCGGCTTCCAGCGCCGCATGCGCAAGGAACGCCGTCAGTTCTGAAAAGCCAGCGTCGATATCTTCGGCCGTGCGCTCGAAACGGCTGGCGACGTTTACGAGCTCGTCGAGATTTTCCACCCGCGATTCGGCGCTGCCGCGCGAATCGGCCTCATAAAAATCACGCAGCCCGGTGTGCTGAATTCCATGATCGATTTGTTCGGCAAGGGGCAGCGGCGCATCGCTGTCGGCCGCGCAGGTCCGGGACATTTCATCGATCAGGGTCAGGAACGCCTTCAGGGCATTCTTTGCGCGTCCGGCCAGACTTGCTTCGGTGAGTTCGGCAAGCGCCGCATCCCAGAGCGAGGCCGCGTTCGCGCGCGCCCGCTGACGCAAAGTGTCGAGCGTGCGTTCGCCGATACCGCGCGGCGGCGTGTTAACGGTGCGCTCGAACGCGGCATCGTCGTTGCGGTTTGCGACCATGCGCAGATAAGCCAGCGCGTCTTTTATTTCGGCGCGGTCGAAAAAGCGCAGACCGCCGTAAACGCGATAGCGAATGTCGTGCTGGATCAGTTGTTCCTCGAAGTTGCGCGACTGCGCATTGGAGCGGTATAGAACCGCGCATTCGACGCCTTTTCCGCCTTGCTGCAAATGCTCGCGGATGCGCTCGATAACGAAACGCGCCTCATCCTGCTCGTTGTATGCCGCGTACAGCGCGACCGGCGCGCCGGCTTCGCCGGCAGTCCACAATTTCTTGCCCAGGCGCTGCGGATTGTTCGCGATGATCGCGTTCGCGGCCTTGAGGATGGTGCCGGTGGAGCGGTAGTTCTGTTCCAGGCGAATGGTTTTCGCGCTGGGGAAATCGCGCAGGAAATGCTGCACGTTTTCCACGCGCGCACCACGCCAGCCGTAGATCGCCTGATCGTCGTCGCCGACCACGAACATCTGTCCACTCGTCCCAGCGAGCATGCGCAGCCACGCGTACTGCACCGTGTTCGTATCCTGGAATTCATCGATCAGCAGATGTCGGTAGCGTTCGCGATAGTGCGCGAGCAGGGCCTCGTCGTTGAGCCACAACTCGTGCGAGCGCAGCAGCAGTTCCGCAAAATCCACCAAACCCGACCGCTGACACGTCGCCTCGTAGGCGCGATAGACGTCGAGCAGGGTGCGCGTGAGTGGATTGCCGCCATGCTCGAATGCATCCGGCCGCTTGCCTTCGTCTTTCGCCGAGTTGATGAACCACGCTGCCTGGCGCGGCGGAAACCGCGCTTCGTCCAGACCCAGCGCCTGGATCGTGCGCTTGATCAGGCGCTGCTGATCGTCGCCGTCCAGGATCTGAAACGTCTGCGGCAGTTTCGCCTCGCGCCAGTGTTGGCGCAGCAGTCGATGCGCGATGCCGTGAAACGTGCCGACGGTGAGTCCACGCGTGCCTTGGGTGATCAGCTTGTCGCAGCGTGCGCGCATCTCGCCCGCGGCCTTGTTGGTAAAAGTGACCGCCAGGATCGACCACGGCGAGGCACGCTCCACTTCCAGCTGCCAGGCAATGCGATGGGTGAGCACGCGCGTCTTGCCGGAGCCGGCACCCGCGAGCACGAGATAGTGCCCCGGCGGCGCGCTGACCGCTTCGCGTTGCGCCGGGTTGAGTTCATCCAGAAGGTGGGAAACATCCATCCGCCCATTGTAATGGGCGGTCGTGGTTTAAGGTCATCTTGCGGCACATGCAACTCTGGCGACTTCGCGTAGTCTTTCCAAGAACGCGTTCACGGTGAAACCGATGTTGCGACTGCCCCATTGGATGCTGATCTCCCTGTTGTCCACCGCGCCTATCATTACTGCAGCGCAGGATGCGCCGAAATATTCCGTCGCGTTCGATGCGCAAAAAACCGAACTCGCGGTGAAGCTGTGCCTGGCGCACGCGCATGCGCGCGCGACATTCGCCGCGGACTCGAACTGGGGTATGCGTTTCATCCACGACGCGCGACGTGACGATGGTCGCGCGCTGGAGACGGGCAATGGCGAATGGATTGCTGAGGATTGGAAGGCCGGACAATGCCTGTCCTACCGAGCCGATCTTGCGGCCATCAGCGCGCAGCACGATTCCGACGTCGGCCTGCGCCTGGGCGACGACCTGGTCAGCGCGCCGCAACTGTGGCTGCTGCGACCCGACGTCCAGGGTGACGCGAACGCCGAACTGCGCATCGCGTTGCCGGCGGGCTGGTCGATCTCTGCGCCCTGGCATGAGCAGCCACCTTCCGCGCCGATGCGGAACACGCAGCCAGTTTCGGCGCCGGGTAAAAATATATTTTTCAGCATTCCCAATACACCGGCAAACTGGTCGGCCGCTGTCGCGATCGGCCAATTCGAGCAAGAGCGCATCGCGCTACCCGGCGGCGTATTGCGCCTGACGATCCTGCACGGCGCCAACGCCGAGCAACGCACAAAACTGCATGACTGGCTCGCGCATGTTTCGCGCACGGTGTTGTCCGCGTACGGCCGCCTGCCGCTCGGCGACGTGCAGGTGCTGATGCTGCCGGTGGGCAGCCTGGGAATGGCGCAACGGGCTGTCGCCGCCTTGGCGGCGCGCCCGGTGCATTTCGGCCAATCGATTCGCGGTGAGGGCAATGCGCTGGAGCTGCTCATCGATCCCACCCGGCCCGCCGCGGAATTCGATGCGGACTGGATCGCGGTGCACGAGCTCAGTCATCTCATGCACCCGTATCTTGGCGATCGCGGCAGCTGGCTTGCTGAGGGTCTTGCCACTTATTACCAAAATATACTTCGTGCCCGCTCCGGCTTGCTCACCCCGGTGCAGGCCTGGGATCGCATGCGCAAAAGCCTCACTGACGCAAGCGCAACGCCCTACCGCGACACGCTTGAGGAAGCGGCGCGCAACATGCACCGCACGCATGGCTTCGACCGGGTTTACTGGAGCGGAGCCATGTACTGGCTCACGGTCGATCGCGATCTGCGCCGCGCCAGCGGCGGCAAGCAGAGCGTCGAAATAGCATTGTCGCGCTTCCGCGATTGCTGCCTGCCAGCGCATCGCGAGTGGTCACCGCAGGATTTCGTCGCCAAGCTCGATGCCTTGCTCGAAGTCAAGACATTCTCGACGCGCTATCGGGAATTCTCGGACATGCGCCATTTTCCCGACTGGGAAAAACTCTACTCGGACCTTGGCATTCGCAGCGAAAGCGGGCGCATCGTGTTCGTCGCAGACGCGATCGATGCTGGCGCGCGCGACAAGATCATGACGATGCCCGCGGCCGGCAGGCGCTAGAACTTCGCGTTAGAATTTATGGCGGCCGGCGCCGTAGACGATCACGCCAAGCCCGGCGACGCAACCGAGCACGCCGACCCAGCGCGGCACGTCGCCTGGATTCGTGCTGGCAGACACGCCTCTGCCCAATAGGCAGTAGACACCGGCGAAGAGCAGGACCAGGCCGGGGATGACCAGAAGGACGCGCAAGATTTCGCGCTCAGTGAGCCGTGTCGACCAGGCGCACGCCCGGCAGCTTCAACACGTAGTCCGCACCCATCAATTGCGACGGCGTGAAGTAGCCGCCTGCGGGCGCATGGGTCAGGCGCAACAGGTGTTCGACGATGCCCAGCGATGCAGTGACGGTGAGGTCATAACCATTGGGTGCGGCAATCTCGAGCTTGGCCAGTTTGCCGTCCGCATTGCGCACTTCGCCCCAGACGTAACTGCCGCTGTCGCTGCGGCGCTTTTCGCTCGGCCCGGGCGTGCTGCGCTCGATTCGCCGCTTCATGAAATTCTGTACAAATCCCACACTCAGCAAAAATTGCATGCGCCGCATCCATTGCATGCGTTCGATCGTCTTCGGCGGCACCACCATGTAGGTCTCGATGTTCGGGATGCCGGTCGACACATAGGCCGTGAAGACATCGCCCCACGGAATTGTCATCGCCGTGCGCGCTTTTCCCTCGCGCATGAATTCGCGCGATTTCCACGCCAGGGGCACGTTTGTGAGTCCGCCGTTGATGCGCGCGCGGCCCCCCTTGCGCAGGCCTTCGATGCTGGTCTTGGCGGTACCCGGGCTCGGTCCGCCCCCGGCCTCGAACGCGAGCACCAGGGAGGTCGCATCCGGCAACTGCTTCTTGAGCATCGCCGCAACGCAATCGGTCGGCACCACATCGAAACCGGAACCCGGCAGCACGACGACGCCCTGGTGCTTGGCGCGCACGTGGGCGTGGTGACACAGCTCGAACACGTCGATCTCGCCGGTAATGTCCAGGTAGTGCACATTCAGGTCCAGGCACGCGTTGAGCATCGGAGCGGCCGTGCGCGAGAACGGTCCCGCGCAATGCAACACGATACTCACGCCGTCGAGATTGCGCGCCACTTCAACCGGATTGGACAAGTCGAACACCCGGCGCGGCAGACCCAGTTCCTGCGCCAGCTCGGCGACTTCGTCGCGATTGCGCCCCGCGAGCAGCGGCTTGAGACCGCGCTTGACGGCTTCGCGCGCGATCAACCGCCCGGTGTAGCCGTTTGCGCCGTAGATCATGAACTGGCTCATCGCAATGTGCTCCCCTTGCGCATGACATTGACGAGCTTACGGAAGAAAAACTCCGGCACAAAGCGCTTTATCCGCCAGCGCATCGGTTCGGACTTGGTCGGCAGGATCAAAAAGTCGCCGCGCAGCATGCCCTGATAGACGCGTGCGGCGACTTCGTCCGCCGCGTCGCCGGAAGTTTTCATCAGCTTGGTCGCTGCGGCCTTGTCCGCGGCGGGCGCGCGAGCGGTTTCCATCAGGTTGGTCTGGAAAAAAGCCGGGCAGACCACGGAAACGCGCACGGCGCTGTTGGCCAGTGCCAGCTCGCCGCGCAGACACTCCGAAAGCGAGATCACGCCGGCCTTGCTTGCCGAATAGGCCGCCATGCGTGGCGCATTGGCGATGCCCGCAAACGAGGCAATGTTCACAATGTGACCTTTCCCCTGTTCGATCAGTATCGGCAAGAACGCGCGGCAACCGCGCACCACGCCCATCAGGTTGATGTTCAGCGTCCAGCGCCAGTCGTCGAGCGAGGTCTGCGTGACCGCGCCGGCCGACGCCACGCCGGCGTTGTTGACGACCACCTCGACGCCATCCCAGGCGGCGAGGACTTCGTCGCGCATCTCCTCCACTGAAGCATCGTTGCCGACATCGACTTTCAAGGCCATCGCACCGACGCCGAATTCGGTGATGAGCTTGACCGTTGCCTGCGCGCGATCCAGGCGGATGTCGGCACAGGCCACGCGCCAGCCGTTTTCGGCGAAGCGGAATGCGAGTGCGCGGCCGAGTCCACTGCCGGCGCCGGTAATAAGCACGCGCTTTTGTTCCACCGCGCCGACCTCCCTCGGTTTGCTATTCTCCGAGTGTATGCCAGCAGCCCCTGGAGTGGCGATGGAAAATCAAGCCTTGTTCGATCTGAGTGGCAAGACCGCGCTGGTGACCGGCGCCAGCCGCGGCATTGGCGCGGCGACAGCGCATCTGCTGGCCGCATACGGCGCGCACGTGATCGTGTCCAGCCGCAAGCGCGAAAGTTGCGAGGAGGTCGTCGCCGCAATCCGCACTGCCGGCGGCAAGGCCGATGCGCGCGCGGCGCATATCGGCGATGTCGCCTCGATCGATACCTTGTTTGCCGGGCTCGCAGCGGAAGGATTCACGCCGGATATCCTGGTCAACAATGCGGCGGCCAACCCGTATTTCGGGCCGATGCTGGATATGGACCTGGCGGCCTTCGACAAGACCGTCGAGGTAAATATCCGCGGCTACTTCTACACCTCGGTCAAGGCGGCGCGACTGATGCTCGAGCGTGGTGGCGCGATCGTCAATGTCGCCTCGGTCAACGGACGTCGTGTCGGTGCGGGACAAGGCGTGTATTCCATGACCAAGGCCGCGATCCTGTCGCTGACCGAAGGCTTCGCCAGGGAATTGGCCGCGCACAAGATCCGCGTCAATGCCGTGCTGCCGGGACTTACCGATACGAAGTTTGCCGGTGCCTTGACCCAGAACCCGGAAATACTGAAGGTCATGCTGCGGGCGATTCCGCTCGGCCGCATCGCCAAGCCCGAAGAGATTGCGCCGATGATTGCATTCCTGTGTTCGCCGGCCGCCAGTTACATCACGGGTGCGAGCTTTACCGTCGACGGCGGCTATTTGGCCTGAGCCAAGCGCGGCGTGCGGCGTTGAAAAACGCGTCGCACAATAAAATTGCCCCGGAAGCTTAGGGGGAAGCTTCCGGGGCGGCGGAGGCCGACCTGGGGAGGGACCGGACTCCTCGGGTTCACTCAGGGAGGTGAGTAAACCAGGTGCCGTTGCGTGCACCTGGTGAATCAGATGGCAGCGAAGCCCAAAAGTTCAAGGGCTTTACATCGATTTACAAATTGCAGTTCAGAAATAATTCATGGGCTTCGATTTCAGGCACTTGTGGCGAACATGACGCGTCAATGCGCTTCATCCCAGTTCGCGCCGACGCCGATATCCACGACCAGCGGCACGGCAAGTTCCGCCGCCTGCATCATGCGCTCGCGCACACCGCCTTCGATTTCTGCAATACGTTCCTCGCGCACTTCGAACACCAGTTCATCGTGTACCTGCATGATCATCCGCGCTGCGTCACCCAAGGTCTGCAGCCAGGCATCGACTGCGATCATCGAACGCTTGATGATGTCGGCGGCGGTGCCCTGCATCGGTGCGTTGATCGCCGCGCGTTCGGCGCCGGCGCGCAAGCCCTGATTGCGTGAATGGATTTCGTTGAGGTACAGGCGCCGGCCGAACAGCGTCTCGACGTAGCTGTCGCGATGGGCTTGCTCGCGCGTGGCCTGCATGAAGGCCTGCACGCCCGGATAGCGTTCGAAATAGCGCTTGATGTACTCCTGCGCTTCGCCGCGAGCGATGCCGAGCTGGCGCGCCAGACCGAAAGCGCTCATGCCGTACATCAATCCGAAATTGATTGCCTTCGCCGCGCGACGCTGATTCGCATCGACCTGGTCCGGCGGCACGCCGAAAACTTCCGCGGCTGTAGCGCGATGTACGTCCTGGTTGCCGTGAAACGCGGCGAGCAGACCCGCGTCGCCGGACAGGTGCGCCATGATGCGCAGTTCGATTTGCGAATAGTCCGCGGCGAGGATCTTGTAGCCGGCCGGCGCAACAAATGCCTGGCGGATGCGCCGGCCTTCTTCGGTGCGTATCGGAATGTTCTGCAGGTTCGGGTCGTTGGATGACAGACGCCCGGTCGCCGCGACGGCCTGGTGATAACTCGTATGCACGCGGCCGCTGCGCGGATTGACGTGGTCGGCGAGTTTGTCGGTGTAGGTCGAGCGCAGTTTGGCCAGGGTGCGGTAGTCCAGAACCAGACGCGGCAGTTCGTGCTGATCGGCTAGTCCTTCCAGGGCCTCTTCGTTTGTCGACGGCTGTCCGGTCGGTGTTTTCAGCAGCACCGGCAATTTCAATTCATCGTAAAGCAATTGTTGTAATTGTTTGGGCGAGTCCAGGCTGAAGTGGCGTCCGGCCATGCCGTAGGCGCGTTGCTGCAGTTCCAGCATGCGCCGGCCGAGTTCGACGCTCTGCGTTTTGAGTTTGTCTGCGTCGATGAGGACGCCGGCCTGCTCCATGCGTGCCAGCACCGGAACCAGCGGCATTTCGATCTGGCTGAACACGGCCGCCAATTTTGGTTCGGCTTCAAGCTTCGGCCATAGGTTGCGATGCAGGCGCAGGGTGATGTCGGCATCCTCCGCCGCGTAGTCCGCGGCGCGCTGCACGTCGACCTGGGCGAACGGAATCTGTTTCGCTCCCTTGCCGGTAACGTGTTCGTAGTGAATCGTGTCGATGCCGAGGTACTTTTTTGCCAAGGTGTCCATGTCGTGGCGGTTGCCGCTCGCATTCCACACGTAGGACTCCAGCATCGAGTCGTAGCGCACGCCGCGCACCGTGATGCCATACCCCGACAACACGTTCATGTCGTATTTCAGATGCTGGCCCAATTTTGCTTTCTTCTCATCTTCAAGAAGGGGGCGCAAGGTTTCCAGCACGGCCGCGCGCCCGAGTTGCGCCGGCGCGCCGGCATATTCGTGCGCTAGCGGCACATACGCGGCGCGGCCGGGTTCGACCGCGAAGGAGATACCGACAATCTCCGCGCGCATCGGATCAAGACCTGTGGTTTCGGTGTCGAACGCAATGATTTCGGCGTTGTGCAACCTGGCCAGCCATTCATCGAAATGCGCCTGCGACAGCACCAGTTCGTATTCGCCTTTCACCGCCAGCGCCGGATCAATGGCGACAACCTGATTGGCGACAACTGGCGTTGCCGTCGCCATCGTCGCAACATCTGCCGCTGGCGCCGACACTTGCACGCCTGTCAGTGCGTCGAGTTCACGCAACGCAGCATTGAATTCGTAGCGCGCATACAAATCGCGCAGTGCCGCCAGATCCGGGTCGCGTGGCTTCAAATCAGCATGCGTCAGCTGCAACGGCACGTCGATCTTTACTTGCGTCAGTTGGCGCGACAACGGCAGCTGCGCGAGCGCCGCGCGCAGGTTCTCGCCGATCTTGCCGCCGATCTTGTCCGCGTTCGCGATCACCGCTTGCAGGTTGCCATACTCCTGCAACCATTTCGCGGCGGTCTTCGGGCCGCATTTTTCCACGCCGGGGATGTTGTCGACGCTGTCGCCCATCAGCGCCAGAAAGTCCGCGATTTGGTCGGCGCGGACACCGAATTTTGCAACGACGCCGGCTTCATCCAGCGTGCTGTTGGTCATCGTGTTGATCAGGCTCACGTAAGGCGTGACCAGTTGCGCCAGATCCTTGTCGCCGGTGGAGATCACCACGTCGCTGCCCGCAGCGGCGGCCTGGGTCGCGAGCGTGCCGATCACGTCGTCTGCCTCGACACCATCCACGCGCAGGATCGGCAAGCCCAGTGCGCCAACGAGCGCGAGCATGGGCTCGACCTGAGTGCGCAAGTCGTCAGGCATTGGCGGACGATGCGCCTTGTAGTCGGTGAACAGTTCATCGCGGAACGTTGGCCCGGCAGCATCGGCGACAAAGGCGATGAAGTCGGGTTTCGACTTCATCGCCAGACGCACCATGTTGACGACGCCGAACAGCGCGCCAGTAGGCTCGCCCGCGCGATTGGTGAGCGGCGGCAGCGCATGGAAAGCGCGGTACAGATAACCGGAGCCATCGATCAGGATAAGTTTGGGTCGAGTCATGAGGTATGTACTATCGCGGGACGGCGAGCTTGATCTAGCGTTGCAAGATTTGCAACGAATCGGCGCGCCTCAGCGTCGAGTCAGGGTGGCTGGAACAGGATAGTCAAATAGCTCTGCTATGCTCGGCACCATCATGGAGGAGTGGCTTATGAAACCCATCACGCTTTCTTCAATCGCAGCGTCGATATTGTTCGCTTTCGCGATGACGGCCGCAGCCGCCGCACAGGACACGGGCGCCGCGAGTTCCACAATACCGCCGGTACAGGCGCCGCCGGCGCTGGACGATCCGGGCACTCCGGCCAGCAAAACCGTTGCCTTGCCAACACCAGAGGCGCAAGCCAAAACCGCTGTGATCGATACGCAGGACGCAGCGGCCGCCACCCCTCCGGCAGAAAAGGCAGCGGACACTCGCGGCCTGCCAGCCGATGTACAGGCCGCAGCCGATGCCGCCGAGTTGCCCGTCGTTACTGTGCGCCAACAGGGCACGGATACGGTCGAGGAATACCGCAAGCACGGCAAGTTGGTTTTTGTGCGCGTACTGTCCCACAGTGGGCCGACCCGCTTATACGTCGACAATCCACGAGACCTGCCGCCGAACATGCAGCAGCTCTCCGGTCCTTCCGGCGTGGTGCAGCCGGTCTACTACAAATTGTTTGAATGGAAATAGGGCGCTTCTAGACGTCAAGCGCTGCGAGGAGCGCCGCGAGCGGTAACTTTCCCGCTTGATTGCGCGGTAGCGCAGGCACCAGGCGTAGCGGCCGCGGCAGAAAAACCGGATCGATCGCAGCGCGCAGCGCGTTGAGAATTTCGCCTTCGCCAACACCATCTGCAACGGCCAGAGCGGCAAGCCGGCCGACTCCGCGGACGTCGGCATCGAGCTGAAAAACGACCGCGTCGGTCACCCCTGGAATCGCGAGAAGGCGACTGGTGAGATCGGCCAGCGAGGCGCGCTTGCCCGCAATCTCAAGCAGATCGCTGTTGCGGCCACGCAGGACAAATCGGCGCGAAGGCAACAATTCCACAATGTCCTGCAATAGGATCGGCGCGGCAAAATACGGTGCAGACACCACCGTGCCATCCGGTTGCGGCTGCAGATCGATGCCCGGATAAAGCCGCCAGGCCGCGTCCACGGCTGTAGATCGGTGCGCGATCACGCAGGTTTCGGTGGAGCCGAACACCTCGACGACTTTCGTGGTGTGACGCTGTTCGGCCAACGTCGCCAGGCAGGCATCCAGCGGCGCGGTAGCTGACACGATTGCCTGCAGCGGCGGCAATGCCGTGTTTTCCTGCATCAGTGCGCGCAAATGAAAAGGTGTCGTTACCAATACGCGCGGTGCCGGCACGTCATTGAGTGCCTGAGCGACATCGGCAGGAAAAAACGGATGCCCGACATGGATCGCAGCGCTACTGCGCAGCGGCAGGAGTACCGATAGTTCCAGTCCATACATGTGCTGCGGCGGTACTGTCGCGATCACATTCGGTGCCGCGGTGTTGCTGCACAACAGTTGTGCGTTCAGCGCGCTGCTGGCGCATACGGCGCCCCAGGTTTTTGGGTTTGCCTTGGGTGCACCGGTCGAGCCCGAGGTAAAGCCAATGGCGACCACGTGGTCGAGGGCGATTTGCGGATTGAACACAGCGACGTTGTCCACATTGGCGCAAAGTACCGGCACCCGGAAAAAACGCGGCGGTGCGAAATCCAGCTCACATTCGCAGGCGACATAGCTGTGTGGAAACGCCTGCATGACCTCGGCAATCGCCTGCGGCGCGCGCGAAGCCGGCAACAAGTTGGTTTGTCCGGCAACCCCGACGGCGCAGAACATGATCAGGAACCGGTAGCGATCCTCGCACAAATTGACGGCGTAGCCAGCCGCCGGCAGCACGGCTGCGAGCGCCATGACCTCGGCCAGAAACTCGCCTGCGCTGATCGATTGTCCGTCGCGCCAGGCAAATGTGCGCGACAGATCCGGATCCGCCAACAAAGGCAACAACGGCGCCGACGCGCACTCTGATTCAACTATCGCAGACACCATCCCCCCTCAACTCAAGTCACCCTCGAAATACTTCGCCGCTGATAGCGTCGCGTATCGGCGTCGGCCGCCCAAGCCCCCCTGTGACCCCCTCAAGAACATAGGCCAATGTCCCGCCGAACGCCAGACGCACTTCGCCGGCCGTGCGCGCCGGCACGGCGCCGTGGCGGTTGGCGCTGGTCGACACCAGGGCGTGACCGAATGCGCGGCACAGTGCGGCCGCCAGCGGATGCGCGGTGACGCGCAAGGCGATGCCGGCATGCTCGCCAGCCAGCCATTCGGGCGTCGCCGCTGAACGCGGAAACACCCAGGTGTGCGGACCCGGCCACGTAGCGCGTGCGCGCGCAACGGCGTCGCCCGCCACAGCGCCGATGAATTTTTCCACTTGTGGATAATCCGCCGCGATGAGAAGTACGCCCTGACCTGGCGGACGCTGTTTCAAGGTGAACAGACGTGCGACGGCATCGCGATCACGCGGGTCGCAACCCAGGCCGTACACCGCCTCGGTCGGATAGGCGATGATGCCGCCGGCGCGCAGTGCGGCGACGGCTTCGGCGATCGCGGTGTGGTCCATGATCACGCGCTGGGGTCAGGCGCTGGCGGGCGCCTTGCGGGCGCCGGTTTTCTTTGCCGCCGTCTTCTTTGCGGCCTTCTTTGCTGCGGGCTTTTTGGCCAGGGGCCTTTTGGCCGCAGCTTTTTTCGCGGGCGCCTCTTTCGCTGCAGCGGCGGGTGCGGCGGACGCGGATTTCGTGCCCTTGCCGAAGCGGCCACCACCACGTTTGGCCTTGATTGGCGCCGCTGCCAGCAAGTCGGCGCACTCTTGTTCGGTCAGCGACGCCGGTTCGCGCTCTTTGGGGATGCGTGCGTTTTTCTGTCCGTCGGTGATATAGGGACCGTAGCGTCCGTTCAACACCTGGATCGCACCATCGCGGAAGCTCGCAATCAGACGATTGCGCGCCAGTTCCGCTTTTTCATGCAGCAGCTCGATCGCGCGCGTCAATTCAATCGTGTAGGGATCGTCCTCGGGTTTCAGCGACGCGTAGGTTTTTCCATGTTTGACGAACGGGCCAAAGCGGCCGACGCCGGCGCTGATCGTTTCGCCATCGGCACCTGCGCCCAAGTCGCGTGGCAGCTTGAACAACTGCAGCGCGTCTTCCAGCGAGATCGTGTGGATGCTTTGTCCCGGACGCAAGGAGGCGAAGCGCGGCTTGTCTTCATCGTCCTTGGTGCCGATCTGTGCCATCGGCCCATAGCGCCCCAGACGCACGGCCACGGGTTTGCCCGAGGCCGGTTCAATGCCCAGTTCGCGCGAGCCGCTGGCTTCGGCGCGATCGACACTCTCGCTTTTCTCCGTGACCAGCGCTTTGAACGGCGTCCAGAACCGCCGCAGCAACGGCACCCACTCTTCTTCGCCACGGCTGACTGCATCGAGTTCGTCTTCGAGCTTGGCAGTGAAATCGTAGTCGACGTATTGGGTGAAGTGTCCGGAAAGGAATTTTCCGACCGCACGGCCGACATCGGTGGGACGGAAACGGCGGCTGTCCAGGGTCACGTACTCGCGCGCGAGCAGGGTCTGGATGATGCTGGAATAGGTCGACGGCCGGCCGATGCCATATTCCTCCAGGGTCTTGACCAGGCTGGCTTCCGAATAGCGCGGCGGCGGCTCGGTGAAATGCTGTTCGGCAAGGATGTCGGCCAGCGGCACTGCTTCTCCGATTTTCATCGCCGGCAGTTTGCGTGCCTCGTCTTCGTCTTCGGCATTCTTCTGGTCGCGGCCCTCTTCGTACACGGCCAGAAAGCCCGGATCGACCACCGTTGTTCCGCTGGCGCGAAACGCAGAATTGTCGCCGGCATCCAGATCAATCGACACCGTATTCAGTGTTGCGTATTGCATCTGGCTGGCGACGGCGCGCTTCCAGATGAGATCATAAAGTTTGCGCTGATCATCGTTGAGAAACGCGGCGACGCTCGCTGGCGTGTGCAGTGCCGACGTCGGGCGGATCGCCTCATGCGCTTCCTGCGCATTCTTGGATTTGGAGCGATACAGATTCGGACTTTCCGGCAGCGCCTTCGCGCCGAAATCGCGCGCGATTACCTTGCGCAATTCTGCGATCGCGTCGTTGCCGATATTCACCGAATCGGTACGCATATAGGTGATGAGGCCGACCGTGCCCTCCGTGCCGATGGCGACGCCTTCGTACAAACCCTGCGCCAGTCGCATCGTGCGGCTGGTGGTGAATCCGAGTTTGCGCGCCGCTTCCTGCTGCAAGGTCGATGTGGTGAATGGCGGTGACGGGCGGCGTTTGCGTTCCTTGGACTGCACCTCGGATACAACCAGACGGCCTTGCGCAGACTTGAGCAGCCCGCTGCGCGCTGCATTCGCGTCGGCCTCGTTGGTCAGATCGAACTGCTCGAACTTCTTTCCGCGCAGTTTCAACAGGCGTGCGGAAAAGCGCAGGTCCGGATGTGCGCAGTCGGCTTCCACCGACCAGTACTCGCGCGCCTTGAACGCTTCGATTTCCTCTTCGCGCTCCACAATCATGCGCAGCGCCGGCGACTGCACGCGGCCGGCGGACAGTCCGCGCTGCACCTTGCGCCACAGGACCGGCGACAGATTGAAGCCGACCAGATAGTCCAGGGCCCGGCGTGCTTGCTGCGCGTTCACCAGATCCAGCGACAGTTCGCGCGGGTTCGCGACCGCTTCCTGGATCGCGTGAGGCGTGATTTCGGAAAATACGACGCGGTGCAGTTTCTTGCCCTTGAGCAAGTTGCGCTCGCGCAGGATTTCGGCGATATGCCAGGAAATGGCTTCGCCTTCGCGATCCAAGTCGGTCGCCAGATACAGGGAGTCTGCCTTCGCGGCGGCCTTGGCGATCGCATCGACGTGCTTTTCGTTGCGTTCGATGACTTCGTAAGCCATCGCAAAATCGTTGTCGGGATCGACCGCGCCTTCCTTCGGTCGCAGGTCGCGCACATGTCCGTAGGACGCCAGCACGTGGAAGTCCTTGCCAAGGTATTTGTTGATCGTCTTGGCCTTGGCGGGCGATTCGACGATGAGCAGGTTCTTTGCCATACGGTTCCGTTGTCGCGCCGCCGGGAGGGCTTGCCGTGGCGCAAAAATGGGCGCAATCCATACCGCGCCCTTATTTCAGTGTGGTCACAGAGCCGGGCGTGCTGTCAAGCGCGGCCGCGCTTTCAACGCCGCTGGTAGCGCCCGTTTTCCGCGACCACGACGCCTTCCAGCTCAAGCACCAGCAGCATCGAAGACAGCGCTGCAGCCGACAATCCGGTGCGCGCCACCAGTTCGTCCATCGCCGCCGGCGCTGCTGCCGTGGCCTCGAGCACACGCACGTAGTCTGGATCGTGGGCGTGATTGCTTTCGGTCTGCGCCGAGTCTTGCGGGAATGCCAGCCGTTGGCGCAATCCATCGGCGAGCAAGGCGCCCACACCGTGCAATTCGTCGAGAACTTCTTCGGCAGTCTCGATCAATTTCGCACCGTCGCGAATCAGCCGATGACAGCCGCGCGAAAGGGGACTGTGGATCGAGCCGGGCAGGGCAAACACTTCGCGGCCCTGCTCGGCAGCCAGGCGCGCCGTGATCAACGAGCCGGACTTCAGGCCCGCCTCGATCACCAGCGTACCCAGGCTCAAGCCGGCGATGATGCGATTGCGGCGCGGAAAGTGTTCCGGTTTGCCCGGCGTGCCGGGCGGGAATTCGGAAACCAGCGCGCCGTTTGCCTGGATTCGCCTCGCCAACTCCGCGTGCTGCCGCGGGTAGATCAGATCCGGACCGGTACCGAGCACGGCGATGGTTGCACCGCCGGCATCCAGCGCCGCCGCATGCGCGGCGCCATCGATACCCTCAGCCAATCCGCTGGTGATCGTATTGCCCGCCTGGACGAATGCCCTGGCGAAATTGCGCGCATTCGCCACGCCGCCGGCAGTGGCACTGCGCGCGCCGACGATCGCGATCTGCGGCGACCACAGATGCGACGGATTGCCGGCAACAAACAATGCCGCGGGTGCGTGGGGCACGTTGCGCAACAGCATTGGGTAATCGTCACTGCTGCAGACAACCAGGTGATGATCGACATGGTCCAGCCAGGCCAGATCGCGCTGGATGGCGGTCGCGTCCGGCGCGGCAAGCCAGGTGCGTGCGGACTCGGGGATGCTCGTTTCGTTGCATGCCGCGCTGACGGCTGCCGCCGCGCCGGCATGCCGCCCGACAAGCTCGCGCAAACCCGCCGGGCCGAGTCCCGGGGCGCGCAACAGCATGAGCCATGCACGGGTCTCGTCATGGGGCAGATCGATAGGCATGGGTTCAAATCCTGACCGCCCAGACGCAAATGGCGCGGTTGTCCGCGCCATTTGCAAATTGCAACCGTAGATTATTTGTGGTCGGGCTCGTAAAGCCTGTCACCAAGATGCACCGGCCGGATGCCATCCATGACCAAGCCATAGCTGACGTGCTCGAAGGTGCGGAACACCATCACGTGGCCGACATATTCCTCAGGCAATTGCACCTGGGCATCGTGCGGATGCAGGAACGCCTTGACGCTGTTGTCCGGGTAGTCGGTCTGGTCGCGGACGACGTCGCCGTGGCTGAAGATCGAAAAGACCTGGCCGTTCTCGATGCCGACGTTCGCGCCGTGGGACAACGCCACCACCTGCAGGCGACCGACGACATTCAACGCGTCGGTGAAGGCGATGATGCGCATATCCGCCGGCACTTGCCTCGGCGGATGCGGCAGATACTGGAAATCATAGGGCAGGTTATCCAGCGGCAGCACCAGGTCGCCCGCACGTACTTCGTAATCGCTGCTCAGCACCAAAGTAGACGCCGGGTTGCCGGAATGGGTGACCTGGATGGTGCCGAACTGCAGCACTTCATAGCCGAGGAAATGCACATCGCCGTGCAGGGTGAAATCCCAAGGACCTTCATGCCAGAGCATGTCGCGGCGGTTGTCTTCATTTTCCAGCGGCTGACGAAAAGTCGCGCTCGGACCCTTGTCGGAGGTGATTTCGTAGTAGCGGCCAAGCGGACGCACCAGCGCGAACTGCTGCCCCGGCGCAGCGTCGAGGCCGCGCACGTAGACCAACTGCCCGGTGGACCCATGGATGTGGTGATCCTCGATGCCCACGACGTGCGGCGCATGCCGGAAATCATCCTCGCTGACAAGGCGCGGCTTCCTGAGGAAATCCTCAATTGCCGCCAGCGGCACCGGCCTGATCGCATCATCGACCGTTTCGGCGCGCACACGCGGTCCGGAGCTATCCTGTCCGTATCCGGCAACGCTCAGGCTCGGTCGGCCATTTAGGTAGGCCAAATTGAGCACATCGCCGGGATAGATCAGGTGCGGATTGTGCACCTGCGGATTGGCCTGCCACACCTCTGGCCATTGCCAGGGGCGTTGTAGGAAGCGCGCCGAAATGCTCCAGAGAGTATCCCCCTTCTGCACCGTATAGGTGTCGGGATGATGCTCCACCAGCTCCACCGTCGCGGCGAAAGCCGAGAGGGTGAGCAACAATCCAATACAAACTGCAGGTAGTTTTTTAAGCATGGCTGCCAATTACCTGATTCCCCAAGGGCTTCCTGAGTGTATATGAAAAATTAACCGGAGAAAATGACCGCCGACACAAAATAAGGCGGGCTTGGCTGGAAAACCGTCTCTGGGGCCCCGCCGCAGGGCGAAAAGTCGCGTCAAGTATCGAATTGGCGTAGAATTTTTGGTTGTTCACCCCATTTTGGCGGCCGCCGCGGCCGCACTTGTGACGGCCCGGCCGCAGCTCAATATTCATGACCATGCTCACCATTCTCGAATTCCCCGATCCGCGGTTGCGCACCAAGGCGCAGCCGGTGACCGTGTTCGATACGGCACTGCAGACCCTGATCGACGCCATGCTCGCGACCATGTATGCGGCACCGGGTATTGGTCTGGCCGCCACCCAGGTCAATGTGCATCGGCAATTGCTGGTGGCCGATGTCTCTGAGGAAAAGAACCAGCCACTGGTGCTGATCAATCCAAAAATCACGTTGCAGACAGGCCACCAGGTTTATCAGGAAGGCTGTCTGTCGGTGCCGGGCATCTACGCCGATGTCGAGCGCGCCGATCGTATCGAAGTGCAGGCACTGGATCGCAATGGCCAGTCGCTGCAATTGGGCGCCGACGGCTTGCTGGCGGTATGCGTCCAGCATGAGATGGATCACTTGCTCGGCAAATTGTTCGTGGATTATCTCTCGCCACTCAAGCGCGAACTGGTGCGCAAGAAACTCGAGAAACAACGCCGCACCACGTCGGTCGCCTGAACACCCCGATGTCTTCTCGGCCGGTGCCTTCGCGGCTGCGCCTGGCATTTGCGGGGACACCCGAGTTTGCGCTGCCGCATCTGGCGGCGTGTAAAAATCCCGATGTGGAAATTGTTGCAGTGTATACGCAACCGGACCGGCCTGCGGGGCGGGGCCGGCAACTCGCACCGAGTCCGGTCAAACGCGCTGCGCTGGAAGCGCGCCTGCATATTGAGCAGCCGCAAACACTCAAGGATCCGCAGGTGCAGCAACACCTGCGCGAGCTGGATCTGGATCTGCTCGTCGTCGTCGCCTATGGCCTCATCCTGCCGCGCAAGGTGCTGGCGATGCCGCGCCTGGGTTGCTGGAACGTGCATGCTTCGCTACTGCCGCGCTGGCGCGGCGCCGCGCCGATTCAACGCGCATTGCTCGCCGGAGACAGTCAAACCGGTGTCTGCCTGATGCAGATGGAGGCGGGTCTGGATACGGGACCGGTGCTGTTGCGGCGCGAGCTTCAGATCGCGTCCACGGATACAGGCGGTAGCTTGCATGATCGGCTCGCGTTGCTCGGCGCCGATACGCTGGCGCAAGGTCTTCAGCGCGTGCTGCGCGGAGAGGCAATGACGCCACAGCAGCAACCCGCTGCCGGCGCGACCTACGCGCACAAGCTCGACAAGGCCGAAGCGCGGCTGGACTGGAACGACTCTGCCAGTGCACTGGAGCGCAAGGTGCGCGCGTTCGACCCGTGGCCGGTGGCGGAAGCGCAGATTGGCGGTGAACGTCTGCGCGTCTGGGCCGCGCACGCCTTGCCGGATGCGGCCGCAGGCGTACCCGGCAGCGTGGCCGCAGGCACTCGCGACGGCATCGACGTGGCTTGCGCGCAAGGCACCTTGCGCATTACGCAACTACAGCGAGACGGCGGCAAGCGCATCAGTGCGCGCGACTACCTGAACGCGCGCGCCGAACCCGGCAAAATCCCATCGTGACCCAGGCCAATCCGCGTGCGCTGGCAGCGCAGGCATTGAGTCGTATCGTCCACGACGGCGTTTCGCTGCGCGTTTGCTTTGCGACATTTTCCACACAGTTGAAGGATGCGCGCGATCGCGCACTACTATCGGCGTTGCTGCATGCAGGCGCACGCTGGTGGCTGCGTTACGACGCAGCCCTTCAGGGGTTGCTGGAGCGCCCACTGCACGAACGTGAACCTCAGGTGCAGGCGCTGCTGCTGCTCGGGCTGGTGCAACTTGAAATCCTGGGTCTGCCCGAGTATGCCGCAGTGGCCGCGACAGTCGAGGCGGCGCGCGCCCTGGGCAAGCCAAAGTTTGCCAATCTGGTCAACGCAATTCTGCGCCGCTGGTTGCGCGAACGCGACACACGCAACGCCGCGCTCGACGCCGACGCGGCGACTCGCAGTGCGCATCCGCGCTGGCTTATCCAAGCCATTGCCGGCGACTGGCCGGATCAGGCAGACAGCATTCTCGTGGCGAACAATGCACAAGCGCCGCTCTGGCTTCGGGTCAATCGTCGCCGCGCCACGCGCGCGGACCTTGCCGCACGTTTTGCCGCCGAAGGCATCGAAACTGAATCGCCGGCTGCATTGCCGCAGGCATTGGTGCTCGCGCAAAGTCTGGACGTGACGCGTCTGCCCGGTTTCGCTGAAGGCTTGTTTTCGGTGCAGGACGGCGCAGCCCAATTTGCGGCGGAACTGCTCGATTCACGCAGCGGCATGCGCGTGCTTGATGCCTGCGCCGCACCGGGTGGCAAGGCGGCGCATATCCTGGAAAGCGCCGATGTCGAGCTGCTTGCGCTTGACCGCGACCCGCAGCGACTGCCGCGCATGCAGGAGAATCTGGCGCGCCTGGGTTTGCGTGCAAAGGTGTGCGCCGGTGATGCTGGCGAGCCTTCCACCTGGAGGGACGGCAACCAGTTCCAGCGCATCCTGCTCGATGCGCCGTGTTCGGCGACGGGCATCATTCGTCGCCAGCCCGACGTCAAACTGCATCGGCGCGCGACCGACATCGGCGCATTGGCAGCGCAGCAGGCACGCCTGCTGGATGCACTGTGGCCTATGCTCGCGCCGGGCGGACGCTTAGTCTATGCGACATGTTCGTTGCTGGCCGCGGAAAACTCGGCGGCCATGGCCGGATTGTTGAAGCGGCATCCTGAGGCGCGGGTGCAGGGGGTGCCGATCGGCTGGCGCGCGTCAGGCGTCGGTGCGCAGAATCTGCCGGGTGAGGGCGGCATGGATGGATTTTTCTATGCAATTGTGGATAAACGTGATTAGTATAAAATTGGGCATCCTGCCGCAATTTATACGCAAGCGGTCGCGGCGTAGCCGCGCCACCCTTGCCGAATCGCACGCTTGCGCGTGCAATTCGTCGACACGTCCCTGTGCCGCCAGCTGTTTCTTCACCCTCGTTGCCGCTGTGATGCTGGCGGCGTGCGCGAACGCGCCCGAGCCGGCGCTGGTCGTGCGCTCGGCCGGCGTGGCCGGCGGCGTGCTCAATGCGCGCCTGCAATGGCAACCGCACGCCAGCGTGCTGGCGGCGCTGGACAACGGGATTGCGCTGGATTTCACCGTCACCCTGCGTGCGCAAGGCGGCGCCGTGCTGGGCTGGCATCGAACCCTGGCCACATGGCAACGCCATCTGGAGCTGCGCTACTACCCGCTCAGCCGGCAGTATCAGTGGCGCGATCTGGACCGCGGCGAAACACGCAGTTACGCAGCGCGTGCATTGCTTATTGCCGCGCTGGAGGATTTGCGTCTGCCCATGCCCGACGTCAGCGCTCCCGGCGTGCAGCGTTTCGTATTCGACATCGCACTGGATCGCAATGCCTTGCCTGGCGCGCTGCGCCTGCCGGCACTGCTGCGTCCGGCCTGGCGGCTTTCCAGCGGAGACTACGCATGGCCAGCGCCGGGCGCCTGACCCGAATCACGCGCCGCATCCTGCCGCCCGCAGCGATCCTTGTGCTGCTGGCAGCAGCGCTGGTGCTGGCAAACGATGCGGCCGGCGGCAGCAACCGTTTCGGCGTTTTCTATCCGTGGATCCTCGGAGCCTCTGCCTTCGCGTTGCTCGCGTTGATCGTGATCATCGTGCAGCGGTTGTTGCGCCTGCGTGGCGAGTTGAGTCAGCGCATCCCCGGCGCGCGTCTGACCCGGCGCGTGCTGTTGATGCTGATCCTGCTCGCCGTGCCGCCTGTGCTTGTGGTGTACGGATTTGCGTTGAATTTTCTCAACGCCACCATCGACACCTGGTTCAACGCGCGCACCGAAGGCGCGCTCGACGATGCGCTGGAGATTGGCCGCATCTATCTCGACGAGCGTCTGCGCAGCGCCCAGCAGGGCAGTGCGGGGCTGGCGCGCGAGCTGGCAGACGTCGCCAATACTGATCTGCAGGCGCGGCTGGATGCGAGCTTTGATGCCCAGGGCGCAACCCAGCTCACGGTGTTCGGCGACAACCGCGCGGTGCTCGCCACAGCCAGTTCGGATGCGCGGTTTCTTTCCCCCGCATTTCCCGATTCCGCGACGTTGCTGCAGGTGAAAGACCAGGGTCACTACGCGGCTGCGGTACCAGTGGGCGACCAGCTTGCGTTGCGCATCGTGGTGCCGCTGCCGAATGCGGCACCCGGTGCCGAGCGTCTGCTGCAGGCGGTCTACCCGGTGCCGGCGCGCGTGCAGCCATTGACCACAGGTGTCGAACAGGCGAGTTTCGATTTCCAGCGCCTGAAGTATCTACGCGGCTCGCTCAAACTCACTTTCACCCTCGTGCTCACTTTTGTCCTTTTGCTTTCGGTGCTGTTTGCCTTGCTGGCCGCGTTCGGCGTTGCGCGCCGACTAACCGCGCCGATTGGCCGCCTGGCCACGGCGACGCAGGCCGTCGGCGCGGGGCGTTACGACACGCCGCTGCCGGTGGCACGCGACGATGAACTGGGCTTTCTGCTGAACTCGTTCAACCAGATGCAGCGAGAACTCGAGCTGACCAGTTCGCGGCTCAGTCACAGCGCACAGGAAACCGAAAATCAGCGCTCGTATCTGAAGGCCGTGCTCGAGCGCCTGTCTGCCGGCGTGCTCGGACTTGATCGCGACGGCGTCCTGCGCACCGTCAATCATGCGGCCGAGGATATTCTCGATGCACCGCTGGCGCATTACCTGGGCCAGCCGTTGAGCAACGTCAGCCGTGATCATCCGGCACTGACGCCCTTGCTCGATCCGATCCTGAAACATGTGCGCGAAGGCCTGCGCGAGTGGCGTGAGGAAATCGTCATCGAGCATGCGGGCGAGCGGCGCGTGCTGATGTTGCGTGGCGCGGAACTGGCGTCGGCACTGGGCGATGACGCAGGCGTCGTCGCGGTGTTCGACGACCTGACCCTGCTCAATCGCGCGCAACGTGATGCCGCGTGGTCGGAAGTGGCGCGGCGGCTCGCACACGAGGTGAAGAATCCGCTGACGCCGATTCAGCTCGCAGCAGAACGCCTGCGTCGGCGCTTCATCGGTCGCCTGCCGCCGGAAGAAACTGAAGTGCTCGATCGCGCCACGCATACGATCGTCAGTCAGGTTGAAGCGCTCAAGGCGCTGGTCAACGCGTTCGGCGACTACGCGCGCCCTCCACAAATCGTCGCGCGGCCTTTGCTGCTGCACGCGCTGGTCGGCGAAGTGCTGGATCTGTACGAAAACGATCAGCGCATCCAGCTGACGCGCAACTTCGCGCCCGCCGATCCGGCGCTGCGCGCCGATGCCGGGCGTCTGCGCCAGCTGCTGCACAATCTGCTGAAGAACGCGCTGGAGGCAATCGGCGACTCGCGCAAACCCTACATCGAAGTCGGCACGCGCGAGATTCAGGACAATGGCCGCACCTGGATCGAACTGACGATCGCCGACAACGGTCCCGGCCTGCCCGAGGGATTCGACGAGCGCTGGTTCGAGCCCTACACGACGAGCAAGGCGCGCGGTACCGGGCTGGGACTGGCAGTCGCCAAGAAAATCGCCGAGGAACACGGCGGCAATGTACGTGCGGAGAACCGACCCGGCGGCGGCGCCGTATTCACCTTGCGCCTGCCGCGCGATGCGGCGGGTCCGACCAGCGCCTAGCGACACGGCAGCGCTGGTAGCATACGCAGCCTCTTTCCGAGCGACACTTGCGATCAATGACCAGCCAGGCTCTCCCGCTCTCCGAGCCGCGCATGCGCCGCGAATGGCTACTGTTCATGCTGCTCGCCATCGTTCTGCTGGGCGCCGGCATCGGCTTGCGCGATCCGTGGCCTTCGGATGAGCCGCGCTTCACCTTGTCGGCCAAGCAGATGGTCGAGTCCGGCGACTGGCTGTTTCCGCATCGCGGCCGCGAGTTGTATTCGGACAAGCCGCCGATGCTGATGTGGATGGAAGCGTCGTCTTTTGAAGTAACGCGAAACTGGCGCATCGCGTTCCTGCTGCCGTCCTTGCTTGCTGCCCTGGCGACGCTGGGACTGACCTACGACCTGGGTCGGCGTCTGTGGAACCATCGCGCCGGCCTCTACGCCGCAACCGCCGTGCTGTTCGCTTTCCAGTTCATGTACCAGATGAAGCGCGCGCAAATCGACCCGCTCGTCACCGGCTGGATCACGCTGGCGAACTGGGGATTGCTCGTGCATTTTTTGCGCGGACCGAACTGGCGAGCGTATTGGCTCGGCTGCTTCGCCGCCGGATTGGGCGTGATCACCAAGGGTGTCGGCTTTCTCGCCCTGCTCATGTTCGTGCCGTACGTTGTTGCGCGCTGGCGCGGATGGGAAGGCGTCTCGCGGCCGGCCAATTCAACGCTGCGCTGGCTTGGCGGACTGCTCGCATTTCTCACACCGATCCTGGCCTGGGGATTGACCGTGTTGGCGGTGGCCAAGACGCAGGCGACGCCGGAGTACACGGCCTACGTGAACGATCTGTTCTTCCATCAGACCGCTGGGCGAATCACCGGCTCGTGGTCGCATCCGCAGCCGTTCTGGTATTTCCTGCCGATTATCCTGTTCAACTGGTTTCCGCTTTCGCTCTTGTATTTCGGCGCGGCGCCGCGCTGGCGGCAGGCGTTGAAACTGGGGGAACCGCGCGTCTTGTTGCCGCTGGCATGGACCGCGCTGATCCTCTTGTTCTTCAGCATTCCGGTCGGTAAACGCGACGTCTACATCATGCCGGCGCTGCCCATGGTCGCCCTCGCGCTCGCGCCGTATCTTGAAGAAATGGTCCAGTCACGATGGCTGCGCGTCACCGCTTTTGCGCTGGCCGTCGTCGGCGGTACCGTGATTGCTGCTGCGGGTGTATGGGCGTTGCTCGGGCATTCGCCACAAGCCGATGCTTTCGTGCAGCGGCGCGAGCTGGGCGATCTGGGTCATGCCGTGTGGGCCATGGTGATCGCGATTGGCGTCGCCTTTATCGCCTTTGCGCTCGCATTTCGCACCCGGCGCGGCGTCGCCGCCTTGCTCGGTGGCCTGGCCGCGCTTTGGCTGGTCTGGAGTTTCTGGTCGTATCCGCTACTCAATGATTCCAGTTCCGCGCGCGGCGTCATGCGCCACGCGCGCGAAGTCGCCGGAGCGCAAGCCGAGATCGGCCTGGTCGGATGGAAGGAACAAAACCTGCTGATGGCGACCGGGCCGACGACGGAGTTTGGTTTCAATCAGCCGCGCGACCGGCAATACGCCGAAGCGGTGCAGTGGCAGGCGCAGGCGTCGGCGCAGCGCTGGATTTTCAGCATCGACGAAGCGATGGGAAAGTGCGTCGATAAAGCCCGTGCGCAGCGCGTCGGCGAGGCCAATCGGCGGCAATGGTGGATGTTCCGCGCCGACGCCGTCGTTCCCGATTGCGTGCCGGCGGCGTCGGAAGACGACGATTCCGCCGACACGCAAGGAAACTGACGGCGTTTCAGGCGTCGCGTACTGGCGGTCCCCAGGTCGAGGTCGGACGTGCCAGATCCCGGCGCAAGCGCCGGAACAGACGCAGCGTGTTGCGGCGATTGAGCCAACGACTCATCGTATTGCGTGGCACAACATTTTTTTCGCCAAAACCATCGACCAGCAACAAATGTGGCCCGCCGCGCGAATCGCTGCCGTAGATGATATTGCCCGGATGCAGATCGCCCACGATCACGTTGTAGCGTAGCAACTCGTCGAGAAAGGCTTGCAGCGCGGCGTCGCTCCAATCCGTCGCGCCGCCGTTGCGCAGATAGATCGAATGCAGCGATGGCGCCATGTGGCCATCGGTCGCGATCACTTTTTCGCAGACCAGGCCCAGGCCCATGTCGGTTTCGACGATGCCGGTCATGCGCGCAATTGGAGCCGCGCCATGCGGCGAACGCGCCTGGATACAAATATACTCTTTCAATTCACGCACGAATCCGCCGTAGTGGCGCGCCCGCGGCAGACGTTTGAGCCAGCGTCCCGGCGCGTCCCAGCGCCGCGCGATCGCTTCGGCGCGGACGATCTTTATCAGCAGATCGGCGTGCAGCGGATGCTGATAGATCGCACGCACATTGCCGATGGCCAGGGGTTGCTGATGGGCGAGCTTGAGCATCCAGGTCCGATGTGCGTTGGCTGCCGAACCGAGCAGGCAGGGCGGCGCAACAATTATACTGCGAGTTCTTCAACGTCCGAACGCCAGTAATGCGCAGCATCAATCTTATCGCCCGGGACAACGGCTTTGGCCTGTCCAGAAATCTGCGGCTGCTCGGGGCGGCCCTGAGCGAAGGGGGCCACAAGGTCACGATCAGCGCGATCGGCCGCGGCAAGCTGCGCAAGATTTTCAGTCCGCTGCGGGTGCGCGCACGCGCACTGCATCGTCGCTTGTTTTACCGATCGAGCGCGCAGTACGACGTGAACCTGATGCTTGAGGATGTGCGCCCGGAGTTCTTCGCTCTCGCCCGCCACAACGTGCTGATGCCACATCCGGAATGGTTTCTGCAGAGCGATCGCGTACATTTCGGCGGCATCGATCGCGTGTTCGCACTGACCCATCATGCCGTGCCGATCTTTGAGCGCTTGGGTGCACCGGTCGACTATGTCGGCTTCACCAGCGAAGACCGCTTCGATCCCGGCGTGCCGCGCGCACGCGCGTTTTTTCATCTGGCAGGACGCAGCGCGAACAAGGGCACCGAGCCGCTGCTGGCGCTGTGGCGCAGGCACCCGCACTGGCCGCTGCTGACCGTGCTGCAAAATCGGCGCGTGGCCAATCCCGGGCCGTCGACAGGCAATATCCGGCATCTGGTCGACTATCTGGACGATGTGCAACTCAAGCGCATGCAGAACGAACATCGCTTTCACCTTTGTCCGTCCGAGACCGAAGGATTTGGTCACTACCTGGTCGAGGCGATGAGCATCGGTGCGCTGACCCTCACCGTCGATGCGGCGCCGATGAACGAAATGGTCACGCCGGAGCGTGGCGTGCGTGTTGCGGTGGCGCGCACCGGAACGCAAAACCTGGCGGTCACGAACTTCTTCGACGAGGCGTCCATGGCCGCTGCCATCGAAAGCATGCTCGGGCTCGACGATGAGCAACTGGATCGTCTCGGCAGCGCAGCGCGCGCGTGGTTCCTGGACAACGACCGGCAATTCCGCCAGCGCATCAATGCCGCGGTGGCGGCGCTCGACTAGGTTCTAGGGTTTTTCCCCGCGATTGAGCAACCATAGCCGGATGAATTTCTGGCGTACGTAGTTGGCTTCCACGTAGGCGTACACCAGGCCGCGCCAGCCGTCGAGAAATCCCAGACGCAGCACATAGCCGCGCACAAAGCGCCAGAACGGGTTGAGTATAATATTCCACAAATGCGCACGGCGGCCGCGCGCCTGCTGATACGCGGCCATCAGGCGCGCATAGCGATCAAGGCGCACGAGCTGATCGGACAGCGAGCGATAGGCGTTGTGTTGCAGATCGCCTGCCAGTGTCGTCACCGCGCCGTCGACGCTGGCGTGTTCATGGATTTCGCGGTCACCACGCCAGCCGCCACGGCGGCGGTCGAACAGGCGCATCACCCGATCCGGATAGGCGTTGCCGTGGCGCAAAAATTCGCCGAAATATTCGGTCGCCCGCGCAAAACGATAACCGGCCGTTGCAGCAAATCCGTCATCGCGGGCGGTTTCGATGGAGGTGCGCAGTGGCGCCGTGACGCGCTCATCCGCGTCCAGGCAAAGCACCCAATCGTGTTGTGCGCTGTCGATCGCAAACTGCTTTTGCGAGCGGTAGCCGGTGAACTCGCGCACGAGTACACGCGCGCCTTTGGCGGCGGCCAGGTCATGCGTAGCGTCGGTCGAACCTGAATCGACGACCACGATCTCGTCGCAGAACGCGAGCGAGTCCAGGCAAGCTTCGATACGCTCGGCTTCGTTGAAGGTGATGATGCAGGCGGAAATCGGCGGGCGCGCGGGTTCGGTCATGCCGGCAAAGATAGCGCGACGGCAACGCAGCCCGCGAGCTTTGCGTTATGCTTGACGTTGCATTTTCGCCACAGGGTGGGTCATGGCAACCGGTACGATCTTGGTGGTCGACGACGAGCCGGATATCCGTTCGACCGTCAAGGAAATTCTCGAAGACGAGGGCTACGAAGTCGTGCTCGCCGAATCTGCGGCCGCGGCGCGCGAGGCGCGCCAGCGCGAGCGGCCGGATGTCGTGCTGCTCGACATCTGGATGCCGGATCTGGATGGCATCAGCTTGTTGCGCGAGTGGGCCAGTGCCGGGGCGCTATCCTGCCCGGTGATCATGATGTCGGGACATGGCACGGTTGAGACCGCGGTCGAGGCGACGCGTCTGGGCGCTTACGATTTCGTCGAAAAACCGATCTCGCTGGCCAAGCTGTTGCTCACGATAGAGCGCGCTCGCGAGGCGGGCCGGCTCAAGCGCGAGAATGAAGGACTGCGCCAACATCTGGCACTGCCGCTGGAGCCCATCGGCAGCAGCAAGGCGATGACGGCGCTGCGTCACCAATTGGAAAAACTGGCGCAGCACGACACCTGGATCCTGATCCAGGGCGAGCCCGGTACCGGCAAGGAATCGTTTGCGCGCTGGCTGCACGATCATGGCCCGCGTCGCGATCGGCCGTTTATTGCGGTCGCGCCCGGAAGCATTCCGCGCGAGCATCTGGTTGCGGCGTTGTTCGGCATTGAAAACGCCGAGGGCGTTCAGCACGGCCTGCTCGAACAGGCCAATGGCGGAACGCTGTTCCTGGATGAAGTGGCCGAGCTCGATGCCGAATTGCAGCAGCGCCTGGCCAGCGTTCTGCAGCGCCGCGCCCTGGTGCGCAGCGGCGGACGTGGTCCGGCTGCGCTGGATCTGCGTGTCATTGCCGCAACTGCGCAGAATCTCGAAGCGCTGGTCCGCGCCGGCCGTTTCCGCGAAGAGCTTTATTATCTGCTGAACGTCGTGCCGCTAAGCGTGCCGGCGCTGCGCGAACGCAGCGAAGACATCCCCGACTTGCTGCGCCTGTACGGCGATTTCTTCTCCAGTCGGGACAAGCTGCCGTACCGGCATTTCCCGATCGCGGTGCAGAACCAGCTGCGCAACTACACCTGGCCCGGCAACGTGCGCGAGCTGCGCAACCTGGTACAGCGACTCCTGGTCATGGGCAGTGTCGCCGAAGTCGATCCGGCCGAGGTGGAGGCGGCGTTTGGCGGCGGGATTGCCTTGGCGCCCACGGTCGACACAGCCGATATCGATTTCAACCTGCCGTTGCGCGAGGCGCGCGAGCAATTCGAGCGCACCTACCTGTTGCGCCAGTTGCAGCAGGTCGGAGGCAGCGTCGGCAAGCTTGCCAAAGCCGTCGGCATGGAGCGTACACATTTATACCGCAAGCTGCGCGACCTCGGGGTCGACGTGAAGAGCGTTGCCCGCGATGAGTAGCGCGACGCAGTAGATTCCACAAGTGGACAATTCCATCGAGAGGCAAGACAGCAATGAGTGTGAAGGGCAAAGTCGCGCTGGTCACCGGCGCCGCCAGCGGAATCGGCAAACGCATCGCCGAGGTGCTGGCTGACAATGGCGCGCACATCGCCGTCGCCGACATCAATCAATCCTCGGCGCAGCAAGCGGCCGACGAGATCAAGACACGCGGCGTGAACACTACCGCCGTGGTCATGGATGTGAGCGACGAAGCCGCGGTCGAATCCGGCGTCGACAAGACGGTGAGAGATCTGGGCAGCGTCGATATCCTGGTCTCCAATGCTGGCATCCAGATCGTCAATGCGATCGTGGATTTCAGCTACGCGGACTGGAAGAAACTGATGGCGATCCATGTCGACGGTGCGTTCCTGACCACACGTGCTTGTCTGAAACGCATGTATGCCGCGGGCAACGGCGGCTCGATCATCTACATGGGTTCGGTGCATTCCAAGGAAGCGTCGAAACTCAAGGCGCCGTACGTCGCCGCCAAGCACGCCTTGATTGGGCTGGCCAAGGTCGTGGCCAAGGAAGGCGCCGAGCACAAGGTGCGCGCGAATGTGATCTGCCCCGGTTTCGTGCGCACGCCGCTGGTGGAAAAACAGATTCCGGAGCAGGCCAGGAACTTCGGCATCAGCGAAGAGGACGTGGTGAAAAAGATCATGCTCAAGGACACCGTCGACGGCGAATTCTCCACGCTGGACGACGTTGCCGCCTGCGCGCTGTTCTTCGCCGGCTTCGGCAGCAATGCCTTGACCGGGCAGTCGATCGTCGTCAGTCACGGCTGGCATATGCAATGACGAGATGAACCGTATGGCTGACGACAGCGTTTCCCGACTACAGCAATTGTGCGACGGCCCGCGCGACGGCGCGCTGCTGCGTGTCACCCTTGCCAATTCGTTGCTGGCGCGGGGCGATGCTCTGGCGGCGATCAGCGAGTTGCGTCGCGCGCTCGGATTCGACCCTGACTACTCGGCCGCGTGGAAGCTGCTCGGCAAGACGCTCGCCGAATCCAACGATACGCAGGCAGCGGCCGACGCCTATCGAGCGGGCGTCGCCGCCGCAATCAAGCGCGGCGACAAGCAGGCGGAAAACGAAATGCAGGTTTTCCTGCGGCGCCTGCAAAAACGCCGCCGCGATATCCCACCCGGTTAGTATACTTTTCGCATGTCGCCCGACGGCCGGATCTTGTAGCGTTTGTACGACCACTGATACTGCGCCGGCGCGATGCGCACGCAGTTCTCTATGCCGCGGTTGAGCGCGGCGACGGCTGTCGGCAAGTCTTCCGCTGCAACCCCGTCCGCCGCCGGCAGAATATGAATGCGGTAGCCGGCGCCGCGTGGCAGACGCTCGGCAAAGGCGAACAGCACGGTTGCGCCAGTACGCTGGGCCAGCCGCGACAGCAGCACCATGGTCAGCGCGGGCGTGCCGAAGAATGGCGCGAATTCGCCCTCGCCCTGCTTGGGTTGTTGATCCGGCAGGATGCCGACCACGCCACCGCCGCTGAGGCGTTTGTACAGCTTGCGCACGCCAGCGCCCTCCGCGCGGACTTGCTCCACTGCCAGGGCTCCACGCGCTTTCAGTAACAGCGGTTCCAACGCGGCTTGGCGCGGCGGGCGATACACGATCGCCAGCGGCGTGCGGCTGCACAGCCAGAAATTCAGTAGTTCCCAGCAACCCAGGTGCGGCGCCGCGATGATCAAACCGCGGCCGTCGGCCAGAGCCCTATCGAACCATTCCACGCCGCGCACTTCACGCACCAGGCCCAGCGTCGCCGCCAGATTCCCGTTCCAGATTTTCGCCACCTCAGTGAGCGCCTTGCCCGACTCGATCAGCGACTGGCGCAAAAGTTTTTGTCGTGTTTCGGCACTATTCAGCGTTAATGCTAGGGACAGCGACGCCTGCGCACGGGTGCGCGGCGAAGCGTGAACGCGCCAGAGAAGCCAACCAAATGCTGCGCCGATGCCATGCAGCCAGCTCAGGGGCAGGCGGCCGGCGAGCCGCAGCAAGCGATAGAAGATGAGGATGTACCAGCGCACGGGAAATTTGTCGGCCAAGGCGCCCAATTGTAGCGGCAGGCAGTTGACCGTGAGTGCAGTGCTGCGCAGTATCCGGGGCGATGCGATGAAGAACGAGCCGAATGATTGCCCTGATCCAGCGCGTGAGCGAAGCCCAGGTGAATATCGATGGCGAAACCGTCGGCCGTATCGGGCCGGGCTTGCTCGCGTTCGTGGCGGTGCAGCCGCACGATGGCGAAGCGCAGACCGAGCGCCTGCTCGAGCGCCTGCTCGGTTATCGCGTATTCGCCGATGCAAAGGGCAAGATGAATCTGTCAGTGGCCGATACCGGCGGCGGTCTTTTGCTGGTATCGCAATTCACCCTGGCAGCCGATACCAGCAAAGGGATGCGCCCGAGTTTCACCTCCGCGGCGACGCCCGAATCGGGACTGCGCTGGTTCGATCGATTGGTCCAATTGGCAAGAATTCGCCATCCGACAGTGGAAATTGGCCGCTTCGGCACCCATATGCAGGTATCACTCGTCAACGATGGCCCGGTCACGTTCTGGCTGGAGACGAAGTGAACGCCCAGAGTTTGTCAGGGGCGGGGTTGTTCGGGTCAAACCGCAGTGCACCGCCAGATTCGCCGCTTCCCAGCAGCGCGCCTTGACACCCTGCCTATAATCTAAAGTCTTTGTCCCGATAAAAATCCCATGGCTACCGAACCGGCAATCCAGCAACAGCAATCCGAAATCAAGACCCTGATCATCAAGGGCAAGGAACAGGGCTACCTGACCTATGCCGAGGTCAACGATCACCTGCCGGACGACATCGTCGATCCGGAACAGATCGAAGACATCATCGGCATGATCAATGACATGGGCATCGAGGTGCACGAAGTTGCGCCTGATACCGAAACCCTGCTGCCGGAGACGCCGGTTGCCACCGACGACGAAACCGCCACCGAAGAAGCCGTGGCCGTGCTGTCCGCGGTGGATGCCGAAGTCGGCCGCACCACTGACCCGGTGCGCATGTACATGCGCGAGATGGGCACAGTCGAGCTGCTGACCCGTGAAGGCGAAATCGCCATCGCCAAGCGCATCGAGGAAGGCCTGAACCAGGTGCAGACCTCGCTGGCCAACTTCCCGTGGTCGATTCAGCTGCTGATCGAGGAATACGACCAGCACACTGAAGGCAAGAAGCGCCTTTCCGAAGTGCTCACCGGCTTCCTCGATATCGAAGTGCCGGGCTTGGAGATCACCGAGCAGATGCTCGAAGCGGCCGATGTGGTTCCCGGTGCAGTGAAGGCAGAAGACGAGGAAGCCGCGGAAGGTGCCGAGGAAGCCGGCCCCGGTGAAACCGGTCCGGATCCGATTGAAGTCACGCGCCGGATGGAAGAATTGCGCACGCTGTATGGCAAGTTCCAGCGCGCCGGCGAAAAGCACGGCCTCAGCGACAAGAAGGCGCAGAAGCTGCGCGACCAGATGGCCGAGGCATTTCTCAAGCTCAAGTTGCCGTCGATCATGATCGACAGCTTCGTGCGCAAACTGCGCGATGTCGTCAACAATATCCGCTCGCACGAACGCGTGATAATGGACATCTGCATCAAACAGGCGAAGATGCCGCGCAAGGATTTCCTCAAGGCATTTCCGGCGCACGAAATTCATCTGGGTTTTGCCGACGAAGTGATCCGCAAGAAGCAGAAGTGGTCGTCCGCGATCCGCGCGCACAAGGACGACATCCTGGCCGAACAGGAAAAGCTCATTTCGCTGGAAAAGGGCCTGTTCCTGTCGCTGACCGACATCAAGGAAATCAACCGCGCAATGTCGATCGGCGAAGCCAAAGCACGCCGTGCGAAGAAGGAAATGGTCGAAGCCAACCTGCGACTGGTCATCTCCATCGCGAAAAAGTATACAAACCGCGGCCTGCAGTTCCTCGACCTGATCCAGGAAGGCAACATTGGCCTCATGAAAGCGGTCGACAAGTTCGAATACCGCCGCGGTTACAAGTTCTCGACCTATGCGACCTGGTGGATTCGCCAGGCGATCACGCGCAGCATCGCTGATCAGGCCAGGACCATCCGCATCCCGGTGCATATGATCGAGACGATCAACAAGCTCAACCGCATCTCGCGCCAGATGCTGCAGGAAATGGGCCGCGAACCGACGCCGGAAGAACTCGCGGTGAAGATGGAAATGCCTGAGGACAAGATCCGCAAGGTGCTCAAGATCGCCAAGGAGCCGATCTCGATGGAAACCCCGATCGGCGACGACGAGGATTCGCATCTGGGCGATTTCATCGAAGACACCAACGTCGAATCGCCGGTCGAAGCGGCCACCGGAACGGGCTTGACCGAAACCGTACGCGATGTGCTCGGCGGGCTCACGCCGCGTGAAGCAAAAGTGCTGCGCATGCGCTTCGGCATCGACATGAACACCGACCACACCCTGGAAGAAGTCGGCAAGCAGTTCGATGTCACCCGCGAACGCATCCGCCAGATCGAAGCCAAGGCCTTGCGCAAGCTGCGGCATCCATCGCGCAGCGAGCAGTTGCGCAGTTTCCTCGATCTCGAGTAAGCCAAGTCGCCCGGTGGAAACGAACGCCCGCAATCGCGGGCGTTCTCGTATGTCGCGACAGCAGTTACACTTTGCGCGTCGTTGAAACAGTGGGCCTGTAGCACAACGGTTAGTGCAGGAGACTCATAATCTCTTGGTTGCAGGTTCGAGTCCTGCTGGGGCGAGCCGGGGTTTCGCGAGATGCGGAGTAGCGCATCTCGCGCCGGTGAGCGCCCGGCCAAGGAGGGCCGGGCTGGCGCCACGCACCAGGGACGGTTGCTTGCCGTTTACAATTTGTCGCGTATATCGATGGGCCTGTAGCACAACGGTTAGTGCAGGAGACTCATAATCTCTTGGTTGCAGGTTCGAGTCCTGCT
>JBBRTT010000016.1:0-78653 GCA_038244165.1 Lysobacterales bacterium | reverse complement strand
TCCTGACCGCTGCGGAACGGCGCGTCCGCCTGCATGGTCACACGCTGCACGCGGCCGCCGGCGATGAAATCGTTCGCGTAGACCGGCGCCAGCATCAGCTGAATGGCCGTATAGACGTCTTTCAGTGGCAAGCCCATTGCCTGTGCCTGCACGCGGTCGATGCTGAGCTTGAGCTGCGGTGTGTCCGGCAGCGTGTTGGGTCGCACGCCGCTGAACGTGTCCTGCATCTGGCTGGCCTTCGCCATCACCATGCCGGCAGCCTGCCCGAGTGCCTCGTGACCTGCACCGGAGCGATCCTGCAGGTACAGGTCGAAGCCGCCGAACTGACCGAGGCCGCGGATCGTCGGCAGGTTGATCACGAACGCCATCGCGTCGTTGATGCCGCCATACAGCTGCCCCTGGATCTTCTGGATCAGCTCCATCGCGGTCGCGCCGCGTTTGTCCCACGGCTTGAAGCGGATGAAGGCCATGCCGACGTTCTCGGCGCTGCCGACGAAACTGAATCCGGAGATCGCAAACACACCTTCTACCTCGGGGTTGGTGCGGATGATCTTCTCGACCTGATCCATCACCTGGTTGGTACGCGTGATGCTCGCACCGGACGGCAGGCCGACAATGGTGAGTCCGTAACCCTGGTCTTCCTCGGGCACGAAGCTCTTCGGCAGGCTGGCGAAGCCGAAGTAGCACAATACGCACACGATCGCGAACATGCCCAGCCACAGCGGTAACGCGCGCACCGCACCGCGGATGTGACCGGTGTAGGTGTCGCGGGCCCAGTCGAAAGTGCGGTTGAACCAGCGGAAGAACGCGTTGCGCTTGCCTTCGTGCGGCTTGATGATGGTCGCGCACAGCGCCGGCGTGAACACCAGCGCCAGCATCGCCGAGAACCCGGTGGACAACGCGATGGTCAGCGCGAACTGGCGGTAGATCGCGCCAACCGAACCGGTTTGCAGCGCGCTCGGGATGAACACTGCCATCAACACTATCGCGATCGCGATCACCGGCGCCTGGATCTGCTGCATCGCTTTGCGCGTCGCGTCGGGAGCGCTGAGACCTTCTTCAGCCATGATGCGCTCGACGTTTTCGATCACCACGATGGCATCGTCGACAACGATGCCGATCGCCAGCACCATGCCGAACAGCGACAGCTGGTTCACGGTGAAGCCGACCACCCACATGCCGAGGAATCCGCCCATCAGCGCGACCGGTATCACCAGCGTGGCGATGATCGTGGCGCGGAAGTTCTGCAGGAACATCAGCATCACGAAGAACACGAGCACGATCGCGATCAGCAGCGTCTTGACCACTTCCTCGATCGAGATCTTGATGAACTGCGTTGTGTCGTACGGCACGAACCAACTCACGCCGGGCGGAAACGTCGCCTGCAATTCGGCCATACGCGCCTTTACTTCGTCGGCGACGTTCAGCGCGTTTGCGCCGGAGATCAGCTGCACGCCAAAACCCGACACCGCCTGGCCGTTGTAGACGACGCGCCTGCTGTAGGTGCCCGGACCGATTTCGACGCGAGCCACATCCTTCAGGCGCACTGCCGTGCCGTCACTGTTCGCGCGCAGGATGATGCCCTCGAACTGCTCGACCGTGGTGAAACGACTTTCGCCGACCACGGTAGCGGTGAAGCCTGTGCCCTTGATGGCCGGTTCCGCGCCAATCGAGCCCGCGGCTACCTGCACGTTCTGTGCGCGCACCGCATCCAGCGCTTGAGCCGCCGATAGACCCAAGCCATGCAGCTTGTCGGCATCCAGCCAGATGCGCATCGCGTTTTCTGAGCCGATCTGGAACGTGCTGCCGACGCCGGGTATGCGTCCGATCTGGTCAACGACGCGCGTGGCCAGGATGTTGTCGAGCGCGTACGAATCGACCTTGGCGCTGTCCGACTTGATCGACACGAACATCAGGAAGTCGGGATTCTGCTTCGCCACCACGATGCCTTGTTGGGTCACCTCGGTTGGCAGCCGCGGCGTGGCGAGCGTTACCTTGTTTTGCGTCTGCACCTGCGCGATGTCGGGGTTAGTGCCAGGCTCGAACGTCAGGCTGATCTGCGCGCTGCCGTTCGCGTTGGAATTGGAATTGAAATACATCAGGTGATCGATGCCGGACAGCTGCTGCTCGATCACCTGGGTCACAGTGTGCTCGACCGTCTCGGCGTCCGCGCCGGGATAAACGGCGACGATCGCCACCTGCGTCGGGGCGATCGGCGGATACGATTCGATGCCCAGTGTGGAAATCGCCAGCACGCCACCGAGCGTGATCAGCAGCGCGAGCACCCAAGCGAAGATCGGACGTTGGATGAAGAAATTGGAAAACATGAGACGGTTCCTTCCTGATCGCGTGGCGTGGCGCGCCGTTTAACGCGCGGCGGCTCAGTGCTTGGAGTCGGCAGCTTTTGCGGGTTGCGCTGCGGCGCCTTGTGGCGGCGCGACCTTTGCCGCCGCGCCGGGCTGCACCTTCATCACGCCGGACGTGACAATCTGCTCGCCATCGTTGATCCCGCCGATGACGATCATGTCGGCGCCTTGTGTCGTGTAGGTGTCGATCACTTTCTGCGCGATCTTGCCGTCGCTGCCGAGCACATAGACGTAGGCACCCTGCGCGTCACGTTGTATGGCCGCCTGCGGCACCAGCCAGGCGTGCTTGAGTTCGCCTATTGTCACACGCACGTTGACGAACATGCCGGGCAGCAGATTGCGCTCGCTGTTCGGCACGATGCCGCGCAGGTTCACCGCGCCGGTGGCGGCATCGACGGCCGTGTCGGAAAAATCCAGCGTACCGGGCGCACCGTAGGACGTGCGATCGGGCCGCATCAGTTCTATCTTGGCCTTGTTCGGCGCGCTCAGCTCGACCGCGCCGCTCGCCACCGCGCGCTTGAGAAGGTCAAGCTCGCCCACGGCCTGACTGAAGTTGACGTAGACCGGATCGACTTGTTCGACCGTGGCGAGCAGCGTGGCTTCGCCCTGTCCGACGAGTGCGCCTTCGGTAACCTGTTGCTGGCCGGCGCGCCCGGAGATCGGCGCCGTGACACTGGCGTAGCTGAGATTGATTCGCGCCAGCGCCACGTTTGCCTGGGCCTGCTTGACGCCCGCGGCAGAGGTGCGTTCGGCCGCTTCTGCATTGTCCCAGTCAGTCTTGGACATCAGACCCTTGTCGGCAATCGCGCGCGCGCGTTCGGCCGCGACATGATTGTTCTTTGCAGTGGCTTCGGCCGCGGCCAGGTTGGCCAGTTGTGCGTTCAACGCCGCCTGCAGCGTGGCCGGGTCGATCTGGAACAGCAGCTGGCCTTCCTTGACGTCGGTGCCTTCGGTATAGGCGCGCTTCTGCAGCACACCGGCGACGCGAGCGCGCACGTCAGCGGTGCGCGTGGCCGAGACCCGACCGACCAGATCACGCGTCAGTGGCACGGCCTGGGCCTTTGCGATTACCACGCCGACTTCCGCCGGAGGCATCTGTTGCTGTTGCTGTGGCGGCGCCTTGCCGCAGCCTGCGGCAAGCATCGCGACAATGGCCAGGATCGATATACGCGAGCGGGTGGCTGACATGCGTATCTCTCTATGCAAAAACGAAAAAAACTGGTTTCACCCCGCGCCTTACTCGAGAGTAGCGCAGAACAGAAATAATGAACCGATCAGTCTAGGATAACGAATCCGCGCCAATCCGTGCAATGGGTCATTCGTCATTGCCGTTTTTTCAAGAGCGATGAGCACCCGACAGATACTCGCGGCTTTGCATTTCAATCAGGCGACTTGTCGTGCGCGCGAATTGCGCGCGCAGGCGCTCGCCATCATACAGCTCGGTCGCCGGCGTGGCTGCCGACAGCACCAGGTTCACGCCGCGGTCGTAGAATTCATCCACCAGCTCGACGAAACGCCGCGCGGCATCATCCATTTGCGGAGAAAATTGCGGAACGCCGGAAATCATCACCGTGTTGAAACTGCGCGCCAGTTCGATGTAGTCAGCGACCGCGCGCGGACCTTCACACAACGCGTCGAAATCGAACCAGATGACACCATCGGCGCGACGCTTCACCGGGATTTTGCGCTCATTGATCAGGATATCGCTTTCCGGACGCAATTCACCCGGGGCGATGCGTTCGAAACACGAGGCCAGGCCACGCTCCGCCGCCGCGCTCAGCGGGGTGAAATAGACGCCGGCGCGGGTCAGCGCGCGCAGCCGGTAGTCCTGCGTCGACAGCAACTCGACGACTTCACAATGCTGTTTGATCAGCGCAATCGCGGGCAGGAATTTCGCCCGTTGCAGGCCATCCCGATACAGTTGGCCCGGTTCGATATTCGACGTCGTCACCAGGATCACACCGTGCGCAAACAGATGTTTGAGCAGTGCGGAAAGAATCATCGCATCACCGATATCGGTGACGAAGAATTCGTCGAGACAGAACACGCGCGCCTGCGCGGCAAAGTGCGCGGCAACCTCGCGCAGCGGATCGCTGCGGCCGTCGAGCCGGGCCAATTCAGCATGCACCCGGCCCATGAAGCGATGGAAATGCAGCCGCAGCTTTTGCTCGAACGGCAGCGACTGGAAGAACAGGTCGACAAGAAACGTCTTGCCGCGTCCGACCGCACCCCACAGATACAGACCTTGCACGCGCCGCGGCGCAACGCGCTTTTGTATACGTTTCCACAATCTTGCGTCGCTGGCGGCGACCAGTTCTGCGTGAATGCGATTCAGCGCCACGAGTACGGCGCGTTGCGCGGGATCGTCTTCCCAGCGCCGCTCGGCCACGCCGCGGTCGTAACACGCGCTGGGCGTAGCCGCCGCCGTGATTTCAGCCATGCGCCGGCGCAGTTCCGCTGCGTGGCGGCAGATTCGTGCGCACGCCGTTCTTGATGGCGCCGCGCAGATCCATCAGACGCCGATGGAAGAAATGTCCGGTATCGGGCATGCGCGTCAGCGTCGGCGGCTCCGGCTGCGCTGAGACCCAGGCGTACACCGCTTGCGCATCCACGATTTCATCCGTCTCGCCCTGGATCACCAGCCATGGACACAGCGGTGAGGCGAGCCCGCTGAAATCCCAGCGCGAAACCGGAGGCGCGACCGAGATCATCTGGCGCACCGGCAACTGCGCGGCGGCGCGCGCGGCAACATAGCTGCCGAAGGAAAATCCGGCCAGCCACAACGCGGAATCGGGCCGCGCCTGTTGCGCCCAGGTGGCTACGCTGATGAGGTCCTGAGTTTCGCCATGGCCGTCGTCGTACTCGCCTGCCGACGCGCCGACGCCGCGAAAATTGAACACGACCGTGGCCAGACCCAGCTCGCGCAATGCGCGCGCGATCATGGTCACGACCTTGTTGCGCATGCTGCCGCCGTGCAAGGGATGTGGATGGCAGATGACGGCAATGCCATCCCGCTCCGTGCCCGGATCGGGCATGGCCGTCGCCGCTTCAAGCGGACCGACCGGCCCGGGCAGAGTCAGTTCGGCGGTTCCTGCTGGAAACGCGCCAGGCGTATGGGAACTATCGGTGGGCATGGCGCGGCATGATACCGGAGCCGCGGTTCAGCACGTGCGCTGGTTTACGTGGGAGTTCTTACTTGACCTGACCGACCATCCACTGCACGGTTGCCTTGACCTGCGCGTCGGTCAGCGACGGATTGCCGCCTTTCGCCGGCATTGCACCCTTGGTGCCGGTGTAGCCGCCGATCGCATGCGAGAACAGGGTATCCAGTCCCTGCGCCAGACGCGGCGCCCAGGCGCCCTTGTCCGTGAGCACCGGCGCGCCGGTGGCGGCATTGGTGTGGCAGGTCTGGCACAAATTTCCGAAGATGGTCTTGCCATCCAGGGTGCCGCCATAGGCGACTTGCGCTTCTGCTGCCTTCTTCGCCGCATCCTGCGCTGCCAGCAGCGCCGCGCGTCCGGTATCGCCCGCATAGGCCGCACCGACCGGCGCGATACGCGTCCGGATTTCCTGCGCGCGCTGCGGATTCTCCGCCGGCGGGTTGTGCGAATACAGATGCATGGCCAGGCCCATCAGGGCGAACATGACCAGCGCCAGAAACCCGATCAGCATCGAGAAATGCCTGAGGAACACTTTGTCGGAAGGGGGTACGGGGTTGGTCACGGGCGTATCCGAAGGTTGTAACACCGCGCGAGGCGGCAAAGGCGGCAAAGTATAGCTGCGGCGGGGCTGACACGGAAGCGTGTGCCACGCCTCGCTTCGCTCGGGTCGTTGCTAAGCTCGCGCATCCAGCGCTCGCTAAGCAACCCGGCCGCTCGCTCCAGCTCGCGGCGTCACCTCTCGCACGCGATGCGCTGATTCGCGACATCCGTGTCGCTCACCCTGCGGGCCAGCTGCGCTGTTCGCGCTGGCTTTCCTGCCAGCGCAGTCAACGCATCGCGTAATCGCTCGAGTTAACCCATGCCGCCGTTGATGCCGATGACTTGGCCGTTGATATACGCCGCCGCATCCGAGCACAGAAAGGCGATCAGACAGGCCACTTCCTGAGGCGTCCCGGCACGCCCGGCTGGGATCAACTGTTTGATCTGCTCGGCATCAAACGCCGCGTCCGCCATGCGTCCGGCAATCACACCCGGCGCAACCACGTTCACCGTGATCCCGCGCGAGGCCATCTCGCGTGCCAGAGATTTCGCGGCACCGTGCAAGGCCGATTTCGCCGCCGCGTAGTTGACCTGGCCGCGATTGCCGAGCACGGCTGCGACTGAGGACACCGCGACGATGCGTCCGAACCGCGACCGCGCCATCGGCAGCAGCAACGGCTGGGTCGCATGAAAAAAGCCGTGCAGCGATACATCGATGACGCGATGCCATTGCTCCTCGCGCATGCCGGCCATCGGCGCATCGTCGTGGATGCCGGCGTTGTGTACGAGAACGTCAATTGCGCCGGCTTCCAGCAGGCGTTCAAGCGCGGCCCGCGTCGCCATGCCATCGCACACGTCGAAGGTCACCACCTGCGCTGCGCCGCCAGCAGACCGGATCGAGTCGACCTGCGCCTGCGCCCGCTCGGGATTCGCATTCGCATGAATGTATACAAAGCAGCCTTGCGCCGCGAGCGCAGCGCAGATCGCGCCGCCGATGTCGCCGCTGCCGCCGGTTACCAGCGCGCGGCGGCGTTTGTCCATTGCCGTATCACTCATGCGCGCATTCTTGCACAGGCGCGGGCTGCCGGATTAGGCTGCGGCAAGCCATCACAATTTGAAGCGAAATTCAGGGGCGTCGGCACGATGAGGAATGTTCTGGTTTTCGCGGTCCTTGCTGCGCTCGCCTGGCTCGGTTACACCAAGTACCAGACGCAACGCGGGTTGCCTGCGCGCGTCGGATTCACCGCCCCCACGCCGTCTCAAGCAACCGCGGAGCCGTCCCGATTCAGCTGCGACGGACGCACGCGTTGCGCGCAGATGACGTCCTGCGAGGAGGCCACCTATTTCATTCAGCAGTGTCCCAACACGACGATGGATGGCGACCACGACGGCGTGCCCTGCGAGCAGCAGTGGTGCCACTGATCGGCGCAATGACAACTCCGAGATAGCCCGCCATGACAGAACTTGTGTATACCGTCCCGCTTGCCCAGCGCAAAACTGAAAATCTGCACATCGTGTTCTGGTTGATGAAAGACATCAGCTGGTGTCTGATGTTTCGCACGCTCGGCGTAATCATGATCGTGCCGACGCTGGGTGCGGCGATCTTCATCAGCTGGCGCGCGCGCGACAACAAGACCGATCTCGCGCACAACCTCGCCGTGGTGTTCTGGATAACGGCGAACGCATGGTGGATGCTCGCGGAGTTCTTCGAGTTCGATGAGATTGGCTTGTGGCACGGCATCAGCGGGCGTCATTTCTCGCTGATTCCGTTCGGGATCGGCGCAGGCATCCTGCTCTGGCACTACCTCGGCCAGTGGATGGCGACACGCACGTTGGGCGCGACTCAGTAGGCGCCGCTGATCACGGCAGCGCGGCCTTGCGCAAGCGCTTCTGCCCGATGCTCGATGCGGAATTCGTATTGCCAGCTGGCGCCGCTGTCGAGCAGTTTCAGCGCGTACACATCGAGCTCCTGCGCCAGATCGTCGATGCGCGCGACATGCAGTTTTACCGCGCGCAGCGAAACCAGCAGACCCGGTGCAGCGACGCAGCCATCGCGCTGCGCCAGCAGGCCGCCGTGGATGGCCATGGCCTGCGCACCGTATTCGCACAGGTGCACGCTGCGCAGGATGCCGTCGCTGCGTAGCGGGTTATTCGGGTCGCGATGCGACGCGGCGCGGACGTGAATGCTGGAATCGTCCCAGACGACGACGCTATCCAGCAGACACATCGATCCGGTGTGCGGGATTAAATGTTTCCATTGTTGCTTCACCAGCATCGTCTATTTTTCAACCGTGGGGGTTGTTGATTCCTGCGCCATCAGGATCGACAGGCAGAAATGAAACGCGACGCCGAGGGCGACGGTCAGGCCGATCGCGCGCAGTACGGGCAGTGACGAGGTCGCGAGCAGACCAAACACCATCACGGCGGAGAGCACGCAGACCAGGGTCGCGTGCAGCGTGCGCCGGCCTTCTGCCGCATTTTCCACTTTGCGTTCGAAGAACAAGGCGTAGTGCAGGCCGAGCCCGGCCGCGAGCGTCAACGCAACCAGATGGAATAGCGACAGTGAAACTCCTGATATTCGCAATACGGCTAGCACCAGCAAGGTCGCCAGCGACATCGGCGCGATGACGTGCCAGGCGCGGCGCAGGTCGCGGAAGGCGGCCGCCACGGTGAGCGCCAACAGCAGCAGCGCGACGCCGAGCGCCTGCAAAATGCGCGCGCGGTATTGCGCGATTAGGGATTCGGACGCGCCCTTCAGATCGAGCAGACGCACCTGGCCCGGGTTTGCAGTGGCCAGTGCCGCGAGTTCCGCCGGTTCGTGTACGCCGGTCAGTGTCGCCAGCCCCAGCCAGTGGCCATCGCGTTGCACCAGCATGGCTTCCAGGCGCGCGCCGAACGGCGAATGCGCAAATTCCGCGGGCGTCAGTGCCGGCAAGGCGCGCGCCTTCTCGACATCGTCGATAAACGGTGCGAACAAACCTGGCTGGAACGGCAGGTCGGCGAGGGCAGCATCCAGCGCCGCAGTCAGGGTGGCGCGATCCGGAAGCCGCGCCTGACGTGAGTGCTGCGTGGCCAGGCTCGGCAGGTAGCGGCTCGGCAATTCCGCGTCGTCGACGGCGTGCGCGGCAATCAACTTATCCAGTTGTGGAGAAATCTTTTCAGACACGTCCAGTACAGCGTCAGCTGAGGCCGCGTCGAGCACCAGCAGATAGCGCACATCGGGCGCCCCGAGTGCGTCGCGCAACTCGCCTTCGCGCACCAGCAACGCGGGCGGCACCGGGGTCAGTGCCGACAAGTCGTTTTGCCACAACGGCGTCGGCGCCAGCCACAACAGCGCCAGCGCGAATGCGAGCAAAATCCATGGCAGCCAGCGCGGGCGCGGCAGCGCGGCCAGCCACGCGCGCGCCGATTCGAGTCCTGCCATGTCGGCGGCATCGCGAAAGTGCGACGGCATCACCAGCGGCAACAACCAGCGCGTGACGACGCCAGCAACCAGCAGGCCGCTGATTGTGAACACGGCCAGCTGCTGCAACCCGGTAACCCCCGACGCGAAGAACGCCAGGTACGCGATGCACGCCGAGACGATGGCCAGCCGCAGCAGCGGCCATACCGCACGCAAGCTGGCACTCGCGCCGACATCGGCGCGGCGATGACTGAACACGCGGATCGGATACTCCTGGGCGACGCCGAGCAAGGTGAAGCCGAAAGCCAGGGTAATGCCATGCACGCTGCCAAACGCCAGCATCAGAATTATGATCCCCAGCAGCGCGCCGCTGAGCAGTGGCAGCGCGGCCAGCATCAAAACGCCGGCACTTCGGTAGGCGAACAGCAGCAGCAAGACAAAGCCCAGGGTGCCGAACGCACTCAACCATTCGGCCTGCGCACGCGTCGATGCGCCCACGAGTACGCTGAAATAGCCCGGACCGCTGATGGTCAGCCGCGCTGAACCTGAATTTGGCAAGGCGTCAAACCCGGCTTGCAAGGCATCGAGCGCGGCGGCTTGCGCGGCGGGATCAAAACCGGGAGCGTGCGTTTGCGCCAGCAGCAAGGCCTCGCCGCGCGGCGAAAACCACACGCCGTCACGCGTGATCGGAACTTTCGCTGGCGTCCAGCGCTGCGCCAGAGTGAGCACTTCAAGGCTGGGATCGCGCGGCAGCAATTCCTCGAGCATGTCGGCCCCGGGCGAACTCAAGTCCTGGATTCGCTGCTCGAGTTCGCTGCGCAAAAAAGCGCTATCGAACGCTGCGTGATCCAGCGTCGGCGAAAGCAGATAGCGGTAGGGCAGCAAGGCTGGATCCAGCGCCGCCGGATCTGCCTGCCCATCGAGCACGCGCGCAAAATGCGCATCCGCACGCAGCTTCAGCGCGAGGCCGCGGGCCAGCGGCGCCAACGTTTCCTCGGACGCGCCGCCAATGGCCAGCAACAGCAAGCGCGACGCCGGGCCATCGCCGATTTCGTCCAGCAGCAGCTTTTGATCCGCGTTCGCCGCGGGCGGCATGAAGCGGCGCAGGTCGCTGTCGATTACCAGCGCATGGCGCACAAACAGCGCCAGGGCGGCGAGCGCCAGCCAACTGCCAATCAGCAGTGCCCGGCGTGCCGCGACACTCACGGCGCCACGCGCTGGCAAATCGCGTCGAGCGCAGATCGCGTCGGCGGTCGCGGCAGCACCGACCCGGCCAGCGTGCCGAGCAGCATGACGCTGGCATCGCCGTCGATCTCGTGAAGCGAAAAACAGTGCGGCTCAGCGGCGCTGCCATCGACGACGATCTCGCGCAAATGCTTGCGCAAGGCCGCTTCGTGCGGAGTCAGCGTCAGCGTCCACTTTGGTGCGTTGTCCACAAAGCGAATATCGAAGATCTTTTCCAAGGTCGCTGCATCGCCGCCGAGCAAGGCACTGAAACCGGCCAGCAATGCCTGCAGTTCCGGGGCGCGGTCCAGGGGAAAGTGCCGCGTCGAGCGGCCTTCGCGCTGCACTTGCACGCTGCCGGCGTCGATCGTCATGGTCTCGCGATAGGGTTGTTCGACGCGTTTGCCGAGTTTGCCGGCGCCGCCATAGTCCAGTTCGCCATGCTGCACCTGCGGTGTTTTCAGCAGATGCGCGAAACGCACTTCGGCATAGGGCGTCGTCGACGGTACCGGCCGCGCCAGGCGCGCGATCAGCGCCGCAGCGTCGGACGCTGGCGTTTCACGCGGCGGAGCGGGCGCTGACGGAGTCGCGGACAGCAGCGTGAGTGTCATCAAAACGATGCCAGAAATCATAAAAATTGAACCAGTTGAAGGGATCCATGCGCGTGTAGTGTTCCAGCCGCGCGGCGTAACGTTGTGTCCATTCACCGAGCTTGGCGCTGCGCTCACGCCGCGCTATTTGTATACATTCGGCAAAAGTCTCAAAATACAAATCGTAGCGATTGCCGCCGCGGAACAAGCCGAAGCACAGCACGACCGGCAGCTTCAGCACCGAGGCGATCAGGTAGGGGGCGATCGGAAATGGCGCGGGGCTACCGAAAAATGTCGCGTCGCGCGTCGGCTCGCGCGGTCGCGCGCGATCGGCAAGCAGGCCGATCAGGGCGCCCTGCTTCGCTGCGTCCTGGATCGCCAGGGCGACAGCCGTTCCATCCTGTCCGGCATCGATCACGCCTGCGGCGACCGCCGGGTTGAGCGCGTGCAGCATGGCGGTCATCGCCGGCGTCTGCTGTGTATCCATCACCACACGCACTTGCACGTCCGGCCGTTCGACCGCGAGCGCGCGCATGACTTCGAAGCTGCCGATATGTGCCCCGAGCAGGAGCACGCCGCGAGCGTGCGCCATCTGCGTCTCGAGTTGTTCCAGGCCATGCACGCGGATGTCGAAGCGCAGCGAGGATTCGGACAGCCGCGAATCCGCCAACAGGAAGACGCGATCCAGGATCGTCGTCGCGTAGCAATGAAGATGCTTGAGCACTGACCAGGACGACGCCGGTCGTCCCAGCGCGCGGCTGAGGAAGGCACGTGAGTGCCGGCGTTCCGGGCCGCGGCGAAAAAAGAAATAAACGGTGATCGGATATAGGAACAGGCGTGCGATTGGCCGTCCCAGACGCAAACCGATGGCGCAGAGCAACCGCTGGGCGAACCGACTACCGCCCTCGCGTCGTTCGCTCCAGTGCGCGCTCACAATGGCATCCCCAGCTCGATCGTGCCGCTGGCGATGACGTCGCTGGCGCTGACCAGACGGAAACGCGCGCCAAGGCCATCGCGCGCGATGAACAATTCCGCTATTTGATCCGGCAGCAGCGGCCGCTGGAATTTCACTTGCGGGAAACCGCCGATGCGTTGTCCCCAGGCGCGCTCGACCGCTGCCGCAACGCGATCCAGCAGGATCACGCCAGGGACGACCGGGCTGCCGGGAAAATGTCCCGGCAACGCAGGATGGTCTGCGCCAATGTGGAATTCTTCACTATGTTCGGTGCGGTTCATTTGCCGGCCAGGACACCCATGCCCGCAAGCTTCGCCAGTTTTCGCCAGCGTAGCAAGGCGTTCAATCGCCAATCAGACTCGGCCACGCACGCACGAGGTTGCGCACGAAGGCGAACAGGGAATGCCGCGGTGCCTGCGGAAGCAGCCAGCGGCGCAGGGCGAATTCGCCAAAAAAAAGCGTTGCGACCGCAAGCGGCAATACGAGCGCCCCGAACAGGCGCAGACTCAATCCCGGCAGCGCCAGCCAACTCAGTCCACCGGCAGCGCGCATTGCCAGCAACGCGGCGATCGCCGCGAGTGCGGATTGATATCCGGCCCAGACCCAGGTCAGGCGCCGCGCGTAGCGCGCGATGGCAGGGTCGTTCAGTTGCGCTGCGCCATCCAGGGCGACAATCGCGCGCGCGATCAGCGGCACGCGGTCGCGGCACAGGGTGCGCGCGAAAATCCAGGCGACAAGGCCCGCGATCAGCGCAGGCAGGGCATCGAGAAAGCGATTGACGCCGCCGGCAACAATCAAGCTCAACGCGATGAGCGCGGCCAGTGCGAGCGGCAAGCGCAACGTTTGCGGCGCGTTTATGCCGATCAGCGCCAGCACGCCAATGGCGCAGGCGACGCGGCACGCATCGCTGTCGAACCAGTGCGCACACAGGGCCAGCGCCGCGATACCGAGCCAGCCGAAAGCTCGCCACATCGCCGCTACGGCGTTTGCTGTTGCTGAATGTGTGCGGACAAGGCGCGCAGGCTGGAAAAGATGCGTTTGTTGTCGGCGTTATCGGAACGCAACTGGAAGCCGTAGCGTTTGGAAATCGCCAGCGCCAGTTCCAGCGCGTCGATCGAATCCAGGCCCAGATCGCCGCCGAACAGGGCGGCTTCGGGGTCGATTGCTTCGGCACTGACGTTTTCCAGGTTCAGGCTGGTAACGACGAGTTCGGCCAGTTCGCGTTCGGCGGGTGTTTGAGTGGAGGACATTGAGTGCTTGGTTGTAGGGAAAGTGCGCCAGGAGCGTCGTTTTCTGATCCTCGCGGCCGCCAAAGGTCGCAAAGCCTGCGTGCGCTCAGTGTATCATGCGAGTCTTCAAGGACCGGCCGCGCTACGCGGCGCAGCACATGATGGAACTGTCGCCACAAACTGATCTTCCCGCGCTCGAAATGGCTGCCGCGGGACCTGCCGTGCCACCGTTGCGGGTCGGGTACGAGACGGTTGCGCCTGAACAAGTGTTGGCCGGGTCCGACGTGCTGGCCGTGATTGCCTTTGGCAGCAGCGTGCCTGCGTTGGCCGATCCGCGTTACCTGCGCGTTGGCCTGGAGCCAATCTCGCCGCAGCCGCCACTGGAAGTCTGGCGCAGCAGTGGCCCGGTCGATCGTGGCCGGATGGAATGTGGAACGAACGGGACGATCGCCTGGGCCAGCGATGGCGACTACAGCTTTGCTGCCATTGAGGTGGATGAAGCCGCGCATGGCGGCATCGCTGCCGCGGCGAGCGCCGCGTATACGGCGCTGGCGACGTGGCGCGATGCGAATCCGACGCGGCATGTGCTACGCATCTGGAATTATCTGGATGCGATCAATCTCGGCGACGGCGACGATGAACGCTATCGCCAGTTCTGCGCAGGGCGTGCCGCCGGCATGGATGGCGTGTTCGCCGCCGGCTACCCGGCCGCCACCGCGATCGGTACCCGCAGCGGCCGCCGCACCTTGCAAATGTATTGGCTGGCCGCGCGCCTGCCTGGATTGGCGACGGAAAACCCCCGCCAGCTCAGCGCCTGGCGCTATCCACGTTGTCATGGCCCGGCGGCGCCGAATTTCGCACGCGCCATGCGCGCGCCCACGCGGCTTCCACAAATATACATTTCCGGCACCGCCGCGATCATCGGCCATGTATCGCACCACGCCGGCGACAGCGCGGCCCAGCTCGGCGAAACCCTGACCAATCTTGACAGCGTGCTCGCGAGCGCCCGGATCGAGGCCAGCGCACGCTTTGGTGCGCACAGCACGTGGAAGATCTACCTGCGGCACGCGGACGATGCGCCGCTGTTACGGGCGTTGCTGAGCGAGCGCCTGGGCGCGAACACACCCATGCTGTTGCTGCTCGGCGATATCTGTCGCGCGGAGTTGTTGGTCGAAATTGACGGCGTGCAAACGGTCTAGTACCGGCTAGCGCCGCAGCAATTTCGTCAAGCCCAACGCCAACAGGCAAATCCACCACGCCAGTGCGGCGTTGAAGATCAGGTGGCCCTGCTTGGGCGTATCGGCCAGGCCATCGCCAAGCACGGTGATCCCCAGCGTTGCTGCCATGATCGCGACTGAAATCGTGGTGTAGGCCAACAGGCGCGGTCGCTGGCGACGCAGCGGCGGCCACAGCAAGGCGAAGAACGCCAAGGGCGGGCCGCCCAACACAATTGTCCGCACAAATGGCGGCGTCAGCATACAGCTCAAGCTGATAAATCCCTCAGGCAGTTTCTGGAAATTGCCGCCTTCAACCATGCCCAGTCCTGGCGCCAGCCACGGATCCAGCGCCAACACGCCATGCCAGTACAAACGCAGCCCGATGCCGGGGCGGTGAATGAGCAGTGCAAGCTCGCGCCCTCGCGTAACCTTCACCAGATCCGGACAACTTTGATCAGGGTAGTTATCCATCTGCCAGGCGCGGGTGCCGAGCAAACGCAGACAATCGGGCGACAGTCCCAGTTCGGCGGCGACGGCGGCGGGATCGGAGGCACTCGGCAGCAAGCCGGTGAACGTCACGTCGGCCCGATTGTACAGATCGATTGCGCGGATCTCTTCGCTATCGCGGCGCAGTTGCACCGTCTGTATCGCCAGCCCGGCCAGGGCGCCAACGAGGATTGCCATGCCTTGCCAGGACCCGCGCCGGGTGTGCCGGAACCCTAGCGCCAACACGACCAGCGCGCAGACCAGCGGCAATGCAAGATGCTGGATCTTGCTCGTCGCCAGGGCGAAAGCGGCGGCCGCCAGTAGTATGCGCAGCGCTGCACTTGCGGGCCGCTCCAAGCTCAGCAGGACTAGGCCGCACAAAGTATACAATGCCAGCAACGCCGCCCATTCGGCGTAAAAGGTATTCAGGTAAATGCTATTTGCCGGGTCGGCGAATAGCACGGGCAACAGCAAGCCGTTCGCCAGCGCGGGTCCGTATTCGCCACGTCGCACCCAGGCACGGTTGAAACCCATCCACACCAGCAACAGCGCCACAAATTTCAATGCACCGATCCAGCGCACTGAAAAACTGTGGGTGCCCGCCAGCGCCTGCTGGGTCCGGTAGAACGTGACGGCGATGCCCTGGAACAGCAATTCGCTCGACCAGTAGCACATCGGATGCTCGGTGGGCACGAAGTGGTATGCCGCGAACGGCGCTTCGGGACTGTTGCGGTTTGGCGGGATCGTATCGGGGCGGTCCGGATACAGGTCGAAACACGCGGTGTAGCGCACCTCGTCGTAACTGTTAGCCAAGGCGATCAACGGCGCATGACCCATCAGCAAGAAAACCCGCAGCAGTGCCGTAATCAGGCATGCGGCCAGCGCACAAGTCAGCCATGGCGGCGGTCGGGATTGGCTCGGGACGGGCGTCGGAAGACCGCTGCTAGACACGTCAAGTCGCTGTTTTGGGCAAAGCAGGCGAGTCTAGGCGCCGGATATGACGCCAACAACCCTGCAGTCGCCGAATGTGACCCAGTTGGCACATCGCTTGCCAACGGCGTGACCCCGTCCGTGCCAATTTTGGCACGGGTGGGTTCAGCTTGCGGTGGTAGTATTTGCCCACTTGTCAACCGGCGCAAAGCGCTGCGGAGTGGGTCATGAAGCAACAACTGGGGCATTACGACATCGTCGCCGAGCTCGGCCGCGGTGGCATGGGCGTGGTCTACAAGGGCTACGAGACGTCGCTCAACCGCTATGTGGCAATCAAGGTGCTGGCTGACTCTCTGGCTCACGACGAAAGCGTCAAGGAGCGTTTCCTGCGCGAGGCGCGCAGCATGGCTGCGCTCAACGACCCGCATATTATACAAATATACTTCATCGGCGACGACGCCGGCCAGACCTATTTCGTCATGGAGTTTGTCGACGGCGAATCCCTCGGCTCGCTGCTCAAGCGCGAGGTCAAGCTCAAACCCGAACAGGCCGCCAAGATCATTCATCAGACGGCGATGGGCCTGGCCACTGCTCACGACAAGGGTGTGATCCATCGCGATATCAAGCCCGGCAACCTGATGATCACCAGCCGCGGCAGCGTCAAGATTGCCGACTTCGGCATCGCGCTCAAGACCCAGGATTTCTCCAAGAAACTCACGTCCACCGGCGAGTTCGTCGGCACTCCGGGCTACCTGTCGCCGGAAGTCTGCCTGGGTAAGCCGGTTGATCAGCGCTCGGATATCTTTTCGCTCGGCATCGTGCTGTTCGAGTGCCTCGCCGGTCGCATGCCGTTCACGGATGAATCGCCGCTGGGCCTCATGCTCGAAGTGGTCAAGGCCGAAATTCCTGATGTGCGCACGCTGAATGCGGAAGTCGATCCGGAACTCTCGCGCATCCTCGGCAGGATGATCGCGAAGGAACCGACCGAACGCTACCAGAGCTGTCAGGAATTGGTCGAGGACCTGGCCAAGCACCCGCTGGTGGCCAAAGGCGGCCCGATCACCGTGCAGACCAAGATGTCCCCGGCAGCGGCGACCATGATCGGTGCGAAGACGCCGGTCTCCGGACAGCGTCCGTTGCCGAGCACCACGCCGACGCCACGACCGTTGCCGGTCGTGCAGGTATCCGGTGCGCCGACGACGCCGTCGCAGGCGCAGCCGGTGCTGTCGGCTCACGAGCCGGTGCTGCAGCGTCAGGCGACGACGAAGCAGAAATCCGCCGCGTTGCCTTTGGCCATCGCCGCGATACTGTTGCTCGGCATCGGTGGCGGCGCCTATGCGTTCCGCGATCGCATTCCGATGCTGAAACAGTTCCTGGAACCGTCCGCGGTCACGACCAATACAACAGCCTCGCAGTCGACGTTCGGCGCGTCCAACACGGTCGCGTCGACGACCGCGGCATCCAATGCCACGACGGCACCGGCCAATGCGGTTGCGACAACCGCACCAACGGCGGCGCCAGTGGCTGCGACAAATACGGCAAACGTCGCCGCGAATCCTGCGTCGACCACTACCGCTGCCGCCGCCACGCAGGAACCGCCGGCGAACACTACAGCGTCCGCCACGGCGCAGGGCCCGGCCGCGCGCGCATCGCAGGTCGAGCCGCTGAAGGAACTGGCCGCAGCGCAAGCCGCAGAAACCGCAGCGCCACACAACGTCGCGCGCGTTACCGAGCCGCCGCCGGTCGCCGCTCCGCCGAAACCGCACATTCCGACGATCGCCGTACTCGCCGTCGGTGACGAGAGCATTGCGGAACCGGCCGAGCACGCGATCGAGCAGGCGCTGTCGAGCCACGGCTATCACATCATTGATCAGGACATGATGCCGCGTGTCGCCCAGCATCTGGCGGGCGGCCGCCCGAACATGGCGGGCCTGCTTGAAGCGCTCGCCCGCAGCGGTCGCGTCGACGCCGTCGTCATCGTGCATGCACGGCCGGTCGGTTCCGAGCAGATTCAGTACTACGGCCAGAGTTCGGCACTGAATACCGCGCAGTTGAACGTCAACGTGTTCGCGGTGGAAGGCCAGCGCAAACTCGGTGCGGGCTGGAGCGAACAGGTGCATTTCACCAGCCTTAACGCGGCCGATCAGGCACACGATGCGGTTGAGCCGATGCTGCAACAGCTGGAAGATAAACTCGTTGCTTACCGTTCGCGCGGGAACAGAGGTTGAGACGACGCGCTATTAAATAAGACCCCGATCGAACCTCCCTGGCGACAGGGAGGTTTTTTTATGTCAGGGCAATTCGCGTGGCGCCGCGGCGCGACCAAGTACGTCCTGCGCGTGGCGATAACCGATGTCGATTGCGCGCTCGTAGGCGTGCCAGTCGAGCAACTCGATATCCTGCAACGGCGGCGTCAGCAACAGGCTGGTCTGCGCGCGACGTTCGGCACTGGCCGCTTCGGCATTGACCATGCCGGAACGCAGCAGGATGCTCAGAATCCCGGGACGTTTGCGCGGCTGGAACATCCGTTGCCATGCCATCGTCCACCATGGCGGCAAGGAATGCTCCTCGACTTCGGCATGCAGTACGTCGTCCGCGCTGATATCCACGGCAACAATTTCGCCCACGCCCTGTTCGCGCATCACGTCGACCGGCAGGTTGTTCATCACCGCACCGTCGACAAACACTTCGCCGTGATGGAACACCGGCGGCAACACGCCGGGGATCGCACACGAGGCGCGCAGCCAGAACCACAACGGGCCCTCACGATGCGTCTGCGCGCGGCCGGCGCTGAGATTGGCGGTGACGCAGAAAAAAGGCAGCGGCAGATCGGTGATGTCGCGCGGACCGAATTCCTCGCGCAGCAGCCGCGAGACGCGACGGCCGGCTGTGAGTGAGACGAACGGAAATGTGTAATCGCTCAGCGGGCGCCCTTCGACAAACGAGCGGTGATAGTTGTCGAACATTTCCTCGGCCGACCAATCCGCGGCGACGCCGGCGCCGATGATCGCGCCGATCGATGTGCCGCCAACGAAATCAATGCGCATGCCGGCCTCGCGCAACGCGCGCACCACGCCGATATGGGCGAAGCCGCGGGCGCCGCCGCCGGACAGCACCAAGCCGATACTGCGCCCGATCAAAAGACGCGCAATGCGTTCGACGTCGTTGCTGTTGCGCACATGGTGATGGCGCACACCCGGCAACTGCGCCAGCCAGCGCAACGCCGCACCCGGTTCGATCTGCCCCTCGTGATGTACCAGGATCAGGTGCCGCGGCCTGTGCAACGCGTTTTCTGCGTTCAGGCATGCCGCTTCCGGCCATGCGCTCGCTGCGTCTGCGGCATTGGTCAGGAGCAACAAACAATCTGCCTGGCGCACACACAGTTCGCGCCAGTCATCGTCGTCGCTGGCGTCCGCATCACCCAGGTACAAAACGTAGCGCGCCTTGGCTTCCAGCGCGCTGAACCAGGTGCTGGTCTGACCGCGGCCGGCGGCGGCATCGATCACGGCACATTCGCCGTAGCGCGCGAGTGCTTCGAACAACTGGCGCGCGAAACCGCGCGCATCGACCCCAACATCGTGCGGCAATATTGCGAACGTGCGCGGCGTCGACAGCAGGGCTCCGGTATGACGCGTGATCAGGCGCTTTACCGCCAAACGCGCGCTCACCAGCATCGCTTCCGGGTGGCGCGAGATCAGGTTTTCGAAACCTTTGCGCGACAGCCTCAGCAATTCCGAGTCGCGCAGCGCGCGCACGCTGGCCGAACGCGGCTGATCGACGATCAGTCCCAGTTCGCCGACGGATTCCCCCGCAGCCACGACGCCGTCCAGATGGAACACGCCATCCTGGTCTGGTTTGAACGCGCCCAGGCTGCCGGACTTGAGCACGTACAGTGAATCGGAAGCATCGCCATATTCGAACAAGGTCGCGCCGCCCGGCATCGCAAACCATTCCAGCTCGCCGGCGAGCTCGGTCAAGGTGTTGTCATCAAGGTGGCCGAACAGCTCCAGATCGCGCAGCAGATTGCGCGCGTCGTAAGGTTCGTCGCTGGCCGCCGTATCGCTCATTACAGACCTCGCTGCCTGCGTGCATGCTAACGCAAACGTGCGCGGCGACGCGCGCGGCGCTTGATTTTCCCGCTCCAGTGCACCACGTTTGCGGTTCCTCTTTAGCAGTTTTCCCGATGACGACCGCCAATCCCCTGCTCAGCGATTCGCCCTTGCCGCATTTCCGCGCGATCGAACCGGCCCATGTGCTGCCGGCCGTCGAAGCGACGCTGGTCGAGTATCGGGCGCGTATTGCGGCCTTGCTCGCCGAGTCGGCGCCGCGTACCTTCGCCAACACCCTGCTGCCGCAGGAGAAACTCGACAACTGCCTGGAACAGGTCTGGTCACCGGTGTCGCATCTGCATGCGGTGAAGGATTCAGATGCATTGCGTGCGGTCTACACCGAGGCCGAACAGCTGTTGAGCGACCACGCCGCCGAACTCGGCCAGAACCGCGAACTCTATGCGGCAGTGCGGGAGGTCGCGGACAATGTGGAATTTTCCACTTTGCCGCGCGCCGCGCGGACCCTGGTCGAGCATGCGCTTCGCGACTTCCGCCTGTCAGGCGTGGCGCTGGAAGAGCCGGCGCGCACGCGCTTTCGCGACATCGCCAATACGCTCACGCGTCTGGCGACTGAATTTGAGGAGGCCGTGCTCGACGCGAGCGAGGCCTGGGTCGAGGCTGTCGACGAAACCGCGCTCGCCGGCCTGCCGCAGGCGGAACGGGAGCTGCTCAGTCAGTACGCGCGCGATGCCGGACGCGAGGGCTACCTGGCCACGCTCAAGCAGCCGAGCGTGCAGGCGATCCTCACCTATGCAGACGATCGCGGCCTGCGCGAGCGCGTGTACACCGCGTTTCAGACACGTGCCTCGGACCAGGGTCCGCACGCAGGACAGTTCGACAATTCTCAGCGCATCGAACAGATTCTTGCGCTGCGTCACGAGGCGGCGCAATTGCTCGGCTTCGCCAACGCCGCGGAGGAATCGTTGGCAACCAAGATGGCGACGACGCCAGCGCAGGTATTGTCGTTCCTGCATGATCTGGTAGCTCGCGCCAGACCCGTTGCCGAGCGCGAGCTGGCGGAACTACGAGAATTTTCCGGCGCGGAGTTGACGCTCGCAACACTGCAGCCGTGGGATATTGCCTACGCGGCGGAAAAACTGCGCCTGCAAAAGTTCGCCTTGAGCGAAGAAGAACTCAAACCGTATTTTCCGCTGCCGGCGGTGATTGCCGGTCTGTTTGAAATCACCACGCGCGTAGTCGGCGTACGCCTGCGCGCGCGCGATGGGGTCGAAACCTGGCATGCAGACGTGCGTTACTACGATGTGCTGGATGCGGATGGCCATGTCCGTGCCGGTGCATTTGTGGATTTGTATGCGCGCGCCGGCAAGCGCGGCGGGGCGTGGATGGACGTGTGCCGATCGCGTTTCCGCGATGGCGGCCAAACGCACCCACCAATCGCGTATCTGACCTGCAATTTTGCGCCGCCGCTCGGCGAGCAGCCGGCGCTGCTGACACATGACGATGTGCTTACCCTGTTCCACGAATTCGGTCACGGCCTGCATCTTCTGCTTACGGAAGTGGACTTGCCCGGCGTCTCCGGCATCAGTGGCGTGGAATGGGACGCGGTCGAGCTGCCGAGCCAGTTCATGGAAAATTTCGGCTGGCAGCGCGAGGCGCTGAACCTGTTCGCGCGTCATTGGCAAACCGGCGAACCACTGCCGCAGGCATTGTTCGCGCGCATGCTGGCGGCGCGGCATTTCCATGCGGGCCTCTTCCTTGTACGTCAGCTTGAACTGGCCCTGTTCGATTTCCGCCTGCATCTGCAATACGATCCGGCGCGCGGCGCGCAAGTGCTGGGATTGCTCGCCGACGTGCGCCGCGAAGTTGCCGTGTTCGTCCCGCCGCCGTGGCAGCGCGTGCCGCACAGCTTTGGCCACATCTTTGCCGGTGGCTACGACGCGGGCTATTACAGTTACCTGTGGGCCGAGCTGCTGTCCGCGGACGCGTTTGGCCGTTTTGAAGAAGCCGGCGCCTTCGATCACGCTGCCGGCAGCGCATTCCGGCGCAGCATTCTCGCTGTCGGCGGCTCGCGTCCGGCGCTGGAATCGTTCATCGAGTTCCGCGGCCGTGAGCCCAGGCCGGATGCCCTGCTCAGAAGTTATGGCCTGTCGGTGTGACGCAACTTGCTAAAATACTCCGCATGAAAATTGCCTCGTGGAACGTCAACTCACTCAACGTGCGCCTGCCACACCTCACCGAGTGGCTCCGCAGCGCAGCGCCCGATGTAGTGGCATTGCAGGAAACCAAGCTCGAAAACGCCAAGTTCCCGGTCGACGTGATCAGCGCGCTCGGCTATCGCTGCATCTTTTCCGGACAGAAAACCTATAACGGCGTAGCGATCCTGGCACGCGACGACCCCAGCGAACCGGTGACTGATATTCCCGGACTCGACGATCCGCAGCGGCGCATTCTGGTCGCTACGGTCGGCGGCGTGCGCATCGTCAATCTGTACGTGGTCAACGGCCAGGCCGTCGGCACGGAAAAGTTTGCCTACAAACTCGACTGGCTGGCCAAGGTGCGCAGTTTCCTCGAGGCAGAAATGCAGCGTTTTCCACAAATGGTCGTTTTGGGCGATTTCAATATCGCCCCGGATGATCGCGATGTGCACGATCCGGCTGCCTGGCACGAACAGATTCTGTGTTCGACCCCCGAACGCGCGGCGCTGAAATCCCTGATGGATCTTGGCCTGCACGACAGCTTCCGGCTTTTCGAAGACGCCGGCGGTCACTATTCCTGGTGGGACTACCGCCAAGCCGCTTTCCGGCGCAATCTGGGCCTGCGCATTGATTTGATCCTGGCCAGCGGTGCGCTGCGCGCGCGCTGCCGCGCCGCCAGCATCGATCGCACGCCGCGAACCTGGGAACGTCCGTCCGACCACACCCCGGTGATCCTGGAACTATCCGATGTCTGACTTTATTCGCGAACCCGACTGGCCGGCAACCCTCGACGATGCCGAGCTCGAGGAACTGGACCTGTTCCTGCGCGCACACGCCGGTGAGGATGCGCTGCTGCTCGATGGCGTGCACGGCATGTTGAGCGCAATTGCAATCGGACCGGAGAAGGCCACGCCCGACGAATGGCTGCCGGAAGTGTTGCACGACCCGTTCGCGGACGCGGACGAAGGCAAACGCATCCTGGAACTGCTGGCGCGCTTGAACGAAAGCATCGAACTCGAACTGGAAACCGACAACTACGAACCGATCCTTGGCGAGATCGAGCTGGACGATGGCGACAACGCGTTGAGTGCGCTGGGCTGGTGCGAAGGTTTTTCGCGCGGCGTGGATCTGCGTGCGCGACTGTGGGAAGCTCGCCTGGGCGCCGATTCGCAGCTGACCGAATTGCTCGGCCCGATCATGGCACTGGCGGTCGAGGAAGGCGTCTTCGCTACCGACGCCGACTTTGCACCCCTGAACGAGCAGGAATACGACGAGTGCCTGGCGCAGATGCCGGCGGCTGTCGCCGCCGTCGCCAACTACTGGATCGAACAGCCACCGACCACCGAGGAACTGGCCGGTCGCGCGGCTGGCACCGACGACCCGGCAAATGCGCGGCGCCGGCGCGGCGGGCGCTGGGTGCACTAGTTATTTTGTGGAATGTTCCACTTTTTTGCCTTTCACGTGCGCGTCGAAAAAGTCGGCGATTGCATGGTACGCGTGCTTGCGCATCGCCGGCGTCGACAAGCCATGCTTGCCGCCGGGATAAGTCATCAAGTCGAACTGGGAGCCGTGTTCCTGCAGCGCCGCCATGAGTTTTGTCGAATTCGTGAACTGCACATTGTCGTCGGCCATGCCGTGGATCAGCAGCAGCGGCGATTTGATGCCATCAAGCCAGTGCAGCACCCCGGATAGCTCGTAGCCCGTCGCATTGTGCTGCGGCGTGTCCAGATAACGTTCGGTGTAGAACGTATCGTACAGGCTCCAATCCACGACAGGTGCCACGGCGACGCCGGCAGCAATCTCGTTCGAGGCCTTGGCCAGCAGCATCGCGGTCATGTAGCCGCCGTAACTCCAGCCGAATACACCGATACGCGCCGGATCGACCCACGCCTGCGACTTGAGCCAGTGGATTGCGCCGACCTGGTCTTCCACTTCGATCTTGCCCAATTGCTTGTAGATGCCGTCGCTGAACTTGCGCCCGCGCCGCGCCATGCCGCGATTGTCGAGCGTGAATACGATGTAGCCATGCTGGGCCATGTATTGGCCGAAGTAGTCGCCCCATCCGCGCACGGCGACCTGCCCGTGCGGTCCGCCGTAATAGGTATCGAATACCGGATACTTCCGCGCCGGATCAAAATGTGCGGGCTTGTAGATGCGGTAGTAGAGTTCCTGGCCGTCCGCCGCCGGCAGGCTGCCGAATTCCGGCACGATGTGCGCATCGCGATACGGCCAGTACGGGTGGTGTTCGTCGAGCGTGTTCTGCTCGATCCAGGCGAGCGCGCGACCGTCGGCTGCATGCACGGAAACCTGCGGTGGCGTTTTTGGATCGCTGAAACTGTCGACATAGGTTCGCGCATCCTTGCCGAATTCGACAGCATGGAGGCCATCGCCCAGGCTGATGCGTTTCGGGGCATCGGCGCTGCTGCCGTCCAGGCGCAAGGCATAGAGCTGGCGATCCGGCACGAAGTCGCGATTGGAATCCACGTAGACGAGCCCGGCGCGTTCATCTACTGCAAGCACGCTATCTACGTTCCAATTGCCCGAACTTATTTCATGCTGCAGTTTTCCGTCTAGCGTGTACAAATATAAATGTTGAAAACCAGAGCGTTCGCTGGCCCAGACAAACGCATCCTGACGTTCGAGAAAATGCAGATCGTCGTTAAGGTTTATCCAGGTCTTGCTGGTTTCGCTCAGCAGGGTGCGCTGGCTTAGCGTTGTGGCATCCACCAAAGTCAAATCCAGATGCTGCTGATCGCGCTGCATCAACTGGTAGGCGAGGCGTTTACCATTCGGCAACCAGTCAACGCGGGTCAGATATATATCTGGATTCGCGCCTAGATCGACCCAGCGCACCTGGTCACTGCGCGGCGCCACGATTCCGAGCTTGACCTGGACATTCGCCGCGCCCGCCGCCGGATAACGTTGCTCGATGACTTCGCTGCGGTCGGCATACACTTCCGCGCGCTTGACCAGGGCGACCTTGGCCTCGTCATAGCGTTCGAACGCGAGCGCGGATTCGTCCGGCGCCCACCAATAGCCGCGGAAACGATTCATTTCCTCCTGGGCGACGAATTCGGCTTCGCCGTTGTGCACGCTGCCGCCACCGTCGTGGGTGAGCGGTCGCGCCTTGCCCTCGGCGAGATCGATCACCCAGAGGTTTTGATCGCGCACGTAGGAAACGTAATGTCCATGCGGGGAGACCTGCGGATCAAGCACTTCGCCACCGGTGGCGAGTTCGCGCAGCGCCTTGGCTGGCGGGCTGCCAAGATCGTACAAGTATAATTTGCCCCCAAGTGGAAACAGCAGCTTTTTACCGTCCGGTGCCCAGGTGTAGTCGACGATGCCGTGACGTCCGGCGATGCGCGCACGCTCGCGCCTGGCTTTTTCAGCGTCGGATAGCTGTTCGCCGTTCGGCACTAATGTCTTCGAATCGACGAGCAAGCGCGTCGCGGCCGCCTTGATGTTGTATTCCCACAAATCAAACGTGTTCTGGTCGTCCGCCTTGGCGCGCAAGAATGTTACGCGTGCGCCGTCCGGCGAAACCTTGAGTTTGCTCGGCGTCGGCCCGCTCAGGCTGCCGCCGTCGTAGATGCGGTCGATCGTCAGCTCGCCGGCGCGCGCGAGCGGCACGACGAATAGCAACACGCCAAGCATGATTGCGCGCATGAGGTTTCTCCGTGGAATTGCAACGCCGGCGATTATTGCCGGCAACGGCCGCTCGCGCCAGCGCGCATGGGCGCCTAGGTCTGCTTCGGTCCTTGTCCGAACAGGATCTTGCGCGTCTCTTCGGACATCTGGCTCTGCGCCGCGCGGAAATCGCCCTGCGCATAGGCGCGGGCTGTGGCCGGGCGCGCGCGGATCGCCGCCTGCCAACGCTGTACTTGGGCGTACGGGGATAGCTCGATGGGCGCCTTGCTGTACGGGCTGATCCACGGATAGCAGGCCATGTCGGCGATGGTGTAGTCGTTTCCACAAATAAACTCACGCTGTTCCAACTGCTTGTCGAGCACGCTGAGCAGGCGTTGTGCCTCGTTGGTATAGCGATCGATGGCATACGCAATTCGTTCCGGTGCGTAGACATTGAAATGTCCGTACTGGCCGGTCATTGGTCCGAGGCCTGCCATTTGCCAGAACAGCCATTGGCTGCACATCACGCGACCGCGCAAATCTTGCGGGATGAAACGCCGGGACTTGTCGGCCAGATACATGAGGATTGCGCCCGACTCGAACACGCTGATTGGCGCGCCACCATCCGTTGGCGCGTTATCGATGATCGCCGGCATCCGATTGTTCGGCGAAATCACGAGAAACTCCGGAGCGAACTGATCGCCTTTGGAAATATCGACCTGGGTTATCTTGTAGGGCAGGCCGGCTTCTTCCAGAAACAGCGTTATCTTGTGCCCGTTCGGGGTCGGCCAATAGAAAAGTTCAATCATGACTGAGCCACTCCTTCAGCGCGCATGCGGCGCGTTATTTTCCGATGCAAAAGCTTGAAAATATCGCGCCTAGCAGATCGTCGCTACTGTATTGGCCGGTGATTGCACCAAGCGCGCGCTGTGCCTGGAGCAACTCTTCAGCCGCCAATTCGCCTGCGCGTTGTTCGCGCAGGCACGCATCGGCTGCCTGCAAGTGTCGAGCGACCCGTTGCAGTGCATCGACATGGCGTGTGCGCGCGCTGAACGCCCCCTGCGTACCGTCGCCGCGGCCGGCGAGTCGCGCAAGTTCTGCACGCAGCTCGGCCAGTCCATCGCCACGTATTGCAGAAAGATAAATGTGGATGCTTTCGTCGCCGTCGCGTTCCACGCGCGCCGTTTCTTTCCCAAGATCGATCTTGTTGTGCACGAACAGCCGTGTTGCGGTGTCGGCGCATTCGGCAAGCAGGTTGCGGTCGGCATCAAGGTTCGCTGTGTCGGTCACCAGGATCGCGACATCGGCGCGGCCAAGTTCAGCGCGCGCCCGACGCATACCTTCCTGTTCGATGGGATCCTGCGTATGGCGAAGTCCGGCGGTGTCGACCAGGGTCAGTTCAACGCCTTCCAGCGCGATGCTCTCGCGCAAAACATCGCGTGTCGTGCCAGGGACTTCCGTGACGATCGCGCGTTCGCTTTGCGCGAGTGCGTTGAGCAGACTGGACTTGCCCGCATTCGGGCGGCCGACGATGACGACGTGCAGGCCTTCGCGCAAAACGACGCCGCGGCGCGTGGCGGCAAGCAGTTGCGCCAGTTGCGTACGCAGGGCGCCGAGCCCGTCCTCGAGTTCGGGGGCGCCGAGGAAGTCGATTTCTTCCTCGGGAAAATCCAGCGCGGCCTCAAGCCAGGCGCGCAAGTGTATAAGTGCATTAAGCAAGTTGTGGACTTGCGCCGAGAACTCGCCGTCCAGACTGCGCAGCGCAGCGCGAGCGGCGGCCTCGGAACCGGCGGCGATCAGGTCGGCAACCGCTTCGGCCTGGATCAGATCGATCTTGCCATTGAGAAACGCGCGTTCGGAAAATTCGCCAGGTCGCGCGGGGCGGGCGCCGAGAGCGCAGACGCGTCGCAACAGCAGATTCAGCACGACCGGGCTGCCGTGCGCGTGCAGTTCGAGCACATCTTCACCGGTGAATGAGCGCGGTGCCGCAAAGGTTACGGCGAGGCCGTTGTCCAGCGCCGCGCCGTCGCCGTCGCGGAATGTGGAAAAGTGGAAAACGCGAGGACGTGTCAGCTTGCCGATGAGCGCTTGCGCTATTGCGTGCGCCTTGGACCCCGATACCCGCAGCACCCCGACGCCACCAACGCCTGGCGGCGTCGCGATGGCGGCTATCGTGTCGCGCGTCTGTGTCATCTCACCCGCGCGCCTTCTCCGCAGTCTGCATGCGCTTGGTGATCACCCACTGCTGCAGCAAGGACAAGCCACCGTTGACGGTGTAGTACAACACGAGCCCCGCTGGGAAGAACAGGAACAGCACCGCGAACATCAGCGGCATCACCTTCATCATGCGCGCTTGGGTCGGATCCATGCCGGGACTGGCAGGTGACAGCCACGTCGTCGCACCCATGATCGCTGCGTTCAACACCGGCAGGATGTACCACGGGTCCGGCGCAGACAGGTTGTGAATCCAGCCGAAAAAAGGCGCCTGGCGCAACTCGACGCTTTCCAGCAACACGTAGTACAGCGCGAAGAACACCGGAATTTGTATCAGGGTCGGCAAGCAACCACCGAGTGGGTTTATTTTTTCCTTTTGATACAGTTCCATCGTTGCCGCGCTGAGCTTCTGCTTGTCGTCGCCATAGCGCTCCTTGAGCGCTTCCATGCGTGGTTGCAGGCGCTTCATCTTTGCCATCGAACGGAACTGCGCTTCGCTGAGCTTGAACAGGGCGAGCTTGATCAGCAGCACCAGCGCGATGATGGCCAATCCCCAATTGCCCACCACCGAATAAAGCTTTACCAGCAGCCAATGCAGCGGTTCGGCGATAAAGGTGAGTTTGCCGTAGTCGGCGGTCAAACCCAGCCCGTGCGCAATATTGGCCTTCTCGATCACGTCGAGTTGGCTTTCCAGGGTGGGGCCGATATACAGATGCGAAGCGATGGTCTGGGTCTGGCCCGGCGCCACAGTCACTGCGGGAGAGACGCTGCGAATCAAGTAGCGTGGCGCGCCTGCATTGGTGACAATCTCGGTTGAATAGCTCGCGCTTTCGCCAGCCTCGGGAATCCATGCAGCGAAGAAATAGTGCTGCAACATGGCCACCCAGCCAGCGCTGAACGATTTCTTGAGCGGCGCGCTGGCAAAGTTTTCGAACGGCAGCTTCTGGAATTTGTCTTCGGGGCTGTACCAAGCCGCGCCGGCATAGGCGTATTTTTCCGGGTTGTTAAATGAAAAGCCGCCGCTGCTGGCGATGATAGGCGGCACGCGTTGCAGTTGGCGGTATTCGTTACCGCTCCATGCGGCGGTTCCGCTGTTGCTGATTTCCTGGCGCGTGTCGATCAGATAATTGCCGCGCTTGAAAACGTATACTTTGCGTACTTTTACTCCGGACGCGTCCTGCCAGGTCAACGGCACTTCCAGCGTGTCAGTGCCCGCTGCAAGCGTGTAAGAGGTCTTTTCCGCAGCGAAGACCGCGCGGTGGTCCGGCGCCGGCGACGTCGGGCTGACAAGCCCGGTCTGGGCGACGAAATAGGACAGGGAAACGTCGTCGAGCAGGCGCACTGGATGCGTCTTGTCTTCAGGCGCCAGCGGATAAGCCAGCAGGTCGGTCTGCACAATCGCGCCGCCACGAGTGTCGATGGACAGGCGCAGCACATCGGTTTGAACTTGGATCAACTCTGCGCTTGGTGCCGTCGGTTCCGCCACCGCGGGAACGGCGGTGGCCGGCGCGGGCGTGCCCGCGGGGAGGGGCACGTCTTGCTGGCTGGCGGGGGCGATCTGCGACGGCGGTGAAGTCGCGCTGGTTGCATTCGTGGTCGCTGGCGCCGCTTCGACGGAATGTTCCCGCGGAGCGTAATCCTGCTGCCAGGCTTGCCACAGGAAAAATCCGACCATGGCGAAAGCAGCGAGCAAAAATGAGCGGGTACTGGACATGGAGTAGGGTTGCCGTTGGTGCGCGTCGCGCGCGGGTCAGAACAATTCGCGCAACCAGGCGCGGTCGGGGTTGTCGGTGCGTGCCGCCGCTGCGTTTGATTGGTCCGCGCAGGACAGCCTGGTAAGCGTGGTATCGGGAATCACGAATCGGTGCGCATTGTGCCCGGCGCGTCGCTTGCCTTCAATGCCGCCAGACGGCTCCAGATCGTTTCGAGCTCGGCGCGCAACAGTGCGTTGGTCTGTTCGGCCGCACGCGTGCGCGCAATCAGCAGGACATCCATGCACGGCAGCGCGGCGCGGTGCAGACGAAAGCTCTCGCGTATCGTGCGCCGGATGCGATTGCGACTGACGGCGAGCTTGGACACTTTGCGCGATACGGCCATACCCAGCCGCGCGGTGGTTAGCAGCGTTGGCCGATATTCGGCAAGGAAACAGGATGTGGACGTGCGCTTGGCTTGACCGCGTAGCGCCGCGAAATCGCCGGGTCGCAACAAGCGCGCGCCGCGCGGCAGTTGCAAACCCGTCGTCATGGCGGAAGCTTACGGGATAAGACGCTTGCGCCCTTTCGCGCGCCGTGCGTTCAGCACCAGGCGGCCGCCGCGGGTTTTCATGCGCGCACGAAAACCGTGAGTACGGGCGTGCTTGAGGTTGCCGGGTTGGAAGGTGCGTTTCATGAGACCGTCTCGGTGAAGGGCTGAAGAATTAGGGGTGAAAAGACTTTCAAGCATATTGGTGAATGTGTACTTTTGTCAATATCTTTGCGCTTGGCGTAGTCAGCGCCCGCAGCGTAGACTGCGCCTCCGCGTAAGGATTTAGCCGCAAGGATCGGCGCAAAATGAGCGAACTGTGGCGACGTTGCCTGCAGCGCCTTGAGGGCGAACTCAGCGTCGAGGACATGCACACGTATCTGATGCCGTTACAGGCCGTTGAGGACGCCGAAGGTCTGCGCCTGCTTGCGCCAAACGGGTATACCCTGGACTTCGTGCGTGCCGAATTTCTTCCGCACATCGGCGCCGTTCTCAATCATCTGAACGGCACGCCAGTGCGTTTGCGCATCGAGGTTGGCACCCTCAACAACCGCAGGACGGATCGACCGGGCTACAAGGCCGCGAACGCCGACGCGCAGGAGTTCGAGCACAACCTGGATCCGCACTACACCTTCGACGCGTTTGTGGAAGGCAAATCCAACCAGCTGGGCAAGGCGGCCGCGATTCAGGTCGCCAACAATCCGGGTCGCGCCTATAACCCGCTCCTGCTCTATGGCGGCACGGGGCTGGGCAAAACCCATCTGATGCATGCCGCCGGCAATCTCATTCGGGCCAACAATCCGGCGACGCGGGTCATGTATTTGCGCTCCGAACAATTCGTCAGCGCCATGATTGATGCGTTGCGCACAAAGCGGATGGATGATTTCAAACGTCGTTTTCGCGACATCGATGCACTGCTGATCGATGACATTCAATTCTTTGCCGGCAAGAACACGACCCAGGAAGAGTTCTTCCATACCTTCAACGCATTGTTCGAAGGCAAGCAACAGATCATCCTGACCTGCGATCGCTACCCAAAAGAAGTGGACAACCTCGAGCCGCGTTTGAAATCGCGTTTGGGTTGGGGTTTGTCGGTGGCAATCGATCCGCCGGACTTCGAGACGCGGGCAGCCATTTTGTTGAGCAAGGCGGCGGCGCGCGGACTGGACATGCCGGAGAGCGTGGCCTTCCTGGTCGCCAAACGCATGCGTTCGAACGTGCGCGATCTGGAGGGTGCGCTCAACACGCTGGCCGCACGCGCGAACTTTCTCGGCCGGCCGATCGATGAGGATTTTGCCCAGGAAACGCTGCGCGATCTGCTCACTGTTCACAGTCAGTCGATCACGCTTTCGAATATCCAGAAAACAGTGGCAGACTATTATCAGCTGAGCCTGTCGAATCTGCTGTCGATGAATCGCAGCCGCTCGCTCGCGCGACCGCGACAGATGGTCATGGCCCTGGCCAAGGAATTGACCGAGCACAGCTTGCCGGAGATCGGCAAGGCGTTTGGCGGCAGGGACCATACCACCGTGCTGCATGCGTGCCGTACGATACGTGACTTGTGCCTGATTGACGGTAAGCTGCGCCAGGATTGGGAAAAACTGTTGCGTGAGTTGACGGGGTAGAATTGGCTGTGGGTAAGCTGTGGAGAAACTCAGACGTCAAAGTTATCCACAAGCCAGGCACAGGAAGCAGTCCCTGCAAAAAGATTCCATTGTTCATGCATATAGTTGATAGTTAAAGGATATATGTACTTGTCCGGATATCCACAGGCACTACAGCTATTGCCTTGTCTTCATTAATAACAAAACAACAATCTGCCGACGGAAGCAAATCCATGCAATTCAGTATCCAGCGCGAAGTGCTGCTCAAGCCCTTGCAGCAAGTCATCGGAGTTGTGGAGCGGCGGCAAACCTTGCCGGTCTTGTCCAACCTTTTGGTTGTAGCGTCTCCGGGAAAAGTGACGTTTACCGGAACGGATCTGGAAGTGGAGATGTCGGCCAGCGCCGAGGCGCAGGACATCAAACCTGGCGAGGTCACTATTCCGGCACGTAAGCTCTTTGATATCTGCCGGGCGCTGCAGGACGGCAGCAAGGTTGATTTCAAACTCAGCGGCGAACGCATGACGGTGAGCTCCGGGCGCAGCCGCTTTACTTTGGCGACCCTGGCCGCGTCTGAATTTCCCGTCATCGACAACATCGAACTGATCGAACGCGCGGGTCTTCCTGAAGCCACGCTCAAGGACCTGATGGATAGAACAGCCTTTGCCATGGCGCATCAGGACGTGCGTTATTACCTGAATGGCTTGCTGCTGGATCTGCGCGAAAATGTACTGCGTTGTGTCGCGACGGACGGACATCGCCTGGCGCTGGCAGAAACGCCGTTGACCTCCGGTGGCGCGACTCAGCGGCAGATCATCATTCCGCGCAAGGGCGTGCTCGAACTGCAGGGTTTGTTCGAATCCGGCGAGGGCAACGTGGAACTGGAATTCGGGCGCAATCATCTGCGCGTGCGGCGCAACGACGTGGTGTTCACCTCCAAGCTGATCGACGGCCGTTTTCCGGACTACGAAGCGGTCATCCCCATCGGTGCCGACAAGGAAGTGCGCATTTCCCGAGAGGCGTTCCGCGGTGCGTTGCAGCGCGCGGCCATCTTGTCGAACGAAAAATATCGTGGCGTGAAACTTGAGGTCAGCCCGAACAAGTTGCGCATCGTGGCCCACAACCCCGAACAGGAAGAAGCCGTCGAGGAGCTTGAGGCCAAGAGCGGGACTAACGACTTGAGTGTGGGCTTCAACGTCAACTACCTGCTGGACGCATTGAACGTGCTGCGCAGCGAAGAAGTCCTCTTATGCCTGCGCGACGGTAATTCCAGTTGCCTGTTGCGTGCGCCGGATAGCGAACAGTCGCGGCACGTGATCATGCCGTTGCGCCTTTGACCGACAAGAACAGCGGGCGAGGACGCGCTCCCCGCCAGAGTTTATGTTGGGGCGTCACGTGCGACTGACCGAGTTGCGCCTGGAAAATCTGCGCAATATTTCTTCGCTAGCCCTCGAACTCGACCCGGGAATCAATCTCTTCATTGGTCCCAATGGGGCCGGCAAGACCAGCATTCTGGAAGGCGCGTATCTGCTTTCGCACGCGCAGAGCTTTCGCGGCGGCCAGGCGAACACCTTGATTCGGCGAGGCGCCGAGCAACTCAACCTGTTTGCGCGGGTTGAGCGCCAATCCGGGCCGGTGCAGATCGGTTTGTCGCGCACGGCGGACAATTGGTCGGCCAAGGTCAACAATGATGCTTCCGCCAGTCTCGGTCGAGTGCTCAGGGAATATGCCCAAGTCTGTTTTGAGCCAGGAACTCACGCACTGATTTCCGGAGCCAGCGAGGAACGTCGGCGTTTTTTGGATTGGGGTGTGTTCCACGTGGAACCCGACTTCCTGGCGAGCGCCCGTGCGTTTCGACGCAGCTGGCGCCAGCGCAACATGTTGCTGAAGCAGGATCGCAACGACGCCGAGTTAGATAGCTGGGATTGCGAGTTTGCGCGATGGGGCGAGGCGCTCGCTGCCATGCGCTGGTCGTATTTCCAGAACTACTCCCGCGAGCTGATAGCCGCCCTGGCCGTTTATTTGCCCGAGCTTGGCGAGGCAAAAACGCGGTTTGAGCGAGGTTGGGTGGAAGATTTGTCCTTGCTGGACGCGTTGCGCGATACGCGTGGACTGGATCGATCCCGCGGGTACACCGCGCGCGGGCCCCAGCGCGCGGACTGGAGCATCAGTTTTGCCGAAGCTCCGCTTCGCGAACACCTGTCGCGTGGACAGGAAAAGCTGTGTGCCTTGGCCTGCGTTCTTGCGCAAGCGCAGTTGTTCGCCTACTCGCGCGGCGAATGGCCGGTTATCGCATTGGATGACCTGTCGTCTGAACTGGACACCTCGCATCAGCGCCTGGTCGTGAAAACGTTGGCTGCATGCAAAGCCCAAGTCCTGGTTTCGGCCATAGAGATTCCGGAGTGTCTGCGCGACACGGTCACCCCGCAGCGCGTGTTCCATGTGGAACATGGCGGGGTGCGCTCCTTGCTATAATTGGCGATTGTCGAACGCCATTCCCAGCATCATTCCGCCAACATCCCCGTGGCGCCAGAAAACCAATGTGTAACCGATGACCAACTCAAAACCTCCTGTAACTGATCAATACGACGCCAGCAATATCAAAGTCCTCAAGGGACTGGATGCGGTGCGCAAACGCCCAGGCATGTATATCGGCGATACGGACGATGGCACCGGGCTGCATCACATGGTGTTTGAAGTCGTCGACAACGCGATCGACGAAGCACTCGCGGGTTATTGCGACCATGTTGTCGTCACCATTCATGGCGATGGCTCGGTGAGCGTCGCGGACAACGGCCGTGGCATTCCGGTGGACATGCACGAAGAGGGGCGCTCCACTGCCGAAGTCGTCATGACCGTGCTGCATGCGGGGGGCAAGTTCGACGACAATTCCTACAAGGTGTCAGGCGGCTTGCACGGAGTGGGTGTGTCTGTAGTCAACGCGCTGTCGGATCACTTGACGCTGACTATTTATCGCGATGGCAAGGAGCACCAGCAGGAATATCACCTGGGTGAACCGCTGTACCCGTTGCGTCTGGTCGGAGATTCCAATCAACGTGGCACAACGGTGCGCTTCAAGCCCAGTCCAGCGACGTTTTCCAACACGGAATTTCACTACGATATCCTCGCTAAGCGATTGAGAGAGCTGTCATTTTTGAATTCCGGCGTCAAAATAGAACTCACTGACGAAGGTGCGGGCAAAACCGATGTGTTCGAGTATGAAGGCGGTATCCGCTCGTTTGTCGAACATCTGGCCCAGCTCAAAGCCCCTTTGCATCCCAGCGTGATCACGTTCAGCGCCACGCAGGAAGGGACCAGCGTCGACCTGGCCATGCAGTGGACGGATGCCTATCAAGAAACCGTGTTCTGCTTCACCAACAATATTCCGCAAAAAGATGGCGGCTCGCACCTGGCCGGATTTCGCGCTGCACTGACGCGCACGCTGGGCAACTACATCGAAGCGAGCAATCTGTTGAAATCCGCCAAAGTGGCCTTGTCCGGCGACGACATGCGCGAAGGCTTGATCGCCGTGCTGTCGGTGAAAATGCCGGACCCGAAATTTTCCTCGCAGACCAAGGACAAACTGGTTTCCTCGGAAATCAAGGGAACGGTCGAATCCATCATCAACGGCAAGCTCGAAGAATTCCTGCTCGAGCATCCGGCCGAAGCGCGTGCGATCGCGGCGAAAGTCGTTGACGCAGCGCGCGCGCGCGAGGCGGCGCGCAAGGCGCGCGACATGACTCGCCGCAAAGGCGCGCTCGACATTGCCGGATTGCCGGGCAAACTTGCCGACTGCCAGGAAAAGGATCCGGCGCTATCGGAATTGTTCATCGTCGAGGGCGATTCGGCGGGCGGCTCGGCCAAGCAAGGCCGCAATCGCCGTAACCAGGCGGTGCTGCCGCTGAAGGGTAAAATTTTAAATGTGGAAAAAGCGCGTTTTGATAAAATGTTGGCTTCGGCCGAAGTCGGCACGCTGATCACAGCGCTGGGCTGCGGCATCGGCAAGGAAGAATTCAATCCGGACAAGTTGCGCTATCACCGCATCATCATCATGACCGATGCGGATGTCGACGGCTCGCATATCCGCACCTTGCTGCTTACATTCTTCTATCGGCAGATGCCGGTATTGATCGAGCGCGGCTACATCTACATAGGCATGCCGCCACTGTACAAGCTCAAGCAGGGCAAGCAGGAGCTGTATCTGAAAGACGATGCGGCCCTTAACGCCTACCTGATCGCCAATGCGGTCGAAGGCGCGCAACTGCGCTACAGCGTCGACGCGCCGCCATTGCAAGGCGCCGCCTTGGAGCGACTGCTGCTTGACTATCACGCGGCTACGGCGCAGATCGAACGTCTGGGTCAACGTTGCGACACGGCCGTCCTGGAAGCGATGCTCGATGCGTCGCCGCCGGCAGCCGAACTATGGCAACAGCCTGGTCAGCTGGATTCGTGGATCGCCCGCATCGAGGCGAAAATCAACGCCCAGGGACTGGGGCGGCCACGATATCGGTTGCACTTGCGCGCGCCGACTGCCGAACATCCGGTGGCGCTGGTCGTTAACCGCGACCATCACGGATTGAGCCTGACCCAGGTTCTGCCGGCCGCGTTTTTCAGCGGCGCAGAATTCAAGCCGATCCGCGAGATCGCTTTGCAGCTGGATGGACTCATCCAGCCGGGCGCCGAAATCCGCCGCGACAATGCCGTCGGCACTGTTGCAAATTTTACCGCGGTCGACAGGTGGCTGCTGGATCAGGCCAAGAAAGGTCGCACGATCCAGCGCTTCAAGGGCCTGGGCGAAATGAATCCGGAACAGCTGTGGGAAACCACAGTGAATCCGGAAACACGACGGCTATTGCAGGTCAGCATCGAAGACGCCGTGGCAGCCGATCAGATTTTCTCCACGCTGATGGGAGATGTGGTGGAGCCACGCCGCGATTTCATCGAACAGAATGCCTTGCGCGTCGCAAATCTCGACGTCTGAAACAGATTGTGCGATGGCGCTTGAGCTTCCTTCGGGTCGGCGTTAACCTCGTCTGTCCCGGCGCTGCGTTAAATCCAGGCATGACGATCTTCAAGGAGGGCAGGACCATGAAAAAGGGCAGCTTGATCCAGGTTTTGTTTTGCGCCAGCGTGATGTTGTTGCTAGGGATGAATTGCGCAGCGGCCGCATCCAAGCAGGACGAGAAAACCCACTATCCCAACGCGACGCGCAGCGAGCCGAAACCCGATCTGAAGACTCCCGCGGAACAAAAAGCGTTGCAGGAGGGATTGAACGCTTTGAATTCTGGCGATGATGCCAAGGCCCAGGAGTTGTTGCAGAAAGTGCTGGATTCAAGCAAGAGCAAATACGCCCAGGGCATCGCACTGGAAGGACTGGCGAACCTCAAATTCAACGCCCAGGACTACAAGGGCGCGATAGACAACTACAAGAAGCTGTTTGAGCTGAATTCGGTATCCAACGACGCCTATTTCGATTCCATGTTCAACCTGGTCAACGCCTACATGGGCGACGAACAATACCAGGCGGCACAGGATCAACTGAAAACCTGGCGCGAACAGGGCAAGCGCGAGACGCCGGATTCGTATGCCATCGAGGGCAATATCGACTACCGCATGAAGAAGTATCCGGAAGCGATCACCGCCATCAAGAAAGCACAGTCGATGACGGACAAGCCAAAGGATTCGTGGAACAGCATCCTCATGGCCAGCTATGCCGAAAGTGGGCAAGGTTCCGAGGCTTCCAGCGTCATCGACAAGGACCTGGCAAAGGATCCGAACAACAAGAAACTGATCCAGAACGCACTTATTGTCTATGCCCAGTCGAATGAAAACGACAAGGCCCTGGCTCTGCTCGAACGTGAACGCAGCCAAGGTCTGCTCACCGACGAAAAAGACTATCTGACCGCGGCGCGTATCTACGCCAACATCGCGCAGAACAGCGATTCCGGCGCAACCAATGGACACAAGGGCGCGAGCTTGCTGCAGGAAGGACTCAGCAAGGGCGTGGTCAAGGCGAGCGCGGACAATTACAAGTTGCTGGGCGATTCCTACATGATCGCCGGCGACAACGAAAAAGCGCTGGATGCCTACAACAAAGCCGCACCGCTCGCCACCAACGGCGATATCGATTATCGACGTGCGCAGGTTATGGGGGCAGCACAAGAATTTGCGAGCGCCAAGGTTGCGGCGGAAAAGGCAATTTCACGCGGCGTCACCCACAAGGGCAAGGCTTATCTGTTGTTGGGCAAGCTCAACCTGGGGCTCAAGGACAACGCCGGCGCGCGTGCGGCATTTCAACAGGCGCAACAGGATCCGGAGACTCGCAGCGAAGCCGCAGACGAGTTGAAAAAAGTTCATGGTGGAAAATGATGTACGCTTCGCCATCGGGTCACGAGCGACCATCTATACAAATGAAGGACGCTGGTGTAACTTGCCCGGCTCCTTCGAAAGATCGAGTGGCACCGTGCACGGTTGGGCTCAGCGAGCGCGCGCGGAAACCGTTATCGTTTAAGTCAGACACTGGTTCAAACTGATGGCGTTAGACCCTTACCAAACTCAAAGCGAGCCGTTCAACTGGAGGCGCACATTTGCGCTAGCCGGCGCGTTCGCGTTGCACGCGTTCGCGTTCATGATGTTGCTCGCGCCAGTGACGCCGCCAAAAGCCAAGGACAAGGCCAAGGACAACGTTGTGACGGTCGAATTTATCGAACCGCCACCACCACCACCACCGCCGCCGCCGCCGCCGCCGGAGCCGCCGAAGAAGCCGCCGCCGAAGATCGTCGAGAAGATCATCAAGCCGCCGCCGGTTGCGCCGCCGCCGCCGCCGCCAACGCCGGTGGATGCGCCACCGACGCCGATGTCGGTACCGACGCCGCCCGCGCCGCCCGCACCACCCGCGCCGCCGGCAGATATCGCGCCGAGCGAAAACATCAGCTTCCGCAAGATGAGGCCGCCAAAATATCCGCCGCAGGCCGTGCGCGAACATCACACTGGCAAGGTGATCCTGAAGGTGTTGATCGCGCTAGATGGCTCGCCGAAGGACATCACCGTGGAGAAATCCAGCGGCTTCCGCGAACTGGACCAAGCCGCAATTGCTGCCGCCAGGAACTGGAGTTTCAATCCGGGTGTACGTAACGGGCAAAAGTACGAGGGTTATGCCCTGGTACCGATCGACTTCAATCTGACCGACCTATGATGTCCGGCAGGTAGCCACCTGCAGGATCTAGTGACACTATAGTGACCTCAAACAAAGGGTAGCTTTATGCAGCAAGATGCCGCTTCGACTCAACCTGCCGCACCAGGCAGCGTACCTCCGCCGGCAGATACTGCCATAGCCACCGCAACACCGAGTGCAGCAACCGCGGGTCATGGCGATGCCGCTGCCCTGTCGGCGATGGGTTTTGACCATCTGATCCACAACTTCGATCTCCTCGGCCTGGCGGTTTTCTGGGTGCTGATGGTGATGACGGTGGGATCGTGGTACTTCATCCTTATCAATGCCTGGCGGGCCATCGCGATTAAATCGCGCGCAGACAAGGTGCGTCACGTGTTCTGGGAGACGACATCAGCCCAGGAAGCCGTGCGCACGATGGAAGACCAGCCCAAATGGGAACCATTCTCCAAAATCGCCCTGGATTGCGCTTCCGCCGCTGCGCATCATCAGCGTCATGAAGGCAGCCGTCTGGTCGAGGCGCTCAACCGCTCCGAGTTCATCGACCGTGCCCTGCGTCAGGGTGTTGCGCGTGAAAGCGCGCGTCTGGAAGGCGGCCTCACCTGGCTCGCCACCACCGGTTCGACCGCACCCTTCGTCGGCCTGCTCGGTACGGTCTGGGGCATCTATCACGCCCTGATTCGCATCGGCGCATCCGGCAACGCCGGCATCGAAACCGTGGCAGGTCCGGTCGGCGAGGCGCTGATCATGACCGCTCTGGGTCTGGGCGTCGCGATTCCGGCGGTCCTGGCCTACAACATCTTCGTTCGCGCCAACCGCGTGACCAATGCCCACTTCGACGAATTCGCGCACGACCTGCACGACTTCTTCGCCACCGGTTCGCGTGTAGACGCGGGCGCGGCTGCCACCTTGGCGACAACCAAGCCAGGTGCGGCAGGTCCGAGGAAGTAAGTCATGGCGTTCAGTTCAGGCAGCGGCGGCGGGGTGATGGCGGAAATCAACGTCACGCCGCTCGTCGACGTGATGCTGGTGCTGTTGATCATTTTCATGATCACGGCGCCCTTGGCTGCGCACAAGATCAAGATCGAGTTGCCGATTGCGAGTCTGGATAAACCGCCGGACGATGTGGCCAGTCAGCCGATTACGCTGTCGATCAGGGACACGGGCGAGCTGTACTGGAACGACGAACCGATCACTGAAGCGACAATGCAGGCGCAATTGCGTGTGCAGGCGCAACGCACGCCGCAGCCGGAATTGCAGATTCGTGCCGACAAGGACACCGAGTATCAGGTGGTCTCTGCGGTCATGGCCGATGCAAAAGCCGCCGGCATGATCAAACTCGGCTTCATCACCCAGGCGCAAAGCGCGCAGCAGCCCTAATAGTCACTGTGCCGCCGGCAAGACCGGCGGCGCGAGTCAACGAGGTAGCAAGACATGGCATTCAGTACAGGCGGTGGCAGTGGTCCGATGGCGGACATCAACGTCACGCCCCTGGTGGACGTGATGCTGGTGCTGTTGATCATCTTCATGATTACCGTGCCGATGATGTCGCACAAGATCAAGATCGACCTGCCGCAGCCGGCGCCCCCACCTTTGGTCCCTCCGCCACCACCGCCGGAGCCCATCAGGTTGACGGTACAGTCTGGCGGAATGCTGTTCTGGAACGATACGCCGATCTCCGAAGAAGGACTGCAGGCACAGTTGCGAATCCTCGGTGTCAAACCTCTGGATCAACAACCCGAACTCGACATCCGCGCTGACAAGACCACGAAATATCAAAATGTCGCCACAGTCATGGCTGACGCGAAAAATGCCGGGATGATGAAAATCGGTTTCGTATCTTCGCAGTAACTGGCTGGTGCAAACCGACAAAAAAACGCCGCAGAGATGCGGCGTTTTTATTTGGCTCGTTCAACCGAGCAGTCGAAGGTAGGCCTGCACGGTCGGAGTCAAACCCGCGTACAACGCCTCACCGATCAGCGCGTGACCGATGGACACCTCGGCCAGAAACGGAATCGCACCTTTAAGCACAGCAAGATTGGCCTGACTCAAATCATGTCCCGCATTCACGCCGAGGCCGACGGCGCGCGCACGCTCGGCGCCTTGCGCGCACGCCGCAAGTTCGCGCGAAAAGTCGTTGCGCGCAAATGCCTCCGCATACGGGCCGGTATAAATCTCCACGCGCTGTGCACCAATCTCTGCGGCGCGCTCGATGTCGGCGGAGTCGGCGTCCATGAACAGGCTGACCCGGCAGCCGAGGGACTTCAGCTCCGCGATCAATGGGCGCAGCCGCGCCGCGTCCGCGCGCAAATCAAATCCGTGATCCGAAGTAATCTGCGCATCACCATCGGGTACCAGCGTGCATTGCGTCGGTCGCGTTTGCGCGACCAGTTCGAGCAGGCCGGGATATTCGCCGCGCGCCGGCGCAAAACCATTGCCTTCGATATTGAATTCGACACGTCCGGCGCACAGCGCGGCGAGCTCGCGCACGTCATGCGGTCGTATATGCCGCTGATCGGGACGCGGATGCACGGTGATGCCGCCGGCGCCAGCGGCAATACATGTCGCGGCGGCCGCAACGACAGCCGGCTCGTCGCCGCCGCGGGAATTGCGCAATACCGCAATCTTGTTGACGTTGACACTGAGCAGGGTCATGGCGCCTTGTCGCTTGAAGCAGGTGCGGTGTCGTCTGCTGCCGCGTCAACCAACGCCGATGCGCGCGCGTAGAACGTCGCGGTGGAGTCGGCACCGCGCAGGCGCAGCGCGGGCGGTGCCAAGGTCAGGGTAAACCGCGGACGCGCAGAAAACTGCTGCAAGTATACAAGTTGCTTTATCTGCATCGCCGCAGCGAGCAAAGTACCGAAGATCACAGCCGCGGCAAGCGCGCTGCGTGGGCGTATGCGGGTGGCGATTCGCAAATGACCATAAAGGATAAGTACAAACGTCGCACACGCTCCGAGCGCGAGCAACCACGGCACGGCGCTATCCAGCGCGAAAGCGAAAGCGCCGAGGCGCGTGACAATTTCAACAATCGTCGCGAACAGCAGACCGAGCGAAATCACCGCAAGATTCCCGATGAAATGCAGACGATGCACGAGCAGACGCGCGATCAGCGACCAGGCGCCGGCCCAAAGCAACATTGCCACCAAAGGGACCATCATTGCATTGAGCAACTTGAGTGCTCCGAAGGCCTCGTAACTATCCAGCTGCGCATCCCAACCAAACATCGCCAGACACGCCACCGGCGCGCACAGTGCCCACGCGATACCGCGGCGCAAATGTCGACGCTCGCGCAACGGCAGAGCTTCCGCAACGACGGCGTTCAGCGGTCGGTAGCGAAGCTGCGAGAGACCCAGCGTGAACGTCCGTTCGCCGTCCAGGACTACCTCGCCCACACGCCGCGATGCGGCGTCGATACAAATGCCGTTGACGCTGTTGAGATCGCGCAGCAGAAAACGTCCTTCGGATACGGCGATCAACGCGTGATGCGGGCTGACATGGACATCGTCGAGTATCAGGTCATTGTCATACGCGCGCCCGATGCGCATTCCACCGGCATTCACGGAGATACGTTCTTCAACGTGCCCGTGACGGTCGAGTAGCTCAAGAACGCCGCAGACAGCGTGCGGTGCGCCGCTCAAGGCTTCCATGCGATGTCCTCCATGTAGCGTTGCGCGAACGCCGCGGCGTTCGCCGCGCTCACGCCGCTGAGCATCAACGAGGATTGCAGCAATTGGCGATTGTCACGCAGGGTGAGAGTCTGTTGGTAGACGTCATAGAGGCCTTCGAACTGACGATAGCGACGCAGGCAATAGACTACCTTCGAGGTCAAGCCGGCATGCTCAACAAAGCCCGACTCGCAATGGAAGTTGCCCATGGTCTCTTCGCTGCCGCCGAATGTTGGCGTGTCAAGATTCGCCGCATTTTGCAACAAGTGGAAAAAATGGAACGCGCTCAAGTCGTCCGTAGACCACAACCGGTGACTGAACTGGATTGCCCCGGAGTTCAGTTCGTCGGACAAGAAAATGTTTTCGTCGGTGGAGCAACTGTACGACACGCTGTGGTACAGCCGGCGCGGCTCACGCTCGGTGCGACCCCAGCAATTGACGTAGTTGGCGATTTGGCCGGGCACCCGATAACCCTCCAGCTCGCTGCTTGCGAACCCGCTGCCAAGCAGACTGCCGATATAGTGGTCCTGGTTGATCAGCAACTGCCGTGCGACCGTCGCTCCGAACACGGCCGCATCCATCGGCGTGTCGCTGGCGTGGGCGAGCAAGTGCGCGACATATTTTGCCGGGACCAGAAAACTGACCTGGTTACCGGCCGTCGCCACGTTCACGCCGACGACATTGCCGTCGCCATCCAGGGTCGGGCCGCCGCTCATGCCGGGGTTGATCGAGCCAGTGAAGTGGATGCGTTCGTAGAGCGATTTCTTCAGCAGGCCGTTGTAGGTGCCCTCGACGATGGTCAATCCCAGATCAAGCGGATTGCCCAGCGAATACAGGCGCACGCCCATCGCCGGCACCTCGGCACGCAGCGACAACGGTGTGGGCGCAAAGCCTTCGGCGCGCAGCAAGGCCAGATCGTGCACCACATCGATGTCGAGCAGCGCAAGCTTACCGGTCTCACCGTTCTGCGCAAGATATTCAGCGCGAAAACGACCGGGATGGTTCACCAGCCCGGAAACGACATGGTAGTTGCTGATGATGCGTCCGCCGTCGGCGATCACGAATCCAGAGCCGAGCGCGTTCTTGGCGTTGCCCGCCTGGTCGATCAGACGCACCTGGAGGATGCGATCCTTGCCCGCGGAGAAAATCGTTTCGGCATTCTCCGCGGCCGTTGCCGGCAACAACGCTAACAGCAGCAAGATGGACAGCAACAGGCGGGAAAAAAACATCATGTGCGGCAATCTGGTCGGGACCGAAAAAGCAGTATACCGGGCCATCGAGTTACGGGGTCGCCCAGCGCACGCGAGGCGCAGCACCCTCGGTCCCGGCGAAATCCAAGCGCACCGATATAACCCGGCTGGCTTCGTCGCGCTGAAACGCCAGCGTGCATGAATCGTCCTCGCAGGCGAAATGATCCTTCGCGAATGCGAGCAGCGGCAGCGGCGCGTGCCCGCTCAGTTGCAGGCTGAGTTTGTTCTCGCGCAAGGTGATACGGGCCAGCGCGTTCGTGTCCAGGCGAAAATCGCCCGCGTAGTCGAGCAAGGTTTTCGCGTCGACTGGAATCGACGCCCGCGCAATATGCGGCGCACGTTCACTCAAGCGCTGGGCGACAAGGTTCACGCCTCCGCGATTGAGCAGCAGCGTCGTCACCTTGCCTGCCTCGCGCTGGAATGAAATCGCAAAACCATCGGCGTCGGCGTCAAAAACATCTTCACTGTTGGCACGCAGCAGCGCGGCGGGCTGGCCGCTCAACTGCGCGCTAAGTTGGGCGTCGCGTTGGCGCACGGTGATCTCAACGCCTCCGCGCACCTGGTACAGACCCGGATAGCCAGCCAGTTGCTCCGGCGTTGGCTGCGACGCGTGTACGCTCGGCACCGGTGGCGGCGCGTCGCCTTTGAGCAGCGCCATGCCCAGTGCGCTTAAGCTGGCGTCGCTATTGCCGAGCAGCACCAATGCCTGTTGCCGATCCGTTCGAAATCCTATGAATGTGGAAAAACCGGCGGTGCTGCTGCCGCGCCACACCACTGGCCAGGTCTGTGAGCTTGACGCGGGCGAGGATGCGGGCGAATCGGCATCAAGCGGTGGCGAACTGACTTGGACAATATTCCAGCCGAGGCCGATTTCCTCCACAGCAAGCTGCGCGCGCGGTTGCCGAGCGAGCAGGATCGCGGCGCGCAAGGGACTGTCTTCCGGAAGCAAATTATGTTGCAGCAATTGCAGCAGATCGTCGGTCGTCGAGCGCAGGCCGGCACTGCCCGCAAGGGCCGAGAAGTGCCAGTGTGCTGCCGGCTGACCACGCGCATGGCCTGCAAGCAAGGCGGAGCTGTCATCGAAGCCCGTGTGCTTGAGTCCCAGTGGCAGCAGGATCTTGTCGCTCAGTAGCTTTGTATAATTTGTCGTGTACGCCTGGCCAAGCAGATAGCCAAGCAGACCACCATCGAGTGTGGAGTAGGCATAACTGGGCGATGTCGCTGCCATGCGGTAGTTGGCCAGAAACACGCGCAGATCCAGTTCGGAATAGTCCGTGTACGGATCCTCGACCTTGTTGGGCATGAGGTTCGGCGGCATGGCCGGCAGGCCGGCATGGTGTGTCGCCAACGCCGCGAGGGAAACGGCACCCAGAGCAGAGTCGGCAAAAGGGAAATCTGCGGGTAACACTTCTCGGATCGGCGTCTGCAGTCGCAGCTTTCCCTCATAGGCCGCCTGTGCCAGCAACAGCCCGCTGAAAACCTCGGTCACGGCGCCGATTTCGAATGCGCTGTCCGCCTGTGCGGAGCCGAAGAACCAGGTTTGTCGCTCCTTGCCCTCGATCCAGCCCACGGCAACCGACTCGTACGCACCCGACTGCACGCCTTGCTCGATGGCCTGGCGATACGCGTCGGGCAATGCGGACTCCGCTCGGGCCGCAGCGCAGACAAGAAAAAGTGTACAAAGGCTCGTTGTAAACGGCGCGCCGCGACGCTTCATCTTCATCGGTGAAGAATAACGTATTGCCATTTTGCTGCGCGAAATAGGCAAAAAAGCCGCGTCCGTGCGGCTACATCCTGTGGGATGGGAGTGCAACCTTGGACGCCTCGGCGATGCAAAAGTTTCGCTAGGGCCAACGATCGCTAGGGACACGACTCCGGAACCTCGCGCCACACTACCGGATCCCAGTAGGTGCCGTGGGCCAGATCGCCGCCCTTGTCCTGATGAAATTGCGCAGCGACCATGGCTGTCGTGTCGGGTTTGACGATAACGACAAGCTCCTTGCTGGTATTGCGACGCATGCTGGCGATTTCGCTGAAGCCCATTTGCCGGGTCGGAATATTTTCGGCGACAAGCAACTTGTGTTCGCCGGCAGCAACGCGGTAGACCTCACCGCCGCTCGGGCCGGGCGTCACGCCATCGAGCAAGATGATGCGCGCGTGGTACTGACGGTCGCCTCTAGAGGCGACATCAAATGTGCTGATCCGTCCGCAACCGGCAGCACCAGTCGAAGTCCGCGAGCCTGCTCCAGAGTCGGCTGCTGCGGAATCGGCATTGGCCAATGTTGCCGCGCCGAGTTCCATGCGCAGGGCCGGCAGGGTCACACGTTGCAGCGGTGCATTCATCGCCAGGGCCTCGCCGTCGCGCAGCACATCCAGGCGCAAGGGCGCTGCATCCGGCAACGCTTCGACGGTGGATTTCAACGTTGCCGCCGCCAAGGCGCGGCCCTCAGCGTCGGAACCCAGGCTACGCAAAGATGTATTGTTGACCGCCACGATGACGTCGCCCGGGCGCAGGCCCAGGTGCTCACCGGTGCTTCCCGGCGTCGCTCCCAGCACGCGCAGGCCGTCGCGCGCGCGCTCGGCACTGGTGGAGTCGACCAGGATGCCGAGATTGGTCACGCGTTGCGCCGGTTCGTCAAGGCGCAAGGTGATCTGATCCGGGTGCTGGCCCAGCGCACCGGATGCAGCCAGCCGTGACAGCATCAGTTGCACGTCCTGGCGCAGGCGTTGCTCGGTTGCGTCGCTGGCCGCGTTGCGCGCAGCAGCTGTCGGCTGGCTGACGCTGACGGGGTCTGCGGCGTGCGCTGTCGCCGCAGCGACAGCAAACAGACAAAGCGATCTGACAATGGATACGTACATGACTTGCACCTTCTAAATACGTGTGACCGCGAGACTCTGCCGGCGCGCGGCCAGCAGAGCGCTCAGCAATTCGCTGCGCTGTTTCCACAATGGAACAAGTTCACCTTTTGTCGCACCGTGATCATAGGCTGTCTGCAACGCGCCATCGACGCGGGCCAATTCCGATTCGGTATCCAGCGACAAGGGATTGTCGATTTCAGCTGTAGACAACGCGCGCGCATGCAGCTGCATTTCCAGTGCTTGAGCTCGCGCCTGCCAGTCGGTACCGGCGGCTTCGGGCAGGCGCGAAGCGGCGAGGAAAACCGCTACACCTGCGATAACGGCGAAGCTTGCACCGGCAAAGCGAAGCTGGCGGCGACGTTGCCGACGCGATAGATGCGCGCGCTCGATCCGCGACCACAAATCCGGCGCCGGTTCGCTCACGGGGGCCGCGGCCAGGCGCTGCGCGAGCGCGTGAAAATTCAACTCTTGTGTGGACATGACTGAACCTGGGCAAATGCGGACGATGCAACGGTAGATGGCGAGACCAAGGCGTTCAGACGCCCGATTGCACGCGCGAGAATGGATTTCGAGTAGCTTTCGCTTTGCCCGAACAGCGCGGCAAGTTCGGTGTGGGTATAGCCCTCGAATTCGTGCAGTACCAGCACGGCACGCGCCCGCGCCGGCAGGCGCGCCAGCAGCGACCAGACATCGACCCGGCTCGCGGCGTCCGGAGCGTCGCTGGCCAGATGGGCGAATAGCGCTTCGGGATCTTCCTCGACGCCGTGACGCTGCTTGCGCAATTGATCAATGCAGGCGTTCGCCGCCAGACGCTTAAGCCAGGCACCAAAGGGCGCGTCGCCGCGATAACTGCCAATCGTATCCATCATTTTCAGGAACACCTCCTGGACCAGGTCCTCGGCTGACTGACGCTCTCCCAGCATGCGCAGCGCGAGATTGAAGCAAGCCCGTCCAAAACACTGATAAAGAATTGAAAATGCCTGCATGTCACCGCGTTGCGCACGCGCCAGCGTCATCGCCTCAACGTTCTGGGCGAATCCGACCCCCTGGTCGTGTGCAGCTCGGTTTTGTGCAGCATCCATTGGAATCAAGGACGTCTGGGAATGGTGCACCGTCGCAATCACGCGGGCGGCGACGGTCGGCGAAACAGTTGAATTTGCTGGATGCGCACTTTCGGGATGACATATTGCAGATCACCGCCGACGCGGCCCGTCATGTGCAGGGCAACACCGGATTCATCGACGCTGACCACGTCGCCCTCTAGTTTCTTGCCGCCGTCTGTGATCAAACGAACGTGTCGGCCCACCGCGTCCTTGAGGCGCGCGTAGTCGATCACGTCGTAATTGTGCTGAGCCGGCGGGGCGGCGGCCAGCCGCTCGATCGTCGGCTTCCAGACCAGGGCCAGAGTCGAGGTGCTGCCCTCTGGCCGCGGCGCGCTGGGTTCGAAATCCGGCGAGCCGGGGACTTTGGAAGGCTTCGGCGGTGGTGGCGGCAACAGGGCTTCAGCGCGATCCAGACTTTGCATGCCCATGCTCGATGCCGCCACTCGCGGTGTGGCTGGCAACGGCGCGACGGTCGGCGTCGACGCGCTGACGGTGGTTACGGGTGGCGGTGCCGCGACCGGTGTAGGTACGGCGCGGGGCGCCAGGCTGCTTGGCGGCGCAGCGGTCGCGAGCACTGGTGCCGGGATCGGCGTCGGCGCCATCGGTGCTGTCGTTGGGGTTGGCGTCGTTGCGATGGGAGCGGCCGCGGTGCCCGCCGCGGCGGTAAGGGGTGGATTCGGACTGGAAGGCTCCGCAGCGACCGGTGCGGTTTCGACCTCTGGCGGCGCCATGAAGGCCAAGCGGAACATCACCTGGGGGGTATCGCCATAGCGCGCGGTGACATTGAGCTGGCGCAACACGTCTTCCGGCGGGTTGCTGCGCCACGTTCCCGCGACGAAGTTGCTGTTCGGCAGGCTGAGAACGCTGGCGCGGCCGCCGTTTTCGATGAGGTTGCGATACAGCTTCACTAACTCGGCGCCAGGCTGGATATGCTGTTGCGCGAGTAACGCCAACGCGGAGGTGACATGCTGCTCGACAAATTGCTTCGGGCTCAGGTTCTCGCGCTGGGCACAAAACTGGTTGCGGCGCTGCAAATACCCGTTGTCGGCATAGGCGGCCGCAAGCCTGTCGATATGCACCTTGTCCAGGGTCGGCGCAGCTTTTGGGTCAAACGGATGCAGTTCCGCGTCCAGAGTCAGATTGGCGAAGGCCGGGGCATACAGATTCAGAGTCAACGCCAGCAGCTTTGCTTCTGCGTCGTAGCGATAATCCAGGTGCTGGCGGGTCTCGCCGAATGCGATACCCATCTTGCTGTAGTCGGTTGATGTGAACGCGGACGCGCCACAGCCCAGCGTTTCAAAAGGAACCAGGGTCGCCGGATTGAGCCATTGCGGATCCAGCCAGACTTTTGCCGGCAGCTTCAATCCTTGAACTGAAACGCCTAATCGTGGCGGCAGATCGGTTTCGCTCAGGAGCGCGTGTTTGATCAGCCAGAACACGCTGGGCGATTCCAGCACCACGCTGTCGGCGCGGTACGTATCCTGGGTAGCGCCGCGTTTGATGGCGAGGCTGACTACGCTCAGGGTGACGCTGCCATCCAGGCCTGCTGAGAGGCCGTCGTAGCGCAGCTGCGCGTAAGGCGCGAGTGCCGCAGTGGCGCGCTGGACGTCCTGGCCGGCTTCATACCAGGCCAAAAGCTTAAGCACGCCCGCCAGCAAGATTGCCGCCAGCAGCAGATTACGCAGCAGTTTCCACATTTCGGATTGCCTCGCCCCGAACCTCAAACTTAGCCCGATTGAGCGCCAGGAGCAATGCCCTCCGTGCGAAGCGACGTTGTTTCAAGCCGGTACGGCCTGAAACGCGCGGACGCTACATTCCGGACCGCGCCAGACCAATGCAGCGGTGGCCTCGGCCACGGGATAAAGGCGCCGGATAGACCACTCCGCCGCAGATTCACCTTCGATTGCTTGCAGTCGGGTGACCGCACCCGTCGCAGCATCTAAGGCAAACACGACTCGATGCAGACCGAAAGCGATGCCGCGTCCCAGCGCTTTTAACAAGGCTTCCTTGCAACTCCACAGGCCTAGAAAGGCAGCTTGTTGCCTGCTCTCGGGCAAAGCCATCAATGCAGCGGTTTCACCGGGATCAAAATAACGCCGCGCCAGATCCAGCACCGGGCGCGATCGCCGCGACAGCTCCAGATCCACGCCAAGCGGCTGCTCGCGGCTCAACCCGACCAGGACCGCGCCGGCGCTGTGCGATATGTTGAATTGCAGACCTGCTTCGGCGAGCCGGGGTTTGCCGTGGCGGTCGCGCTCGATGGGCAAGTCTGAAGGTGCACACCCCAGATAACCGGCCAGCAGATCGCGTATGACCGGCGATTCGGCCACCGCACGCGAGGTTCCGTTCCAGCGCGGATAAAACCACAGGTGAATCTCACTTTTGCGCAGCGTTTGCGGCGGCCGCGCGGGAAGAAAATCGGCTGCCGTGAGTTCGCGCACTGGCGTCAGCGCACGAGGCGCGAATCCACCAGGTTCTGCACCACCGTCGGATCGGCCAGCGTGGAAATATCGCCAAGTTGATCGGGCTGATTCTCGGCAATCTTGCGCAGGATGCGACGCATGATCTTGCCGGACCGCGTCTTCGGCAGCCCGGGCGCCCATTGCAGATAGTCGGGCGTAGCAATGGGGCCGATCTCCTTGCGCACGTGCGCGATCAATTCCTTGCGCAGGGCATCGTCGGACGCCACGCCGCTCTTCAGCGTCACGTACGCGTAAATGCCCTGGCCCTTGATGTCATGCGGACAGCCGACCACGGCAGCCTCGGCGACTTTGGAATGAGAGACCAGCGCGCTGTCCACCTCGGCGGTGCCGAGGCGGTGGCCGGAAACATTGATCACATCATCGACACGCCCGGTGATCCAGTAGTAGCCGTCGGCATCGCGGCGGGCGCCATCGCCGGTGAAATACGTGCCCGGGTATGTCTTGAAATAGGTGTCGATAAAACGCTGATGATCGCCATAGACCGTGCGCATCATCCCGGGCCAGGAAGCCAACAGCACCAGATTGCCTTCAGCCTCGCCCGACAGCTGCTTTCCGTTCGCGTCGACGATGGCCGGTTGCACGCCGAAGAACGGTTTGGTTGCAGACCCCGGCTTTTGCGCGATGGCGCCCGGCAGCGGCGTGATCAGAATGCCGCCGGTCTCGGTCTGCCACCAGGTATCCACGATCGGACAGCGCTCATCGCCGACCACGCGGTGATACCACGTCCATGCTTCCGGATTGATCGGTTCGCCTACGCTTCCCAAGAGGCGCAGACTGGAGCGTCTGGATTTCTTCACCGGCGCCTCGCCCTCGCGCATCAGTGCGCGGATCGCGGTCGGCGCGGTATAGAACAGCGTCACCTTGTGCTTGTCGACGACTTGCCAGAAACGTCCGGCGTCGGGATAGTTCGGCACCCCTTCGAACATCAGCGAAGTAGCGCCATTGGCGAGCGGCCCATAGACAATATAGCTGTGACCGGTGACCCAGCCGACATCGGCGGTGCACCAGTAGATATCGTCCTCGCGCAGATCGAACACACATTCGTGCGTATAACTGGCAAAGACGCCGTAGCCGCCGGTGGTGTGCAGTACGCCTTTTGGTTTGCCGGTAGAACCCGATGTATACAAAATGAAAAGGGGATCCTCCGCGTTCATCGGCGTTGGCGCGCAGTCGCTATCCTGCGCGTCCATCAGCGCGTCCCACCAGCGGTCGCGCGGCGCCTGCATTGCGACCGGCGTGCCAGTGCGTTTGACCACCAAGACGGTTTCCACGCTATTGGTGCCGGGGCGCGTCAGCGCTTCGTCGACATTGATCTTGAGCGGCACCTTCTTGCCGCCACGCAGTCCCTCATCGGCGGTGATGACGAGCTTGGAGGAAGAATCGGCAATGCGTCCGGCCAGCGAATCCGGCGAGAAGCCGCCAAACACGACCGTATGTACAGCGCCGATACGGGCGCAGGCCAGCATCGCCACCGCCGCTTCGGGAATCATCGGCAGGTAAATGGTGACGCGATCGCCCTTGGCAATGCCGAGGTTCTTGAGCAAATTTGCACATTTACACACTTGCGCATGCAACTGCCGGTAGCTGATCGCCCGCGATTCGGCAGGATCGTCGCCTTCCCACAAGATCGCGGTCTTGTCGCCGCGCGTGGCCAGATGGCGGTCCAGGCAGTTGGCCGCCAGATTCAGGGTCCCGTTTGCATACCAGCGAATATGCAAATCATTTGCGGCAAACGACACATCGCGCACCTGGGTGTACGGAGTGATCCAGTCCAGGCGCTTGCCGATCCGGCCCCAGAAGCCTTCCGGATCGCGCACCGACTCGGCGTAAAGTTTTTCGTAGTCATTTGCCTTGATGCGGCTGCGCGCGGCAAAGTCGGCCGGAACGGGATAGAGCTTGGACACGAGAACACCTCGGGCGATCGGACGCGGTCAATAGTGCAACGTCGATTCGACAGGGACAAGGTGTAATGGCGCGCCGTTTCGTGGCGCCCAGCATTCAATCGGCGCTCGAGTCAGCGGATTTTGCGTCGACGCGGGCTACGATCAACTGTTCGGTACGCCTGCCGAAGCTGCGTTTGATGTGCCCGGCGTAGCCGGTTTGCGCATACTGGCGCGCAACGCATTGATGTCCTTGTCGGTAAGCAGTGCAACTTCGGACTGCGCCGACGAGGCGATGCGAGCGGCGGCGAATGCGAGCAAGGCGCCGAACAGGCCGACCAGTCCCACGATCAGGCCCACACCCAGCGCTCCCGCCGTTTTCGCCGAGAAAACGACCGCGAAACCGAACATTGCGATTAGCAGATAAACCCAGCGCATCGGCGTTCTCCGAAGCTTCAGCCGATGCGCATCCTGCCACAGGATTTGCACGCGCGCGAGTCGCAGCAGCCACAACGGCAAAGTCCGCCGACAAATGGCGCCATGCCGCCGGTTTGCCGGCGTTCGCAGCGGCATTGCGCCACACCCCAAACACCCGGCGGAGCGGTAAAATTTGCACCTCCGCGCCCACTAGAAATCGACCCACGGCGAAAATCGCAGGCGCTGAGACGGCGGCAGCGCATGCTGGCACTATCCACCCCGAGATGAATCGCGAAGCTCCCATGCCCGGCACAGTGACTCGCAGCAAAGGCCGCGGTGCGGCCTCCAACCCGGAAGGCCGCTTCGAAACATCGGCGCGTGAATCAGTCGATGACGGCTGGACGCCGGAAGAAGAACCCGCACCGCATCCTGCGACGACGGTTACCGACGAACGCGCACGCAGCATCATCAGCCACAATGATTCGCCGGATGTTCCGTTCGAGCAGAGCATCAATCCCTACCGTGGTTGCGAGCATGGCTGCATCTACTGCTTCGCGCGTCCGTCACATGCGTATCTGAATCTGTCGCCCGGTCTGGATTTTGAAACCAAACTATTCGCAAAAACCAATGCCGCCGACCTGCTCCGCTCCGAGCTCGCCAAACCCGGGTATCGCATCAGTCCGATCAATCTGGGCGCGAACACCGATCCCTACCAGCCGATCGAGCGGCGTTATCGGATCACGCGCCAGGTGATTGAAGTCCTGGCCGAGTGTCGACACCCGTTTACCATCGTCAGCAAGAATGCACTGGTGGAACGCGATCTGGATCTGCTCGCGCCGCTGGCGAAATCCAATCTCGTGCGCGTGTTCATTTCCGTTACATCGCTGGACAATCGGCTCGCATCCAAACTCGAACCGCGGGCAAGCGCGCCACACCGGCGCATCGAAGCCGTGCGCGCACTGAATGCGGCTGGCGTGCCTTGCGGCGTCCTGGTCGCGCCGATCATCCCGATGCTGACCGATCGCTGGCTGGAGCAAATCATGCAGCGCGCACATGACGCTGGCGCACGCATGGCCGGCTACACCGTGCTGCGTCTGCCCTGGGAGTTGAAGCAACTGGTGCGCGAATGGCTGGAACTGCATTTCCCGGAGCGCGCCGAACACGTGTTGAGCCTGGTTCGGCAGATGCGCGGCGGACGCGACAACGATCCGCGATTCGGCTCGCGCATGCGCGGTGAAGGCGAGTTTGCCGAACTCATCCGCCATCGGTTCAAGCTGGCTGCGCGCACCCACGGTTTTGATACGACGCGTACGTTGGCGCTGGATACGACCCAATTTCGGCCGCCGCGGCCGGCATCGCCGCAGGGCGATCTGTTCTGACCTACTTCGCCGCGTAGATCGCCGCTGCGCGCTGGAACAGAATCCACGATGTGGCGATGTATTTGTTTCCGCCTTTGGGCATGTTGCCGCGGTGGGTGTGAGTGAATGCCGCAGGTGCAATCAGCAGCGCGCCGGTCTTTGGCGTGATCTTGCGGCGTTGATGCAGGAATTCGGTTTCGCCTTCGCCGAAACCATCGTTGAGGTAGATCGTCCACAACAAGGTACGGTGGAGAGTCTCCGATTGCGGATCAGCGGCCTTCGGATACAGCTCGCAATGCCAGTACGGATAGCCGCCCTGGTCGGCAATATACTTTTGCAGATTGATTGTGCCTGGCCGCAGCGTTTTGCGGATCAACGCTTGCAGAAGCTCGTCCGACAACGCCGTCACCCGTTCGGCATCCAGTCGCGTAAGGCCGCCGCCGGCGGGATCGGGCATGCTCAAGGACAACGGCGCCAGCAGGGTGTAGGGATACTTGCGTAGGTAGCGCATCAGCCCGCCCATCATCGCCGCATTCAATGCGCGCTCCGCATCCTGCCATTGCGAGAGGGCGCTGATATGAATATCCCAGCTGTCCTTGAGCTTGACATCGACACCACCGCCAGTGGCGCCACGCACTGCTTCACCGCTGGCATCAAAGCGCCGCAACAGCGCGGCGCACGTCGAGGCATCGAGTGCGTTGTCGTAGACTTCGATGAAGTCGCTGTCGCTCACGCTCAATCCTGCGCTGCGGCGTGGTGATACTGCGTCACCCGTTCAATTTCATTTCTTGAACCCAGGAACACGGGTACGCGCTGGTGCAGCGACGTGGGCACGATATCCAGAATGCGCATCAATCCGTTGGTGGCCATGCCGCCGGCCTGTTCGACGATGAACGCCATCGGGTTCGCCTCGTACATCAGGCGCAGCTTGCCAGGCTTGGACGCATCCTTCAGGTCGCGCGGATAGATGAAGATGCCGCCGCGGGTCAGGATGCGATGCACGTCGGCAACCATGGATGCAACCCAGCGCATATTGAAATCCGCGCCGCGCGGGCCGGTCTTGCCCGCGAGCAACTCGTCGATGTAACGCCGCATCGGCGCTTCCCAATGGCGCAGATTCGACATGTTGATCGCGAACTCGCGCGTGTCGGCGGGGATGCTCAGGTCGCGACCGGTCAGCACCAGGCTGCCGAGCTCGCGGTCGAGCGTGAATGCATGCACGCCGTCGCCCAAGGTCAACACCAGCATCGTGCTCGAGCCGTAGATCGCGTAGCCGGCGGCAACCTGCTGTGTGCCAGGCTGCAGAAATGCTTTCTCGTCCGGCTCCTTCACGCCGGGCGGACAGCGCAGCACCGAGAAGATGGTGCCGACCGAAATATTCACGTCGATGTTCGAGGAACCATCCAGCGGATCGAATACCAAAAGATATTCGCCCTTGGGGTAGCGATGCGGAATCGGATGCGGATCGTCCATCTCTTCCGACGCCAGCGCGGCCAGGTGCCCGCCCCATTCGTTCGCTTCGAGCAGGATTTCGTTCGACAGCACATCGAGTTTCTTCTGCACCTCGCCCTGCACATTCTCGGTGCCGGCCGATCCCAGCACGCCGCCGAGCGCACCCTTGCCGACAGCAATCGAAATTGACTTGCATGCGCGCGCAACGACTTCGATCAGCAGGCGCAGATCGGCGTTGATGTGATGCTGCTCGCGCTGCTCCTCGATCAGGAACTGGGTCAGCGATATGGGTTTCGCGGCTTTGCGGGCGGCAGGTTTCATCGGTGGCGATTCAAATAAGGGCGCGCTGCGCATTGTCGCGACTCTCAAACATCAGCGCCAGAGGAAATCGAAATTTGCAACGCACTGCTGACACCAGGCTGTCAGCAGCACCGGCGCATCGTGCGTCACGTGCAATCGGCACAGATCACCTTCAGGAATACCGCCATGCTCAATCCCAACGTCCCCGCCTGGTTCGAAATCCCGACCGACAACCTGGACCGCGCCCAGCGTTTCTATGAAGACATCCTGGCGCAACCGCTCAAGCGCGAATGTCTTGCTGGCAGCGACATCGCGGTGTTTCCGCGTGGTGAAAAACCCAATGCGACCGGCGCGCTGATCGCGATGGAGGATTGCCGTCCGTCGGTGCAGGGAAGCATCGTCTACCTGAGCGTCGCCGACTTGCGTCCGGTATTGGAGCGAGCGCAGAAGCAAGGCGGCGATACGCTTGTTCCTTGTACCGCGTTGCCGCAAGGGATGGGTTACTTCGCGCAATTTCGCGACAGCGAAGGCAATCGTGTCGGTCTCTGGTCGCCGGCATGAACGCCAGTCTCGGCAACCCGCTTACGGTCTTGGCGCGTTCGCAGCCGCTCGCTGCGGCGTCGGCCGCCGTGGATCGAAATCAATATCTCGACTCCACGGGTGCAACGTTGACGAGCAACTCGCGCGACGGCGCGCACGATTTCGATTTCCTTTTCGGACAGTGGCGCATCGACAACCAGCGTTTGCAACAGCGCCTGGTCGGCTGCGCCGACTGGGAACAGTTCGAAGCCATCGGCGAATGCGCACCCATCCTCGGCGGCATCGGCAACATGGACAGTTTTGAAAGCGACTGGGGCGGTGATTTTCGCGGCATGACGCTGCGTCTATTCGATCTGAAGTCAAGGCAATGGAGTCTTTACTGGGCGAGCAACCGCAGCGGCGTGCTGGAAGCGCCGGTCGTCGGCGCATTCCAAAACGGCATCGGCCGTTTTGAAGGTGTGGGCGAACACGAGGGCAAACCGGTGCTGGCGCGTTTCATCTGGTCGCATATCACGCCGACCAGCGCACGTTGGGAGCAGGCGCTGTCCGCCGATGGCGGCAACACCTGGGAAACTAACTGGCGCATGCAGATGACGCGAATCAGGCAACCACAATAAGGAATGGACATGTTCTCGATGATGACCCTGCTCACCGCCATGATTCTGCAAGCCACCGCATCGTCGCCACCCGCCCGCTGTTGCCCGATCCTCGAACTGCGCCAATACACACTGCATCCGGACAAGCTCGATGGATTCCTTCCGCTGTTCGAACGCGAGTTCATCGAAACCCAGGAAGCGGTTGGTATCAGCGTGATCGGTCATTTCCGCGATCGCGACGATCCAAACCGTTTCGTCTGGCTGCGAGGTTTTGCCGATATGCCGGCACGCGCTGAAGCGCTGCAGGCGTTTTATGGTGGGCTGGTATGGAAGGCGCATCGGGATGAGGCGAACGCGAGCTTCATCGACACCGACAACGTGTTGTTGCTGCGACCGGTATCGGCCGCATCGGGATTTGCGCCGGCGAAATTTCAGCGTCCAGCAATCGGCGCCCCTGCGCTGGCCAAAGGACTGGTCGTCGCTACGATTTACTCCTTGGACGCGCCGGTGAATGCGGACTTCCGCGCCTTTTATGAGCGTGAAATAAAACCCGAGTTGCACAAAGCGGGAATTTCCATTGCTGCAGAATTGGAAACCGAACCCGGCCCGAACACATTCCCGCGTCTGCCGGTACGTGAGGGTGAAAATGTTTTCATCTGGATCGCCGCGTTTGCAACGGCCGACGACTACGCCAAGAATTTTGCCCGGCTCGAGCAATCGCAGAACTGGCGCAAAACAATCGCACCGGAACTCGCGCGTCGCCTAAAAACGCCCGCACAGGTGCTGCGCCTGACACCGGCGCCGCGTTCGCGGCTGCATGGATGAGACGACCGCTGCGCGTTGCGCGCAGCATGTGATAAAAATGCCGAATGCGCCGTGCCGATCGTCTGTTCCTTATCATCCATGCCTTGCGTGGACGCCGTACCGCACTGCCGGCGCGGCGTCTGGCCGAGACGCTGGGCGTTTCCCTGCGCACTGTGTATCGCGATGTCGCCGACCTGCAATTGTCCGGCGTGCCGATCGAAGGCGAGGCCGGTATCGGCTACGTGCTGCGCAAGGGCTCGGATATTCCGCCGCTGATGTTCAACGCCGATGAACTGGAAGCCCTGGTCGTCGGCACGCGCTTCGTCAGCGCGTTCGGCGGACAGCGCCTGACCCGTAACGCGGCCGCCGCCCTGCTCAAGATCGAGGCTGTGCTGCCGCCGGAATTGCGTGCGCGCACGCAACGCTCGCGCATCTTTGCGCCGCCACGCGCCGATCGCATCGAAACCACCGGCGTTATCGACCGACTGCACGAAGCCGTGATCGCGCACAAGGTGCTGCGTCTTGATTACCGCGACAAAGCCGAACGCGCCAGCGCACGCGAGGTGGAACCCCTATGCTTGGCGTTCTGGGGCGGCGCATGGACGCTCGGCGCGTGGTGTCGGCTGCGCCAGGACTTTCGCAATTTCCGTCCCGACCGCATCGCCAGTTTCGATTCGACCGCCGAGATTTTCACCGAAACGGCCGAGCGCGGCTTCGCCGCGTATATGCGGGCGATGGGCGGCGACGCCGACATGCTGGAGCGATAAAACCCGGTAAAAGGTTGGTCCTACGTTCTCAGGTCCGGGACGAAAGACCTACGCGCCGGGCTGGCAAGGATGCGATGATCGCAGACGAGACTAAAGATGCGGAGACGGGCAATGAACCGGTTGAAGATGTGCCTGCTGCTGGGGGGGATGGCAATGGCGACGATGGCATACGCGGATACACCCAAGACCGATTCGGCGGATGACCGCTTCAAGGCAATCTACAGCACGGAGTGGGACTGGCGGCAGCAGCAGTTTCCCGGCCTGGACGACGAAGACCGCGCCGCGAGCGCACATGACGATCGCCTGCCGGCCGTCGACGCCGCGACGCAGAAGCAGCGCCTGAAATACTGGCAGGAGGTGCTGGGCAAGATCGCGGAGATTCCGGCGGCCGAGTTGTCGCCCGAGAATCGCATCAACCTGGCGGTGTACAAGCCGCAGATCGAGAATCTTGCCGCCGGCATCGTCTTTCGCGAATACGAAATGCCGTTCAACAGTGATTCGCAGTTCTGGTCGGATCTGGGCTTCATGGCCGATCGCCCGATCAAGGATGCCAAGCAGGCGCAGAACTATATCGGCCGACTGAACGACATACCGCGCTACTTCGACGAGAACATCGTCAACATGCGCGTAGGCCTGAAGCGCGGATTTTCCGTGCCGCGCGAAGTGCTCGGCGGGCGCGATGTATCCATTTCCACATTTATCGATGTGAAAACGCCACAGGACAGCGACTTCTACAAACCGTTCAAGCAATTGCCGTCGTCAATTCCTGCCGACGAGCAGGAGAAACTACGCGCCGATTGTGCCAAGGCGATCCGTGATCGCGTCATCCCGGCGTACGCGAAACTGCTGAAATTCTTCCGCGACGATTATGTGCCGCATGCACGCACCACGCTGGCCGCCGAGGCGCTCCCCGACGGCAAGGCGTTCTATCGCAAGCAGATCGTCGAGTACACCACGCTCGACACCGACCCCGAATTCATCCACCAGATCGGGCTGAAGGAAGTCGCACGCATCGATGCGGAAATGCTCGTGACGATGAAGGCAACGGGTTTCGACGGCGACTTTCCGGCATTCCAGAAATTCCTGCGCAGCGATCCGCAGTTCTATGCGAAGACCGGGGACGAGCTGCTGATGCGTGCGTCGTGGATCGCCAAGCGCGTGGATGGAAAACTCAAGCAGTACTTCGATGTCCTGCCGCGTGGACGCTTCGGCATCGAGCCGGTGCCGGCCGCGATCGCGCCGTTCTGGACCGCCGGCCGCGGCAGTCCGCACACGTATTGGGTCAATACCTTCGACCTGCCGTCGCGGTCGCTGTACAACCTCACCGCGCTGACCCTGCATGAATCCGCGCCCGGCCATTCGTTCCAGGGCTCGTTGGTCGAGGAACAAAAAAACGTGCCGGACTTCCGCCACGAATATAGTTCCGCCTATGGCGAGGGCTGGGCGTTGTATTGCGAAAAGCTCGGCAAGGAAATGGGCATCTACCTGACGCCATACGACGAATTCGGCCGCGAAAGTTACGAGATGTGGCGTGCCGTGCGCCTGGTCATCGATACCGGCATGCACCACAAGGGCTGGACGCGTGCGCAGGCGATCAAGTATCTGGCCGACCACACCGCGTTGTCCCAGCACGAAGTGGAAACCGAAGTCGATCGTTACATTTCCTGGCCCGGCCAGGCGCTGAGCTACAAGCTCGGCGAATTGAAAATCCTGGAATTGCGCGCGCTAGCGGAAAAGGAACTCGGCATCAAGTTCGACATCCGCAAATTCCACGACAGCGTGCTTGAAATCGGCTCGGTGCCGCTGCCGGTGCTGGAGCAGCACATCCAGCGGTTTATCGCGGAGCAGAAGACGAAGACGGAAAAATCCTAGGACGCGCCTGCGTACGCTGCGACTAGACGTCGCCGTCTTTCGCCCAACCCTCGCCCGAACCGCGATTGTATACAAAATCACTTTGCAGCACGTTGCCGGCCGGAATGGATTCCTGCTGCGCGAGCGCATGGTAGATTGGGGTGAAGTCCGGACGCGTCGCGTCCATCAGCTGCTCGAAGCTGTCGATGACGAAATAGGTTTTCTGATACGTGTCAATGCGATAACGGGTGCGCATGATGCGCTGCATGTCGAATCCGATGCGATTGGGCGCGGGCGATTCCAGGCAGTGGATCGATTCGCCCTTTGACGAAACGATGCCTGAACCGTAAATGCGCAAGCCGTCCGACTGTTTGATCAGGCCGAATTCGACCGTGTACCAATACAGGCGCGTGAGGTTCACCAGCGCCTCGGCGCCGACCCCATGTGCCTTGACGCCGCCCTTGCCGTACGCCTGGATGTAGTCGGCGAACACGGGATTGAGCAGCAGCGGCACGTGGCCGAACAGGTCGTGGAACAGGTCGGGCTCGGCGATGTAGTCGATCTGCTCGGGTTTGCGGATCCACCAGGTCACCGGAAAGCGGCGATTGGCCAGGTGATCGAAAAACGTAAGCTCGGGCAACAAGCCTTCGACGCCGATCAATACCCACCCGGTCGCCTTTTTCAGCACCCGGTTCAAGTCGTCGAATTTCGGAATCGCATCCGGCGTCATGCCGAACTGGTGCTGGTTGTCGATGAACTCACGGCAGGCGCGGTGGACCAGGATTTCCTGCTGACGCTTGAACAGCGTCGCCCAGGTGGCGTGGTCCTCGCGCGCGTAGCTGGCCCAGGGCTGCTCGACGACCGCCGTCGTGTAGACCGGCACCGACCCTTTGTCGGTCTGCTGATGTTCGACGCGGCGCGGTGTGGAATTCATGGCGATGCAAGCGTGAGGCGAGGTGTCGATTCTAGCACCGGCGTTGCGTGGGCGGCCGCTCAGTGCAAAGTCCGGTTGCCGCGATCGCGCGGAAAATCCACTACGTTGTCGCCGCCGACCCCTTCATTTGAGTTCGAGCTACGCTGCGGGCCCTTCCACAGCACAGGGACGTCTTGTGGAGATGGTGGTTCAAGTTCGTCATCCACGGCAGCCGATGCGTCCTCCTCGTCCTCCCAGCTGTAGCGCTTGCGCGGCGGCAAGGCATCCAGACGAAACAGCGCAAGCCCTGCCGCAATGCCGGCCAGCGCGCCAAACAGGTGATATTCGAACGAGACATCCGGATCGCGCGGCAGCACGGTCATCACCATGCCGCCGTAAAGGAAGAACACGAGCAGGGCGATCGCGACGCCGAGCCTGTCGCGCCGCGCCAGGCCCATCACGAACAGGAAGAACATGAGGCCATGGACGATACCGCTTATCCCGACATGCACCGAGGGCCGCGCCCACAGCCACACGCCCAGGCCCGACACAATCCAGATCAGCGGCAACGCGTACCGTGCCGCGCGGGGATACGCGTACAGGGTGAGCGCTGCGAGCATCCCGAGCGGCAGCGTGTTCGACATCAGGTGTTCAAACGAGGCGTGGGCAAATGGGGCGGTCAAAATGCCGATCAGGCCGCTGGCCTCGCGCGGACGCACGCCCAGATCGTCCATATGCCAACCCAGCGCCCAGGCGCCGAACCACGCTACCCAGATGCCAAGCACCAGGCCGGCCGCGCCGAGCAGGGCATAGCCGGCGCGGACCCGGTCGCGACGGATCGTCGTGGCGCCGGGTTCGGGAGTCGGTGCAGCAATATCCATCGCCGGATGGTTGGGGCGACTGCTGCCGGCAACAAGGCATGGCGCAACAATTGCTGCCCTTGCCGGCCCATGCCGCGCCGTCAAAAACTGTGCTGTGCGTCGCTTGCCCCAGGCATTTTTCAGGAGCAGACTCCGCGCGGCGCAAACGGGGAAAGGTATCCATGGGTCTGGATATTCGCACCACGATCATGATCGCGGCTGGGCTGGCATTGCTGGTCGGTGTGGGATTGCGCTATGTCTTGCGTGACCATCCCGCGACGCTGTGGCCCAGCATCCGGCTGTGGATCATCGGCACCGTGCTGCAACCGACGGCGTGGGTCATGTATGGCTTGCGCGATACCATCCCTGATCTGTTTGCGATGGTCGTTGCGAACGCGCTGCTGAGCTTCGCTTTCGCCAAGCAGATTCAAGCGCTGCGCACCTTCGTCGAGCGCCCGGTCAATCGGGCCCTTATCTATGCACCCGTAGTGGCGACCGCCCTGCTGGAGATCCTGTTTACCTATGCCGTCCCCAGCATGCGCTGGCGCACGGTCACGGTGTCGGCGGTATTTTGCGCGCAGATGTTTTGCGCCGTCGTCGCACTGCTCGACTGGAGCCAGCCGCGCCGGCGCAGTCATATCCTGACAGCATCTGCCTTTCTCACTCTCGCCGGTGTGTTGATCGTGCGAATCGCCTATGAGGGGTTGCGCGACGGCAGCCTCGTCTCCGCGTTCGCGCCAACGCCGATGCAGACGATTGTCTTTGCGATCGCGGCATTCTTCCCGACGCTGGCTACGCTGGGTTTCGTGCTCATGTGCAGTGACAGAATGCATCAGGAACTAGAGCGCCAGGCTACGGTGGATTCGCTGACCGGCATCAGCAACCGGCGCACGCTTGGCGAACTGGCGACGCGCGCGATTGCATCCGCGCACCGGCACAAGCGCAGCCTCGCGGTCTTGCTGTTGGATGCCGACCATTTCAAACGCATCAACGACGTCTATGGCCACGAAGTCGGTGACGAAGCATTGCAGATGATCGCCGCGACCCTGCAATGTACCTTGCGCAGCGAGGACCTTCTCGGGCGCCTCGGCGGCGAGGAATTTGTAGTCGTATTGCCCGACGCCGACGAGGCCGCCGCCATGGCCAGTGCCGAGCGCCTGCGGCACGCGATCGAAGCCGTGGAATTCAAGGCCTGGCATCGGCGCATCGCGCTTTGCGTTTCGGTGGGGGTCGCCGTAATCGACGACGGCGACGATTTCGCCTGCCTGTTGCGCCGCGCCGATCAGGCGATGTACGCCGCCAAGCGCGCCGGTCGCAACCGCGTGGTCGGATCATCGGAACGGGTCGCGCGACCGGTCGTCGTCGAAGGCCGCTTCGCGCCCTGAGCAGACGGCGCATCCCCAGAGCCGGGTTATCATGCGCGGATGAATGAAGCCGCCAATCCCCTCGTCCACCTGAAGATCGAACGCCGCTCCAACCATCCCTGGATTTTCCAGAAGATGGTCGAGAAGCCCGAGATCAAGCCCAAGCCCGGTACGGTCGTGGATATCTATGACCGCGACGGCACGTTTGCCGGCCGCGGTTTCTACAACGGACACTCGCGCATTGCCTTGCGTGTGCTGACCGCCAACCCCGACGAAGCGGTTGACGAGGCGTTCTTCGTGCGCAAGATTGCACAAGCAGTGCAATTGCGCCGCGACGTGCTCAGACTCGATGCGATCACGGATGTCTATCGCGTCATCCATTCCGAAGGCGACGGGCTCTCGGGCCTGGTCGTGGATCGATTTGCCGATACCCTGGTGATCGAATATTTCTCCGCCGGCATGTTCAAGCAGCGCGACGTGATCAAGCGCTGCCTGCTGGAACATTTTCCGAATGCGCAAATCTATGCGTTCGCCGAAGATCATGTGCAGAAGCAGGAAAGTTTCGACCTCGCGCATCCGCCGGCGCCGAAACCCGTGGTCATCCACGAACACGGCGTGAAATTCCAGGCGGCACCCGGCAGCAAGCACAAGACCGGCTTCTTCGCCGATCAGCGCGACAATCGCAAGCTGTTCGCTGAATTCTGCGCCGACGCGCGCGTGCTCGACCTGTGCTGCAACTCCGGCGGTTTCGGCATTTACGCCAAGACCGTTGGCGGAGCGAGCGAAGTCGTCGGCGTCGACCTGGACGAGGAAATCCTCGGCATCGCCGAACAGAACGCGCGTCTGAACAAGGTCAAGGTCCGTTTCATCCAGGCCGATATTTTTGCCTGGTTGCGCGACGTCGCGGTAATCAATCGCGAGCAATTCGACGTCGTCGTGCTCGACCCGGCAAAGATGACGCGCGATCGCGAACAGGTGATCCCGGCGCTGAAGAAGTACCTGGACATGAACAAGCTCGCGCTCGCGGCGGTCAAGCCGGGCGGAATCTTTCTTACCTGTTCCTGCACGGGCCTGGTCAGCGAGGAACAGTTCCTCGACATGCTGCGGCGTGCGGCGTTCTACGCGAACCGCACATTGCAGGTCATCAAGGTATCCGGCGCTGGCGCCGATCATCCATGGCAGGCGCACGTGCCCGAATCGCGCTATCTCAAGGCGGCGTTTTGCCGGGTGGAGTAGACGCAGGCGTTTCCCGATCACGCTACACTCTTGCATCCGCTTCGTTGTGGAGTGCGTATGAGCAAGCCAAAGAAGGCCGTCGTTCGCAAGGCGAAATCCGCCCCGATCACGCAGGCGCAAGCCGAGGACGCCGTGCGCACGCTGCTCGCATGGGCCGGTGACGATCCCAAGCGCGAAGGTCTGATCGACACGCCCAAGCGCGTGGTCGAAGCCTACCGCGACTGGTTCTCGGGCTACGGCATCGATCCGGCCGAATATCTGCGCCGCACGTTCGAGGAAGTCGCCGGCTACGACGAGATGATCGTGCTGCGCGACATCGAGTTCGAATCGTTCTGCGAACATCACATGGCGCCGATCATTGGCCGTGCGCATGTCGGCTATCTGCCGACCGACAAGGTCGTCGGCATTTCAAAGCTCGCGCGCGTGGTCGAAGCATACGCGCGGCGCTTGCAGGTGCAGGAAAAAATGACCGCACAAATCGCGCACTGCATCGGTATGGTGCTCAAGCCGCGCGGTGTCGGCGTCGTCATCGACGCGCGCCATCAGTGCATGACCACGCGTGGCGTGCACAAGACGCGGGTATCGATGATCACCAGCCAGATGCTCGGCACATTTCGCGACGACGCACGCACCCGCGCGGAGTTCCTGAATTTCATCGACATCGACACGGGACGCTGATCGGCCGCCCTCACTACAGGATTTATTTGTGGACAATGCAACTTCTTCCACTCCGCCGCGCCGCGCAGCGCTGGTATTCATCTTCATCACGGTGCTGATCGACATCATGGCGTTCGGCCTGATCATCCCGGTGCTGCCGCATCTGATCGAGAACTTTCTCGCCGGCAACGTATCCCGAGCGGCGGTCTGGTACGGCTGGTTTTCGACCGCGTATATGGCGATGCAGTTCTTCTTCACGCCGGTGCAGGGCGCGCTGTCGGATCGCTTTGGCCGGCGCCCGCTGATCCTGGCGTCGAACCTCGGTCTGGGCCTGGATTTCCTGCTGATGGCGATGGTCAACACGCTGCCGCTGCTGTTTATCGGCCGCATCATTTCCGGCATCACTGCGGCGAGTTTCTCCACTGCCAACGCCTATGTCGCCGATGTCACGCCGCCGGAAAAACGTGCGCAGAGTTTCGGCATGCTCGGCATGGCGTTCGGCATCGGCTTCATCATTGCGCCCGCGATCGGCGGCTTCCTCGGTGAGATCAACCTGCGTCTGCCGTTCTGGGCCGCGGTGGTGATGTGCCTGACGAATTTCGTCTATGGTCTGTTCGTGCTGCCGGAATCCCTGCCGCCGGAAAAGCGCACGCCGAAGTTCGACTGGGCGCATGCCAATCCCTTCGGCGCGCTGAAACTGCTGCGCCGCTATCCGCAGGTGCTGGGCCTGGTCGGCGTGCTGTTCCTGATGGCGCTCGCGCATATGGTCTATCCGACCACGTTCGTTCTCTATGCCGACTACCGCTTTGGCTGGGGTCCGCAGATGGTCGGTTACACCCTGGCCGCGGTCGGCGTGCTTGCCGCGATCGTGCAAGGTGGGCTGATCAAGAAGATCGTCGGCACACTGGGCGAACGCCGCGCGCTGCTGTTTGGTCTGGCCTGCGGTTCGCTCGGTTTCGCTCTGTACGGATTTGCGCCCAATGGATATTGGTTCTGGGCCGTGATGCCGATTGCCGCGCTCTGGGGTGTGGCTGGGCCGGCGGCACAGGCAATAATGACGCACCAGGTCGATCCACGTGAACAAGGCCGGCTGCAGGGCGCGGTCGCCAGCGTGTCGAGCATTGCCGGCATCATCGCGCCGACGCTGTTTACGCGTCTGTTCGCTTCGGTGACGCAATCACATCTTCATGCGGGTTGGGCCGGCGCGACATTCTGGCTGGCCGCGGTGATGGTCGCCGCGGGCCTGGTGCTGGCCTGGTATACATCGGCGCATTTGCCGGCAGCGGTCGCGGTCGCGTCGCCGCAAACCGACATCACCTCGGACATTCTAGCGAGCAGCGCCGACATTCAGCCCGCAGCGGTCGAAGGCGAATCGCGCGCTGCGAATCAGCCGCCGTATTTGACCGAGCAACCGTAGGGCTGCGCCGTCGGCACGCTGACCGCCTTGCCTGTCGCCAGTTCGGCCAGCGCTTGCGGCACATACTGCGTGGCCTTGGCCAGGTCATCGGCATCGGTGCTGGCGATGGAATCAATGCCGCCCATGTAGCGCAGCACGCCGTCCTTGTCGATCACAAACATGTGCGGCGTGGTCTTGGCGCCGAACAGATGTCCGACCTTGCCGTCCGCATCCAATAGATACGCCGTCTGCTTGGCGCCGACCTTGGCGATGTAGGCATTGGCGCCGGCGCCATCCAGATCGCCCTGCTTGCCCGACGCGCCGGAATTGATCGTCAACCAGACCGCACCTGCCGCGGTAGCTTCAGCCTGCTGCTTCTGCATATTGCCGCTGCCGTAGTGCTTGCGTACGAACGGACAATCCGGATTATTCCATTCCAGCACCACGACCTTGCCCTTGTAGTCGGCGAGCGCATGCGGCTTGCCGTTGCTGTCGGTCAAGCTGAATGCCGGCGCGGCGGCGCCGATTGTTGCGCTGGCAAAGACGGCAGCGGAAACGCAGCTAAGCAACGCGGCGGTGGTGAAAGTGACAAGGCGTGAAATCACAGGACTCTCCTTACGGTTTGGATGATATTGCGGGTGTTGCCGCGAACGGTGCGGTGATGCTGCGCGCTTGAGCCGGCGTGCCGGAGACGACGACCAGTTCTAGCGTGGCCGGCGGCGCCGCGAAATATTCACTCTTGGCAAAACTCAAATGCAACGTATCGCCGTCCTGCGATACCTGTGGCGGCGCGCAGGCGAGTACGCGCATTTGCGCTGTGAACGCATCCAGCCCCGCGGCGGGCGGCAGATCGGTGCCGTGCAGGACGGCATCGATGCGATCGCCATTCAGACGTGCATCGGCGCTCCAGGCGGCCGACTGCGGTTGCGCCGCGCGCGCGCCGGCGAACAACTTGCTTGAGCGCCGATCCGGAGATGCCGCGCTGGCGACCGGAAGACTCAGCTTCAATGTCGCCTTGCCGGGAATGCATTCCTCGCGGCACACCAGCCATTTTGCCTCCACGATCAGTCGCGCCATCGAACCGGGCTTGGCATCGGCCGCAACCTCGACCGGCACCGGCAGCAGCACCTGGCCGGCATAACCGAAATTGTATACTTCGCCCGCGCTGAAACGTTGCGGCGCCGGCCAGGCGATGTCGCCGGCCTTGAATCCGGGCGGCAACTGCCAGTGCAGCTTCGTCGGCAATCCCGAATCGCCGGGGTTCACCCAGTAGGTGTGCCAGTGCGGCTGATGCTTGAGGACGATGCCGAGCCATGCGGTCTTGCCCGGAACCAGCGCCGTCTGTTCGCTGATGAGGGATACCGCGACATGGTTTTCGTCGCGCGCAGCGGCGCGCTTGGCCTGCGCTGATGGCGAACACGCCAGGAGGACGATCATGATCGCAGGAATCAGTCGCATGGCATCCATGACCGCATCTCCGATGAAAAGCTTACGTCGCGAATTTAACGCCGCCGCGAGTTAGGACAACGTAAACAGGCTTTCGTTCTGCGTTCACGGCTGCGACAATTGCGCGATGACCAAGATCAGCTATGACGATATCGAGCGCGCTGCCGCACGCATCGCGCCGTATGCGTATGTCACGCCGGTGTTGCGCTCGGCGTCATTGGACGCACTGACCGGTTGCTCGCTCGCGTTCAAGTGCGAGAACTTCCAACGCGTCGGCGCGTTCAAATTTCGCGGCGCCAGCAATGCGGTGTGGTCGCTGAGCGACGCGGTGGCTGCGCGCGGCGTCGTCACGCATTCGTCCGGCAATCACGGCGCGGCCCTGGCGCTCGCAGCGAAACTCCGCGGCATTCCCGCGCACGTGGTTGTGCCGGAAGGCGCGGTGGCCGCGAAGATAGTCGCAATCGGAGCCTACGGGGCGAATGTACACACCTGCGCGCCGACTCTGGCGGCACGCGATGCCGGAACCGAGCAGTTGGTGCGCGAGACCGGAGGCACGCTGGTACACCCGTTTGCTGATCCGGCGGTGATTGCCGGCCAGGGAACCGCCGCACGGGAATTGATCCGCGAAGTGGGCACCCTCGACGCATTGATCGCTCCCGTCGGCGGCGGCGGCCTGATCGGCGGCAGTGCGATCGCGGCGCAGGCGCTGGTCCCGCAGATCCGACTATTTGCCGCCGAGCCGGAAGGCGCAGCCGACGCCAGCGAATCGTTGCGCCGCGGCGAACGCGTGACCGATATCGTGCCGGATACTGTCTGCGACGGATTGCGTGCGGCGATTGGGCCAATCAACTTTGCCCTGCTGCGCGAGCACGCCGTGCAGGTGCTGCTGGTGAATGACGACGAAACGAGTGCGGCGATGCGCCTGGTCTGGGAGCGACTGAAGATTGTCATCGAGCCGTCATCCGCGGTCGCGCTGGCTGCGATCCTGCGCCATCGCGAACGCTTCGCCGGACTGCGTGTGGGCGTCATCCTCACTGGCGGCAATGTCGATCTGAGCCATTTGCCTTGGTAAGAAATCTTTCAGGAGTTGAAAATGTGGAAAGATTCCATTCTTGCCTATCTGCACTTTGCGTCGATTTTTGCCTTGCTGTGGTTTCTGGCGAAAGAGTGGACGCTGTTGAAAGCCGGCGTCGCCGGCCTGCAAGTGCAGCGTCTGGCCAATGCCGATATTGGATTCGCCGTGGCCGCGATGGCGGTGCTGGCAACGGGTGCATCGCGCTTGTTGTTCGGCGCCAAGCCCATGGCGTTCTACACGGGCAATCCCGTGTTCCACGTCAAAGTCAGCTTGTTCGTGCTGGCAGCGCTGGTCTCCATTCGGCCGACGCTCGCGTTCCTGCGCTGGCGCAAGGCCGTGGCGGCGAACGCGGATTTTCGTGTCGACGAACGCGAATGGCGGCTGGTGAAGCGCCTCGTGCTGATCGAAATGCATATCGTCGCCCTGATCCCCGTATTCGCCGTGCTGATGGCCCGTGGCATCGGCTACCGTGGGTAGCGTTGCACGGAGTAAACTAGGTACGCATTCTGGGGAACGGCCATGATCATCGACGGCGCCCGCGCGGCAGATCGGACCAATGCACTGGTGTTGCGCTTCTGTGCTGCCTACAACCGCGCCGACTGGGCTGGCATGGTCGACTGTTTGGCCGACGACGTCGTTCACGATATCAACCAGGGCGAGCGCGAAACCGGCAAGGCGGCGTTTCGCGCCTACGTGGAACAACATGCGCACAGCTATCGCGAAGAACTACGCGACGTCGTGGTGATGAGCGTCGATGACGGCACCCGCGCGGCGGCGGAATTCAGCGTGCACGGTGTGTATCAGAGTGCCGCGCCGGGACTGCCCGCGGCGCAAGGACAACGCTATGTGCTCACTGCCGGCGCGTTCTTCGCGATCAACCAGGGCAAGATCGCGCGCTTCACCCCGTACTATAACCAGCACGACCGCATGGCCCAGATTGCGCGCACGCTGGAAGCCTAGGTCCCAGCAACACGTGGACGCAATACGCCGAACAACGCCGCGATCATGAGCACGATGCCGGTGCTTTCCGCGGCATCCGGATGCTCGCCGAGCAAGGCCCACGCAAAACCAACGCCGACCAGTGGCGTGACGAGGCTGGCCAGCCCGGCGACATTTGCCGGCAGGCGATGCACCACGAACAGCCACAGTGCCCAGGCCAGTCCCGACGAAAGAACGCCGTTGTAGACCAGCGCGCCGATCAACAGCGGCGACCATTCGGTTGCGCGCTCGTGCAGGCACAACGCCAGCGCGCTGATGAAAATCGTCCCGTACAGCATTTGCCACGCGGTCAGGCGCAAAGGGGAAATCGCCGCATTGTGGAAAAGGCGCTTGGCCAGCACCGTGCCGATCGCCCAGCAGGCGCCGCCGGCGAGTGCGAGTCCCGAACTGAGCGCGCCGCCGAGTCCGTCCCAGGGTTCCAATATCAGCACAAGACCGATCGCGGCCAGACCGATGCAGGCCCACTGGCGCGCACTGGGACGATCTCCGAGTACGGCCCAGGCTAGCGGAACCACCCAGAACGGCATGGTGTAAGCCAGCAGTGCGGTCTTGCCGGCGCCGCCGGTGACCAGGGCAAACTGCACCAGGATCTGGAATCCCGTGGTCTGTGCGATGCCGATCAAGAGCGTGTCACGCCACGGCGTCGGCGTCAGCACTTCGCCGCGCAAATACAGAACCAGGAACAACACCGCCGTGCCGAACACGTAGCGCAGCGCAGAGAACGTCATCGGCCCGACGTACACGAGCACCGACTTCATCACGATCCAGTTGAAACCCCAGATCAGGCTGAGAATGCCCAGTGCGATCAGGGCGCTGCGCTGTTGGAGCAGTGACTTCATATACGCGGCGCAAGGGCATGATGCGGCCGCGTATCATACGCGTTCCCGCGTATCGACCGGAGCGAACACGACATGGCAAAAACGCTGACGCGCTGTTCCTGGGCCAGCGGCGAAGACGCCGTGATGCGCGCCTACCACGACAGCGAATGGGGCGTGCCGCTGCATGACGACACACGGTTGTTCGAATTTCTCGTGCTCGAAGGCGCGCAAGCCGGCTTGAGCTGGAGCACGGTGCTGAACAAACGCGACGCGTACCGCAAGGCCTTCCACGGATTTGATATTGCACGCGTCGCGCGGATGACCGATGCGGCGCTGGAAAAGCTGCTGCTGAATCCCGCATTGATCCGCAATCGCTTGAAGATCTACTCGGCGCGGCGCAACGCGCAGGCGGCGCTCAAGGTGATTGAAGAACAGGGAAGTCTCGACGCGTACTTCTGGTCCTTCGTCGACGGAAAGCCGCTGCGCAACTGCTGGCGTGCTCGCGGCGACGTGCCGGCACGCACCGAACTATCGGATCGCCTGAGCAAGGACATGCAAAAACGCGGCTTCAACTTCGTCGGCTCAACCATCGTCTATGCGCACATGCAGGCGACCGGGATGGTCAACGATCATTTCGTCGGCTGCTTCCGGCACACGCAGGTTTGAAGTGCACGCCTGGCGGCGCCTGTCGCACAACCGACACATAGCACGCGCATAGTTGATCGTTTGACAATATCCGCGGCGAACTCCAGGTGGCGATCATGATGAGGAATTTATTCGGCGGCGTGTTGGCGCTGGCACTCGTGTTTGCATCCTCCACGACCCTTGCGCAGCAACCCTACGTCGACATCGAGCAGCGCCTTACGGCCGAGCAGCTGCGCGCCGTTGGCCTGTCGCCAGAGCAATTGGCGCTGCTCAACGGCATGCTGCGCGAAGCGGCGCAGAAGGAACCGGATATGCAGACGGCGCATGCGGCAGACGAGGCGAATGCTGGATCGCATGAAAAGGACGAACGCCGGGGTCCGGCTTTGTACAGCGGGCTGGACGAGGGACCGATCAAGAGCCGGGTGAAAGGTTCGGTGAGCGGCTGGGAGCCCGGCACCGTGTTCGCGCTCGAGAACGGGCAGCAATGGAAGGTGCTCAAGGGCAGCGCAAAATTGCGCAAGACCTTGCAGTCGCCCGAAATCCTGGTCGTGCCGGGAATTGCCGGCCGCTGGTTCCTGCAGGTGGAAGAGGACATGCCGAAGGCACGGGTGTACCGGATTGATTGATCCGAAACTCATCCGTGCGATGCCCCGCACGATAATTTGACTGGATTTCTACCGCATAAACAGGTTTGAATGCCGGCAGGCAACAGGGTGGCCAGCGGCATCATGATGAGAGTGGTTAGGATTGCGGCGTCGATTGTCTGTGTCGTGCTGTCGTCGCTTGGTTCCGCCAGGATAGGGCTGGCCGAACAACATCCCATCGATCTGTTCGATCTGAGCGCGCCGTCGTTCACGACATTTTCTGCGCGCGACGGTGTGCCGGAATCGGTGATCGTCAGCGTGCAAACCGATCGCGAAGGCTTCGTATGGCTGGCGTCGCCGCTCGGACTCTCGCGTTACGACGGCCGGCGCTGGAGCATGGTGGAAGATCCGGCGATGGCCGTGCCGGTGAACAATTTGTTTCTCGATCACGAAGGCACGCTGTGGGCCACGTTTCGCGATCACGGCATTGCCCATTACGACGGCACGCACTGGCATGTTGAAAATCGCGCTACGGGCTTGCCGACGGAACATTTCCGGCGTCTGGCAGAAACCACGGATGCGAACGGCAAAACCGAACTCTGGGGACTGACCTACGACGCCGGATTATTGCGCCACCAGGACGGTCGCTGGATCGAGGATCCCGGCAATGCGCAATTGCCGGCCGGGCTGGTGATCACGGTCGCACGCACGCACACCCTGGGCGGCCACGAGCGGCTCTGGATCGGCACTCTCAATGAAGGCGTCTGGTTTCGCGAAGAAGGCAACTGGCAACGCTTCCGCGCCGAAAATTTCAACTCGTTCCAGATCGAGCACCTGTTCGCAACCGAACATGATGGTCAGGAAGAGCTGTGGATTTCGGCCTACGGCGCCGGCCTGTCGCGCCTCACCAACAGCGGCCTGCGTTCCTGGAGCAAGGAGTCCGGCGATCTTCCTACCAATGAGCTGTATGACATCGTGCAGACCTTGCTGCCGAACGGCAATCGCGCGGTATGGGTCGGTTCTCGCTCAGGACTCATCCGCATCTACGACGATCGCGCGCAGGTTTTCGATCGGCGCAACGGCCTGCCTTCGGACGTGATCCGGGGAGTCGACGCGTGGCGCAGCCCGGACGGCATCGAAGTGATGTGGCTGGCGACCGATTCAGGTGTGGCGCGCTCGATCGTCGGCGCCAATCAATGGAAGTCCGCATCACTGATGGGTGCACGCGCGAATGGCGTGTTCAACCTGCTGGTCGAACCGGATGGCCGCGGACAAGAGCGCCTGTGGGTGGCGTCGACCGGCGACGGGCTCGGCCTGTTCGAGCAAGGCCATTGGCGCTACTTCACCCCGGCCGATGGAGCCCTGCCCGACATCGATGCACGCATGATCAAGCGCGCGGCCGACGGCAACGGCGAGCCGGCACTCTGGGTTGGAGAACGCTACGGGTATCTGTTGCGCGTGCGCGAAGGCCCGCGTTTCGAACGTGTCGACACGCCCTGGGAAAGAAACGCGGGCGATGCCGTTCTCGACATATTGAGCCGGACGATCGATGGACACCACGAACAGTGGTTCGCACTGCGTCAGTCCGGCATCTATCGTAAGCGCGACGAGGCCTGGAAAGCGTTTCGGCCGGAGAATGCCGTGGGCCAGTGGCGCACGGTCAAGTTGGCCGAACAGATCGATACGCACGGTCGCTCATGGCTGTGGGCCACGAGTAATCAGGGTCTGGCACGTTTTGATGGCGAAGGCTGGTCGTTGCTGGGACCCGACGCGGGTCTGCCAGATGTCGAACTCATCGGATTGAATCTGATTCCTGACAAGCGGGGCCGGCCGATTTTTTGGATCGGCAGCGCACACAGCGGCATCGTGCGCGTCGACGTCAGCGATCCGCTGCATCCGCTGGTGCTGCCGGCCGATCTGCCGGCGCCACCGGATCCGAATGTCTACAGTGCGCTGAGCGATTCCAAAGGACGCATCTTCGTTTGCAGCAACAACGGCGTGCAGCTGCTCACGCCAAGCGAAGGCGGCTACGCGACGCAGGTATTCACGCGCCGCGACGGCATGGTGCACGACGAGTGCAACACCAACGCGCAGTTCGTCGACGGTCACGATCGATTCTGGACCGGAACATTGGGCGGCGTGACCGTATTCGATCCCGCGCCCGCGATCGCCGATACGCACGCAAAACCGCTCAAGCTGACGGATGTCGTCATCGACGGCGTTTCGATTCGCTCCGATAGAGTGCAAGTGTCGCCGGGCGCGCACGATCTGCGTATCGATTTTGCGTTGCTGTCCTGGCAACGCGAGAGCGAGTCGCGATTCCGTACGCAACTCGTCGGCTTCGAGTCCGACCCCGGTGCGTGGACCGCGCAGAACTATCGCAACTTCAGCGCGCTGCCGGCCGGCGACTATGTACTGCGCGTCGAGGCGCGCGACTACGCCGGAAACCTGAGCCCATCGATCCAGGTCCGCATCGAGATTGTGCCGACGTGGTGGCAACGCAGCTGGGCACGACTTGTGTTCGCAGTCGCCGCTTTATTTTTTGTCTACGGCCTTTTGCAGTGGCGTACGCGTACTCTCAAGACGCAGCAGCGAAGACTTGAAGATCAGGTTGCTGGTCGCACCATTGAACTGCACGAAGCGAACACGCGCCTGCTCGAACTGTCGTACAAGGACGCGCTTACCGGACTTGCCAATCGGCGGCGCCTGCTCGAATCGTTGGAGCCAGGCATTGCGATTCAGGGGGGCTCCGAGCAGGCCTTGATCTTCGTCGACGTTGATTACTTCAAGAACTACAACGATCGCTTCGGCCATCCCGCGGGCGACGAGGCCCTGCGTTGCGTGGCGAACATGATGCAGGCGTGTGCGCCGCCAGCGGCTCTGGTAGCGCGCTACGGTGGCGAAGAGTTTGCGTGTCTGGTGCCCGACGCGGATATCTCGCAGGCTCGTGCATTGGCCGAGAAGATTCGCGTGGCAGTTGAAACCTGCAACGTGCCTTTGCCGGGTGCAGCCGATGCCAATCGCGTCACCATCAGCGCCGGCGTCGCCAGCCGCACAATTGTTTCCGCCGCCGATGCCCACAGCCTGCTGCGCGATGCGGATATCGCGCTGTACCAGGCAAAAGGGGCAGGACGCAACTGCGTGCGCGGGTAGCGTCAGCGCGACGCAATCGTGCGCCGATTCACGGCCTTTGTCGCGCGAAGAACGCCCATATCATTTCCGGCCCGTTCGGTTCCTTCGGCGACGGGCCCAAAATCCGCGGACGCCGCTGATAGGGCTGGGGCATGCCATGTCCACCGCCGTGAACGGCAACCAGTTCCACTTCGGCCTTCTTGGAGTCGTCATGCCAGAGTACTTGCTCGACGCGAACGCCGTCAGCCACAGTGGTCTGCTTGGTTTCGGGCGCGCCGGCGATGTGGTTGAGGTCCGCATAGTATTGAGCTGACTCGCGCGACGAGCGGACCGTGCCGCTGATGTAGGCGATGCCGAACAGGCTGTCTTCACCACCATCGAACGGGACCAGCGGGTCCTGCGTTCCGTTCATGATCATGACCGACGTTCCTTGCCCCACGGGTTTGCATTTGGAGTTGTCCGGGGTCGGCTCGTTTGCCGATACCGCGGCAATCGCCCGAAAGCGCGACGGCGCTTCCAACGCAAGACGCAGCGCCATGCTGCCACCACGGGAAGTGCCGGTCGCAAATACGCGACCTGGATCGACACCGATTTCGTCGCGGAGCTTGTCGACCAACCCGGTCAGGAATCCCACGTCGTCGACATTGAGCTTGTTCGCGCTGTAGTTGCCGATGATGTTGCACGCGTTCCAATCGCCGTCGAACGCATTGGGATACAGGATTGCAAAACCATGTTCGTCAGCCAGGCGATCAAAGCCATACCCCGACTCTTCACGCATCTGCGCACCATTTTGTCCCGAACCATGCATTGCTATGACCAGCGGCGCGCCTTTGGCCAGCCCTTGCGGCACGTACGTCCGATAGATGCGCTCGCGTCCATCGACCTGGATGGTCTGCTTGGTCAGCGTGCCGGACAATCGAGGCATCTCGGAAGCAGGCGTATAGACGTAGTAGGCGAACAACCCACCAAGCAACGCAACAAGGCCGATCAAACTCCACAGGCAGAAACGCAGGAATCGAAGCATTCTTTTCATGGCGCCCTCATCACTCGTACTTCCATCTATATCCCCGACTTCCTCGTGTAGTTGGCCAGAACATAGGGCCACGCAATAGCGATCGTAAATATGACCCATCCCATCAGGCGTGCGTTGACCGTTTCCCGTGTGCCCGCTGCAGTGTGCCGGTGCGCTGAGGTGGCGCAAAGGGATTCGCGACGAAGCGCGAACTTGTCGGTGCGAGTAACGCTGAGAGCTGATGAACCACGGGCAAACGAACGCGCTCAGAGCGAGAGACAAACGCAATCGCAATTTGCAACCCATTGAGGTTGCCGACACGGCGGTCGCGACGCGTTTTTTTCCTGAGCATTCACGGATCCGAGTAAAAGCAGAACCATCACGCCGCAATAGAGGATTCGCATAACGCCTCCCAAAAACAGCCTAACGATATGGAGCGGCGAGCGAAGCAAGTCCGCTGCAGTGAGTAAGAAGAGACTCCCCTCTCGTCTGATTGTTGACAGCAAACGAAATGGCACTTCGATGCCGCGCAGTTCATACCACTTGAGTTGGGCAAGTCTCTTCAATACTCCTTAGTTCAATTCATTTACGGAACATGACATTAAAGGCCGCCACAAGGACCGCGGTCAGCGCGCGACGAGTCGCAACCGGTGTTGTCGTCGCATCTGTACCGCCGCGATCGCTTGCGTCGCGGACCGCAAGTCAGTTGTCGTCGGGTTGCGGCCACTCCAAGCGATAGCCGACGCCGTACACCGATGCAATTGGGTCAACGCCAGCTTCAACCAGCTTGCGGCGCAGGTTCTTGACATGGCTGTCGACAGTGCGGTCGCTGACGACGCGGTGATCGCGGTATGCCGCATCCATTAGTTGCTGGCGCGAGAACACGCGTCCTGGTTGCGCAGCGAGTTTGTCGAGCAGGCGAAACTCCACCGGCGTGAGTGCCAACGCGCTGCCGCGCACGCGCGCTTCGAAGCGTACCTTGTCGAGTTCGATCGAGGGCGTCTGAACCATGGCTCCACACGCTCGTCGCAGTACTGCTTTGACCCTCGCCACGACTTCGCGCGGGCTGAAGGGTTTGCAAATGTAATCATCGGCGCCGAATTCCAGGCCGAGAAGTCGATCGATCTCGTCGACGCGCGCCGTAATCATCAAGATTGGAATTGTGGAAAATGTGCGTATGCCACGGCATATTGAGAAGCCGTCTTCGACCGGCAGCATGATGTCGAGCAGGATCGCATCGGGTCCGTTGTCACGCACCCATTCCACCGCCCCGGCGCCGGTCGCGAGTACGCTGACACGATAGTCTGCGGCAGCCAGGAAGTCTCGTAGCAATGCGCCTAGTTTCGGTTCATCTTCAACCACGAGGATGTGCGCCGAGGTACTCATCAGGCGTCCTTCGCCCCCGGCAAATCGACCACGACGCGCAAGCCGCCAAGTACTGATGGTTCGGCAGCAATGTGCCCGCCGTGCGCATCGACAATCGCGCGACAGATTGCAAGACCCAATCCGACGCCACCGGCATCGCGATTGCGCGAATGCTCGATGCGATAGAGCCGTTCGAACAGCCGTGGCAACGCTGCCGCGGGAACACCCGGCGCGGAATCTTCGACGATCAATCGTAGTTGCTGGTTGCTTGTCGCCAGCGTGACACGAATGCGTCCGGGTGTGTCGGTGTAGCGGCGCGCATTCGCCAATAGATTGTCCAGCAATTGCGCAAGTCGGCGCGCGTCACCACGCACATGCGGTGACTTGCCGAGACTTGTCTCGAGCTGCAGACCCGCATCGGTGCAGGCCGGTCGTTGCAGCTCCAGCGATTCGCGCAGGAGATGTGCCAGATCCAGCGGCTCAAAGTGATAGTCCAGTACACCGGCGTCCGCGAGCGAGAGTTGATACAGGTCTTCGATCAGGTGACCCAGACGCTCGCATTCGGTTTGCAGCGAATCCAGCGCCTGAGGAGTCAGTGCGCGC
>JBBRTT010000015.1:0-81292 GCA_038244165.1 Lysobacterales bacterium | reverse complement strand
GGAATTTCACCCGCAAGGCATCGATCACGGCCTGGGTGTCGTCGATCGACAGCGTGGTCTGGGTCGAATAGGCGATGTTGTCCGGATGCCTGGGCACAAGGTGCGAGACGTCTGCTGGTGTTTCGACCAGGTAAATCTCGCCCGCGGCTCCGGCGCGGTCCCACTGGCCGAGCGTGCCCTCCACTTCCGGATGGCCGGCGTGGCCGATAAGGACCACATCCCTGCCTGCCTTGGCGTGGCGTGCAACCTCGATGTGTACTTTGGTCACAAGTGGACAAGTGGCGTCGAACACGCGCAGATTGCGCGTGGCCGCTTGTTTGCGCACGGCTTGGGAGACTCCATGCGCGCTGAAGATGACGGTGGCGCCATCCGGTACTTCGACCAGCTCATCGACAAAGATCGCGCCGCGCGCACGCAGGCCGTCGACGACGAAGCGGTTGTGCACGACTTCATGGCGCACATAGATCGGTGCGCCGAACGCTTCCAGCGCGCGCTCCACGATCTCGATCGCGCGGTCGACGCCGGCGCAGAATCCACGGGGATTGGCGAGCAGGATATCCATGACACTATTCTACCGCGATGGCGTGGGCGCCGCTGTCTTGCCGTGTGCAAATAGCCCAAAACACACCAGCAGCACCGCACCGATGCTGATCGCCGAATCGGCAATGTTGAACGACGGAAACGCCCATTGCTGATAGTACACTTGTATAAAATCAGTGACGTGACCTAAACGCACGCGATCAATCAGGTTGCCGAGCGCGCCGCCGATGACCAGGGCCAGCGGCAATGCCGTGCGCCACTCGCCACGCGGGGTCCGCGCCAGCCAGGATGTCAATATCGTCGCGACGACGATGGCGATGCCGGTAAACACCCAGCGCTGCCAGCCTTGCTGATCAGCCAGAAAACTGAATGCCGCGCCCGTATTGAAGGCCAGTGTCCAGTTAAGGAAACCGGGGATCACCGTGTTTGGCACGTACGGCTGCAGCGCATCGGTCACGATCATCTTGGTGAGCTGATCCAGGCCGATGACGAATGCAGACAGCAGCAACCACACTACTCCGCTTCTAGCCAACGATAGTTTAGTAGTCATCAGAAAAATTGCCGGTTTTCGCCGGGGCCACCGGGAAGATTCGCTACACAGCGGCCACAGATTTCCGGATGCTCCGGGTGCACGCCGATGTCTTTGCGGTAATGCCAGCAGCGCACGCATTTGCCGCCTTCGCTGCGCCGCGCGTCGATCCACAACTCCACGCGATCGGTTTTCATCTCGACCGCATCGGCCGGCCGGCTTTGCGCTGCCGCCAGATCCAGACCCGAGGTGATGAAGAAGAAGTGCAACTCCTCGCCGGCGCGCGCTGGATCCTGCTTGAGCAGCTCGGCGAACGGAAAGAAATCTCCGTGGATCGTGACTTCGGCTTCCAGTGCAGCGCCGATCTTGCCGTCGTTGCGCATGCCTTCAAGGATTTTCGCAACCTGCGAGCGTACCGCCAGCAGTTCGGACCATGCGTTGCGTTGCTCTGCCGAACCCTGCAAACCCTGCAGGCCGTCGTACCAGGTCTCGAACAACACCGACTCGCCACGTTCACCCGGCATGAGTTTCCAGATTTCCTCGGCCGTGAACGTAAGGATCGGCGCCAGCCAGCGCACCAGTGTTTGGAGAATGCGATACATGGCACTCTGCGCACTGCGCCGCCCGCGGCTATTTTCCTGCATTGTATACAAACGATCCTTGGTGATATCCAGGTATAGCGCGCCCAATTCGTTCGTGCAGAAATTCTGCACGCGCTGTACGATCTCGGGAAAATCGTAGCACTCATAGGCGGCGATCACCGCGGTCTGCGTGTCGTGCGCCTGCTGCACGGCCCATTGGTCAAGCAGCAGACAATCCGTAACTGGTAGCAGATGCTGTGCCGGATCGAAACCATGCAGGTTGCCGAGCAGGAAGCGCGCGGTATTGCGAATACGGCGATAGACGTCCGAAGCGCGCTTGAGGATTTCGTCCGACAGCGCCATCTCGTTGCGGTAGTCGGTCGCGGCGATCCACAGCCGCAAGATATCCGCACCGAATGTGCCCAGCACCTGCTGCGGCGCGACCACGTTGCCGAGTGACTTGGACATCTTGCGACCCTGCGCGTCGACGGCAAATCCGTGCGTCAGCACCTCGTCGTAGGGCGCGCGCCCGTGTATCGCAGTAGCGGTCAGCAACGACGAATGGAACCAGCCGCGATGTTGGTCCGAGCCTTCCAGATATATCACCTTGTCGCCCGGCGCACGCTTGAGGTTCGCACGTTGATCGAGCACGCAGAAGTGGCTGACGCCGGAGTCGAACCAGACATCCAGGATATCGGTGACCTTGGTATAATTATCCGCATCGGCGCCGAGCAGCTCCGCCGAATCAAGTGTGTACCAGACATCGACGCCGCCCTGTTCGACGCGCTGGGCCACCTGTTCCATCAGCTCGACGCTTCGCGGATGCGGTTGACTTGTGGATTTGTGAATAAATAGCGCAATCGGCACGCCCCAGGTGCGCTGGCGCGATATGCACCAGTCGGGCCGGCCTTCGATCATGCCGGCGATGCGCTCTTCGCCCCAGCCCGGATACCACGAAACATCCTCGTGCACGGACTTGAGCGCAGCGGCGCGCAGCCCGGCCTGCTCCATGCTGATGAACCACTGCGGCGTGGTGCGAAACGCGACCGGTGTCTTGTGGCGCCAGCAATGCGGATAGCTGTGCGTAATTTTTTCCTGCGCGAGCAGAACGCCGCGCTCATGCAGCAGCGCGATGATGGTGTCGTTCGCTTTCCAGAGAAACTGACCGGCGAAGATCGGCGTTTCCGCCAAGTACACGCCATTCGGCCCGACCGGATTGAGTTGCGCCGGTGTATATTTATCCACAAGTCCATATTTCTGGCCGACCGCGAAATCTTCCGCACCATGCCCGGGCGCGGTGTGCACGGCGCCGGTGCCGTCCTCGGCCGAAACATGATCGCCGAGCAGGATCGGGATTTCGCGCGGGTAAAACGGATGCTGCAACATCAAGCCTTCCAGTGCTGCGCCTTTTGCGCGCCCGAGCACAGGCGCGCCTTCGATACCGAAGCGTTTCGTCACCGTCGCGAGCAAGGGCTCGGCGACCACCAGCAGTACGGCTTTTTCTCCGCGCGCAGGACCCTGGATCAGGGCGTAGTCGAGCTCAGGCCCGAGCGAAACGGCCAGACTGGCCGGCAGCGTCCACGGCGTCGTCGTCCAGATCGGCACGGCGACGATCGCGTCGGCGCTGACGTTCACGCCGAATTTCGCCGCGAACGTCGTTGGATCCAGCACGTCGTAGGCAACGTCGATCGCTGGCGACGTCTTGTCCTGGTATTCGATCTCGGCTTCGGCCAATGCCGAACCGCAATCGAAGCACCAGTGCACCGGCTTGAAGCCACGCATGACGTGACCGCCTTCGTGGATTTTCGCCAACGCACGAATCATGTCCGCTTCGTACTGGAAATCCATGGTGCGATACGGGTTATCCCACTCGCCCAAAACGCCCAGGCGCTTGAAATCGGCGCGCTGCAGGTCGATCTGCTTGGTCGCGTACTCGCGGCACAGCCTGCGAAATTCGGCCGCGTCCACTTTTTGTCCGACCTTGCCGACATTTTTTTCGACCGCGATTTCAATCGGCAGGCCGTGGCAATCCCAACCCGGCACGTACGGTGAGCGGAAACCGGCCAGCAGTTTCGACTTGACCACGATGTCCTTCAGCACCTTGTTGACCGCATGGCCGATGTGGATCACGCCGTTTGCGTACGGCGGCCCGTCATGCAGGACAAACATCTGCTTGCGCGACGCGCTGCGTTTCTGGATTTCGCCATAGCGGTCGCGCTTTTCCCATTCGGCAAGCATGCCCGGTTCGCGCTTGGCCAAATCTGCCTTCATGGCGAAATCGGTTTGCGGCAGGTTGATCGTATTCTTGTAGTCAGTCGTCACATCGTTGCTCCGGCGGTCGCACGTTCGGCGACGCCCAAAATTCGCCGCGCTTGCGCGGCATCCTTGTCGATCTGCTGCACCATCGTCGCGAGGTCGGCGAATTTCTCCTCGTCGCGCAATTTCTGCACAAATTCCACTTGTATCCTTTTTCCGTAAAGATCGCCGTCGAAGTCGAACAAATGCGCTTCGAGCAATGGCTCCGTGCCATTGACCGTCGGACGTACGCCAAGGCTGGCCACGCCCGGCTTCATCTGCGCGCCTACGCCGTGCACTTTTACGGCGAATATCCCGCCAACCGGCGCCACCCGCGAGCCCAGCCGCACGTTTGCGGTCGGGTAGCCGAGCTTGCGTCCGAGCTGCTGACCGCGCACCACGTGGCCGCCGATCGAGAAACGGCGCCCGAGCAGGCGTGCCGCCGCATCAAAATCGCTCGCCGCAAGCAAAGCCCGAATCCGCGAACTCGACACACGCTGCCCATCCAGCTCGAACGGCGGCACGACGTCGGCATGGAAACCGTGCGCCGCACCCAACCGTTGCAGCAACGCGAGATCGCCTTGCCGTGCATGGCCGAATCGAAAACACTCGCCGACCCAAACCTCGCGCGCTGCCAGCCGCCGCACCAGCACGCGTGACACAAAATCCTCGGCCGACATCGCCGCCAACGCTGCGTCGAAATGCAGCAGCAACACACGCTGCATGCCCGCCGCGATCATCGCCGAGACTTTCTCGCGCGCTGACGTCAACTGCGGCACCTGCACGCCACGGGTGAAAAACACGCGCGGGATGGGTGCAAAACTGACCACCGCCGGCGTCAACCCGAGATTGACCGCCTGTTCGCGGGCACGCTCGAACACCGTGCGATGTCCCAGATGCACGCCATCGAACGCGCCAATACAGACCACACTGCCGTGCGGTGCTAGGCAAGGCCCGGCGGCGTCCCGAAACAGCGTATTCATCACTGGGAGTATAGCGATTACGCTGCGGCGCACAACGGCTCAAGCACTTCTGCCGCAGGGGGAGCGGGGTCAATGCGCTCGCAGGTCGCGCATCCGAAACCCGCAAGCGAACAACACAGTTACAAACGTCGCTCCGCCGGCACCAATCAAAATCGCCAGGCGCAGCGCACGAATCGCGGTCGGCCAATCGCCCCATCCACGCCAGGCAAACACACCCGCAAGCAACACTGCCACCATTGCCGCGCACGCCGCCCCGAGCCTGGCCAGATGTTTGCTCCATCCCGGCTGGCGCACAAAGATCCCGTCGCGACGTAACGCGCGCCACAGCAGCCAAAGATTCAGATAGCTGGCGAGCGCGCTGGCAAGCGCGAGGGCCACGTGCAGGCCGGGTATGCGCGCAATGCCGGCAAACCAGCCGTCCGCAAGATCCTGCGGATCGCGCCAGAGCAGAAAAAGAATGCCGACAAAAACGACATTCATGAGCATGTTCGCGATCATGGCAGCAACGCCGGCGCGGACCGGCGACCTCGTGTCCTGTCGCGCATAAAACGCAGGTGCGAGCACCTTTACCAGGGCAAATGCCGGCAGGCCGAAACTCAATGCGGTGAGGCTCAACGCGGTCATGTCGACGTCGTGCGCCGTGAATCGGCCGTGCTGGAACAAAGTCGACACGATCGGTTCTGCGAGCAGCACCAGGCCAAGCATCGCCGGCAGCGAAATGAGCAGCGCCGTACGCAGACCCCAATCCAGCGCGCGGGAAAATCCTTCGCGATCCGTGGTCACGTGATGCCGCGACAGGCTCGGCAGGATCACCGTGCCAAGCGCGACGCCAAACACGCCGAGTGGCAGTTCGAGCAGGCGATCGGTCTGCTGCAGCCAGGTCTGCGAGCCCGTGATCAGCAGCGATGCGATCAGCGTATCCAGCAGCAGGTTGACCTGCGCAATCGATGAACCGAACAAGGTTGGAATCATCAGGCGCAGGATCCTGCGTACATCCGGATGCGCCCAGCCCCAGCGCGGCAGGGACAGAAGATCGAGTCGACGCAAGCTGGGGAACTGAAAAAGCAGTTGCAGAATTCCCGCTGCAAAAATTGACCAGGCCAGAGCGCTGATTGGCACAACCATGCGCGGCGCCAGCCACAGCGCGCCGCCGATCATGCACAGATTCAGGATTACCGGCGTCAGCGCCGGCAACGCGAATTTGTGGAAACTGTTGAGTACGCCGCCAGCCAGCGCAGTCAGCGAGACGAACAACAGGAACGGAAACGTGATCCGCAGAAGTTGCGAAGTCAGCTGGAATTTTTCCGGCTGCTGGATCGCGCCAGGCGAAAACAACGCCGTGATGGCGTCGGAGCCGAGCATCCCCAGAGCCGTCACGACCAGCAGCACACCGCCGAGCGTCCCGGCCACCCGTCCGACCAGGGTCTTGAGCTCGGCGTGACTGCGTTTTTCCTTGACCTCGGTGAACACCGGTACAAACGCCGTGGAAAACGATCCTTCGGCAAACAGCCGGCGCATGAAGTTCGGGATGCGAAAGGCGACCCAGAATGCGTCCGTTTTCCAGTCCACGCCGAATACGGCATTGATGACCTGATCGCGCACAAGACCGAGAATCCGCGAGATGAAGGTCATCGCACTGAATGACATCATCGAGCGCAACAGGCTGGGCGTCTTCATCGCGAAACACACCCATTGCTAGGCCGATCATTGACGCAAAGCCGCGTAATCCCTACAATTGACGGTCTTTTTCCACCCCCAGTTACCCTAGCGTCAATTACTGCTACCGGAGTTTTCCCTTGGCCAACATCAAATCCGCCAAAAAGCGTGCGCGTCAGGCTGTCAAGCGCAATGCGCGCAATTCCAGCGCGCGTTCCATGCTGCGCACGGCGATCAAGAAAGTCGTCAACGCTATCGCCGCGAAGGACAAGGCCGGCGCTGAAGCCGCGTACAAGTCCGCTGAACCCGTGATGGATCGCTACGCCAGTCGTGGCCTGATCCACAAGAACAAGGCTTCGCGCCATAAGAGCCGCCTGACGGGACATATCAAAGCGCTCGCCTGATTGCATTAGCCTCGATTCCGCAGAAAAGCCGGCGCAAGCCGGCTTTTTTGTTGCCTGCGCTGCGATGCCGGCATCAGGCATCTTCGCTCCGCATCGACTCGGCCGCCTCGGCTTTCAGCTGGTCGAAAAAGTCCTGGATCTTCAGACACACCGGCCACGTACCGTCGCGCGCGATCGCCGAAACCACAAACCACGGCGCTTCCCACTTGAGCTTGCGCACCAGCGCCTTGGCAATCTTCTCGCGCTCGTCGGGCGCAAGAAGATCGGATTTGTTAAATACCAGCCAGCGCGGACGAGCAAGCAGTTCGGGATCGAATTTCTTCAGTTCCGCCTCAATCGCGCGGACCTGTTCGACCGGATCGGCATCCTCGCCCAGCGGCGCCATATCGACCAGATGCAGCAGCAGGCGCGTGCGCGAAACGTGTTTGAGAAACTGGATTCCGAGTCCAGCACCATCGGCTGCGCCTTCGATCAGGCCGGGAATATCGGCAATAACGAAACTCTGGTCGGTACCTATGCGCACCACGCCCAGATGCGGCTGCAGCGTGGTGAAAGGGTAGTCGGCCACGCGCGGCGTCGCTGCCGACACGGCACGTATAAAAGTGGATTTTCCCGCATTGGGGAAACCGAGCAGGCCGACGTCGGCCAGCACTTTCAGTTCCATGCGCAAGTCGCGCGTCTCGCCTTCTGTGCCTGAAACTGCCTTGCGCGGCGTGCGATTGGTCGAGCTCTTGAACACCGAATTGCCGGCGCCGCCATGCCCGCCGAGCGCGACCTTCATGCGTTGGCCGTCTACGGTCAGGTCAGAAATGACTTCCTCGGTATCGACATTGATCACCGTCGTGCCCACTGGCACGCGGATGATGCAATCCTCGCCGGCCTTGCCCGCCATTTGCCGGCCCATCCCGTTTTCGCCGCGCTGCGCGCGAAAATCGCGCTGGTGGCGAAAATCGATCAAGGTATTCAGGCCTTCGTCGGCGACCAGCCAGACGTTGCCGCCGTCGCCACCGTTGCCGCCATCGGGGCCGCCCAGCGGAATGAATTTCTCGCGCCGGAAACTGACACAGCCGTTGCCGCCGTTGCCGGCGTGGACGGTGATTTGCGCTTCATCGACGAATTTCATGGCTGGACTGCTGCTTTATGTGTTCAGGGTACAAAAACACAAAGCCCCGCGCGAGGCGGGGCTCTGTCAAAACGCTGACGCTGCGGATCAGCTCTTGGCAACGCTGACCGTACGCCGGCTTCTCTCGCCCTTGATGCTGAATTTCACGGTGCCGTCGACCAGCGCGAACAACGTGTGGTCGCGGCCCAGGCCGACGCCGGCGCCCGGATGGAACTGGGTGCCGCGCTGACGAATGATGATATTGCCGGCGTTCACGGCCTGTCCGCCGTAAATCTTCACGCCGAGGTATTTCGGGTTCGAATCGCGGCCGTTACGGGTACTGCCGCCAGCTTTTTTATGTGCCATGACTTACTCCTTGGTTGAGTCGGCCTTTTCGGCCTTGGTGGACTCGGCCTTAGCAGCCTTGGTGGACTCAGCCTTGCTCGCCTTCTTGTCACCTGCAGCGGAAATGCCGGTGATTTCGATTTCGGTGTAGTACTGGCGATGCCCCATCTGCTTCTGATGGTGCTTGCGGCGGCGGAACTTGATGATGCGGACTTTCTCGCCGCGACCGTGGGAAACGATCTTCGCGGCAACCAGGGCTCCGCCGACCAGCGGCGCGCCCACGGTGATGTCTTCGCCCGAACCGAGCAGCAGCACCTGATCAAAATTGATCGCGGCACCGACGTCGCCTTCGAGCTTTTCCACACGCAGGGTCTCACCCTGCATGACGCGGTATTGCCTACCGCCCGTTACGATAACTGCGTACATGGCATTCCTCTGTAGTTATTTTGACCACTGCCTACTAACGATTTGCCCAAGCGGGCGCCAACAAGCACCCAAAAAGGCCCGAGATAATAACGGGTTGCGGCCTTGCGGTCAAACCCGCCAGCCCCCATTTCGTGCTCACGCGGGGCGCAATGGCCCCATTCGACGCGTTATAGTACTCCGTTGACCGGAAAAACGACTGCTTATGGACTTCATCCGCATCCGCGGTGCCCGCACGCACAACCTTAAAAACATCGATCTGGAGCTGCCGCGCAACCGCTTGATCGTGATTACCGGCCTGTCGGGTTCGGGCAAGTCCTCGCTTGCGTTCGACACTATCTACGCCGAGGGCCAACGCCGCTACGTCGAGTCGTTGTCCGCGTACGCGCGCCAGTTCCTGTCGGTAATGGAAAAACCCGACGTCGACCATATCGAAGGCCTGTCGCCGGCCATTTCGATCGAACAGAAATCGACTTCGCACAACCCGCGCTCGACGGTCGGAACTATCACCGAAGTCTACGACTACCTGCGCCTCCTGTTCGCTCGCGTCGGCACGCCGCGCTGCCCGGACCATGCGACGCCGCTGGAAGCGCAGACCGTCAGCCAGATGGTCGACGCGACGCTGGCGATGAATCCGGAGCACCGCTACATGATGCTCTCGCCGGTGATCCGCGAGCGCAAGGGCGAACATCTGCAGGTGTTCGAACAACTGCGGGCGCAAGGCTTCGTGCGAGCGCGCGTCAATGGCGTGCTGCACGAACTGGATGCAGTGCCGGCACTCGCGCTGCGCCAGAAACACACGATCGAGGCGATGATCGATCGCTTTCGGCCGAGTCCCGACCTCAAACAACGTTTGGCAGAATCGTTCGAGACGGCGTTGCGCCTCGGCGATGGGATTGTCATCGTTGTGGATCTGGACGCCGAACAGGGAAGTTCAAGTGCCGCGAGCGCAGGAGGCGCAGGAGCGGCAGATGAGAAAACTGCGCAGGTCTTGTTCTCCTCGCGCTTCTCCTGCCCGATCTGTGATTACTCGCTGCCGGAGCTCGAGCCACGCCTGTTCTCGTTCAATTCGCCGGTTGGCGCCTGCGGCACCTGTGATGGCCTCGGTGTCACCCAGGTATTCGATGCGGCGCGCGTCGTGGTGCATCCCAATCTAAGCCTGGCTGCCGGTGCAGTGCGCGGCTGGGATCGCCGCAATATGTACTATTTCCAATTGATACTTTCGCTTGCGCGGCATTACAAGTTCGATATCGATACGCCATGGGACCAGTTGCCCGAAGGCATCTGCCATGCGGTGCTGTGCGGCTCGGGCGACGAGCAAATCTCGTTCCGCTATCTGACCGACGCCGGCGGCAGCGTGTCACGCAAACATCGTTTCGAAGGCATCGTGCCGAATCTGGAGCGCCGCTACCGCGAGACCGAATCGCCGGCGGTGCGCGAGGAGTTGTCCAAGTTCATCAGCGAACGCCCCTGCCCCGACTGCCGCGGCGAACGCCTGAACCGCAGCGCGCGCAACGTCTTCGTCGGCGATCGCAACTTGCCCGGGTTGACCTCGTTGCCGATAGATCAGTCGCTGGAATTTTTCCACAAGTTGACATTGTCGGGCTGGCGCGGCGAGATCGCGTCCAAGATCGTCAAGGAAATCCGCGAGCGCCTGCGCTTCCTCGTCGACGTGGGCCTGGACTATCTGACCCTGGATCGCCAGGCCGACTCGCTGTCCGGCGGCGAAGCCCAGCGCATTCGCCTGGCCTCGCAGATCGGTGCAGGCCTGGTCGGCGTGATGTACGTACTGGATGAGCCCTCAATCGGCCTGCATCAGCGCGACAACGAGCGCCTGCTCGGCACGCTGACGCGCCTGCGTGACCTCGGCAACACGGTGATCGTGGTGGAGCATGACGAGGATGCGATCCGCGCCGCCGATCACATTGTCGATATCGGTCCCGGCGCCGGTGTGCACGGCGGCGAGATCGTCGCCCAGGGCCAGCTCAAAGACGTGCTCAATGCCAAGCGCTCGCTGACCGGCGAATATCTTTCCGGCAAGCGTCGCATCGAGGTACCGCTCGAACGCCATAAACCCGATCCGCAACTGATGCTGCGTCTGCTTGGCGCGTCGGGTAACAATCTCAAAGACGTCGATCTGGAAATACCGGCGGGTTTGTTCGTCTGCATCACCGGCGTTTCGGGCTCGGGCAAATCGACGTTGATCAACGACACGCTCTATCGTCACACCGCCGCCGAGCTCAACGGCGCGAACGAAAAGCCGGCGCCGTTTCGCAAAGTCGAAGGCCTGGAATTGTTCGACAAGGTCGTCGATATCGATCAGTCGCCGATCGGACGCACACCACGCAGCAATCCGGCAACGTACACCGGGCTGTTCACGCCGTTGCGCGAATTATTTGCGCAGGTGCCTGCCTCGCGTGAACGCGGCTACCAGCCCGGACGCTTCTCGTTCAACGTCAAGGGCGGCCGCTGCGAAGCCTGCGAAGGCGATGGCATGATCAAGGTGGAAATGCACTTCCTGCCGGATGTCTATGTGGCCTGCGATGTCTGTCACGGCAAGCGCTACAACCGCGAGACCCTGGAGATCACCTACAAGGGCCATACGATTTCCGACGTGCTGCAGATGACGGTCGAGGACGCGCTGAAGTTGTTCGAGAAGATTCCGGCGCTCGCGCGCAAACTCGAGACCCTGATGCATGTGGGTCTGAGCTACATCAAGCTCGGCCAGAGCGCGACGACGCTATCCGGCGGCGAAGCGCAACGCGTGAAACTGTCGCGTGAGCTGAGCAAGCGCGATACCGGCCGTACCTTGTATATTCTGGACGAGCCGACCACGGGCTTGCATTTCTACGACATCGAGCAATTGCTGAAAGTGCTGCACCGGTTGCGCGACGACGGCAACACGGTCGTCGTGATCGAACATAACCTGGATGTGATCAAGACCGCGGACTGGGTTGTGGATCTGGGCCCGGAGGGAGGCGATCGCGGCGGCGAAATCATCGCGACCGGCACGCCGGAACAGATTGCACGCGACAAGCGTTCGCATACGGGGCATTTCCTGGCGCGCGTACTTGGCAACAGCAAGAAGCGCGAAGCCGCGTGAGCGAACCGAAGTTGCTGATCGAAGTGCCGATCGCGATGCGCTGGCGCGATCTGGACGCATTCAATCACGCGAACAATTCCGTTTTTCTGACCTACATCGAGGAAGCGCGCCTGCACTGGTTCGCGCAAGTCGGCAGCGGCTGGATCAGCGAAACCGTAGCGCCCGTTCTCGCCGCAATCCAGGTCAACTATCGCCGGCAACTATCGTGGCCGGCGAATGTGTTGGTCGAACTTTATTGCGAGCGCGTCGGCAACACGTCACTAACGCTCGCCCATCGCATCTGCGACGGTAGCGATCGCAGCGTGGTTTATTCCGACGGTCAGAGCGTTCTGGTCTGGATCAACACCGCGAGCGCCAAGCCCGTCGCGCTGCCCGAGGCAATTCGCCGCGCCTGTCAGTGAGCCGCTGGCGCGTCGTCGAGTACGCTGAATTCCGCGTTTGCACCTTCGCCCGATTCGGTCGCTATGTGGATTTTCACTTTATCGCCGAATTTCAGCTCATGCGTCGGCCGCATCAACATGAAGTGCTTGCCGCCCGGCGAAAATTCCACGCGCGCGCCGGGCGCGATGTCCACACGATCCAGCGCTCGCATCCGCTCGACGCCGTTCTCAACAACGCTTGCGTGCATTGATACCGCAGCGAAATCCGCGCAGTCGGCGCCGGTCAGCGTGACGGGTGCGTCGCCTTCGTTGCGCAGCGTTGCATAGCCGGCGAGCATCATCGCTGTGGAAGGGGCAGCGCGAATCCACGCCTTATCGACGACCAGGCGACTACCGGCTTGGGCATTCGCAACAGCAGCGCCAGCCACGACAATCGTCATCCAGATTTTGCGCATTCGTACGCTCCAGTTTGGCATATGATAGCCGCAGACGAAGAACTGCAAGGACGAGATTTCCATGCTCGAAACCATCCACCACGAGGCCATCGTCGAACTGCGCCTGGCGCGGCCGCCAGTCAACGCACTGGACCCGGAACTGGTGCGCACGTTGCGCAATGCGGTTGAATCTGCGCCGGCCAACGGCGCGCGCGGCATCATGCTTTCGGGCAGAGCCGGGATGTTTTCCGCAGGGCTCGACGTGCCGGCATTACTGCAGCTCAATCGTGAGGAAATGATTGCGTTCTGGCATGAGTTTTTTGGCTTGTGCGCAGCGCTGGCCAATTCGCCCATTCCCGTCGTCGCCGCGATCGGTGGGCATAGTCCCGCGGGCGGCGCCGTGCTCGCGATCTTCTGCGACTACCGGGTGATGGCGCGCAGCGCCGATCCGGAGAAACCATTCCGCATTGGTCTGAACGAAGTGCAGGTCGGCCTCTCGGTGCCCGAATGTATACAATGCGCACTGCGCCGCCTGGTCGGGAACTATCGCGCCGAACGGCTCATGGTTTCCGGAGCGATGCTGGATTCGGAACATGCATTGGCGATTGGTTTTGTCGACGAGTTGGCCGCTGTCGGACAGGTCGACGCGCGTGCATTGAAGTGGCTGCAGGAGCTGCTCAAACTTCCGGCGCAGGCGATGTCGACAACACGCTTGCTCGCGCGCGCCGACATGTTCGACATTTTCTCCGATCCATCGAAGCTTTCGGTCGAGGAATTCACCGAAGGCTGGTTCGGCGCGGAGTCCCAGGCGACGCTGAAGGCCTTGGTATCCAAGTTGAAGAAATTACAATAGCTCGATCCGGTTTTCATCTGGACATCGGCGCGGTGAACTATCGCTGAACTTCGTGGCGAGTGCGCCGCGCGCATCGCCTCCAACATCTTTTCGCTTTGTGGTAGCGTGGCGATCAAGGGTGTCCTCGAGGTTCTTTCGCATGTCCGACTCCGCTCCCCGACGCGTGCGCGCCGTCGCAAAGGCGCCCCCTCCGCTTGAGCCGCTTGAGCAATTGCTTGCTGCGATGGTGGCGGCCAGCGACGGCGATTTCTCGGTCCAGCTGCCACGGCATTGGGATGGCATCGCCGGCAAACTCGCGGAGAGTTTCGGCGAAATCGTCAGCCTCAATCGCCGTCTCGCTCAGGACCTGGCTTTGGTCGGCGAAAAAGTCGGGCGCATGGGCCAGACGCGTCAGCGTCTGGTACCGACCAACCGCCAGGGCGCATGGGCGGGAATGGAGCAATCGATCAACGGCTTGATCGACGATTTGATCCGCCCGGTCGAAACGATGACCGAGGCGATGGCCGGCGTCGCCAAGGGCGATCTGACCCGCATCGTGCCGCTGGAAGCCGATGGCCGTCCGTTGCAGGGCGAGTTCCTGCGTTCGGCCAACATCGTCAATCGCATGATCGAGCAGATGAAGGAGTTCAGCTCCGAAGTCACGCGCGTTGCGATCGAGGTCGGCACCGCGGGCCTGCTCGGTGGTCAGGCAAAAGCCAAAGGCGTGTCCGGCGTGTGGAAGGATCTGACCGACTCGGTCAATCAGATGGCGAACAACCTCACCGCGCAGGTGCGCAATATTTCCGAGGTCACCATCGCCGTCGCCAACGGCGACTTGTCGCGCAAGATCACGGTCGACGTACGTGGCGAGATTTTGCAGCTCAAGGAAGCCATCAACACGATGGTGGATCAGTTGCGCGGATTCGCATCGGAAGTCACCCGCGTTGCACGCGAAGTCGGCACCGAGGGCAAACTCGGCGGTCAGGCGATCGTGCCGGGCGTCGCGGGAACGTGGAAGGATTTGACCGACTCCGTCAACGCGATGGCGAGCAACCTCACCTCGCAGGTGCGCAACATCGCTGAAGTGACGACTGCGGTCGCGAAAGGCGATCTGTCGCGCAAGATCACGGTGGACGTGCGTGGCGAAATCCTGCAGCTGAAGGAAACCATCAACACGATGGTGGATCAGCTCAACGGTTTCGCTGCGGAAGTGACCCGCGTCGCACGCGAAGTCGGTACCGAGGGCAAGCTCGGCGGCCAGGCCGAAGTGCCCGACGTCGCCGGTACCTGGAAGGATCTGACCGACCACGTCAATTCCATGGCCAGCAACCTGACCTCGCAGGTGCGCAACATCGCCGAGGTGACGACCGCGGTCGCGAAAGGCGATCTGTCGCGCAAGATCACGGTCGATGTGCGCGGAGAAATCCTGCAGCTCAAGGAAACCATCAACACGATGGTGGATCAGCTCAACGGTTTTGCTGCCGAAGTGACGCGCGTCGCGCGCGAGGTCGGCACCGAAGGCAAACTCGGCGGACAGGCGCAGGTGCCTGGGGTCGCCGGTACGTGGAAGGATCTGACCGACTCGGTCAACGCGATGGCGAGTAACCTCACCTCGCAGGTACGCAACATCGCCGAAGTAACGACGGCAGTGGCGAAAGGCGATTTGTCGCGCAAGATCACGGTCGATGTGCGCGGCGAAATCCTGCAGCTCAAGCAGACCATCAACACGATGGTCGATCAGCTCAACGGCTTCGCCGCGGAAGTCACCCGCGTTGCGCGCGAAGTCGGCACGGAAGGCAAACTCGGCGGACAGGCACAGGTGCCGGGAGTCGCCGGTACATGGAAGGACTTGACCGACAACGTCAACTCGATGGCGTCGAACCTTACCGCGCAGGTGCGCAACATCGCCGAGGTGACGACCGCCGTCGCGAAAGGCAATCTTTCGCGCAAGATCGGCGTGGACGTGAAGGGTGAGATTCTGGAATTGAAGGACACCATCAACACGATGGTGGATCAGCTCAACGGATTCGCCGCGGAAGTCACTCGCGTCGCGCGCGAAGTCGGTACCGAAGGCAAACTCGGCGGCCAGGCGCAGGTGCCCGGTGTCGCCGGCACATGGAAGGATCTGACCGACAACGTCAACTCGATGGCGTCGAACCTCACGACCCAGGTGCGCAACATCGCCGAAGTCGCGACCGCGGTCGCAAAAGGCGACCTGTCGCGCAAGATCGCGGTCGGAGCGCAGGGTGAAATCCTGCAGTTGAAAGACACCATCAACACCATGGTCGATCAGCTCAATGGATTCGCCGCCGAGGTCACGCGCGTTGCGCGCGAAGTCGGCACCGAAGGCAAGCTCGGTGGCCAGGCGCAAGTGCCCGGCGTTGCCGGCACGTGGAAGGATTTGACCGACAACGTCAACTCGATGGCGACGAACCTGACGACCCAGGTGCGCGGCATCGCCAAAGTGGTTACCGCGGTCGCGACCGGCGACTTGCAGAAAAAACTCACCGTGGAGGCGAAAGGCGAAATCGCCGAACTCGCCGACACCATCAACAGCATGACCGAGACGCTCGCGATCTTCGCCGACCAGGTGACAACCGTCGCGCGCGAAGTCGGCGTTGAAGGCCGTCTCGGCGGCCAGGCCAAAGTGCCGGGTACCGCGGGGATCTGGGAAAATCTGACCGCGAACGTGAATCAGCTCGCGGCCAATCTGACGACTCAGGTGCGCGCGATCGCCGAAGTCGCGACCGCGGTGACCCAAGGTGACCTGACCCGATCGATTCAGGTCGACGTGCGCGGCGAAGTGGCGGATCTGAAAGACAACATCAATTCCATGATTGGTACGTTGCGCGCAACGACCGAAAGCAACCGCGAGCAGGACTGGCTGAAGACAAACCTGGCCAAGTTCAGCGGCATGATGCAGGGCCAGCGCGACCTGATCACGCTGGGTCGCATGCTGTTGTCGCAGCTGGCGCCGCTGATCAACGCACAGCAGGGTTTGATGTACGTCGTGGATCCCGACGAGCCCGGCCGTGCTCCGCGTCTGCGCAAACTCGTCGGTTACGCCGATTCCGGAGATTCCAGTGCCGGAGAAATCGTGGAGTTCGGCGAAGGGCTCATCGGCCAGTGCGCGGCGCAGGCACAGATCATCCTGATCGACGACGTCTCGACCGGGTTCGCGCAGATCCGCTCTGGCCTCATCAGCGCGCTGCCGCGCAACGTGATCGTGTTGCCGGTGCTGTTCGAAACCCAGGTTAAGGCTGTCATCGAACTGGGCTCGCTGTCGCAGTTCACCACTTCGCAGCGCGCATTCGTCGAGCAATTGTCAGGAAGCATCGGCATCGTGCTCAACACGATCGAAGCCTCGATGCGCACGGAGAGTTTGTTGTCGCAATCCCAGCAGCTGGCCGGCGAGTTGCAGTCGCAGCAGAAGGAACTGCAGCAGACCAATGAAGATATCGCGTTGAAGGCTGCACTGCTTGCCGAACAGAAGGCGGAGGTAGAACACAAGAACCAGCAGATCGAGCACGCGCGCCGCGCGCTCGAGGACAAGGCCGCGGAACTCGCGCTGACCTCACGCTACAAATCCGAGTTCCTCGCCAACATGTCGCACGAGCTGCGTACGCCGCTCAACAGCATCCTGATTCTCGGTCAGCAGCTGGCGGAAAATCCCGCGGCGAACCTGTCGGAACGCGAAGTCGAATTCGCCAAGACCATCCATGCCGCGGGCACCGATCTGTTGCATCTGATCAGCGATATTCTGGATTTGTCCAAGATCGAATCCGGCACGGTCACGGTCGACAGCGAAGAAATTGCATTCACGCATCTGCGCGAAAACATGGAACGCGGCTTCCGCCACGAGGCCGAGCGCAGGCATCTGGATTTCTCCGTCGACTTTTCGCAGGATCTTGGGCGCGCGCTCAATACCGATCCCAAGCGCCTGCAGCAGATCCTCAAGAATCTGTTGTCGAATGCGCTCAAGTTCACCGAGCAGGGCAGCGTGCGGCTGTCGGCGCGCGTCGCCAAGAGTGGCTGGACGACCGAACATGCCATCCTCAACCAGGCGCCGACCGTGGTCGCGTTTGATGTCACCGACACCGGAATCGGCATCTCGCCTGAGAAACAGAAGATCGTGTTCGAAGCGTTTCAGCAGGCCGACGCGGGCACCTCGCGAAAATATGGCGGTACGGGCCTGGGGCTCGCCATCAGCCGCGAGATCGCCGGCCTGCTCGGTGGAGAACTACGCCTGGTGAGTTCACCCGGCAAGGGCAGCACGTTCACTTTGTACATGCCGCTGAATTACATGGGCGCCGATCGCGCGCATGAGCCTCGGCACCATAACGCTGAACTTCCGCGCGCTGCCGTGGCTACAAGCGCCATCCCGCTGCTGGAAGATGTACCCGACGATCGCAACGAGCTGACGCCGGGAGAACCGTCGCTGCTGATTGTGGAAGACGACCCGCGTTACGCCACGATGCTGCGCGATCAGGCACACGCGCGCGGCTTCAGAGTGCTGGTCACCAATCGCGGCGGCGAGGGCCTGCGCCTGGTGCGCGAATACAAGCCCAGTGCCGTCGTGCTCGACATCTTCCTGCCCGACATGCTCGGCTGGACGGTGCTGGCGCGGCTCAAGCAGGATTCGGCAACGCGACACATCCCGGTGCAGATCATCACGGTCGAGGAAGAACGCCATCACAGCATCGAACGCGGTGCGTTCTCGTACCTGGCCAAACCGGGGAGCACCGAAACCATCGGCGCCGCGTTGCAACGGATCAAGGAATACACCTTGCCGCGGACCAAGCGCCTGCTCGTGGTCGAGGACGACGCTGCCGAACGCATGAGTATCGAAGAATTGATTCGTCACGATGACGTCGAAATCACCACCGTCGGCACAGGCTCCGAAGCGATGAATGAGCTGACTTCGGGCCGCTACGACTGCGTGGTGCTGGATTTGCGCCTGCCGGACATGAGCGGTTTCGAATTACTCGATCGCATCCAGGAGGCGCCCGGGCTGCGCGAATTGCCGATCGTCGTATTCACCGGCAAGGAATTGAGCGCGGCCGAAGACCAGCGCCTGAAGAAGGCGGCCAAGTCCGTCGTGATCAAGGGTGTCGAATCGCCCGAGCGGCTACTCGACGAGACCGCCCTGTTCCTGCATCGCGTCATTGCGGAACTGCCGCCTGCCAAGCGCCGTATGGTGCAGCGTTTGCATGAATCCGATGAGGCTTTACGCGACAAGCGCGTGCTGGTGGTCGATGACGACGTGCGCAATATTTTTGCGCTGTCCAGCGTGCTGGAGCGTCACGGCATGGGCGTCATCACCGCAGGGACGGGCCAGGAGGCGATCGAGAAAGTCGCCGCCGATCCAGACGTGGATCTGGTCTTGATGGACATCATGATGCCGGGCATGGACGGCTACGACACCATGCGCGCAATTCGCGCGATGCCTGACTCGCGTGCGTTGCCGATCGTGGCGCTGACCGCCAAAGCAATGAAAGGCGACCGCGAGAAATGTCTGGAAGCCGGCGCGTCGGACTACCTGGCCAAACCCGTGGTGACCGATCAACTTCTGGGGGTACTTAGACAGTGGCTGCACCGCTGACGCCAGACAATCCGGCGCAGGCAGCGCCAGCGGCCGATCCGGTCAACATCCTGCTGGTCGACGACCAGCCTTCGCGCCTGCTCGCCTATCGCGCCGTGCTCGGTGGCCTCGGCGAAAATCTCGTGGAAGCAAGCTCCGGCACGGAAGCGCTGCGTTTGCTGATGACACGCGAATTCGCGGTGATCCTGCTCGACGTCAACATGCCGGGCCTGGATGGTTTCGAGACCGCCAATCTGATCCACGAGCATCCACGCTTCGAGCAGACACCGATCATCTTCGTCACTGCGGTCAACGTTTCCGACATGGATCGCATTCGCGGTTACAAGCTCGGTGCAGTCGACTATGTGATGGTTCCGATCATTCCGGAAATCCTGCGCAGCAAGGTGGTAGTGCTGGCTGAGCTGTACCGCAAGCGTCGCGATCTGCAAATCGCCAACCAGCATCTGGCGGCGGCCAACGAAGCGATGCGCGTGGAGAAAGCGCGCGAACTGGAATTGCTCAACGAATCGCTGCGCGTGGCGAATGTCGAACTTGCCAATCGCAACCAGGAGCTGCAGGCCGAAGTGGCCGAGCGCGTGCGCGCGGAGGCAAACCTGCTGGATCAGGACCGTCGCAAGGACGAGTTCCTGGCCACGCTGGCGCACGAGTTGCGCAATCCGCTTGCGGCGATCGGCAATGCGATCACCGCGTTCAAGCTTGCCGAGCCGAAAGCCAATTCGCTGCACGCTGTCATGGAGCGTCAACTCGGCCTGCTGGTGCGGCTGATCGACGATCTGCTCGACGCAGCCCGCATCAGCCGCGGCAAACTCACCCTGAAGGAAACGCCGACCAGTCTCGCCGCAATTCTGGATGCAGCAACCGAAACGATTGCACCGATGCTCGATGCGAGCGGGCACAACTTGCGCGTGCAACGGTCTGCGGACGACATCGCATTGCTTGTCGATCGCGAACGCCTGTCGCAGGTGTTTTCGAATCTGCTCAGCAACGCAGTGAAATATTCCGATCCGGGTTCATCGATCGATGTTGCCTTCCGTTGCGACGATGATGCTTTGGAAATTTCATTCGAGGATCACGGCATCGGCCTGACGCTCGAACAGCAGAGCCGGATTTTCGATCTTTTTGCACAAGTGGATACCGCGGTCGAGCGCGCGCGCGGCGGTCTGGGAATTGGCTTGACGCTGGCCCGACGCATCGTCGAAATGCATGGCGGCCAGTTGCTCGTACAAAGCGACGGACCAGGACATGGCAGCCGCTTCACCGTGCGCTTGCCGCTCAAACCCGTGTCGGCACCCCAACAGGCAACTTTGCCGTCGCCTGCGCCGACGCTGGAAGCCGTCTTGCCGTGCCGCGCCCTGGTGGTGGACGACAACCAGGACGCAGCCGATACGCTGGCGATGATCCTGCAACTGCTTGGGCATACAACCCACTGCATCAGCGACCCGCACAAGGTCGTCGAAGCTGTCGACGCATTTGCGCCCGACGTTGTGTTTCTGGATATCGGCATGCCCGGATTGAGCGGCTACGATGTCGCGCGCCGCCTGCGCTCGCACACGGCGAATGATGGGTTGACCCTGGTCGCGTTGACCGGCTGGGGACAGCCGGAAGATCGGCGGCGTACCGCCGAAACAGGATTCGATCATCACCTGGTCAAGCCGGCCGAACTGGCAGCAATTGAGCGCATCTGCAACGGACTCGCATCGCGCCGACACTCGCCGGGCTGAGCAGGGATTTTTTTACTCCGGAAATGAGCGCGCCGGACGCACGTGCGTCCGGCGCTTCATCACATGGCGACTCTGACTGCCTAGTCGACGCTGAACGATTGCAGGCGCACAGGTGACGTGCCGTTGATCGTTGTCTGGTCGCCCACGCTGTCGTTGCCGGTATTGAGTTCGTTGCCACCCGCCACCGTCGCGGTATTGGTGACGACCGCGGGCGTGGCGTTTGCGGCGACGTTCACGTTGAGCGTGATCGGCTGGTAGCTGGCGCCGATTGCCAGCGCATCGCTGCGGGTGCAGGTCAGCGTTGCGAGTGTGCAATTCCAGTTCGGCCCACCGTTGATCGCGGTCGCCGACAGGCCCGCACCGACCGGCAAAGTGTCGGTGACCGTTACAGTGCCAGACGTGGGGGCAGTGCCGGAATTGCTCACGGTGATCGTGTAGGTATCGCCGACCTCGCCCTGCGTGAATGGATCCACATGCGACTTAGCAATGGTCAGATCCGGTATGCCGACGATCGTGGTCTGATCGCCCACACTGTCGTTGCCGGTATTTGCTTCGCTGCCACCGGCCACCGTCGCGGTATTGGTGACGACTGCAGGCGTCGCATTCGCGGCCACATTCACAGTGAGCGTGATCGGTTCGTAGCTGGCGCTGCTTGCCAGCGCATCGTTGCGGGTGCAGGTCTTTGTAGCCAACACGCAATTCCAGTTCGGTCCGCCGTCCATTGCAGTCGCCGACAATCCTGCACCGCCCGGGAGCATATCGGTGACCGTCACCGTGCCGCTGGTGGAGTCATTGCCGGAATTGCTCGCGGTGATCGTATAGGTGTCGCCGACATCACCCTGGGTGAACGGGTCGATATGCGACTTGGCAATCGTCAGGTCAGGAACGATGCCGGATTCGAACGCGCCGACGTCGCAGTTTGGTTTGCCCTGCGGCCGGCTGTTGAGCGCTTCATCAAGATTGAAAATCGGCGTAGCGGTGCAGATGGCGGGATTGGCCGTGCCAGACGCCGCACTGCCGCTATTCAGCTTCATCACCAGTACCAGCGCATTGACGCCGCCGAACACCGTCGGACCTTGCAGTTTCGGATCGCCGGTGTTCGCAATCGTGGCGCAGCCGCTGGCCGGGTTGAACTGAAGATTGCCGGCGACGTCGGTAAACGCGTTGCCGGCGCAATTGCCACCCGTGCCGGCGTCGAAAATCGTATTGCTGACGTTGGCTTCGGCAGGTGCGCCGTTGCCGTTGTTGAACGAACCGCCGCCGCCAGCACCCGCGGAATTGCCCGAAATGGTGTCGTTGATCAAGGTGACCTTTCCGGAATTCGAGGTGAATTTGCTCTTCAGATTCGCGATCGCGCCGCCGCCCACCGACGCACTGTTGCTGTTAAACGTGGTATTGGAAATCGTCATCGGCGCGAAACTGTCGCCCGCGTCATACAATGCGATGGCGCCGCCACTGGCGTTGGTGCTGGTATTGCTACCAACGAAACTGGAAGCCACGATGCTCAAGTTGCCGCTCGCATAAATCGCCCCGCCGGATCCGGCGCGCGGGTCGACGGCGCCGTTGTTCACCGTGTCCCAGCTGCCCATGGCCACGTTGCCGGAGAAATTGCTGGCGACGATGCCGCCGGGAATGCCATTGATGTTTCCGACTTGATATTGGCCCACGTTGATTGTCGCGCTGCCGTAGGTCAGGCTGCCACCGCCAGCCAGGACGATCGCGCCGCCCGTGCCTTGGGTCGCCTGATTGCCGATGAAAGACGACTGGAAGATGAGGAACTCGCTTGCATTCAACCCGGGGCCACCGAGATTGCCAGCGTTGGCGGTGTTGTTCGCGAAAATCGCGCCACCGCCAAACTCGGCGTTGCCACTGGCAAACGTACTGCCCGTCGCAAAGTTGCCGGTAAACGCGCCGCCGCTGATGGTGATTGCGTCCGTGCCACTCAGATAGAGGGCTCCGCCGCTTTCTCCCGCGATATTGCCGCTGAATGCGACACCGGAAATCGTTGCGATACTGTTGGATCCCACACCTGCGATGTAAATCGCTCCGCCCTGGCCGCCACCGCCGCCGGGTATGGCGCTGCCGTTGTCGACCACGCAACCGCTGAAGGCTCCGCCGGTAATGGTGAGGTTACCTGTGCCGTGATTGATGCAACCACCGGTGCCGCTTCCGGTGCTGCGCAAGTTCGTGAATGTCGTTCCATTGATCAAGGTGAGGTTTGCCGAACCTTTGGCCCAGATGCCGGCGGCCGTACCGCTCTGCGTCGTGCAGTTCTGGAAATGCACCGTATCGAAAGTCACATCGCCACCCACTGCGATGTCGAACATCGTATTCAGCGTAATCGCAGGCATGGCGCTTGGATTGGTGAAGCACGAAAGTGCCGTGCCGTGCTGAATCGTCAGCGCGCCATCCGACGATGCCGAGAGAATGTTCAACGATCCATTGTTCGTCATCGCGACGCCGGTGCTGTCGCTCGCCAAGGGTACGGTTTTGTTGACGACGATGGTGTGCGCACCGAGTTCGATGGTGTTCGGTCCCCCAACTGTTGGCGTAGCGCATTCGGGGTAGGAAATCGGGTTCGGTGCGTTGACGTCGACGATGTTCTGCAATATTTCGCGCAAGGAGCATCCCGTGCTCAACTTGTAACTGCCAGTCGTGCGAACACAGGAAGCGTTCGGGCTGCAGCCGGCGCCACTGCAATTGCAGTTGGCCTCATCATTGTCGGTCGTCACCGTCAGGGTCGCTGCAAAGACTGGCGCAACGGCGCAGAACGACAGCAGGACTCCCCAAAGCAAGTTAAGTTTACGCATGCCACTACTCCCGAGTTTGCCCCCGGCATTTGCCGGAAAATCGAACACGTGCACGCTGCGGGGCGATGCGCAAATCTGCCGGGACCAGCATGCTTGATGCATGGATGAGTGAACGCGATGTGGCAAAGAAACCGAACATTTTGATGTCCCTCGCCCCGGTGCGTCTTCCGCCGGTGCTGAAACCCGCCTTTTCCAACTCGCGCGCTGCACCGATTATGCTACGCCGCGATCTGCGAGTCTCTAATCGGGATGCGTGGCGACCGGCCGCACCGGGTCGGCGATCCAGCCGCTCCATGAAGGGGCATAAACCCGACCGCCATGAAGTCCGGCATGCTCCATCGCCAGCAGGTTGTGGCACGCGGTGACGCCGGAACCGCACATGTTGATCACGTCGCCAGGCGCGTGCGTGCCCAGCAGCGCCAGAAACTCCGCACGCAGGGCCGCTGCCGGCTTGAAGCGGCCGTCTAGCCCAAGGTTTTCCGCGAACGGCCGGTTACGCGCGCCCGGGACATGGCCGGCGACCGGGTCGATGGGCTCGACTTCGCCGCGGTAGCGCGGTGCGGCCCGCGCATCGAGCAACAGGAATTGTGGATTTTGCAGCATTTGCTGCAATTGCGGCGTGTATACGATTTCAGCATTTTCGAATTCAACACCGACCTCGGTCGGCGTGGGTTCGGGGCTTTCCACCTGCAGCGGCAAGCCGGCGGCCCTCCATGCAGCCAACCCCCCGTCAAGAACGGCGACATCGCCCGCGCCGATTAGGCGCAGCATCCACCACAGTCGCGATGCATAGGCGCCGCTAGCTTCGTCATAGGCTACGACACGCGTGCCGGGCGCCCAGCCCCAGCGTCCCAGCACGGCGGAAAACGCCCGTGCATCGGGCAACGGGTGTCTGCCGAGACCGTGTTTGGACAGATCTGACAGATCGCCGTTCAGATCGGCATACACGGCGCCAGGAATATGGCCCTGTGCGTAGTCGCGCGCACCGCGTGCAGGATCGGCCAGGTCGGAGCGGCAATCAACGACCAGCACATCGGCCTCGCGCCTCAGCGCAGAAAGATCGTTGGCGCCAATCAGGGTCTGCGGGTTCATTTCACTGCCTCCATTCTTCGCACCAGGCTCAACAGGATCGCCGCCGTCACGCCCCAGATATTCTTGCCGTCGTGAAGGAATTCAAAGATATCGCGCGGCCGGCCGCGGTAGTCAACGCGGCGGCTGCGCAGGTTCGCTGGATCAAGAAAAAAGGCGAGCGGTACCTCGAACACTTCGGCAACCTCATGCGGATTCGGTATCGCCCCATGGTTCGCGTCCAGTTCGGCAACGACCGGGGTGACACAGAAGCCGCTCACGGTTTCCAGACAATCAAGGTAACCGAACGGGCGCACATGGGCCGGATCGATGCCGACTTCCTCCTGCGTTTCGCGCAGTGCGGTGGCGACCGCATCGCGATCGCCCGCATCCACGCCGCCGCCGGGAAAACTTATTTGCCCGGCATGCTGCGCCAAGTGCTCGGTGCGCCGGGTGAACAGGATCGCCAAGCCATCGGCATGGGTGACGACAGGTACCAAGACCGCGGCCGCTCGCCGCGGCGCAGCGCCCAGCAGGTCACTCAACTCGGCGTGATTCCAACCGGGCGCCGACGGCGGATCGTTCAATGCGCGAACCGCCCGGTACAGGCGCGACGCGAGCGCTGCGCCGGAAATATTCACTTGCCGGTTTCCACTGCCCGCTGCGGCAGGACTTCGTGCATCAGACGCGAGCGCTCGGCGTCGCTGTAGTACATCCAATGCGCGATCTCTCCTGCGGTGCGGTGGCAGCCCGCGCAGAGGCCGTCGATATCCAGCGCGCAGACGCCGATGCAGGGACTCAGGATGGCTTTCGGTGGATCGTGATTCAACATGAAGAAGATATGAATTTCCCTGTATTCTTGCTAGATTGGCGCGGAATTTTGATCCAGAACTTTAACTATGCTCGCATTGGCGACCAAGGTCGTGGCTGATTATGGCAAGGTGCTCGCCCAGGTGCAGCCCGGGCTGCACGGCTTGCCGGAATCCCTGCTGCCGCACTCGAGGGCGCAGATCCGCAATGCGATCTTCATGCTGCTAGAGAATCTGGAGCCGGAACACACCGCCCTCAAGGAGAGCCTGGCACGCGGCTACGTATATCTTGCCCAGTTCATCCCCGACGCCGACGCCGCTGTCCTCACCCAGGGAGCCTTCGTGCAGGACTCCCATGCCGCCGTTGACGCGCGCAGCGAGCCAGCCATGCGTCTGATCAATCGCATCAAGGTCGACATGGAACGTGCGCTGGAAGAATTGCATGCGTTTGGTTCGTACGGCCCCGCAAGGTAGCGATCGCAAGAAAACAAAACGCCGCGACTGGCGCGGCGTTTCTTGTCATCGATCAGTGACGGCGAGCCGTCTTCGACCGATGGTTATTGCTTGATGTCGACCAACTTGATTTCGAACACGAGCGCTTCATTCGGGCCGATGCGCGGCGGCTGGCCGCGTTCGCCATAGGCCAGATCCGGCGGCACGAAGATCTGCCAATGATCGCCCACGCGCATCAAGGTCAGCACTTCCTGCCAGCCCTTGATCACGTCGCCCACCTTGAGCGGCACCGGTTCGCCGCGGGCGAAGGAGCTGTCGAATTCCAGACCGTTGGACATCGAGCCGCGGTAATGCACGACGACGTTGCTCTGCGCAGTTGGGTGCTTGGCGCCCGTGCCGTCTTCGATGACCCGGTACTGCACGCCCGACGGCAGAGTGATGATGCCCTTCTTGCCTTTGTTCTCGGCCATGAACTGCTGGCTCTTGGCCTTGTTCGTACCCGCCAGCTTGTCGAATTCGCCCTTGGCCTGCGTGTACATCTGATACTGCATGCGGCCGAGCAGGTCGTGCATGGTTTCATCGGAAATCGTGGCCTTGCGCTTGGCGTAGCCATCCTGCATGGCGCGGATCACGGCATTGATATCGATGTCCATCTTGCGTTCGACGAAATCGTTGCCGATCTGGTAGCCGATCGCGTAGGAAAGATTGGGCTTGTCGGCCGCCGTCAGCGGCGCCGGCGGCGTCTGCTGCTTGTCGGACGCGGCTGCAGCCGAGGACGATGCCGAACTGGCCGGGTTCTGGGCGAACGCGAAGCCGGTTGCGAGCATCACTGTCGCAAATAGGGACCAACGCAAAATCATGCAAACCTCCAAAACCGAAACAGTGGGATCAACGAACAGGACGCGCCGCTAGACCTGCCGGCACGAAAGCGCGCCATCTTACCCGAGCGCTGGCGCGAAACCTAGCGCTGTGAGCTTTGCCGGATCACCCGTTCAGACGCGAATCAGGCGTCTATTGGCTGATTGCTAAGTATCCGTGTGTTTCGCGTTAACTTGAGACGAATGCGCCCCGCTTTCTACTATCAGAGCGTGTTGTGGTCAGGTCTAAGCTCGTTGCATGCGCTCGCGCCAGCTGTTGCCACGATCCTAGACCTGACCCTCCTGCTCTACTCGTCCTCCATACGAGATTGTGGATTTCACGATCGCTGCTCTACGGACATTTGTCGCCGATGCTGTCGTCAAAACCGTGCGCATAGATCACATCGCACAGGTAAGCCACCGGCGCCGACAGTTCCGAGGTGTTGCCAACGCTGTCGGCAGCGGTGAGGGTGATCACGCGCGTGGCCAGGCTTGTGCCTGGCGTGCCCGGGAAGGGCACGCGGAAGCTGGCGCTGCCGTTCTGCCCCGCTGGCGCATTGTTGATCGGTACGCTGTAGTAACTCTTCTGGAGGGTTTCGCCTTCTCCGCGCGGCTGTCCGGCGTCCGCCTGGGCCGAGGAAAAAATGTCGAGGATGTAATTACCGTTGGTGGTGGCCAGCGTGCCTTCCACCACGCCCTTGCGCGTGCCGCCGTAAGCGCGCGTGATCACCGGGTAATTGAGGCCGCGGTTGGCCATTTCCGCGTCTGCGGCGGACCCGTCGTTGTCGGCGCCGTTGTACAGGCTGAACGTAGTGCCGGTAAGACCGTTGAGGTAGAGCGCGTTGCCGATCAGCCAATTGCGCGAGCTCACGCCGCTGATATTCGACGATGCGATATAGATGCCCGAATACGTGTTGTTCTTGATCGTGTTGGCGTAGATGATGTTGTCGTGCGTGCCGTAGGTGAGCGTGATCCCGTCGGTCTTGTTGCCCGCTGCACCGCCGAAGCAGAACGTGCCGATGCAGATGGTGTCGGCCACGCCGATACGGTTGCCCTGCACCAGGTTGTTGTGGGCGCCGGCTGTGTCGAGGGTCACACCATCGCCTGCGTTGTCGATGATCGTGTTGGCGCGCACCGTGTTGGTGCTGGTTGTGATCTTGATGCCGCTGCCATGGTTTCCGGCCGCAGTAATTTCCAGCCCATAACTGCCGATCAAGTTGCCGACGATGTCGTTATTGGTGGAGGCGAAGAAACCCAGCGACGACACCAGCACGCCGTGACTGACGGCGTCGGCGATCACGTTGCGATGGGCAGGCGATTCGCCGCCAACCGTGCTGGATGAAAAGCCGGTGAGCAGGATGTTCGTATCGCTGGGCGCCAGCACCAGCGATCCCGCTCCACTGGACAGTCGCGCGCCAAACTGATTGCCGCGCACGAGGTTGCCGGTGCCGCCGAAAATTCTCAGGGCGACGCCAGTGCCGCCACCGGGGCTGAATCCCGAGAAGGCCAGGCCCTGCACCAGCAACTGCTCGCTGCTGGTGCCGCTGAACGCGAGTCCGACGCTGCGCCCGTTGCCGCCGGCCAGCACAATGCAGCGCGTGGCGTTGTCGCCCGCCGTACGCGTGTTGGAAGCGCTGCCGGGCTGGGTGAAACCGTCGATGAGCACACCGTGAGTGAGCGCCGGCAGGTCCGCCGAGGTCGGCGCGATCACCTGCGGGCAGCCGCCCGGGATATTGAAGTAGATGAAGTTGAAATCCGGATTCGCGTTCGCATCCAGGATCGCCTGGCGCAGCGAACCCGCACCGCTATCAGCGGTATTGGACACCGTCAACAAAAATGGAACTGTATCGTCCACTGCGGCCTCGTAAGCGCCACGGTCCACGGTGGAGCCGACCACGCGCGGATTTCCAGCCAGGTCGATATCAGCCATGCTGCTGGCGTAGACGCCGGAATTGATTGCCACCGAGGCGTTCTGCAAACGGTAATTGCCGGCCGCCGCGTTGACGAACAGCGGATCGGTTCCGCTGATGTCGTTGCCGGAATTGCCGACTGCGAGCACGGTGGCGCTCTGGTACAAGTTCGCGTTGAACTGCGCATCGCCAGGCGTATTGGCGCCGGAGCAATCTGCGAGCACGCGGAAATCGTCGCCGGCGTTGTTCCAGCCGATGTTGTCGAACAGCGCAACATCGCTGTTTTGGCATAGCTCGGCCGCGTGCGTGCCCAGGTTATCGGCGAGCGTATTGCCCATAAAACGGATCTGGCTGAGGCCGGCCATGTACACCGCCGGCAAACTCGCGGCGCCGGGAAAACCGTGCACACGGTTGTTGATGAACTTCATGCTCAGGCCGCTGACATCATCTCCATCGGGGTTGTTGCCGTTCACGCTGAAGAAGCCAACACCGACGAAGGCGTTGTTGCGCACGCGCACGGTGAGGTTGTCGGCCGCGGACCAGATGTCCATCTCTTTGAAATTGGCGATATTCGTGAAGCGGATGCCCTCGATCAACAGGTCGCCGAGCGGCTCGAATCTGAAATACGTCGCGGCATCGGCGTCGAACACCGTGTTGTCCGGGTTCACTGTGCGCCCCGAACAATCGCTGTTGTAACCGCCAAGCAGCTCCAGCGTGTTGAAGTACGCCTGATGGACCTGCGTCATGCGGCCGCTACCGACGTGGTAGGTGCCTTGCTTCAGGTGAATCGTGGTGGTGAACAGTGCCGTGGATGCGCTCGCCGCATCGCTCAGCGCCGTATTCAGTTCGCCCACCGTGCCCACGCAGTATTCGCTTGCCATCGCGCCACGTCCACTCAAGACCACTAGTGGCAGCAGGATCAGCGCAGCCAGGTGGCGTGCCGCCGCGGACCAGAACGCCGACGTATCCGCTACAGCGCCGCATTTCTCTATCGTGGTAACCATTTCCCGTCTCCGTAAGGTGCCGCTACTTTGGGAAACGAAATTCCGCGCAATATCCGACATGGCCATGAGATTGGCTTTGCCAACGCCCCGGATAGCCGCGGCCAGCTATGGGACCTTGTGTCGGTCGCAGATGACCGCCTGTTATGATCCGCGCCCCGATGAAAGACGAGAAAAGTCATGGCCTTCCGCAACCTGCTTAGTGCCGACAACGGCGGCGTGCGCCGCCTGACCATCAATCGCCCGGACAAGCTCAACGCGCTCAATCGCGAAACCATCGGCGAGTTGCATATCGCGTTCGAGCAGGCCCGAAATGAGGACAGTGTGCGCGTCGTGGTTCTCGCGGGCAGCGGCGAAAAAGCTTTCGTCGCTGGCGCCGACATTACCGAATTTGCTTCCGTGTCTCCGCAACAGGCGTTGCAGTTTTCGCGCGCGGGCCAACAGCTCATGACCCGGATCGAGCGCCTGGGCAAACCCGTGATCGCCCGCATCCAGGGATTTGCACTCGGCGGCGGCATGGAGCTGGCCATGTGCTGTCACCTGCGAATCGCCAGCGACAAAGCGCGTTTGGGCCAACCGGAAATCAATCTCGGCGTGGTCCCAGGTTTCGGCGGAACCCAACGCCTGACGCGCCTTGCCGGCCGCGCTGCAGCGCTGGAATTGTGCCTGCTCGGTGCACCGATCGATGCGGCGCGAGCGCTAGCACTCGGCGTTGTCACGCGCGTGGTCGCGGCGGAAAAGCTCGACGAGGAAGTCGATGCAATTGCCGCACAACTGGCAAGTTCCGCTCCGCATGCCTTGGCTGGCATTCTCGACGCCATCGTGCTCGGCGGCGAGAGTCCGATCGACGTTGGCCTGGACTACGAGAGCCAGGCCTTTGCCCTGTGTTGCGCGACGGCCGACATGCGCGAAGGCACCAGCGCGTTTCTTGAGCGGCGCAAAGCCGTATTCAAAGGCGAATAGACGCGCCGTCATCCCGGCAGGGAATGCCGGGGTCCAGACTGCAAGGACGCAAACTGAGCCTTGGCGTCAAGTTGACCAACTCGATTCCGGCACTCCCTGCCGGAATGATCAGATTCACTCGTGCGCGCCGCGATACTTCTTTTCCCCCGCGGTCACGCGCACGTCGAGCCGGTTCTGTTTCGTCGGCAAGGGACATGTCGAGAACGCGGTGAAAGCACACGGCGGGTTATAGGCCTGGTTGAAATCCAGGATGACCTTGCCATCCTTGGGTTCCGACGTGTACACGAAGCGCGCCGCGCCATAGGTCTCCTTGCCGCTGGTCTTGTCGGCGAAGACCAGGAACAACTCCTTGTCACCCGGTGTTTCGATGACCGGCTCGACGCGATAGGTCTTGCCTGCGCGCTGGAACACGGCCGCGCCAGGCACGATTACCTTGTCGATCTGGCCGAGGATGTTCGGCTCTTCCACTTCATGCGGCGGGTTGTAGGCCTCCCATTTCGCCTCGATGCGCCAGCTCGGGTCGATGTCGAAATTGTCGATACCGGCAAAGTGCTTGCGCGTTTCGGCATCGCTGTCCTTGATGCGCAAGCCGAATTTGTCGCCGCGTTGCACGAGATAGAAATTGACGCTGTCGAAGGCCACAGTCGTCGGTTTTTCATGCGTGTCATCCAGCAACTCGCCGCCGGATTTTTTTTCGCCGTCGATCGTGGCGTTGGCTGCCGGGTCCAGCGCAATCGTTGCCTTGCCGCCTGCGAGCGTGATCGTGCCCAGATGCGCGGGCACTTTCGGCAGCACGATGGAACTGTCTTTCGCCGAGCCCAGCGTGTTCGCACCATCCTTCAGCCAGTCGAGTCCGACGACGCTGAGCCAGCCGGTGGGCGCGGTCAGACGCTCAAGGCGATGCTGCCGCCAGGTCTGAATCTGCGTGGTATATGTCGCCGCATCATTCGCGCCGGCACCCGCGATGCCAACACCTGTCGCAACCACGGCGCCGATGACGATTCCCGAAAAAAATAGCATCTAAAATCTCCTGAGTTTTGTGTAGCTAGCGCCCGCGCATGAACATACGGTCCAGTTCAACGACCGACATCTGCAGCCAGGTCGGACGCCCGTGATTGCATTGGCCAGAGCGTTCTGTGGCTTCCATCTCGCGCAGAAGTGCGTTCATTTCCGGCAAAGTCAAGCGACGATTGGCGCGCACCGAACCGTGGCAAGCCATTGTCGAGAGTACTTCATTGCGAGTTTCTTGCAGGCGTTGCGTGCTGCCATGGGTGAGCAGATCACCGATGACGTCGCGCACGAGACCGCTGATATCGGCGCCTTCGAGCAGTCCCGGATAGCGTTTGACCGTAACGCTTTGCGGACCGCTGCGGACGATGTCGAAGCCCAGCTCGTTAAGCGCAGCCGCATGTTCTTCAGCGCAGGCCGCTTCGCGTTCGCTCACCGCCAGAGTCAGCGGCACCAGCAACAATTGTGCGCGAATACCATCACAGGCCTGGGCAGTCTTGAGCTTTTCGTAAGTGATGCGTTCGTGCGCGGCGTGCATGTCGACCAGAACCAGACCGTGCGCGTTCTCGGCCAGGACGTAGATTCCCGCGAGTTGAGCCAATGCAAAGCCAAGCGGCGGAACATCCGACGATGCCATCGAATCCACTATTGTGCTTTGTGCATTTGTAGCGAAACCGCCAATGCTCGAAGACGTTGCGCCAAGCAGCGCGGCGTATTCGGCCAGCGGCTCGCGCACACCCAAGCCAAGTCCGCTCTGACTGCGCCAGACAGCGCCGGCGGCAACGGGCGCCGAGTGCGCCATCGGTGCCGTCGGTTCTGCGCCCGCGCGCGTTTGTGCCAATGCCTCATTCAACGTGCGATAGAGAAAATCGTGCACCAGGCGACTTTCGCGGAAACGCACTTCGGATTTCGCCGGATGCACGTTTACGTCGACGGCTTCCGGCGCGACTTCCAGGAACAAGACGTAGGCCGGATGGCGGCCATGAAACAGTACGTCCGCGTACGCCTGGCGCACGGCATGAGTGACGATGCGATCGCGCACAAGGCGGCCATTGACGTAGAAATACTGTTGATCGGCCTGGCTGCGCGATGCGGTCGGCAAACCGACCCATCCCGACAGGCGCAGGCCCGCGCCCGCGTGCTCGATACGCAGACTGCGTGCCGGAAACTCGTCGCCGAGCACTTCGCCGATGCGTGCGCTGCGTGCGGCTTCGCTCTCGGCCGGGCGCAGCAGCCGCATCGGTTTGTTGTTGTGGCTCAGACGAAACTCGACCAGCGGACGTGCCAGCGCAATGGCCTTGATCAGCTCGTCGATATGGCTGAACTCAGTGCGTTCGGCGCGCAGGAATTTCCGTCGCGCCGGTACATTGTGGAAAATGTCGCGCACTTCGACCGTGGTCCCGGGCGGATGCTGTGCCGGACGCGGCGCCGACGTGCGGCCGCCTTCGATTTCGATGCGCCAGGCCGCATCCGCACCCGCCTGCCGGGAAGTCAGCGCGAAACGCGAGATCGACGCGATGGACGGCAACGCTTCACCGCGAAAACCGAGCGTACGAACGTGCTCGAGGTCTTCCAGCGTGGCGATCTTGCTGGTCGCATGCGGCGCGACGGCCAGGACCAAATCTTCAGCTGCGATGCCGCTGCCGTCATCGCGCACGCGAATCAGGCGCGCACCACCGTCTTCGATATCGATCTCGATACGCGTGGCGCCGGCGTCGAGGCTGTTCTCGACAAACTCCTTGACCGCCGATGCGGGTCGCTCGATGACCTCGCCGGCGGCGATCTGATTGATGAGTTCCGGGGATAGCTGGTGGATGCGCGGCATGACCCGGAATGATAGCGAATCTGACGGGTGATGCGCACAACGCTTGTTACTTTCATTCCAGAGCGGCGGGAATCTACAGGCGCGGGTCGAAATCGAAGTCGATTCAGGATTTCGGCGTGCGCGCGAGAATGGCGCGGTCTGGATCGTCGTCGGCGAATACGGCGGTTTCGCTGGGCGTTTTGCGCGCGGCGAGGCGTTCGGGTTTGTCTTTCGCGGCATTGAGCGCAAACAAACTGCCCGGCGGCGGCGTGGCGCGGAAATAGTTGCGCACGCCATCCAGGATCGCAGTGGCAAGTTTTTCGCGTTGCACGGGATTATTCAGGCGCCTTTCCTCAGCCGGATTGGTGATGAAAGCGGTTTCCACCAGGATCGAGGGGACATCGGGCGAACGCAACACCACAAAGTTCGCTTTTTCCACATATCCACGATGGGTCGGGCCGATCCTTCCCAGCGCACGCAGTACCTGGTCAGCGACCAGGCCGCTTGCTTCCATCGTCGCGCCCTGCGAAAGATCCAGCAGTACCGCCGCCAGGGTGTTGTCCTTGTCGTCCAGCGATACGCCGCCGACGAGGTCGGCGCGGTTTTCCCGATCGGCGAGCCAGTGCGCGGCTTCGCTGGTTGCGCCCCGTCCCGACAACATCCACACGGACGAACCGCGCGCATCGCCGCTGGCGTAGGCATCGGCGTGGATCGACACGAACAGGTCGGCCTTGGCAATGCGGGCCTTCTGATAGCGATCTTTGAGCTGGATGAAATAGTCGCTGTCACGCGTGAGCACGGCGGTCATACCCGGCTGTTTGTCGATCAGCCTTTTGAGTTCGCGCGCCACCGCCAGTGTGATGTCTTTCTCGTGCGTGCCGGAGCTGCCACTCGCGCCGGGATCCACGCCGCCATGTCCGGCGTCGATGGCGATGACAACGCTGCGCGCCTTGGCGGCCAACGTTGCAGCGCTTTTGACTACATCGCGGCGGGATTTGCTCTTCGGATACAAATCCACTACGAGCCGATAGCCGGACTTGTCCGATGGCGGCAGCAGAAAACTTTTCGAATGTGCAGCGGCGGCGAGATCAAGCACGACGCGTGCATCACCTTTGCCTTGTTTGCCGGTGCGCAGCGACTTGAGCAAACCCTTGTCCGCAGCCCCGGCAAACCCCGATGAAAATCCCGCGGCGCGAATATCGAGCACGACGCGATCCGGGTTGCTGATTTCAAACAACTTGTAATCGAGCGGCCCGGAAACATCGAACATCAGCCGTGTGGAATCCGCCGTCGTCGACACGTGCAGCGCCTGGATATCGACCGCTTGCGCCGACACCGCGCAGCCCAGCAATAGCAAGGCGCCGAGCGGTCGCAACAGGATTTGGCGCGCAGATTGCCTCATAAGGCCACATTCAAGCGCAAAACACTGGATGATTTCAAGTGTTTTTTCTATATAAATCGGCGTTTTATACGACACGCTTGATTAAATCGTCAGGAATTGGCTTTAACTTACTGTCCTGAAGGGACCTAACTTGTTCAGGCGAGCACATCCAGCCACTGCCGGGCGCGCGTGGAGACGGCGTCGATATGAAGATCCCGGCCGTGATCGGCGTGGGCCATATTCACGACCATGTCAGGCGCCGGCAGGGCCGCGGCGGCGCGTTCAGGCCATTCGATCAGCCACAGATGTCGACCGACGGCCAGGTCGCGCAGACCCAGCCATTCCACTTCGTCTGCCGCAACGATGCGATACAAATCCAGATGATGAATCGCCAGACCCTCAGCGACATAGGATTCAATCAAGCTGTAAGTCGGACTCTTCACTCGCACACCCACGCCGAGCGCGCCGAGCAAGGCACGTGCGAACGTGGTCTTGCCCGCGCCCAGTTCACCGGCGAGATAAATCGTTCCGCCTTCGGCAACCGCTGGTGCAAGCGAGCGCGCAAAGGAGGTCAGTGCTGCTTCATCGACGTCGATCAACGCAATGTTTTTTGGCTCAGTCATCCATTCCACCCAGATTGCGCAATTGCCGTAGCGGCTTGAACAGATCGCTGGCGAGCATGCCGGCCGGCCCGGATTGCGCAGCGACGTCGCCGGCCTGTGCGTGCAGGCCAACGCCCAGACACGCAGCACGCCATGCATCGAGTCCTTGCGCGAGCAGGCCTGCGATCACTCCGGTAAGAACGTCGCCCATGCCGCCAGAAGCCATGCCGGGATTGCCCCAAGGACATACGCCAACTTCGCCAGCGGGGCTTGCGATCAGGCTTCCCGCGCCTTTGAGCACCACGACCGCGGCATGTCGCTTGGCGATCGCGCGCACGGCGGCGAATCGGTCGTGGGCGATTTGCGTCGTATCGCAACCGAGCAGGCGTGCAGCCTCGCCAGGATGCGGCGTGAGCACGCAATTGGCAGGCAATGACAACGGCGCGTGCGCCAGCAGGTTCAGCGCATCCGCATCCAGCACGGTCGACTTTCCTGTGGCCAGCGCAGAGTGCCACAGCGCGCGGCTCCAATCGCTTTGACCCAGGCCGGGGCCGAGAGCAATCACGCTCGCGCGCTGCAGCAATGGCTCGAGCGCGGCGGCGTCAGCAACGCCGTGCGCCATCAGTTCCGGACGCGCCGCATTCAACGCACTGACGTGCTCGGCGCGTGTCGCAACGCTGACCAGACCGGCACCGACGCGCAATGCAGCCTCGCCGGCCAGGCGGATGGCCCCGCCCATGCCGTGATCGCCGCCCAGGGCCAGCACGTGACCGAGCGCACCTTTGTGTGCGTCGTGAGGCCGCGCCGGCAGCCAGCGCATCATCGCGCGCGCATCGATCAAATGCGCGTCGGCAGCGCACAATGTATACAATGCCTCAGGCAAACCGAGCGCGTCCAGGATCAAGTCCCCGCAATGATCCGCCGCCGCGCCCGTGAACAGGCCGCGCTTGTGCCCGACAAAAGTAATCGTTGCGGTAGCACGCACCGCGATGCCGAGCACGCTACCGCTATCGGCATCGACACCGGACGGGACGTCCAGGGCCAACACTGGCCGTCGGCTCGCATTGAGTCGTTCAATCAGTTGGGATGCTGCGCCGTCAACCGGGCGTGCCAACCCAGTGCCAAATAACGCATCCACGTAGACGTCTGCACCCGGCAAGTCGGTGGATGCCGGCAGGATTGTGCTCCCGGACGCTCGCCAGTCAGCGCACGCACGCGCCGCATCACCCTGCCCGCTCGGCTCGGCCAAGGCGATGACCTCGGCGCTAAAGCCGGCTTCACGCGCGAGCCGGGCAAGGACATAGCCATCGCCGCCGTTGTTGCCGGCTCCGCACAGCACGACGATATGCCGGGCTTGCGGCCAGCGCGCACGCAAGAGCCGGAACGCTGCACCGGCCGCACTCTGCATCAGAGTATATCCGGCGATACCCAACGTGCGGATCGCCGCCTGATCCAGTTCGCGCACTTGCGCAGCGGTGTAGAGCCAGGTCGCCATCATCTCCGGATTATACTTGCACGGTGAGCACGCCCGACTACACCGTTCCCGACTACATCCGACTCGCCAACGACATCAAACGCTGGGGCGGCGAGCTGGGCTTTCAGCAGACCGGCATCAGCGCGACTGAACTGGGCGAAGATGAAACTCATCTGCTCAATTGGCTGGCTGCCGGCCGCCATGGCGCGATGGAGTACATGCAGCGCCATGGCTCCAAACGCAGCCGTCCGGCTGAACTCCAGGCCGGCACGCTGCGCGTGATTTCGGTGCGCATGGACTACGACCCACCCGCCGCGCGTGACGCCTGGGAAGTAATCGACGATGCGACGCTTGGCTATGTCTCACGCTATGCGCTTGGGCGCGACTATCACAAGCTGCTGCGTACACGCCTGCAAAAACTTGCCGACCGCGTTGCCGCGAACATTGGCCCCTTCGGCTATCGCGCATTCGTCGATTCGGCGCCGGTGCTTGAGAAAGCGCTCGCGCGCAACGCGGGGCTTGGCTGGATCGGCAAGCACACCAACCTCATCAACACGCGGGCCGGTTCGTGGTTCTTTCTGGGCGAACTCTACACGGACCTTCCGCTGCCGGTCGACGTGCCGGCAACAGAACATTGCGGCACTTGTGTGCGTTGTATAGAAATCTGCCCGACTCAGGCAATCATTGCCCCGAACGTGCTCGACGCGCGACGTTGCATCGCTTATCTGACCATCGAATTGCGCGACAGCATTCCGGTCGAGTTGCGCCCGCTGATCGGCAATCGCATCTACGGCTGCGACGACTGCCAGCTGGTCTGCCCGTGGAACAAATTCTCGCGCAAAAGCGCCGAGCCCGACTTCATCGTGCGCCACGGCCTGGACAGTGCATCGCTAACGACGTTATTTGCCTGGAGCGAAGCCGAATTCCTCGCCCGCACGGAAGGATCGGCAATCCGTCGCATCGGTTATCAATGCTGGTTGCGCAATATTGCGGTGGCGTTGGGCAATGCGCCGAGAAGCCAGGCAATCATCGATGCTTTAGCAGTGCGCAAAGATCACGAATCAGAACTCGTGCGCGAACACGTGCGCTGGGCGCTTGTAAGGCACGCTTGCTGATCCTGCGACCAGGGACGACCGCAAACCTACGCGGCTTGTTTCGGAATCGAATTCTTGGTGTGGCTGAGCTTGTTGTCGCGGTCAACGTAAACCAGGGTCGGCTTGAACAATGCGAGCTCTGCCTCGCTCAACTGGGCGTAGGCGCAGATGATGATGATGTCGCCGGGCGCAGCGCGATGTGCAGCGGCCCCATTGATCGAGATGATCCCCGAGCCTTCGTCCGCGCGGATCGCGTAAGTGACGAAGCGCTGGCCGTTGTTGACGTTGTAAATATGAATTTGCTCGTATTCGCGAATGCCCGAGGTGTCCAGCAAACGACCATCGATCGCACAGGAACCTTCATAGTGAAGCTCGGCATGAGTCACTGTCGCGCGATGTATCTTGGCTTTGAGCATGTTCAGATGCATGGAAACCTCACGTGACTTTGCGACTTGTTGCGTTTGTGCAACACAGGTGATGCCCTAGCTCTGTGGCAGTGCACAAATTATCGCTGCCTCGCTGCCGCCCGGCAAGCGGCGCACCGCGAAATTGCGCTTTGTATCGTGGAAATGGCTCTGCATTGGACATTTACAAGGCAAAAAAAACCCTCGTTGAAACCAACGAGGGTGGAAAATCGGAGTGACGATTACCAACAATGCGCCCTGCTGCCGTGGAGCAACGAGCTCGCGTTGCAAAAAATCCCATGGCGGTCGTGAGAATACCACAACGGCAAATTTTTTGCTACAGGTCTGTGACCAGGTTATCAATCAAGCGCGCGCGTCCCAGTTTGGCGGCGATCAGGGCGACCAGGCCGCTGCGTTCACGCGCATCTGGCTCCGCCAAGTCCCCCGCGCGGCGCAGGAGCGCATAGTCAGGCAGCAGTCCCGCCTGCTCCAGAGCCTTGCAGGCGTCCGCCTCGATCGCAACGGGCGCCTGCCCGGCATGAAGCGCCGCGCGCATGCCGCACAGAGTTCGATAGATGACCCCGGCGCGTTCGCGTTCTTCTTGCGTCAGATATTGATTGCGCGAGCTCATGGCCAAACCGTTTGCTTCGCGCAGGGTCGGCGCCGGCACGATTTCAATCGGCAGGCAAAGGTCCCGGGTGAGACGCTGGATCACCAGAAGCTGCTGGTAGTCTTTCTGCCCGAACACGGCGACGTCGGGCTGAACCAGATTGAACAACTTGGTAACGACTGTCGCCACGCCCACGAAATGCCCCGGGCGCAACGCGCCTTCGAGCACATCACTAATACCTGGCACTGCGACCTGCACGCTTTGTTGGGCGCCGAACGGATAAATCGCATCGACCTGCGGCACATACAACAGATCGCAGCCGCAGGCTGCGAGTCCTGCCTGATCCTGCTCCAAGGTGCGCGGGTAGCTAGCGAAATCCTCGCGCGGACCGAATTGGGTGGGATTGACGAACACGCTGGCCACGACGCGATCGGACCGCGAACGCGCGATTTCACAAAGGGAAAAATGCCCCTTGTGCAAATTTCCCATCGTCGGCACGAAGCCGACGCGCTGCCCGGCCTGACGCCAGGCAGCGACGCGCGCGCGCAACTCATCGACGCCGACGACGGTGTCCACGACTAGAAAGAATGCTCGGCCGCGGGGAACTTGCCTTCACGCACCGCCTTGACATAGGCGCGGATCGCTTCGACTACGGAACCTTGGCCGGCGAGGAAATCCTTGCTGAAACGCGGGCGCTTGCCGGCAGTAATGCCAAGCATGTCGTAAATCACCAGCACCTGACCGTCGCAATCCACGCCCGCGCCAATACCGATGGTGGGAATTTTCAGTTGTTCGCTGATGCGCTTGGCCAGCGCGGCCGGCACGCACTCGAGCACCAGCAGATCGGCGCCGGCTTGCTCCACGGCTTGGGCATCCGCGAGCAGACGTTCGGCGCCTGCCTTGGTCCTGCCCTGCACGCGATAGCCGCCGAGTTTGTGCACCGATTGCGGTGTCAGGCCCAGATGCGCGCAAACAGGGATCGACCGCCGTGCCAGTGCCTGGATGACATCGAGCACGTAGTCGGCGCCCTCGACCTTCACCATCGCAGCGCCTCCCTCAGCCATCAGCCGCGCGGACGCGGCCAGCGCAGTAGGCGGATCGCGGAAACTCATGAACGGCATATCGGCAACCAGCAACGCCGAAGACAGTCCGCGTGCGACCGCGGCAGTGTGGTAGACCATGTCGTCAACGCTGACCGGCAAGGTGCTGCTGCGACCCTGCACCACCATACCGAGCGAATCGCCGACCAGTACGACGTCGACTCCGGCAGCTTCGCATTGCGCCGAAAAACTGGCGTCGTACGCAGTGAGGGTGACGATTTTTTCGCCACGCGATTTCATTTCGTGCAGCCGTGGCACGGTCACGGCACTCGCTGCGGCGGACTTGGCACTGGCGGACATGTTCGATCGCCTCTAGCGAAGAGCGCGCATTATGCCGTGCATTCGAGCGCGCGGCACGTTGCTACGTCGAGCTGCGCAAGCAAAGTATCGGCGCGGCCTTTACCGGGAATGTGCAGCTCCGGCGCGATTTCGCACAGCGGCATCAGCACGAAAACCCGCTCGTGCAGGTGCGGGTGTGGCACGTGCAGACCTGGCGTATCGAGGATGAGATCAGCGTAGACGAGAATATCCAGATCCAGCACACGGGGGCCCCAGCGCGTCGCATCGCGTTTGCGTCCGGCCTGGCGTTCTATCGCCAAGAGAGCGTCCAACAGCGATTTTGGCGCCAGGGTGGTATCGAGTTCCGCGACGGCATTGACGAATTCAGGCTGGTCCGCCCTGCCCCACGGCGCCGAGCGATACAGCCGTGAGTTCCGCACCAGGCGCGTGTCCGCCAGCAGCGCAAGCGCGCGCAATCCGTCTTCGACCTGGGCGCGTGGATCGGCAAGATTGCTGCCGAGGCCGATGTATACGATAGTCATTTGTATACTTGCGCGACGTTGCTATTCAGCCGTTGATTGCGCGGCAGCGCCTGGTTTGCCGCGGCGGCGGTGGCGCGCCCGTTTTTTCGGTGCTGCGGCCGCGTCGGGCGGCGCACTTTCGTCCGTTTCCACGCTTGCGGCGAGCTGTTCGGCGAGCGCTTCGTGTGGCACTTCCTGCGCCTGCGTCCACCACTGGCCAAGCTCGGCCATGGCCGGGCTTTCGGCTGCGCGCAACAGAAAGAAATCGTAAGCCGCACGAAACCGCGGATGCGCCATCAGCCGGAACACGCGTTTCTTCAGACGATGTTCGAAGCGCGGCTGCAACGTCCACATTTCCTGCATGATCATGCCGAATCGGCGCGGAATGGCGACATGCTTGGCCTGCTCGGTGATGACATGATGACTGACACGCTGCCAAGCCAGATTAACATCCGTGCCGCGAGCGATTTCGCGTTCGACCTGGGCACGCACGGCACCCCAGAGCAGGATCGCAAACAGGAAGGCCGGGGTTACCGACTTGCCTTCTGCAATGCGCGCGTCGGTGCCGGCAAGACCCGCCTCTATCAAGGCACGGTATTGTTCACCGCCGCGGAACGCGAGGGCTCGCGCAGTCAGCGGAAAGACGTCTGCGAGCAACCCGGATTGCTCCAGTGCGCGGAAACTCTTGAGCCCATTGCCGGCCAGCAGCAATTTCAGTGATTCATCGAACAGGCGCGCCGGCGGCGCGTGCAACAAAAGTTCGCCCAGTTCCGCGAACGGCTCGCGCGCTTCCGGCGCAATCGCAAAATCAAGTTTTGTCGCCAACCGCACGGCGCGCAGCATGCGCACCGGATCTTCGCGATAGCGCTGAACCGGATCACCGATCAGGCGCAGGACCCGCGCGTCCAGATCGTCATAACCGCCGACGAAGTCGCGCACGCTGAAGTCTGCAATGTCGTAGTACAGCGCATTCACGGTGAAGTCGCGGCGGACCGCGTCTTCTTCGATGGTGCCGTACACGTTGTCGCGCAGGATTCGACCGTCAACGACGTGGCGATCGCCGCTGCCGTCATCGCTGCTGCCACGGAACGTGGCGACTTCCACGATTTCCTGACCGAACACCACATGCGCCAGACGGAAACGCCTTCCGATCAGGCGACAGTTGCGGAACAGGCGGCGGACGTCCTCGGGCGTGGCGTTCGTGGCGATGTCGAAATCTTTCGGATGGCCGCCGAGCAGCAGGTCGCGCACGGCGCCGCCGACCAGGTGCGCGGCATAGCCTGCCTCGTTCAGCCGATACAGAACGCGCAACGCGCCGCTGGAAATATCCTTGCGCGAAATTCGGTGCTGGTCGCGCGGAATAACACGCAATTTGACTGCGACTGCAGCGGGGCTTGAGTTCGGTACGGCTTCGTTCATTCCATGTCGTCGACTGATGTTCGCACTGAGTGCAGCGTTGTGGGAATTGTCCCGCGCCGCGAAATCGCTATACTAGCGCCCGCTTGGCGGTTTCCCAATCTGCGCTCCCTTCGTCTAGTGGTCCAGGACACGGCCCTCTCAAGGCTGGAACACGAGTTCGAACCTCGTAGGGAGCGCCACTATTTTTGCGAGCTTCCGTGGTCGCAGGATCGCAAAGCGGTCGTCCTTACCCGCACTTTCAAATACGCAGTAACTCACGCCATGCCATTTGTCGTTACCGAAAACTGCATCAAGTGCAAGTATACCGATTGCGTGGAAGTGTGTCCGGTCGATTGCTTCCATGCCGGACCGAACTTCCTCGTGATTGATCCGGAGGAATGCATCGACTGCACCCTGTGCGAGCCGGAATGTCCTGCAAACGCGATCTTTCCCGAGGACGACGTGCCGGCCGGCCAGGAACATTTCATCGCGCTAAATGCTGAACTGGCCAAGGGCTGGCCGGTGCTGACCGTGCGGGTCGACGCCCCAGCAGATGCCAAGGATTGGGACGGCAAACCCGGCAAGCTGCCCCTTCTGGAACGCTGAACAACCGCGACGCTCGACAACCGCCCGGGCGGTTGCGAATTTGTCATTAGTATACTTTTACCGGGTTCAGGAAAGGCGTTCGCGAAGCACTTCCAGTACGCGCCGAGCTGCGGTCGCCGTAGCGCTGTCACTGGAATCACCCTCGACATTGACCTTCGCGCCGCTCTTGTCTTCGCTGACGCGCACGGTTAAATGACCGCTGACCGGCTGCGCCCTGGCTTTGCTGCCGCCTCCGCCAAAAGGATGCAACACGCGCGTATACCAGTGGTGTTCGTCGGCAGCCGGCGCAGGTTCGCCGAGGCCCGCAACTTCAACGGTGTAACTGCGCGAGGTTTCGTCGCGCGCGCTGATCGTGCCGACCTGGGCACGCTCAAGCGCCAGACCGACGCGCTGCCAGGTGTGCTCGGGTGAATCTGCCACATGCAAGCCATCGCCGGTGAGCGTAGTGCTTGAGCCGCTAGAGGACACACCTGCAGCGACATTGGCAGCGGGCGGCGCGATGCTGGTCGATGAAGCGCTCGCCGAACTGGTCGACGCGGACGGCACGATCAGCTCGTTGGAAGTAACCGGCGTATCCAGATCCGGTGGCACGTCCAAGGGCCGTGCCTCGGCGGCCTTCGCGTAGTAGTCGTTACGATGATGGAACCAGCTGCAGCCACCAAGAGTGCTGGCGGAAAGCAGGGCGAGAATGGACCAGCGCAGAGCAGAAGTACGATTCACAAATCGAATCCTAAGCGGGAGAGTGATTGGGGCGAAGTCTCAGGCGGCGCTGCTGTGCCGCGGCTGAACCGAGTCGGGCAGGCGCAGATCCTGCAGCACGCGTCGGCCCTGCTCATGATACGCCTGACTCAGCGGCAACAGGGGCAAACGCAGGTCCGACGTACCCAGGCCGAGCTGCTGCAGACACCATTTTAACGGAATCGGGTTCGGCTCGGCACCGAGCAATTCAAAAAGTGCCGCCAAGGTTGTGGTCAACGTGCGCGTTTTCGCTGCATCGCCTGCAAGGGCTGCATCGCACAGCGCTCGCAGTTGCGCCGGGGCCACGTTCGCTGCGACTGAAATAACGCCTTCTGCGCCGTCCAGCATGGCTTGGCCGCAGGTCGGATCGTCGCCGCTCAAAATGCTGAAATGGGAATCCTTCAACGCCACCAGGGCTGCGTTGCGTGCGACGTCGCCGCGCGCTTCCTTGATGCCGGCAATGCGCGCATGCGGGGCAAGTTTCGCTACCGTTTCTGGCAGCAGGTCGCAGCCGGTGCGCGAGGGCACGTTGTAGAGCACGATCGGCAATCCGCCCTGCTCAGCAACTTCTGTGAAATGACGTACCAGGCCTTCCTGTGTGGGACGCACATAGTACGGCGTTACCACCAAGGCGGCATCCGCACCGAGACTGTGTGCACGCCGCGTGGCATTGATCGTTTTGCGTGTATTGGCGGTACCGGTACCGGCCAGCACGGGAACGCGTCCGCCAATGCGTTCGACGGCGAACGTCAGTAGACGGTCATACTCTGTCTGATCCAGCGCATGCGCCTCACCGGTCGACCCGGCCACGACGAGCGCCTGTGTTCCAGCGTCAAGCTGATACTCGATCAAACTCGCAAAAGCATCCAGATCGAGCGCATCGGCCCGAAAGGGAGTCGCCAGCGCACAGATGCTGCCGATGATTTTTTTCAAGGAAAAACTCGAGATTTGCGCAGGGCAGCGATGTTACTTGCGGGTATCGGACGTGGCAAGTATTCTGCGCGGGTACGCCGGCGCCGGACCGGCCCAGCCAACGCACCACGCACTGCCTGGATCGTATGCTTTGACCGACACCGCACCCCGCCCGACCGCGAACGAGAACTACCTGCTGATCAACGCGTTCGCCCCGCAGGCGCGCTCGCCGCTGGTCGCCATCACCAAGCGCATCGCTGATTGCGGCTGCAACCTGGCCGAGACGCGCGTGGCCGCGATTGGCAGCGAGGTGTCGGTACTGGTGCTGGCGCTGGGACCCTGGGACGCGATCGCCAAGCTTGAATCGGCACTGTCGCGGCTGGAGCGCGAGGAACAATTGCGCCTGGTGCAATTTCGTACCAGCCCGAAGCCGTCGCAAACGAACCTGTTGCCGTATGTGGTCGAGGTCGTCGCCGCCGACAAGTCGGGTATACTTTTTCAGATCGCGGAATTCTTCCAGCAACACGGCATCAGCATCGAACAGCTGCAATCCACGCGCTATCGTGCGATGCAAACCGGCGCGGACATGTTTTCCGCGCAGATTACCGTGGGTATTCCGGCCAACACGCATATCGCGGCGCTGCGCGACGATTTCCTCGAATTCTGCGATGGCCTGAATCTCGATGCGATCATGGATCCGATGAAATACTGATGCTCAAGCCCGGCGATAAAGTCCCCGACCTGCGCGGCCAGACCACCGATGGCGAAGTGCGATTGCGCGATCTGAAAGGCAAATCCGTCGTCGTCTATTTCTATCCGAAAGACAGCACGCCCGGGTGTACGCGCGAAGCGCAGGATTTTCGCGATCTGCAGAAAAGCTTCAGCAAGCGTGGCGCCGTCGTACTGGGAGTGTCGCGCGATTCGATCAAGTCGCATGAAAACTTCCGCTCAAAACAGACGCTGACGTTCGCGCTCGTATCCGACGTAGACGAAACCTGGTGCAAGGCATTCGACGTAATTCATGAAAAAGTCCTGTACGGCAAGCGCTATCTCGGGGTCGTGCGCAGCACGTTCCTGATCGGCGCTGACGGTCGCGTGCGCCGCGAATGGCGCGGAGTCAAAGTACCTGGACACGCCGCCGCGGTGCTGGAGGCGCTGGATGCGGAGAACGCGTGACACCTGTTTGCGCCTCGCCTTCCGCTCCGCCACTCATGAGCCTTTCGCTCCTTCCGCTTCACTCCACCACGTCTGTTCAACTACCAGGGTGACCTCCGCATGACCCGAGGCAAGCGCATCTACGTGCTCGATACCAACGTGCTGATGCACGATCCTACCGCCCTGTTCCGCTTCGAGGAACACGATGTGTTCCTGCCAATGACCGTGCTCGAGGAACTGGACGCGGCCAAGAAAGGCACGTCCGAAGTTTCGCGCAACGCACGTCAGGTGAGCCGCTTCATCAACGAGCTGATCGAGAACGGCAACGGCAAACATATCGAGCAAGGGCTCGAGCTGCGCCTGCCGCAGGGAATCCAACTCGAACGCGGCACGCATATTGGACGTCTATACTTCCAGACGCTGAACATCGACGAGCCCGCAGCCGGCAAGAAGCGGCAATTGCCGGACAATCTGATCCTGGCGTCGGTCATCGCCCTGCGCGAGAAGAAGAACGAAGGCCAAGTCGTGCTGGTGTCCAAGGACATCAACCTGCGCATCAAGGCGTCGATCTATGGAATCACCGCCGAGGACTACGAAAACGACCGCGCGCTGGACGATTTCAGCCTACTGTTTGCCGGCCACACCGAACTACCCAGCGATTTCTGGGAACGTCACCCCGAGGTGCGTTCCTGGTCCGAACGCGGCCACACCTTCTACGAAGTGAAACTGCGCAAGGACGAGGCATGGAATCCGCATGAGTTCCTCTACCTGCCAGAGGAAAATGACGTCGAGCTACGCGTGCTGCGCGTCCACGAGGGTGTGGCGACGCTGCAGATTGTCGAGGATTTCCGCAACGGTTCGCATTCGGTCTGGGGCGTCACTGCGCGCAACCGCGAGCAGAATTTTGCGCTCAACGCATTGATGGACCCGGAAGTGGATTTCGTCACCCTGATGGGTACCGCAGGCACTGGCAAGACCCTGCTCGCCCTTGCCGCCGGGCTCGCGCAGACGATGGATCAGCAGCGTTACCGCGAGATCATCATGACCCGCGCCACCGTGTCGGTCGGCGAAGACATCGGCTTTCTGCCCGGAACCGAGGAGGAAAAAATGACCCCCTGGATGGGCGCCCTGACCGACAACTTGGAAGTGCTGGCCACACCGACGGAAGGCGGTGGCTGGGGCCGTGCGGCGACGAACGATCTATTGGCTTCCCGCATCAAAATCCGTTCGCTCAACTTCATGCGTGGGCGCACGTTTCTCAATCGCTACGTCATCATCGATGAGGCCCAGAACTTGAGCCCGAAGCAAATGAAGACCCTGGTCACGCGCGCCGGTCCCGGCAGCAAGATCGTGTGCCTGGGTAATGTCGAACAGATCGATACGCCCTATCTGACTGAGACGACATCGGGCCTCACGTACGCCGTCGACCGGTTCAAGGGATGGCGGCATTCTGCACATGTCACCCTGCGTCGAGGTGAACGTTCGCGCCTGGCTGATTACGCTTCGGAAATGCTCTAGCTCGTTGCATTCTTGGCTGGGCAAAAACAAGGACATCGCCGGCCGAAATAGCTCCTGCATTTTCGGCATTCACGCCATCCATGGCGATCAGAAATTGCTCCTGCATTTCCGACCCACACGGATGTGGGAAGTGTCCACGGGTGCCGGAGCACCCGCGGACCGACATACCGGCCGGCCATGGCCATCGCCGGTAATTGCTCCTGCATTACCGGCATACCGGCCATCCATGGCCATAAAAAAAAACGGGAGCATCACGCTCCCGTCAAATTATCACTAGCCCTGGATGAATTCTCAGAAGCGGGTAATCCAAAGCGCTTCGTATTCGATCTGATTGTTGTTGCTGTCAGTACGCAGGCTGTAGCTGCTGGTAGGCACGCCCAGTACAAATTGGGTCGGCGCATACGTTGCTGCCAGCCGCAGGCTCGAACTCGCACCAAATGCGCGGGCAAAAGTGAATTCAACGTCATGCGAGGACAGATAAGGCTCGAGCACGCTTTGCAACAAGCGCGACGTAGGCAATGGCTGCTCGCGTGTGCTGTAGTGCAGTGACCACACGCCCGAAGCCTGATCCTGCCACGACACACCGAGTGAATACACGGTCAAGTTCTGCCAGGCGAACGTCGGACTGACTTCGCTGCCGAGCAGCACCAGGAAACGGGTCGGCAGAGCATCGCTGGTGAACGGTGCGATCTGGCTGTACATCACCCGTTCGACATCCAAATCCAGTTTCAGTTGCGGCGTAAGCGCATAGCCAAGACCCGCATTTGCGCTCGCAGGAATGTCGAAACTGCCGGGCTCCGAATAGACGCCACGGTAGTTGTTGAATGTATCCATGTTCACGCGCGATTGATAACCCACCTGCCAGCTCAGGTTATCGGTCAACGCGCTGTTGAAATCCACGCGCATGCCGCTGCCGTACGAACCAACATTGCCACGCGACGAAAACGGGGTTGTCGTCACACTACCCTGGATCGGGATGCTGTCCACGCCCAAGCCGAGGCTGGCGAAGCGCTGATAAGCGAAAATGGCGGAAAAACTGACGGCGCTATGATCGCCCCAGCGTTGCGACACAGAAGGCGCAACCACGTATCGTTGCAAGCCAGGTGTGAAGTCCTGCAACAAATTGGAGCCCGCAGCGGCAACGAACAAGGGAGTGTCTGCGACCTTGGATTTCAGATAGGCGACCTGGATCGGCGATTGTTCCGTGACCTTGCCGCTGAAACGCGAGGCGGCCGGCGCAAAGTGGGCGTTACCGCGATTGAACAGCGAAGGTGCCGTCAACGCCGCAGGGCGATCCTCTGCCCAGGAGAAATTCGGCTTGAGATCGGCCAGCGCATAGTCGCGCCAGGCATCCAGTACACTCGACGATTCGGCGAGTTGGGCCAGGGAACTGGCTTGCGCAGACGTCTGCAGATCGCCCGGCGCCGCCGTTGCGAAAGAAAGCGGGAGCGACAGGGCAATCCCCATCGCTCCCGCAAATTTTTTGACTCTCGCTGTTGACCGACGCATAGCCCGAAATGCGTTAGGAGTGTGATTTCTCCGCAGGCATATTGGCAAAAATGCAACAGCCCGTCAAGCGAAAAATTCGGCAGAATGCGATTGAATCCTTTTAATCCTAAACAGGTTTTGCGGCATGTTCACCCGGCGGAAGCCCATCGCAACCAGTTTGTTGCAAAATAAAGACATGAAATCGTCGGCGACGGTCCATTGCGCGCTTACGATCGCGGGGTCCGATTCCAGTGGATGTGCCGGAATTCAGGCCGACCTGAAGACTTTCGAGGCCTTTGGGATTCATGGCCTCAGCGCGATCACTGCCGTTACTTCGCAAAACATGCACGAAGTCAGGGCGATTCATCGCGTTCCGCTTCATCATGTAGAGGAACAGTTGCGCGCCGTCTTCGCGGAATTCCCGATTGGCGCCGTGAAGATCGGCATGCTCGGCAGCGCGGTAGCAATCGTGGCCATCGCCTCGTTCCTGCGCAAGCATTGTCGCGCGCCAATCGTGCTCGACCCGGTACTTGTCTCCAGCAGCGGCAGGCCCTTGCTGCCGACCAAGGCGCTAGCCGTGCTGCGAGAACAGCTGATCCCGCTGGCCGAGGTGCTGACCCCGAACGTCCCGGAAGCCGCCGTGCTGGTGGGCAGACGTCTAAGTACAACGGCTGACTTGCGCCAGGCAGCCCACGATCTGCTAGGCCTCGGCGCAACATCGATCCTGCTCAAGGGCGGCCACCACACCGGCGATCCGGTTTGCGATTACCTGGTGGATGCGGCCGGAACGCGCACATTTCGCCACACACGCATGCCTACTACCGCGCGCGGCACGGGTTGTGTGCTATCCGCCGCCATCGCCGCTGGCCTCGCGCGCGGACATTCGCGCACGACAGCCGTAAGTGCCGCCGAAAAGTATCTGCAGATTGCGCTTCGTGAAGCCTATCGCCCCGCCCAAAGCAGGATCCGCGCATTGTCGATATCGACAAAACACAAGTAGTTCACGCCATGTTGCTATGATCGCGTTAACAAGCGCTCCGCTAGAAATACGCCAATGTCTGCACTTTGGGATCCATCATGAAAACAATACTTGCTCTGTTTTGCCTGGGCTTGAACGCGAACGCGCTCGCTGCCGATGCGGCGTCCACCCCTGCGTTGCAGGTGCAGCCTCTGGCCCGTTCCGCACCGATGTCAACCACCGGGGCCACGGCGAAACCCGCGGCCATGCACCGGGTGCCCGCGCCCAGTGTCAGCGAAACCAGCGTGATCCGCCGGCCCGACGGCAGCTTGGTAATGAACTGCGTGCAAAAACCCAATCCGAAGCTGGCGCAACAAATGGCTGCGCAGCAAGGCGCCGCGCATTCCGTGGAGCCGCAACAGCCATGAATCGAACAAAATCACCTAGTATATTTTTTGCCATTGCCGCAATCGTGCTGATGGCGATTGCGGCACCGGCGCTTGCCGCAACAGCACTGCAGTCCGGCGTGACCGTCGCGCTGCCAGCCATGCCCGCGTCGAGCTTTGTCTCGAACCTTTACCTGGACGTCGACAGCTCCGCTGCGCAGCTTGTGGTCAAGGTAGCCGGCACCGGCGGAGATCTGGACGTGTTCATGCGCTACGGTTCTCCACTCCCGGAGCAAAACAGCGCCGTCTCTTTTCCAATGGTCAGCGAAGACCTGCTTGGGCGCTATGCCAACTATCATTCGATTGGCGCCGGCTCGGCTGAGTCCATCATGGTGCTGCGGTCCAGCCGCATTCCCGTGCATGCAGGACGCTGGTATATCAGCATCATCAATTCAGATCAGACCAATGGCGCCAGTGGAACGGTGACGATGACCGCCGCGGCCACGGTTCCGACCGGCACGATTCATCTGGACTTCGGCAATCCCGACGCACACTGCGACGACAGCTTCTGGACCGACGCCACCGCGGCAGCGCCTGTGGGCGGCAATAACGCCACTACCCTCGGCCTGCAGCGCCAGAATGCCCTTTTTCACGCAACAACCGAACTCATACAACAGCTGCAAATCCCGGTGGACATCACCGTGCATGCGTGCGGCGAGCACCTGGGCGGTGACGCGGATTCAGCCATCCTGGCGCATGCCGCGCCGTTGTCGTATCTGTTCGACGATCCTGACTTCCCAATTGCAGCATTGCCGAAAAAGTATACTTGGTACGCGGGAACGGCCGCCGTGCGCCTAGCCGGAACCAGTGGCTGCGGACTGGGCGGCGGCAGCTGCTCAGGAGTCAACAACGAGGAAATTGAAGCCACGTTCAACGAAGACATTGGCAGCCCGAACGTGATCGGTGGCGAAAAGTTCTACCTGGGATTTGATCCCGGCCCCAATCACTCGCTGGACTTCGTCACTATTGCCATGCACGAGATGACCCATGGGCTGGGTTTTTTCGGGCTGGTAAACCTGGATTCGACCCAGGGCCCCGTGGGCGCCAAGGCGGGCATCTCGGTCAATGGCAGCGGCCAGGCATCGATCGCTTTCCAGGACCTGACCCAGGGGCCGTACGACGACATCTACGACGATGCCATTGCCATCGTCAACAGCAGCGATACCGGATACACGCCGTTCATGGGCTATGAAGTGAATGGGGCCAACGATTCCGCGCGTGCAACGGCACTCACATCGGGCCCGGTCACCAGCGACGGAAGTTACATTCCAGGCACGCAAACCAATCTTCGCTGGTCCGATCCGGTTGCCGTCAACGCGAGCGGCGTGAATGCTAACTTCGGCATGCCTGCGCCGGACAATTTCCCCAGCCTCTACGCGCCTTGCGACAAATCCGAAACTGTCACTTGCAGTCCTCAGCCGTCATCGACGTTGTCGCACACGATTCAGACGGGCGACATGATGAATGCGTTTTATTCCAATTTCAATTTGCGCAACATGGGACTGGCAGTGCCGATGCTGGCGCCGGCCGGCTGGTCGAACGCTGCCTCAGCGATGCCGGTTTTCGGTCAGCCGATCCCGAGCAACTGGTTCGATCGCAGTCATAGCGGCCATGGATTCGATTTTCAGCTGTTCGCCCATGATCCGGTAAACGGGCAAGATGTATATTTTATGACTTTCTACACTTACCAGACCGACGGCACGCCGGAATGGTATCAGGCGGTCGGCAGCATCGTGGATGGCGTGTTCGTGCCAAGCCTGCAGTCCAACGGCAACACGTTGTATCGTCTGCTCTACACCAGTTCGGCTGAAGGGCATATCACCTTCGTGCCCGACAGCGTTGCCGGCACGGTGATCGTCGATTTCAACCAGGCCTCACAATCGCCCGCGTGCCGCAATGTGGATCGCAGCAGCGCTTCGCAGATGGCGACCATGCGCTGGCGCATCGGCAACGATTCGGATCAATGGTGCATGGAGCCGATCGTTCCGCTCGCATTGCACGCAAGCCCCGATTTCAACGGTCACTGGTTCGCCTCCAGCGATTCGGGTTGGGGCTTCGAACTGCTCGACGTGGCCGGCTCCGCTGGCGCCGCGCCGACCGTGGTCATCTACGTGTATTACCCCGGCCCCAACGGTCAACCGACTTGGGCGACGGCGTCTGGCGCGCTTGTCAACGGTACGGCAACAATGCAATTGCTGCAGGTGAGCAATGGCTATTGCCGCACCTGCGCTCCGCCCGCGCAGGGATTGACCGGGACAAGTGTCGGCACGTTCTCGCTCAGTTTGACTGCGGGTGCTCCCGGAGCCAAGCCCACGGGTTCAGCAACGATCGTGGCCAACTATCCGGGCGGCTCGTTCAGCCGCAGCAACGACGCGATCGCGATGCTGTCGGTTCCGACGGGGCAATAATCTAGGGCCGGTTCACCCTAATCCGCGCGAACAGGCCCCTAAGCGGCTTGCGGTTGGGTTTGGCACACCCGTTCCACCAGGGCGTCGGCGAAACTGTCGGTGGTGCCGGTGCCGCCCAGATCCGGCGTGACCCGGTCCTTGGCCGCGAGCGTCGCGCGGATCGCGGCGCGCAGGCGCTGTGCCTGATCTTCCAGCCCTAAGTGGCCGAGCATCTGGCATGCGGCCAAAAGCAGCGCACAGGGATTGGCAATACCCTTGCCGGCAATGTCCGGCGCGGAACCGTGCACGGCTTCGAAGATGGCGGCCTCGGTGCCGATGTTCGCGCCCGGTGCCAGTCCCAGACCACCGACCAGGCCGGCGCAAAGATCGGAAATGATGTCACCGAACAGATTGGTGGTGACGATCACGTCGAACTGCTCGGGTCTCATCACCAACTGCATGCAGCAGTTGTCGACAATCATTTCGTTACAGGCGATTTCCGCATATTGCGCGGCAACTTCACGCGCCACGTTCAGGAACAATCCCGACGTGGTCTTCATGATATTTGCTTTGTGCACAATGGTGACTTTTTTGCGTCCAACGCGACGCGCCAGATCGAATGCATAGCGTACGATTCGCTCCGAGCCGCGCCGGGTAACCTTGATCAGCGACTGCGCGGCCTCGCCGTCTGCGGTCAGGGTCTGGCCTTCGGAGCCGTAGGCGCCTTCGGTATTTTCGCGCACCGTGATGATGTCGATGCCGTCGTATCTCGCCTTGGTGCCTGGCATGGTGATCGCCGGACGCACGTTGGCGTACAGATCAAAACGGCGGCGCAACTCGACATTCAGTGAAGCAAAACCACCACCGATCGGGGTGGACAGCGGACTCTTCAAGGCTACCCGGTTGCGCGCGATGCTTTCCAGCGTCGCTGCAGGCAAAAGCTCACCGAATTGTTCCTGCGCGGCGACACCGGCTTCGACGAATTCGTACTTCAGGCCTGCGTTCAGGGCATCCAGAACACGCAAGGTCGCGCGCATGATTTCCGGGCCGATGCCGTCGCCGCGAATCACGGCTATAGTCTTGCTCATGAATCAAGTCACTCCAGAAAAAACTAACGAAAATGCAACGATATTATCCTGTATACTTCGTTGACTAACAAGGAATTAAGTCCAGTCGATGCGCGTTGCGATCTCCCATCGGACGAGGCGTGCCCTAGGGGCCATTGCGCTGCTGGTGTCTTGCGTGTGTGCATTCGCGCAGACCACCGCGCAACAAGCCACTGGACAAGCAGCCGACGCCGGTGCGAACTACGCAATCGGTGTGCGCGATGGCGTGTCCGATTTGCGCGCGGCGTGGACTTTGGACATCAGCGGCGAATGGGCCACTCAGTGTCCTCCAACACTGGAGAAAGTGAGTCTCGAAAACGCCACGCCGAATGGTGCGGACTTGCGCATCGACGCGCGCTCCGTGCTCGGCCTTTGCACGCGCCGAGCTATGCCGTTTGCGATCGAAGTCAATCCTGCGCTGGCGATGGATCGCGCGGCGTTGCCGGCCGGCGTCTACCACGTGAGTTTCTACGCCGCCGACGGCGTACAGGCACAGCCGAAATTGCGCGCGTTCGCTTTGATCGACCGCAGTGGCGCCAGCGGCGCTCGGGTCGACCCGGAAACAGGTTTCTGGTGGACCGCCAGCAGCAGTGAATCCGGCAGCAATCGCACCGTGCTGAGCCTGGAATTGCAGAACCAGCAGCTCAGTGTTGCGCTCATGAGTTACGACAATTACGGGCAACCGGTATGGCATTTCGGTGCCGCGCCCTATGTCGGACGCGTCGCCCATGTACCGTTATTGCGTCTGCAGGGTGGTGGCGATCCGTTCTCCGCCGTAAGTTCGACGCCGCATGGCGAATCCTCGTTGACGCTCGATCTGCAATTTCATTCCGGCGCGCACGCCTCGGCATGGCTAAGTCGGGTGCACAGCGACGACGCCAGCTTGCAATTGCAATCGTTCGATCTGGTGCGCTTGCCGCTGACCGAAGTCGCTGACGGCCGCGCATGGCAAGGCGAGTGGGTGCTGGTCGACGACGCCAACGCGAGTACCCAGCGCGTGCGTCTGGATCATTTCCAGGCGATCGATGCGGAACATTTCCAGCTCGACGACAGCGCCGGTGGTCTGAGTTTGAGCTGCTCGCGTGATTCGGCAAAACCGGAAATGCCGCCGCTGTCCTGTTCTTTGCACCAACCCAATAGTGCTGACGTCAGCCGATTTGATTCAGTGGCAATCGCGCGCATGGACGGCGCCCACGCCACCGGCCCTGCCATCCACCTGCTGCGCATTACGCCCTGACGCGAAGCTAAACTAGACCGACTTGGCTTCGTCGTTTTGCAGTTGATCCAGGAAATCCACTGCACGGCGCAGATGCGGGATCACGATCGAGCCGCCGACGACCAGCCCCACGCTGAATATCTCGAAGAACTCATCGCGCGTCACACCGGCATTGCTGCATTCGGCGACGTGATAACTGATGCAGTCATCGCAGCGCAGCACCAGCGACGACACCAGACCCAGCATCTCCTTGGTCTTGCCTGACAGTGCGCCGTCCTTGTAGGTCTGCGTATCCAGTGCGAAGAAGCGCCGGACGACCTGATTGTCCTGGCTCAGGATGCGCTCGTTCATGCGCTGCCGGAATGCGCCAAACTCACTGACGCGATCGCCGCTCATGGTGCCGTCGCCAGAATCGATGCGAGCTTGCCGCTGCGATCTGCGGCGACCAGGTCGTCGTAACCGCCGATGTGCTGGCCGGCGATGAAAATCTGCGGCACCGTGCGCCGATGCGTACGCGCGACCATCTCGTCGCGACGGGCCGGATCGGTGTCGATGCGGATTTCCTCGTAGTCCAACCCTTTCTGCTTGAGCAGGTTCTTCGCCGCCATGCAGTAGGCACAAAGCCCGCTCGTGTACATTTCAACTTTTGCCATTTGTCTGTCTCGGTGCGGCGAATCCGTGGTCATCCCGTTGCAATATGGGTACCCTGCGATGCAGGCACAAGTGTAACGCGCGGCGAGGAAACCCTGGTGTGCATCGCCCGGAATCGCTCGGTTAACGCCGGCTGAGCGCCAATCGCGCTAGGATGGCTGCGAACCAAAGTCTGCGCTAAGGTGTCCTATCAACGGGTGTCACTCTTCCGGTTTTTTGCCGATGTCGCACAAATTTGCCGTATTTTCCCTGATTGCAGGTTGTACCCTTCTGGCCGGCGCGCCCGTCCACGCTGTGGATACACAATTGCCCAGCATGGGCAGCTCAGCTGGTGCGATTGCCTCGCCAGAAGAGCAGCGCCAATACGGCTTTTATGTGCTGCACGAACTGCGCAATCAAAGCCAGGTGCTGGACGACGCCCTGCTGAACGACTACATCAACACCCTTGGCTATCGGCTGGTTTCAGACAGCCCGCGTCCCGATCAACCGTTCACGTTCTTCGTGGTCCGCGACGCCTCGATCAATGCCTTTGCCCTGCCCGGCGGCTTCGTCGGCGTGAATGCCGGCCTCATCACCACGACGTCGAACGAAAGCGAACTTGCGGCCGTGCTCGCGCACGAAATCTCCCACGTTACCCAGCAGCATCTGGTGCGCGCCGTGGAAGCCGAGCAGAAGTATGCGCCGTTGATGATCCTGGCAATGGTCGGCGCCATCGCCGCCTCCGCGCATCAAAGTCCTTACAGCACCAGCAATTCCGGAATTGGCGCCATCGCCGCCGCGGAAGGCCTGGCGGCGCAGATGCAGATCAATTTCACCCGCGCAGACGAATCCGAAGCCGACCGGGTCGGCATCCAGACCTTGGCCAAAGCCAACTTCGATCCGGACGCAATGGCGGAATTTTTCGGTCGCATGCAGCGCGCGATACGTCCCGGTTTCGATGAAACCGACGTGCCTTCGCTGCTGATGGACCATCCGGTCACGACCGCACGCATCAGCGAAGCCAAGGCGCGCGCCGAAACCGTGAAGAAAGATGAAAAACAGCGCCAGGCCATGCCGCTCGCGGACACCACCACCAGCCCGGCAGTCTCCTCACTATTGTTGCTGCCTTCGCTGACGCCGTCAGCAAACGTGACGCCGGCAAGCTCTGCCGAAGGACGCGAGCGCGAGCGCGCTCGATCGGAAAGCTATTATGAATTGATGCGCGAACGCGCGCGCGTGCTGGCATCGGATCGACCGACCCAGACGCAGGCCTATTACGCCGACAACCTGCGCGATAACGCAGCGTTCAATGTCGCCGCCAACCGTTACGGCTACGCGCTCGCCCTGGTGCGCGCGGGCGATGCGAAGAAGTCGCGCGACGTGGCGCAGAAACTTGCCGCAGCCCAACCCGACAACCTGGCCTTTCAGCTCGCGCTGGGCCGCGCCGAGCTGATGTCCGGCGCGCGCGATGCGGCACTGCAGCGTTTCATCCATCTGGAAGGCGACTTTCCGGACAACCGCGCCCTTGTGCTTGCGCATTCGGAAGCCCTGGTGCAGATCGACGACAAGACCAGCGCCAAACGCGCCCAGGAATTGCTGCGACCACAACTGGCCAACGACGACGAAGATCCAAATTTGCAAGTCGCATTCGCGCGCGCCAGCGAACTTGCGGGAGAACCGGTACGGGCGGGCGAAGCGCATGCGGCGGCCGCCTACCTCAATGGCCGCGCCGAAGATGCACTGAACCAACTTAAATTACTGACCAAGCGCAATGACCTGGACTACTACCAACGCACTCGTATCGAGGCGCGAATTGCCGAGATGACGCCGGCGGTGCTCGAGCTGCGCCGGCGAAAGATCAAGCCCTCCGATCAGGGTCAGCTAGCCCCTGCCTTTTCCCAGTGCGGATCAAGCGCTTGCGTGCACCTGTCATCGCCACGTAATAATTCTCCGTTGCAATAGCGTCAACGGGCAAGAGGGCGCGGGCCAACAAGCCCAAACCTTCCCAGTCGTACGAGCGCGCCGCTGCGGCGTATCGCGGATCCAGTTGTGCACAAACATATTCTGATCGTCGAAGACGAACCCGCAATCCGCGACATGGTGGCGTTTGCGTTGCGCAAGGCAGGCATGGAGCCGGCGCATGCCGCGGATGCGCGCGCCGCGCAAGGGATGATCGCGGAACGCGTCCCGGATCTGATCCTGCTCGACTGGATGCTGCCTGGAATGAGCGGCCTGGAACTGGCCCGGCGCCTGCGCCGGGAGGAACTCACCCGCGATGGACCCATCATCATGCTGACCGCGCGCGGGGAGGAAACCGATCGCGTCGGCGGGCTGGAAGCCGGTGTCGACGACTACGTGGTAAAACCCTTTTCGCCGCGCGAGCTGATCGCGCGCATCAACGCCGTGATCCGGCGCACGCACGGCGCTGATACCGAAGGCGTGATCGAAGTAGGCGGCCTCAGGATCGACAGTGCCGCGCATCGCGTCTATGCCGGCGCGGATACGGTGCCGATCGGCCCGACCGAATATCGTCTGCTGCATTTCTTCATGACCCATGCCGAGCGCGTGTATTCGCGCAGCCAGTTGCTCGATCATGTCTGGGGCGGTAGCGTGTACGTCGAAGAACGCACCGTCGACGTGCACATACGCCGGCTGCGCAAGACCTTGGAACCTTCCCGTTGCGACGCGCTGGTGCAGACCGTGCGCGGCGCCGGCTACCGCTTTTCGACCACGCCGACCGCATGAATCGCGGCCTCGGTGCTGCGGCGGGAGATGCCGCAAATGTTGCATCATGCAAATATAGAGCGGGCAAGTGTGGATCGGAACTTCGGCGATCGCGCCGGCCGAATACGCGTATGCAACCGGGGCTTGGGCGCCGCAACGGAACACTAACTGATGCATCTGCAATTCCTGCGCAGTCATGCCTGGCAAGTGTCGCTGGGGCGATTCGTCGTCCTGATGGTGACAGCGCTCGTCATCGGCCTGCCATTTCATGCGCAGTTGTATACCGTGCTCGCGGCTCTGCTCGGATATTCGTTGTGGTCGCTAGTGCGCCTGTATCAACTGCAGACGTGGTTGCGCTCGCGTCAGTGGCGCTCGCCACTGGAGGATCGCGGCGTGTGGTCTGATATTTCTACCCATGTATATACTCGGTTACATTCGGAGCGCTCGCGCAAGCGGCGCCTGATCGCGCTTCTGCGCGCATTTCGCGAGGCCGCAACGGCATTGCCCGATGGTGTGGTCGTGCTGACCCGCGGCCGCAGCATTCTCTGGTTCAACGAGGCGGCGGCGCGCCTTCTCGACCTGGCCGCACCGCGCGACCGCCGCGCGCACATCGATGCGTTTTTGCCGCTGCTGGCAAAAGCCTGGATCACGCAGGAGCCTGCGCTGGAACCGCTGCGCGAAGTACCCTCGCCGCGTAACGAAAGTCTGCGTCTGTCTTTCCGCCTGATTCCCTATTCGACCGATCACATGCTGCTCGTGGTGCGCGACGTGACGCCGATGGTGCGACTGGAACAGGTGCGCCGCGATTTCGTCGCCAATGTCTCGCACGAACTGCGCACCCCACTGACCGTGCTGCACGGCTATCTGGAAATGCTCGAGCCCGAAACCATGCCACAGCTGGCGCCGATTCTCGCCGATCTGCGCGGGCAGTCGCGGCGCATGACTCAGATCGTCGAAGATCTGCTGACGATATCGCGCCTGGAAGTGCAGCAGCAGGCTGGCCAGGATCGCGTGCCGATGCGGGCGCTGCTGGCCGGGCTGCGGCGCGAGGCAGAAGGCCTGTCGCAAGGTCGCCACACGATCGGTCTGCTGCGTGCCTGTGAAGCCGACTTGCGCGGATCCACCGATTATCTGCACAGCGCGTTCTCCAATCTGGTATCCAATGCGGTGCGCTACACGCCGGATGGCGGTCGCATCGAGATTTCCTGGCAGGCCACGGTCGATGGCGGCGCACGCTTTACCGTCGCCGATACCGGCTACGGTATTCCGGCCGAACACCTGCCGCGCATCACTGAGCGCTTTTATCGCGTTTCCACCAGCCGCTCGCGCGAAACCGGGGGCACCGGGCTCGGCCTCTCGATCGTCAAGCACGTGCTGCAATTGCATGAGGCGCGGCTGGACATCGAAAGCGAAGTCGGCGTCGGCAGCACGTTCAGCGGCGTGTTCGCGCGAGACCGATTGCTGGCGCCCCAGACCATGCCTGAGGATGCCTGAGCGCATGCCCATGGTCCGGTTTGGTTATGATGGGAACACTGCGCCTCGACTCCGCCATGAATACCCGAATAAAAAATGTCTTGCCTGAAGCAATGACCAGCGCACCCGACTTCAAGGATCCGGAGCTTTATCTCAACCGCGAGCTGGCACAGCTGGAATTCAATTTCCGCGTGTTGTCGCAAGCGCAAGATCCGGCCGTGCCGCTGCTCGAGCGCCTGCGTTTTCTGTGTATCTCCAATTCCAATCTGGACGAATTCTTCGAGGTGCAGGTGGCAATCCTGCGCCACCACGTCGCGTTCGGCGATGCCCTGCCGGGACCCGACGGGATGCTGCCGGGCGAACTGCTGACCCGCATCCGCAACCGCGCGCTGGAACTGGTGCGTACTCAATATGCGTTCTGGAACGACACCCTTTTGCCGGAGCTGGCACGCGAAGGCATTCGTTTTGTGTCGCGCGAAGAATGGACGATCAAACAACAGCGCTGGCTGCAGGGCTACTTCCAGAATGAGGTGCTGCCGGTACTATCGCCGCTGGGCCTGGATCCTGCACACCCGTTTCCACGGATTCTGAACAAGAGTCTGAACCTGGTGGTTTCGCTGCGCGGTACCGACGCATTCGGCCGCGAGGGACACATGGCCCTGGTGCGCGCGCCGCGTTCGTTGCCGCGAATCATCCGCCTGCCTCAGGAAGTCGCCGACGCTCCCTACGACTTCGTGTTCCTGTCCAGCATCCTGCTGCAATTCGTCGATGAACTGTTTCCCGGCATGCGCGTCAACGGCGCTTACCAGTTTCGCGTCACCCGCAACAGCGAACTGTTTGTCGATGAAGAAGAAGTCGAGAACCTCGCGCACGCGTTGCGCGACGAACTGCGCGGACGCGGCTTTGCCAAACCGGTGCGCCTGGAAATTGCCGAAAACTGCCCCAAGGCCGTAGCGAATTTTCTGATGCACAACTTCGAACTGGGCGAGAGCGAAGTGTATCGCTGCGCCGGCCCGGTCAACGTGCACCGCATCAGCGCGATCTACGATCAGGTCGAACGCCCGGACCTGAAGTTCCCGAAGTATACGCGGCGCCTTGCCGCAGCCGTCATCGCCGAGCGCAACCTGTTCGAGGCGATCGCGGAGCGCGACATCCTGCTGCACCATCCGTTCGAATCGTTCGGCGCCGTGATCGAACTGATGAAGCAGGCGAGCGCCGATCCGGATGTACTGGCGATCAAGCAGACGCTGTATCGCACCGGCCCGGATTCGCCGATGGTCAATTTCCTGATCGACGCCGCTCGCGCCGGCAAGGACGTCACCGTCGTCATCGAGCTGCGCGCGCGCTTCGACGAGGAAGCCAACATCCTGTTGGCCAATCGCTTGCAAGAGGCTGGCGTGCAGGTCGTCTACGGCGTGGTTGGCTACAAGACCCACGCCAAGATGTTGCTGATCGTGCGACGCGAGAAAGGTGTGCTGCGCCGTTATGTGCACCTGTCTACCGGCAACTACCATCAGGTGACGTCGCGCATCTATACCGACTTCGGTCTGATGACGGCCGATGCCGACATAGGCGTGGACACGCACAAACTGTTTCAGCAGATTTCAGGACTCGGACCCGTCATCGAGCTTTCGCGGCTGCTGCAATCGCCGTTCAGCCTGCACCAAAGCATCATGCGCAAGATCGAGCGCGAGATCACGCATGCGCAAGCCGGAAAGCCGGCGCGCATCATTGCGAAGATGAATGCGCTGAACGAGGCCAGCGTGGTGGAACTGTTGTACAAAGCCTCGAGCGCCGGCGTGCGCATCGACCTCATCGTGCGCGGCGCCTGCACGATCAAACCCGGCGTTCCCGGCATATCCGACAATATTCGCGTGCGCTCGATTGTCGGGCGTTTTCTTGAACACAGCCGTGTGTACTGGTTCGCCAACGGCGGCGACGCGGAAATATTTTGCTCCAGCGCAGACTGGATGGAACGCAACCTGCTGCGCCGTATCGAAGTCTGCTTTCCCATTCTCGACGTCGAGCTGGCGCAGCGCGTGTACGACGAGGCGCTGGAGAATTATCTGGCCGACAACACGCAGGCCTGGATTCTGCACGCCGACGGACATTACGAGCGGGCTACGCATGGTGACGACAAACCGCATTCCGCGCAGCTGTCGCTGATGGCCCGGCTTTGCTCCTGAGCGGTCGCTGGCGGACCTGTTTTGCATACCGATGGGTGCGTCGCCGTGTCACAATGCACGCATTCATCCATCCATCCCGCAGGAGTCCACCGTGCCGCACGGCGCCAATTCGCCTATCCGCGATGGTGAGCTTCTGGCCGCAGCGGACCTGGGCTCCAACAGTTTTCATCTGGTCGTCGCGCGCTATGAGCATGGTGAGCTGCGCGTAATCGACCGTCTGCGCGACAGCGTGCGGCTCGCGGCCGGCTTGCGCGCCGACGGCAGCCTGGATCCGGCGCGCCGCGACAAGGCGCTGGCGAGCCTGGCAAAGTTCGGCCAACGACTACGTGTGTTGCCACCCGAACGCGTACGTGCGGTCGCCACAAACACTGTGCGCCGCCTGAGTGCACCCGCCGATTTTCTGGGGCCTGCCGAGCAGGCGCTCGGACACCCCATCGAAGTCGTTTCCGGTCGCGAGGAAGCGCGCCTGATCTATCTTGGCGTCGCCCACGGCATCCCGGATTCGCCGCAACGCCGGCTGGTGATCGACATCGGCGGAGGCAGCACCGAATTCATCATCGGCCAGCATTTCGAGGCGCTGGAAAAAGAAAGCCTGCAGATGGGTTGCGTCGCCAGCACACTCCGGTTTTTCGGCGACGGCAAGCTCAGCCCGAAGCGCTGGAAGCAGGCGCAGACCGACATCGCGGTCGAGTTGCAGCAGTTCGCTGCCGACTACCGTACGCACGGTTGGGGTGAGACGATTGGCTCGTCGGGCACGATCAAGGCCATCGGCAACGTGCTGCAAGCTGCCGGCTGGTGCGATTCGGGAATCAGCCGCAGCGCACTGGAACAACTCCGCGATGCCATGCTCGACTGCGGCAGCATCGACCGCCTGCGCCTGCCGGGTCTGACCGAAGACCGCGTCGGCGTCTTTGCCGGCGGCGCTGCAATTCTCGAAGCCGCGTTTACCGCGCTGGATCTGCGCCAAATGCGCATCTGCGACACCGCGATGCGTGAAGGCTTGCTCTACGACATGATCGGCCGCGCCGAGCACCGCGATCCGCGTGCGGCCAGCATCGCTGCGCTGGCACAGCGCTACGCCGTGGACCGTGCCCATGCTACGCGCGTCGAAACCACCGCGCTGGCGCTCCTGGATCAGGTCGCTGCCGATTGGCAATTGGCCCAGGCCGAACACGATTGGTTGTCGTGGGCTGCGCGCATCCATGAAATCGGACTCGCCATTGCGCATAGCCAGCACCATCTGCATGGCGCATATATCGTGGAAAATTCCGATCTGGCCGGATTCGCACGCCATGAGCAGCAGGTGCTCGCCGCGATTCTGCGCAACCATCGGCGCAAACCCGATGATGCTGTGCTACGCGCGCTGCCTGAACGTTTGCGACGACCGACTGCGCGGGTGACCGCGCTGCTGCGTCTGGCCGTATTGCTGCAACGCGGGCGCGCGGCCGATCCGCCGCCGCCAATCGAATTGAATGCTGACGACAAGGCGCTGCAACTCACCCTGCCGCGTGCGTGGCTCGACGAACACCCGCTGACACGCGCGGATCTGGAGCAGGAACGCGACTACCTCAAGCAGTTTGACATCAAATTGCAGGTCCGCGACAGCGAGAAAATGGCCGCAGCGTAAGACATGCGCAACGCGCGCAATCTGCGTATTATTTGCCTGTGGTTTCTTCTTCCCGAATTTTCTTGGTTCCAATTCCTACCCGGAGTCCATTATGCTCAAGCACCTGCTCTGCACGCTCGCCCTGCTTGCCCCGCTGACTTTCGCCGCTGCACAGCAACCGGCTGCGAAACCTGCGGTAAAACCGCCGGAGCATCCCAAACCGGCGGCGACCGAAATAGCCGCGCCGGCAAACAATCCGAAGGTGCTTTTGCACACCAGCCAGGGCGACGTCACGATCGAATTGTTCGCCGACAAGGCACCCAAGACCGTCGACAACTTTCTGCAGTACGTCAAGGAAGGGTTCTATGACGGCACGCTGTTTCATCGTGTGATTCCGAACTTCATGGCACAAGGTGGCGGCTGGACGAAGGACCTGCAACGCAAGCGCACGCGCGCCCCGATCCACAACGAGGCAAACAACGGTCTGTCTAACCTGCACGGCACACTGGCCATGGCGCGCACCGGCGACCCGCACTCGGCCGCGGCGGAATTTTTCATCAACCTGGTCGACAACAAGCGCCTGGACTACGTCGGCGATACCAACGGTGTGGTGTCGTGGGGGTATTGCGTGTTCGGCAAAGTGATCAACGGCATGGACACCGTCGACAAGATCAAGGCGATCGAAACCGGGCCGCAAGGGCCGTTCCAGAGCGACGTGCCGAAGACGCCTGTGCTGATCGAGAAGGCCAACCTCGTTCCTTGATTCATTCATAGGCGGGTCGGGAACCATGTCGACACTGTTTATTTCCGACCTGCACCTGGACGAGGCGCGTCCGCACATTGTGGATTTGTTCACGGCATTTCTCGCGAACGAGGCGAGAAATGCTGAAGCGCTGTACATTCTTGGCGATCTGTTCGAGAGCTGGATCGGCGACGATGACGACAGCGCCCTGGGTAAACGCGTCGCCAACGCGACGCTTGCCTTGCGCGACAGTGGCGTGCCGGTTTATTTCATGCACGGCAACCGCGATTTCCTCATTGGCCCTGATTACGCGGAGCGTGCGGGAATAGGCTTGTTGACCGATCCGACGATCGTCGAACTGGATGGTGAGCGTACCCTGCTGATGCATGGCGACACGCTGTGCACGGATGACGTGGACTATCAGAAATTCCGCACTCTCGTGCGCGATCCGCCATGGCAAGGCGAGTTCCTTGCGAAGCCACTTGCCGATCGCCGCGTCTTCGCTGCACAGGCACGCGGGGAAAGCCGCAAGCACACGTCCGCGGCACGGCCCGAAATCATGGATGTGAATCCGGTCGCGGTTGAAGCGGCGATGCGCGCACACGGCGTGCGTCGCCTGATCCACGGCCATACACACCGGCCGGCAACGCACCGCCTGGACATCGACGGACACGCCGCCGAGCGTATCGTGCTCGGCGACTGGTATGAGCAGAGCAGCGTGCTTACTTGGCCACGACTTTCTGCGGGCCGGTAAGCTGCTGCTTGTGACCGTCGTTGTAGACGATGCCGATGTAGTACCAATAGGTCTTGCCAGACACCGCGGTGTTGTCGCGCCATTGGTAGCCGACTGGATCATGGGTCAGCGCCGTCGAGCGGATGGTGGACGGGTTCAACAAAACGAACGGCCCCGCCTCGCTGTCGCCGCGGAAGATCTGAAAGCCGCGAATGCCTTCACCATTCGCAATTGTCCATTTCAGCAGCGGACCGGTTCCCGGCGGAGCGACGGCGTTTGCGCCATCGACCGCATCCTTGACCGCCTTGTGCAGGTCGATGGAGCCCGGTGCCGCATCCTTTGAGGTGTCACTGCTTTTCACGTTGTCGTTCGAAACCGGCTTTTCATCCCCGATCTTGGTGATTTGCATATCCTTGGCGATGATCAAACCCCATACCGCCAGGTTCATGCGCTGATGATAGTCGGGGAAATCGATCCACACGTGGCCCAGAATGGCGCCCGCGGGTTGCTGGTCTGAAATCACCAGCGTGAGCAACTGGCACCCGCTCTTGTCGCCCACACAAGGGGAAAGCTGCGTCTTGGCTTGCACATTTTCCAGTTCAATCTTGCCGACCTTGAAATTCTTCCCGGACCGGCTGGTCAATTGAATCTTGAATTCGTTGTGGTTGGTGAAGCGCATCAGGCCCATATCGAAAGGATTTGATGCGGGGACAACGTCGCCATGCGCATCTACGATAACCTTCACCCATGCTTCTTTCTGCCGAGGCGCGTCGATGGCCAGCTTTACAAAATCGTTGTGCAATCCCCATTGAGTGTCGGATTTGATCCGCGCTTTCAGCCCATGCCCATCAGCGCTGATTTCCGCATCCACGAAAGAAGGCTTCGACAGGATTCGCGTGATAGTGAATTTCGCTGATTCCTGGCTACTCAATTCGATCGTTTTCTCGGGCAGCGGCGCATCCATCGCAACAGCGCCAAAATCAAGCTGTGGCTTTACCTGATCCAGCGCAGTGAGCGCGAAACCGTAAGCATTGGCGATCTTCTGCTCATACCCACTTTCATCTGTACGAAACTGGAAGCTGCGATGGAAATTGCCAATTGCGTTGCCGGTGTTGACGGTCGCATGAAAATAAGCCTTCGCGTGTGGCGCAACCGTGACTTCTGCAGGAGTTAAAGAATCTTCGGCAAGCGCAGACTTGACGTCAAAAACACGGATTGGCTTGCTGCCTGAATTTGCAAACGCAAATTCGCATTGTGCCGTATTGAAGGCATAGACCTCGCCGAGGTAGCAATTCTCAATCGAGAGGCTGCTGGGACTGGGACTTCCTGCGGCAAGGACAGCACTCAGGAAATAAAAAGGAAGTGCGATCATCGTCGGTTTCTCCAATGGCCAAAAAAAAACCCACCCGAGAATCGGGTGGGTTTTTGCAAACTGAAGCGCTTATTCTACCGAGAATTTCTCGAGCGAAACTGGCAGCGTGCCGGTAATCGAAGCGGTGAAATTGCCGCATGCAACCGGGGTACCAAGTAGCGCCGAAACGATCAGGAAATACGTTCCCGCCGGGAGCGGATCCTGGTTCGTGCCACCCGGGTTCGGCATGGCCGTCGTACCGGCGGTTGTCGGACCGGTGGTCAGCGAGCCATTCGTCTCGTCGATCAGGCAAGGATTACCCGCCGCGCAAGATGCCGAGATTAAGGCCATTTCCGGGAAGAAGTTCGGCGTCGTGCTGGTGACGCCCCACTTCACGAGCGTGTTGTTGGTACCAAGGGTAACCTGAAAAATAGACACGCCGCTCGGATTCGCTCCGCCTGCACCTGTGCCGGCGATAGTGTTTCCGCCGGAGCAGAACGGGGTGAAGCTCAAGTTATTGCCGCAAGTGCTGGTCGAAGGCGACACGTAAGGCGTGGGCGTGCTTGCAGGAAGCGTTTGCTGGAATGTGCACTGTGCGGACGCGACCCCCGTCAATCCCAATCCGCCTAACAGCAAAAGAGCAGGTGCAGTAAATTTTGTCATTTTATATCTCCGATTTGTAATCAATTACTGACCGATAAAGGTCTGACGGCGTGAATCGAATTCATCCAAGCTCAGAATTTGTCCGACCAGGTTGGCTCTGAACTGCTGGGAAGGACTAGCAATTCCCAGGTTGAACCGGCTAATGCCGCCCCAGCCTGCATTGGTGACGCTCACTGCCGCGCACGCTGCTGGCGTCGGAGTGGCATCGACGGTCGCCGTTGCCGCTGCGGTTACCCAGCAACGGAAGGAACCGGGACTGCCCGTCGTCAAATCGAATTCGACACGGTATTCCCCCAACGCGTCCGGGAACGGAACGGTAATCGTTTGAAAGCCCGACGGCTGGGTGGAATCAGCGACCAGAAAATTAAGGGTGGGCGTCGCGCCACCAGCTACAACTCCGACCACTTCCGCCAAGCCAAATCCTGCTGGGGCTGTCGTGGCCTGCGCACTGAAGATATATGACTGCCGATTGGCAACCGTCAGACCCGTAAGTCCCGTCGTTTCCACATAGAAACGCGCGCGATACCGTCCTTCGTTCAAGGGGCCGGTTGTATTGGACACAAACGCCTTGGCATTTGTTCCTGCGCCGGCATTGATATTCACGCTCAGCTTGCACGCCGTGCCATTCAGACCTTGGCCAGCGGCACCGCCAACAACGGCGATGGTTCCAGCCGTCGCTGCTTGGGAATCCCATGCACCAACCGGGGTCACCGCACTGGCCGGGCAAGCCGCCATCGCGCTACCCATTACGCCGAAGCCAGCCAGACCGAGGACCGCTACCGCAAGCGCTTTCATCTTGAACGATTTCATTTTGTTCTCCAAGTGAACCGGGTGAGAGCCCACGCTCCATCCCGCGAATTTCAGACGTCACCACCCGAAGGCGCCGAGTCTAGTGGAATTCGCCGAGCCGCGTCAATACGTTAGACGCTGCTCTTGAACTTTCCATGACATCGACCATCGGACCGGACTTACGTGCCCCACGGGCACTCCCTACCCATAACGGACGAGGACGGGAAAAACGGACACGGGCCAGGTGAAGCGCCAATTTGCCAGCGTCAGGTCGTTGACAGGCCTTTCCCCTGACCCGGACAATCGCGGCCCCATGCCATCGGCCTTGTTTGTGCTCCGCAGCAACGCTTCTCCAAGCCGGCTCTTGGCCGTGATCCCCGCTCGCAACGAAGCCGGTACGGTGGCTGCGATCGTGCGCGGCGTGATCGCATCGGTTGGCTGCGACGTCTTGGTCGTGAGCGACGCGAGCACGGATGAAACCGCCGCGCTGGCAAAAGCCGCTGGCGCCGCGGTCATCGACCTGCCCTGTCGCCTGGGTGCCTGGGGTGCCACTCAGACTGGTATGCGCTACGCACAGCGCAATCGCTACGGTGTGGTGATGACCTTGGACGCTGATGGACAGCATCATCCGCAGGAATTGCCGGCCCTGCTGGCCGAGCAACGCCGCTGCGGCGCGAATGTGCTGATTGGCACCTACGCGCAGCGGCTGAGCGCGGCCAAACGCCTGGCTTGGCGCTATTTCCGCCTACTCACAGGCATCGGCGTGCAGGACTTCACTTCGGGTTTGCGCGTGTATGATCGCCGCGCGGTGCGCGCATTGGCCTCGCGCGAAGCGAGTCTGCTCGACTATCAGGATCTTGGAGTTTTGATGTTGTTACGCAAGAAAGGACTCACCCTGCACGAAACGCCGACAGTGATGTCGCCGCGCTATCAGGGTGGCTCGCGGGTATTTTCGTCGTGGCTGATGGTCAGCCGTTACATGCTGCATACGACCGTGCTGTGCTTTGCCCAACTCGGTGTGCGCCGGCGCATCGCCGTTCCCAAGGCCGGGGCGGCCAACCCGTCATGACCGCGCAAATCACGGCCGGTCTCATCGGCGCGCTGCTTGCCGGCGCGATCCTGTATCTGGTCCGCCGCGATCATCTGCATGGCAGCTACGCGCTATGGTGGCTGGCAGTGGCCGCCGTGATCCTGCTCCTGGGGGTGTTCCCGCCGGTCATCGACTGGCTTGGTCGCGTGACCGGCATCAACTATCCACCGGTGCTTCCGATCATTGTCGGTATTGGCATGATCCTGATCCGCATGTTGAAAATGGATATCGATCGATCGCAGCAAGAGCGACAACTGCGCCGCTTGACGCAAAAACTGGCGATACTCGAGCAGGAACTCACCGAAGTGCGACGCACCAATGGCGCATCGCGAGAATCGCTGTCGCGAGAATCGGCGCCTGCTCCGGCCGATTTGCCACGCGTCGTAGAACGGCGCTAGGCGCGACGGAACGCACCACAGGAATGCGCGTTCTCCACATCGGCAAGTTTTTCCCGCCGCATCCCGGCGGAATCGAACGCACCAGCGCCGATCTTTGCGCCATGCTGGCCGAGCGCGACGTTGCAGTCGCGATGCTCGCCCACGCCGACCCTGGCACCCACGGCAATGACAATATTTGTGCCGGCAAGGTCCACGTCACGCTTGCGCCCTGCCACGGACAGTGGCTGTACGCACCAGTCAGTCCGGCGTTTCCCTGGCTGCTGCGACGCACGATCCGGCACTTTCGGCCGGACCTTTTGCACCTGCATCTTCCCAACGTCTCGGCATTCTGGGCGTTGCTCCTGCCATCGGCGCGGCGCTTGCCGTGGGTTGTGCATTGGCACGCCGACATCCCGCTGGATACGGCGCGGCGCGGAGTGCGTATGGCGTATCGCCTTTACCGGCCATGGGAACAGGCCGTGTTGCGGCGAGCACGCGCGGTGATCGCCACGTCCGCCGCGTATCTTGAATCCAGCGTGGCGCTCGCCGCATGGCGGGAAAAGACCCGGGTGATCCCCCTGGGCCTGCCTGCGCTCTCGGACGATGCGGCAAAAGCGGCAAATTCCACAATGCGGCAAGGCCCGCCAAGCCTGCGCCTGCTCGCTGTCGGCCGGCTGAGTTACTTCAAGGGATTCGACGTGCTGTTACAGGCTCTGGCTCTTGTCCCGGGCGCCAGCCTCAACTTGGTCGGCGATGGCGAATGCAGCGCGGATCTGCGTCGACTGGCACGCGACCTGGGGATCCAGGCACGGGTGACATTCGCCGGCCGTATCGACATGGATAGTGCGGGCGACGCAGCCCTTGCCGCGGCATATGCCAGCGCTGACGTCTTCTGCCTCCCATCGACCGAACGTGCCGAGTCATTTGGCCTGGTCTTGCTCGAAGCAATGCGTGCGGGTTTGCCGACAGTGGCAAGCGATATTCCTGGCTCGGGCGTGGGCTTCGTCGTGCGCAACGACGAAACCGGGCTTCTGGTACCGCCCGGCGATGTCCAGGCGCTAGCCGCCGCATTGCGCCGGATGGCGAGTGATGCGGCGTGGCGTCAAGGCCTGGGCGCTGCCGGGAAAAAGCGCTGGCTTGACGAATTTACGCTGGATCGGGCGGCGGATCGGACGCTCGCGCTGTACCGTGAACTGTTGGCTTGAAGAGATGGCCGAAGTCGACGTTGCGGCAGGACATCGCAAGCAACGTAACCAGCGCCGGAACGATGTGCATGATCAGCCGATTGATCGCAGTGTAGCTTTCCGCCCAGCGCGCCGCGTCGGTCAACAGGAACAGGAACAGCAAGAATCCGATACTGACCAGTAACAGCGACGCGAGCAGACGCAGCGAACGATGCTCGCGCCACTCGCGCCAGCGCCAGAACAAGATTATCGGCGCCAGCCACCACAACAAATTCCAGTTCGATTGTGCGAAAAGGCTGCGCAGCACGCCATTGAGCGCTCCACCGTGCCACGCGATCGCGAGCTTGCCGATCACCGGAACGTCGACCTCATGCGGGACGATGTTGACCCAGCCTAGTCCAAACAAGGGCAGGACAAGCTTGCCGACCGCCATGCTGAGAATTAGCAGCGCGAGCAGCACGGCAATCACGTAGCGCCGACCACGCCGGGGCAGCAAGCCAAAACCGGCGATACCCGCGAACAACAGCAGCCAAACTGCGCCTTCAAGCTTGAGCAACGGCAGCGACACGGCGCAGAGGACAGCCAGCGCCAGCTGGCTACGATCGCGCTGCTCCAGCCAGCGCAGCCATGCCAGCACCGCCATACCGAACAGTGCTGCGATCCATAGATCGGCGTAACCGGCCAGGGCCATATGTGTTGTAAGCAGCGGCAGCGATCCAAGCAGATAGACAAATATCAGCGAAGGCATCCGGGCCAGTCCCAGCGCCCGCCACTGGCCGTAGTGCGCCGCCAATAGTCCTACCCACAGAGCAAACCACGGCAGATTGACCAACGGCTCGATCCAGCCGCCGGCGGCGCTGGCAAACCATATCTGCATCCAGCCGAGCGCTGCCGGGTAGGTCCACGCGGGACCCGTGAAGGCAGCCGCTGGAAGGTGCACCAGCCAGTCGCGCATCGACACAAACGGCAGGTAATGGCCGAGCAGGAACCAGGTCTTGGATTTTACCGCCCACGCGTCCCAGGCATCCCACGGAAACGTCGGCCGCAGCAGGATCTCGCGCAACCCGATCCAGCCGCGCCAGGCCAGGGACGTGATTGCGATCGTGATAAATATAATTTTCCACTTGTCCACTATCTGCGAATGTTCGTGCGCAGTACCGCCCGGCAATCCGCGCCGACGCCACCAGCCTAAAGTGCCGACGACTGCGGTCAGCAACGCCAGCCAGGGGGCGGCATGCAACAGGGCGTGCGCAGTGTCTGCACGTGCGAACAGGGCTGTTGCCGCGGCAGCAAGCAGCATGCCGAACACGCTGCCATAGCCAAGCGTCGCTGCGATCCAGCCGGCTTCGCGCCGCGGATTGAATACGGCATACGTAGCCACGCCGGCTGCAAGCGGCAGCAACCACGCCAGCAGCAACGCCAGGCTCATCGGCGCGTCCCTCGGAAACCGTAGATGTGCATCTCGCCGGATTCAAATATCGGCTCAACCGGATACGCGCGATTGTCTCCGAGCAGCGCGCTACGCTTCTCGTCATAGCGCCATTGCGTATCCCGATAGAGCACGAACAGGGTGTCGCGGGGCGGCACGCGCATGCCCGCAGCTTGTTCCAGCGGTGCTGCATTGAGCGGCAGCAGCAGGTAGATCAGGCGCAGAAATGTGTACTTCTCATCTGATGCCACGAGCAGGTGATGAGGGACCGTCAGCGTCGAGACGAAAACACGCACCTGCTCGGCTGCCTGCGCGATGTCCTGATCCGGCAGCAGGCGTGCGCGTTCGTCCCAGGATTTGTCTGCGTACACATCCTCGGTGAGTTCGTGCTTGGCATGCAAATCATCGAGCCAGCGCAGGTCCAGGGCGACCCACAATCCAAGAAAGGCAATCGCGAATCCGCCGAGCATTTGCGCCCGCGACCAATGCAGGATCAGCGCCACAGCGAGCAGGCTCAGGATACCGGCCAACGCCACAAACGGCACCGGCGGCGGCGCCTGCGCCACTTCTCGCTGCGGCCCCAAGGCACTGATCGACAACAATGCCCACGGCGTATACCCGAACCATGATGTATACAATGCTGCAAAGCTTCCGCGCCATGAGGGCGACCACAGCTCAGCGCCATCGAAGCGAAACGGCCGGAACGCGACACTTTCCGGTACCACCTGGGGCGTGGCGTTTTCGGCAAACCCGAGTTCGGTAATCTGCCCATGCCAGCCGGGAACATGGCTCATGTTCAAGCTGCGCCAACCTTTGCCCGGCCATGGCACGGTCACTACCTGGACGTCGTCGGGAGCATCGGCGCGGCGGAACACGAGCGACAGCTCCAGGGTGCGCGGAAACCCGTCGAAGCGATAGCGCAGCACGGTAAAATCCTCCGCGCGCACGCTGTCCAGCGCAATCGATTGCAGCGCATTGCCGTCGTCGCCGATCGCGCCGATGCGCAACGCCGTATCGTCTTCGACGCCTGCCCCCATGACGACGTGAAAAGCACTCGCGTTCATATGCATGCGTTGGTGCGGGGCGAATGGTGCACTCCAGCGCACATCGGCAGCAAAACCCAGCACCAACGTCCAGATCGCCGCGACTGCCAATACGCAGATCACGCGATCGCGGATCACGCGACGCATCATGCGGCAGCCTCAAGGCGCGCAAGTTCCGCGCTGGAGAAACCTGCCGCGAGCCGCGCCTGGATATTGAACGGTCCCCTGGCCGCGCCGCGCACATGCTGCGCGACAAGCTCGGCAAACGTTGCATCCGCATCGCGGCCTTCGCGCGCACAGCACCAGGCGAACCAGCGCGAGCCGGCGGCGACATGGGCCACCTCTTCCTGCAAGATGGTTTCGAGAATGGTCAACGTCGCTATGTCGCCGACGGCGCGCAGGCGTTCGATCATCCCCGGTGTCACGTCAAGTCCGCGCGCTTCGAGCACGCGCGGCACCAGGGCCATGCGCTGCAAGCACGATTCAGACGTCTTTACCGCCATTTCCCAGAGACCATCGTGAGCATCGAAATCACCGTACGTATGCCCCAGTTCCACCAGACGCGCTTGCAGCATGGCGAAATGCCGGGCCTCGTCTGCAGCGACGCCGACCCAGTCGCGATAGTAATCCGCTGGCATGCCGCGAAAACGGTACACAGCATCCCAGGCCAGATTGATCGCGTTGAACTCGATATGCGCGACGGCATGAATCAGCGCAACACGCCCCTCGGCAGTGCCCAGCCCCCGTTGTGGCACCTGTCGCGGTGAAACTAGCTTCGGCCGGGAAGGACGCCCCGGTGGCCCAATCGTTTGCGGTTCCTGTGCATTGTCGAGGGTCAGTTCGCCCGCATTGAAGGCAGCGGCGGCAGCGGCCGTCGCCGCGAGTTTCTCGCCGACGTCGTCAATTTCCAGGCAATTGCACGCGCGCACGAACAGATTCGCGTCGTGCAGATTTGCGTCGTGATTCCGCGCCAGATTTCCTTGTGCGCCCACTTTCGACTCCCTGGCGCCGACCGCGCCAGCGGATATTCTGCCAGATGCAGCGGTCCTTCCGCGCATATCTGCGTCACGCAGTTTGCGTCGGACGATGATTTTTTTTCAAAAACTCAGCCTGCGCGAACGCGCGAAGTACGCCTCACTGTGCCTGGCGGCGCTGGGTCTTGGCGACGTCGGAGCGGGCAAATTCCAGATCGCTCAGATAGGTGGGTTCGACACCGGTCACGTATTCGCCGGAGAAACACGATGTATCGAAACGGGTCAGCTTTTCATTGCCCTCGGCGACCGCGGCGATGAGATCGTCCAGATCCTGGTACACCAGCCAGTCGGCGCCGATCAGCGCCTGGACCTGTTCATCGCTGTGGTCGTGAGCAACCAGTTCGTCGGGCGCCGGCATGTCGATGCCGTAGACATTCGGAAAACGCACCGGCGGCGCGGCCGAGGCGAAGTATACTTTTTTTGCGCCGGCTTCGCGCGCCATCTGGATGATTTGTTTCGAAGTCGTGCCACGCACGATCGAATCGTCCACCAGCAACACATTCTTGTTGCGGAATTCCAGCTCGATCGCGTTGAGCTTGCGGCGCACGGATTTCACCCGCTCGCTCTGGCCCGGCATGATGAAGGTGCGCCCGATATAACGGTTCTTGACGAAGCCTTCGCGCATCGGCAGGCCGAGTGCGGCCGCGAGCGAACTCGCCGCGGTACGGGCGGTGTCGGGAATCGGGATCACCGAATCGATATCATGATCCGGGCGCACGCGCTGGATCTTCGCGGCAAGGCGCTCGCCCATGCGCAGGCGTGCCTTGTACACGGATACATCTTCGATCATGGAGTCCGGCCGGGCGAGGTACACATATTCAAAAATGCACGGAGCGTGCGGGTAGCCCTCGGCGCAGTGGCGGCTGAACAGTTTTCCATCCAAGGTCAAGAGGACCGCTTCGCCGGGAGCAACATCGCGCAGGCGCCTGAATCCGAGGATGTCGAGCGCCACGGACTCTGAGGCGACTGCGTATTCCTTGCCGTCGGCGGTATCGCGCTCACCCAGCACCAGCGGACGGATGCCGTACGGATCGCGGAAAGCGACGATACCGTATCCAAGCAGCAGCGAGACGATCGCGTAGCCGCCACGGGCGCGTTCGTGCACGCCGGCGACCGCCTTGAAGATGTGATCCGGGGTCAGCGCGTGGCGCTCCTGGATCTGCAACTCGTGGGCGAAAATATTCAGCAGGATTTCCGAATCCGAATCGGTATTGATGTGGCGGCGATCGCCTTCGTACATCTCGCGCCGCAGCGCTTCGGTGTTGACCAGATTGCCGTTATGCGCGAGCGCGATGCCGTAAGGCGAATTGACGTAGAACGGCTGCGCTTCGGCCGAGCTCTCCGATCCCGCAGTCGGATAGCGGCAGTGACCGATACCGATGCGCCCGCGCAACTTCAGCATGTTGTCCGGCTGAAAGACATCGCGCACCAGACCGGCGCCCTTGTGCAGACGCAACTTTTCACCGTCCACCGTGGCGATGCCGGCGGCATCCTGGCCGCGGTGCTGCAGCACAGTCAGGCCGTCGTACAGTGCGGAGGCGACTTCAGATTTGCCGACGATACCGATGATGCCGCACATGATTTCGTTGCTCTGTGGAAGTAGTGCTAAGTGGCGGACGATTTTTTGTCCGCACCGGATGATTTCGGCGGCGCATTGTGAGGTGCTGTGGGTATCTGCGGCAACAACCCGCGTAAATCAAGGTATTGCGCGACTTCCGGCGGGAGTCGCGAGGACAGCCACTGTGCGCTGTTCTGGAATCCCGGCAGCAGTTGCGATTGCTTCCACCACGGATCGTGCGGGAACGGCGTAAAGCCCAGGATCAGCACCGTCAGCGTAACCAGGGCAAGTCCGCGCACCAGGCCGAACACCATGCCCAGCATGCGATCGCTGCCGGTCAGACCACTACCCGCGACGAGCTTGCGCATCAGGAAACTCACCAGCGCTCCGGCAATCAGGACAGTGAAGAAGCACAGCGCGTATCCAAGCAGCAGCCGCGCCGACGGCAGAGTGATCGAGGTGAATTGCGCTGCCAGCTTGTCGCCAAACGTCCATGCCACCCAGAACGCAAGCACCCAGCACGCCAATGCCAGAACTTCACCGATGAAACCGCGCCACAGACCCATTAATACAGACAGCGCCAGCGCACCAATGATGCAATAGTCGGCCCAGTTCATTTTGTATACTTTGCCGCACGCCGGTTCACGGCTGTGTCACGATCACGCCATCGAGCTGCATCTTTTGCTTGACGCTGGAGCGCGCCGTCTCGGCACCGGCGCGGTCTGCGTAGGGGCCGGCGCGCACTCGCCACAGCGGCTGCTCAGTCCCGGTGCGGTCGACGAAGGCGACAACGCCACCACCACGCAGGCGATCGCGCAGTTTGTTCGCCTCGGCTTCGGATTTGAACGCTCCCAGCTGCACGGCCCACCCGCCTGCGCGGTTCGCGGGCAGCGCGTTTGGCGGCGCGTCGGCCTTCGGTTGATCGCTGGATTCGACAACGCCGCTCGGCACCTTGGGTTCGGCTTGCTTGATCTTGAGGCGCGCGGTCTCGGCCAGCGCACGATCGGCGAAAGGCCCGACGCGCACGCGCAACGCCGGCTTGCCCTGATATTCGGTCGCTTCGCTATACGCCGGGTGTCCCAGCTTTTTCACTTTTGCGACCAAGGCGTTGGCGTGAGCCTGGTCGGCATAGACGCCAAGATTTACCGCGAAGCGGCCTGGCGCAGCGACACTCGCCGGTGCGGCTGCCGGCGTTGCCGCAGGTGGTGCTGAAGCTTTGGGTTCGGCGACGACTGCAGGTTTGGCTTCGGGTTTGACGGGTGCTGCAGTGGAGGGCGTCGCGACGTCTTCAGGATGCGCATCCGTGCGCACTGGCGCATGCGTATCCACCGTGGCGACTTTGTTGCTATCGGCTGGCGCTGGCACTGGAGCGGCCGACGGGGTTTCAACAGGTACTGTGCGCGTTTCGAATTTGCGTTCCGGCGGTGCCGGTACATCCAGGTTCACGGTCGTGCTGTCCTGCTTCGGCGGCGCGTTGCCGAGAAACATCGGCACAAAAATGATCGCCAGCGCGATCAGCACCGCGGCGCCGAGCAATCGTTGTTTCAGGGCGGAATCCATGCAGCATCCTCCGGAACTTGGATGATTATACCTGTTATGCGCCCGGCGCTTCGCGCCAGCCATTGCGCTGCGCCCATTGCAACGCGGCCGCCGCGACGAAAAATGAACCGAAGGCAAGAATTCGGTCATCTGGTCCCGCCTGCGCATGTGCGCAAGTCAGCGCATCCACAACATTTGCGCAAGCCGTGATGTCGGCGCCGCGCGCTGCCCCCAGCACACGCGAATGCAGCTCAGCGGCCGCGAGGCCGCGCGGGGTGTCCGCATCGAGTCCTCCCAGGTACCAATGCGCGACGTGCAGCGCAAGCGGCGCGACAATGCCGGCAACGTCCTTGTCCGCCAGCGCGCCGAACACGGCAAGCGTGCGGCCGCCGGGCAGGAGCCCAAGTGATGCTGAGGCCATGGATGGCCTGGAGCTGCCATCGCTGCGTCCGCCCTGCAGCCACGCGCCAAGCACGCTGGCGGCCTGAGGATTGTGGGCAACATCGATGATCAGCGTGGCCGCGTCGGCTTTGTGCAATCTCTGCAGGCGCGCCGCCGCTCGGGCACTGCCTACACCGGCAATCAGCGCAGCCGGGTTCCAACCGAGTCGCTCGCGAAGCGCATGCAACGCGGCGATGGCCGCCGCGGCATTGTCGATCTGACATGGAGCGACCAGGGCCGGAACAGGAAGATCCACGCGCGTTTGTTGCATTTGCCATTGCCATCCGGCGTCATGCGCAGCAACGCGATAGTCGGACCCGGCGCGCAGCATGCGCGCACCGATGCGATGTGCTTCAGCCAGCAGGCCCGAGTTCGCCTCGCGCATGCCGATCACCGCCGGCTGCCCCGCGCGGAAGATTCCCGCCTTCTCGCGGCCGATGCTGTCGCGATCGTTGCCAAGCCAGTCCTGATGATCCAGATCGATCGTGGTCACAATGGCAACATCGGCATCGATGATGTTGACTGCATCCAGGCGCCCGCCGAGGCCGACCTCGAGCACCGCGACATCGAGTTCATTTTGCGCAAATATCCACAATGCGGCAAGCGTGCCGAACTCGAAATACGTCAATGCGATATCCGCTCGCGCTGCCTCGATGCGCTCGAACGCATCGACCAGTACCGCGTCGCTCGCCTCTTCCGCGAGGAGGCGCACGCGCTCGTTGTAGCGCAGAAGATGCGGCGAGGTGTAGCAACCTACGCGCTTGCCATCGGCGGCGAGCATTGCTTCGAGAAACGCGACGGTCGAGCCCTTGCCGTTGGTGCCACCCACCGTGATGACGACCGGCGCCGGATGCGGCGCGCCCATGCGTTGCCACACGGCGCGCACCCGGTTTAGGCCAAGCTCGATGCTGCGCGGATGGATGCGTTGCTGGTAATCCAGCCATTCATCGAGAGTGCGCGTCATGCGAACTTGCTTTGCGCGCGCTGCACTCGTGCGGTCACGCCGCTTTCGGCTGCTTCATCAGCAAGGCCAGCAGGGCCGCCAGCTTGTCGCGCAACTCGCGACGATCGACGATGAGGTCGATGGCGCCGTGTTCGACCAGGAATTCCGAACGCTGGAATCCTTCCGGCAGCGTCTCGCGCACCGTCTGTTCGATCACGCGCGGGCCGGCAAAACCAATCAGTGCCTTGGGCTCGCCGATGTTGATGTCGCCGAGCATGCCCAGGCTCGCCGAGACGCCGCCGGTGGTTGGATGGGTGAGCACAGAAATGTAGGGAACCCCCGCGCCGCGCAGGCGCGCGAGCGCGGCCGACGTCTTGGCCATCTGCATCAGCGAGAACAGGCCTTCCTGCATGCGCGCACCACCGGTCGCGGCGAAATTGACCAGCGGCATGCGCTCGTCCAGCGCGCGCTCGGCTGCCAGAGTGAATTTCTCGCCGACCACCGATCCCATCGAGCCGCCCATGAAGGCAAACTCGAAGACGCAGACGACAAGCGGCTGCGTCTTGAGCCGTCCGTGCATCGCGATCAACGCATCCTTTTCGCCGGTCTGCTTCTGCGCGGCGACGATGCGATCCTTGTACTTCTTCGAATCGCGGAATTTCAATGCGTCAACCGGTTCGAGCAGCGCGAACAGTTCCTCGCCGGTACCTTCGTCGAACAACGCTGGAAGCCGCTTGCGTGCGCCGATCGAGTGATGATGGCCGCACTTGGGACAAACCTCCAGATTGCGCTCAAGCTCAGGCCGATACAGCACCGCGCCGCAGCCATCGCATTTTTCCCACAGCCCTTCCGGCACTTTTCCCTTGGAGGTCGTGCCTTCGGTGCGGATGCGCGACGGCATCAATTTCTGCAACCAGCTCATGTCGTCCGTTTCTCCAGTCAATATCGGCGCCGATACGCCGTCGCTCGGCACTGATGATTCTTCATCCGGCGCGCGATCACGCGGCATGCGCAGCTGCACGCTTATCAAGGGCACGCTGGTCCAGAGCGCGGCGAATCGGAGCAAGAAACTGCGTCGCTGCAGCAATGACCGCATCCGGCGAAGATGATTCCGCCAGGTTCGCAACCAGGGCACTGCCGATCACCACGGCGTCGGCGAATTCGGCAATTGCCGCCGCGGATGCGCCGTCACGTATGCCGAAGCCCACCGCAACCGGCGTGCGCGTGCGTGCCTTGATCGCGGTGACGCGCTCGCGCACTGGGGCCAGATCCAATTTGTCGGCGCCAGTAATGCCGGCAAATGAGACATAGTATAAAAATCCGCGCGCGCGATCGCACAGCTCGGCCATGCGTACTGGCGCCGTGGTCGGTGCGGCGAGATAGATCTGACACAAACCGGCGCTGCGCAACGCGGCGGTGGATTCGGATTCCTCAAGCGGGCAATCCACCAGCAATGCGCCGTCCACGCCTGCAGCGATCGCGTCGCGCGCAAATCGCTCGTAGCCGTAAATTTCGACCGGATTCAGATAACCCATCAGGATGATCGGTGTAACAGCATCTGTTTTGCGGAATTCCCTGACCCAGCCGAGAATCTGCTTCAAGCCGACCCCGCGGGCCAGCGCGCGCTCGTTCGCGTGCTGGATCACCGGGCCATCAGCCATCGGGTCGGAAAACGGCACGCCCACTTCAATCAGATCGGCGCCAGCGTCGACCAGCGCGTGCAGCAACGCGACCGTCGCATCCGGCAATGGATCGCCCGCGGTCACGAACGGGATCAGGCCGGTACGTCCCGCAGCTTTGAGTTCGGCAAAACGCGCGTCGATCCTATTCACAGTGTTCACAGCGAAATACCTTCGCGCTTGGCGATCGTATGCACATCCTTGTCGCCGCGACCGGAAAGGTTCACAAGTATCAATTTATCTTTCGACAGGCCACGCGCGATTTTCATCGCTTGCGCAACCGCGTGGCTGGATTCCAGCGCTGCGAGGATGCCTTCCGTGAGCGCAAGTTCGTGGAACGCAGCCAATGCTTCGTCGTCGGTTACGCCGACATAGCTGGCGCGGCCGCAATCTTTGAGGAAGGCGTGCTCGGGCCCGACGCCGGGATAATCCAGGCCCGCGGAAATCGAATGCGTCTCAGTGATCTGCCCGTTGTCGTCGCAGATCACATAAGTGCGATTGCCATGCAAAATGCCGGGGCGGCCCGCCGCCAGCGACGCCGCGTGACGTCCGGTTGCAATTCCGTCACCCGCGGCTTCCGCGCCGACGATCGCCACCTGGCTATCGTTGAGAAACGCATGGAACAGACCGATCGCGTTGGATCCGCCACCAACGCAGGCGACCAGAGTATCGGGCAGGCGGCCGAATTGCTCCAGCATCTGCGCACGCGCTTCGCGGCCGACGATCGCGTTGAAATCACGCACCATCAGTGGATACGGATGCGGCCCAGCGACCGTACCTATGATGTAAAAAGTGTTTTCGACATTGGTGACCCAGTCGCGCAACGCCTCGTTGAGCGCGTCCTTGAGCGTCTTGGAGCCCGACGTCACCGGCACAACGGTCGCACCGAGCAACTTCATGCGATAGACGTTGATCGCCTGACGCTCGATATCCACTGCGCCCATGTAGACGACACATTCCAGGCCCAGGCGCGCTGCCACTGTCGCGCTGGCGACGCCATGCTGGCCGGCACCGGTTTCGGCGATGATGCGGCTCTTGCCCATGCGGCTGGCGACGAGCGCCTGGCCGACCG
>JBBRTT010000014.1:0-82039 GCA_038244165.1 Lysobacterales bacterium | reverse complement strand
GCGCTGCATGACGCGCGCTGAGGGTTCGCCAATCTCGCGTGGGTGCTCGTTGATGCGCGCTTGGCGTCCGAAGCGATGCGGCGATGCGCGATGTTTCACGCGAACCACCCGTAATATATTTCGGCGTATTTGCTTCTACTCCCTCTCCCCTGAGCTGGCTCGGGGGAGAGGGTTGGGGTGAGGGGGCAGAGGCTGTCTACAATGCGGAGTTTAGAAGCAGTGTGCGGCGCATTCCCCCTCACCCCAGCCCTCTTTCCCATCGCGTTGCGATAGGGGAGAGGGAGAAGTGCAGGTGCGCGGTGTTTCATGCAAACCATCCATGCAGCATCCAGCCATCGCTTGCGCCGGCCGGGACAAACGCCCAGGCGCGCTGGCCATCGCGCGTCTGCACGACGTAATAGTCGCGGCGCGCATCGGCGCCATCCCACCAGCCGCTTTCGATGCGTTCCGGGCCCGCCAGGATGTGCGGCGCCGGGCCGCGCAGCGGAATTGCGCGCGATAGAAGCCAGAGTGGTCGAGAGTTTTGCCCCCTCTCCCGCTGGCGGGAGAGGGCCGGGGTGAGGGTGGCGCTTCTGCCATGCGGTAGCGCATCCGCGGTCGCAGCTTCACGCGCCACCCTCACCCGCGCCTTTGGCGCGGCCTCTCCCGCCGGCGGGAGAGGCGAAGATCCGCAAGCGAAACGCCAGGCATGTTCCGGTCGATGATCCGCCGCGTGCGCCAGACCACGCACGGCGTCATCGCCCAGATGCGCACGCAGGCGCTCGGCGAGTTCCGGCCAATCCAGTGCCTGCGCGCGTCGCGGCTCGAACAAATCCTGATGCTGCGGCCGCAGCGTCGGCAGATCACGTGCGATCAGCGCGATGGCGCAGACGGGCTGCGCAAGTGCTGCGCGTTCGAGCCGGCTGCGCGCGAGTTCGTACAGCGTTTTCGCTTCGCGCTGCGGGGTCAGCAGTGCGATGCGGATGCGTGTGGCCGGGTGATTTTCATGATCGAGCACGAGCTCGCAACGTTGTACGCCGCCATCGCGTGCGGCCAGGAACAGGGCCAGTTCATTGCACAGGCGCCGGAGCGGAAACAGCAGCGGCGGCCACGCTTCGATGCGGTCGTCCAGATCGATGCGATGCGCGAAATGATCCGGCGGCTGGTACAGCGGCAGCACTTGCTGATCGATGCCACGCATGCGATCGATGGTGGCCAATGCCGCCGGCCCGATGCGCCGCGCCAGTTCCGGGCGCGGCAGCGCGAATACATCGCGCAGGGTGCGCATCCCGACATTGTGTAAAAGTGAAATAACATTTTCAGTCAGGCCGGAATGCGCGAGCGCAACATTGCCTACGGCCGTCAGCATCGGTTCACGCTGGTCGGTAAAAAAACCATCGTGCCGGGCCGCGAGCACGCGCGCGGCGGCGGGCGACGGCGCGACGGCGAGCGTGGCTGCATGGCCAATGCGCACCAATTCGCGGCGCAGGCAGCGCTCGAGCGCCAGCCAGCCATCGAACAGACGCAGGCTCGCGCCAACTTCGATCAGCAACGCATCGGCTGCGCTCAGGCTGACATGGCTGCTGAACCGGTAAGCCCAGGCGGCAAGGCTGCGCAACAAACGTTTTTCGGCTTGCGGCTCGCGCGCTCGCGCATGCACGGTCGGAACCACGGCACGCGCTGCTGCCAGCGGTTGACCTGGACGCACGCCTGCATGGTTTGCCTGCGCATTGACGAAGACGATGTGCTGACGCTGGCGCGGCCCATCGACCAGGGCGCAGGCCTGCACCAGTTCGCCATCATCAAAGACAGCGCGCAATGGCAGATCGAAAAAATGCAGGCAGGCCCAAAGCATGTCACGGCAGTCATGGATGGTCAGACGTCAGCTTGAATGCGCGGCGTCTCAGCGATTGAGTTTCGATAAAGAAGAGCCATCCCTGGCAGAGTTGCGATCCGTTTATGGTGCTGCCGCGATGTTCGGCCATCGCAGGCGGGTCGGACGGCGCTGATCCAGATGGCCGCGGCATTTGAGGATTTCGATTTCGACTTGCTCGGCATTGGCGTGCAGTTGCAGACGCAATGCCGCGGGACTGTTCTTGCTCGCCGCGCGCGCAGGCCGGAACAGGAAGGCGAGGGCATCGCCACTTTCTGCCGCCAGTTGCAGGCGCCGCAACTGCGTGTAGTCGGCTTCGGGCAACCAGCTCAGCACGGCGCCGCAGGAACCTGAGCGTAGGCATTGTTCGGCACTCCACGCGCCTTCTGCTGCGGTCGCCTGGATCTGCACGACATAACGCAAATCCAGACCATGCGCGCTGAGTGCCGGCGCGTAAGGAATATATGGCGGCACGACAAAGATCACGCGCTGGCGCCGGCGCGTAAGTTCGGCGAGCGCCGGCATCAGCAGTGCGAGTTCACCGAGACCATCATGAGCAAACAGAATTTCGCTCAAGGCACCGCATGGCCAACCGCCGCCCGGCAGCAGCGCATCAAGTTCGGCCAGACCGGTCGGTAGCGCGCGCACATGATGTTGTGCGGAAGCCGAACGGCGCCAGATATTGGGGTGCTTGAGTACGCTGTCGAGTCCGGCGGGAACAAACGCCGGCGTCGCGAGCACGGATGTGGGAGCAAGGCTCATGTCAATGCTGCCGGGCCGTGCCTGGCCGGATCAGGCCGACGTACAAGCCTTCGATCGCGAAGCTGTCGACGCGACGGGGATCGACTTCGATCGGCTCGAAATCGGGATTTTCCGGCAACAGCAGCAGATGTCCGCGCCGATGCTTGAGGCGCTTGACCGTGATCTCGTCGTCGAGCCGTGCGACGACGATGCTGCCGTCTTCGGCGGTCTGACTGCGGTGCACGGCAAGCAGATCGCCATCGAGGATGCCGGCGTCGCGCATGCTCATGCCGACGACACGCAAGAGGAAATCCGCGCGCGGACGAAACAGGGCAGGGTCGACCGCGTAATTGGTTTCGATATTGGCGTCGGACATGATCGGGCTGCCGGCGGCGACGCGGCCGACGAGGGGAAGGCTCGCCGCCGCCGGTGCCCGTGAGCGTTGCGCCAGACGCAGGCCGCGATGGTGCGGCAGGCGTTCCAGCGCACCTTTGCGGATCAGCGCCTCGACATAATCCTGGGCTGAGGAATGACTGCTAAGTCCAAGATATTCAGATATTTCCCGCAAGCTTGGTGAGTGGCCGTTGAGTTCCAGGTAATCCTGGATCATGGCCAGCGCGCGGCGTTGATTGGCGGTGAGCTGAAAGTTGGCGTCCATACGTACAAATGTACGTATATGCGCTATCAGATGCAAGTGCCGCGTTTACTCGGGTGGTTTTCCCGGGGCGATTTTCAATTCTGTGGCGCTACAGAAATTTTCGCACACCCAGCTTCAGGCCTTTTCCCGGCAACGCCATCAAGGTTGATGTGCCGTGTGCAATCAATTCATCGGCTGCATCGAACACGCTGGCCTCGGCATAGCTGAGCTGCCGGCCGGCGCGCAGGCAGCGGCCTTCTGCGCGCAGATGTCCGCCGGCGACGGCTTTGAGATAGTTGAGCTTGAGGTCGACATTGACCAGGCCCGCATCCTCGGGCAGGCGCAAAAATCCCGCCCAGAACGTGGCCGTGTCGATCAGCGTCGCCAACACGCCGCCGTGCACGATGCCGAACGGCTGCAGATGGCGTTCGCCCAATTCCAACTCGATGCGGCAGCTATCGAAATCCAGCGCGGCGATTTTCATGCCGATAAGTTCGGGATACGGCGCGGTGTGCACGCTTTCCTGCACGGCCTTGATGTAATCGGGATTGGGCGTCATGACCTTGCCAAAGTCAGCCGGTTTTCTTCTTCGCCAGCATCAACCAGGTATCCACGACCGTATCCGGATTCAACGACACCGATTCGATGCCCTGCTGCATCAGCCATTCGGCGAGGTCTGGATGATCCGAAGGTCCCTGGCCGCAGATGCCGATGTACTTGCCTTTCGCCTTCGCCGCCTTGATGGCCATGGCGAGAAGTTTCTTCACTGCCGCGTCGCGTTCGTCGAACAGGTGCGCGACGATGGCTGAATCGCGATCCAGACCAAGCGTGAGCTGGGTCAGGTCGTTTGAGCCGATCGAGAAGCCGTCGAAGATGTCGAGGAACTCGTCGGCCAGCAGCGCGTTCGACGGCAGTTCGCACATCATGATGATCTTCAGGTTGTCTTCGCCGCGCTTGATGCCGTTTTCGGCAAGCACGTCGATGACCTTGCGGCCTTCGTCCAGCGTGCGTACGAACGGAATCATCGCCCAGGCATTGGTCAGGCCCATTTCGTTGCGCACTTTCTTCAGTGCCTGGCATTCCAGCGCGAAGCAATCCTTGAAACTCGGATCCACATAGCGGCTGGCGCCGCGAAAACCGATCATCGGATTTTCTTCATGTGGCTCGTAACGTGCGCCGCCGATCAGGTTCGCATATTCGTTGGATTTGAAATCCGACAGGCGCACGATCACCGGGTTCGGGGCGAATGCGGCGGTGATCGTGGCGATACCTTCGGCCAGGCGATCGACATAGAACTGCACCGGATCGGCGTAGCCGGCGATGCGTTCATCGATTTTCTTTTTCGTTTCGGCGTCCTGTTTGGCGTATTCCAGCAGCGCTTTCGGATGCACGCCAATGTGACTGGCGATGATCATTTCCAGCCGCGCCAGACCTACACCGGCATTCGGCAGCATCGCGAAATCGAATGCACGCTCGGGATTGGCGACGTTCATCATGATCTTCAGCGGTGCCGGCGGCATGGCGCCGAGATCGGCGACAACCTTGTCGAACTCGAGCTGGCCTTCGTAGATGAAACCGGTATCGCCCTCGGCGCAGGATACTGTGATGTCGGCGCCATCGGGAATCATATCCAGGCCATTGCCGGTGCCGACCACGGCGGGTACCCCAAGCTCGCGCGCGATGATCGCGGCGTGACAGGTGCGGCCGCCACGGTTGGTGACGATGGCCGCGGCGCGCTTCATCACCGGTTCCCAATCCGGGTCGGTCATGTCTGCGACGAGCACATCGCCGGCCTCGACCCGGGCCATGTCCTTGATCGAGCGGATCACGCGCGCCTTGCCGGCGCCGATCTTCTGGCCGATAGAGCGACCTTCGACGAGGACTTTGGCGCGCGGCTTGGATGGGTCGCGCCGCAGATGAAAGCGCTCGACCTGGGTCGCGTGGCCGCGCGATTTTACCGTCTCCGGCCGCGCCTGCACAATATATACTTTGCCGCTATTTCCATCTTTTGCCCATTCGATGTCCATCGGCCGGCCGTAGTGTTCTTCGATCACCAGGGCCTGCTTCGACAATTCGTGCACGTCGGCATCGCTGATGCAGAATTTTTCGCGATCGGCCTTCGGCGTCTCTTCGATGCGCACACGCTCGCCGGGTTTGTCGGAGTAAACCATGCGCTGCTGCTTGGCGCCGCGCTGGCGGCGCAGGATCGCGTTCTTGCCGGCACGCAGTGTGGGCTTGTAGACGTAAAATTCGTCAGGATTCACCGCACCCTGCACAACCATTTCGCCGAGGCCGTAACTGGCCGTGACGAAGACCGCGTCGCGGAAACCTGATTCGGTATCCAGTGTAAACAATACGCCCGACGAGCCGACATCCGAGCGCACCATCAATTGCACACCCGCGGAAAGGAACACGTCTTCGTGCTTGAAGCCGTGATGCACGCGATAGGAGATTGCGCGATCGTTGTACAGCGAGGCGAACACTTCCTTGAGCTTGTGGATGACGTCGTCGGCACCGGTGACGTTGAGGAAGGTTTCCTGCTGGCCGGCGAATGACGCATCCGGCAAGTCTTCGGCGGTTGCCGAGGAGCGTACCGCCACGGCGCAATCCTCGACTCCAGCGTCCTCGCACAATTTCTTGTAGGCAGCACGCACGGCGACATCGAATTCGGGAATCAGTGGCGTATCAATGACCCAGCCCCTGATTTCCTTGCCGGCTGCGGTCAACGCGCCTACGTCATCCACATCGAGCGTCGCCAGTCGTTTCTGGATGCGATCAGCCAGTCCGCTCTGGGCGATGAACTGCTGGAATGCGTAGGCCGTTGTCGCAAAGCCGCCCGGCACCGATACGCCGAGCTTGGCAAGGTTGCCGATCATTTCCCCGAGCGACGAGTTTTTGCCGCCGACCTTGCCAAGGTCGGACAGGCGCAACTGATCGAGCCACAACACCAGATCGCTCAAGGAATTCTCCAGATTTTCGGATTGAAGCGGGCAGGCCCCGCGAGAGTCAGCAATTTTCGGGGTTTATGCGGGGCGAAACAAGCATTGACACGCCGCATGAGCAGAGATGCGCTTCCCCTCTCCCGCTGGCGGGAGAGGGCAGGGTGAGGGTGGCGCTTCAGAATGCACAGAGGCTATTTTCTAAGCGTCGCTCTGGCCGACGCGCTACCCTCTCCCGGCGCGCAGCGCACGCCGACCTCTCCCGCCAGCGGGAGAGGTGAACACGCATGGCGTACACTTTGCCCATGCGCAGAATCATCTTTTACGTCTCCGACGGCACTGGCATCACCGCCGAGACCATCGGGCACTCGGTACTGACCCAGTTCGACGGCGTCGAATTCGATACGTTCCGCATCCCGTTCGTGGACGACGAGGAAAAGGCGCATGGCGCCGCGGCACGCATCCGCAACATCTACGCGACGAGCGGCACGCGGCCAATCGTCGTCAATACCGTGATCGATCCCGTGCTCAGCGAGGTGCTGGCGACCAGCGGCGCGCTGATGATGGATGTATTTGCGCCTTTCATCGGCCCGCTGGAAGCCGAACTGGGCATGCCGCGCGCTCGTCGTGTCGGCAAGGCGCATGGCTTGACCGATTTCGCCGAGTACGAAGCGCGCATCAATGCGACGAACTATGCACTGACCCACGACGACGGCATCGACGTGAACTACGCCGATGCGGAGGTGATCCTGGTGGGCGTGTCGCGCGTGGGCAAGACGCCGACCTGCCTGTACATGGCCTTGCATTACGGTGTGAAAGCCGCGAACTATCCACTCACCGAAGACGACCTGGACAAGCTCGAACTGCCCAAGCGCCTGGTGCCACACCGGCCCCGTCTTTACGGATTGACGATCGACGCGCAGCGCCTGACGCAGGTGCGCGAGGCGCGCAAGCCCGGCAGCCGATACGCCAAGCTTGATCAGTGCCAGCATGAGCTGGCGCAGGCCGACAAGTTGTTCCGGCGCGAGAATATCCCGGTGCAGAACACGACGCACACTTCAATCGAGGAAATCGCGAGCAAGATCCTGGCTCAGCTCGGCATCGAAAAGCACATGTTCTGACGCCGGGCAGGAGCCCAAGTGCCTCGGAGGCCATGGATGGCCAAGAGAGGCGCCCGCCCGCCTTCACCTGGGCACTTCGCGCCTCGACTTTTCCCACCGGCAGAAGAGGTGATTGACTGTGGTCTAGCGCCGTTTCGACTTGGGCACTGGCCGTTTCGCCGGCTCGCCTTTCTCACCGAGTTCGGCGAGCAGGCTGCTGAGGTCTTCGGCGTGCTCCTCTTCCATTGCCAAGATGCCTTCCATCATGCGCCGCGTCGTCGGATCGTCGTTGCCCAGGTACTGGATGATTTCACGATAGGTGTCGATGGCGATGCGCTCGGCGACGAGGTCTTCCTGGATCATGTCGACGAGGTTTTCGCCTTCCCTGTATTCGGAATGGCTGCGCGTGGCCAGGCCTTCCGGCGACAGGTTCGGTGCGCCGCCGAGCTGGACAATGCGCGTGGCGATCTCGTCCGCATGGCCCTGTTCCTCGTTGGCGTGTTGCAGGAATTCGGCTGCAACGCTCTTGGCATTGATCCCATTGGCCATGAAATAGTGACGCTTGTAGCGCAGTACGCAGACGATCTCGGTGGCGAGCGCTTCATTGAGGATTTTCAGCACCGTCTTGCGGTCGGCCGCGTAGCCGCTGGTGACTGCCCCTTGCTCCATGTGCTCGCGCGCGCGCCGGCGGATGGCCTGGATATCGCTCACAAACCTTTTTTCACCAGCCATTACTTGCCTCCTTTGTTGTCCGATCTGCGATGCCCGGCGCTCGGTTTCAATGCCGGCGATGCGATTCGGCAAGATAGCCGATGCTATCCGAACGCAATCGGATACGCGACCATCGGACTGGCGGCCTACCGCAACGACGCCACGCGATCGACTTCAGATCGTGACTTCCGGCGCATAGGCTGCAGCGCACAATCTCTCATACTCTGCCAGTTCCCGCCGTTACACTCGCTCTGTCGTTCCGCTTCGATCACGAGGAGATTTACGATGCGCAGTTTTCCACAATGTCTGATCGTGGCCTGCGCGTGCGCGCTGTTCGCGCCGGCATGGGCCGCCGACGACGCGGCAAAGAACAAGGAAAAGGGCTTCGAAGCCAAGACCGAGAGCGCCGAAGAAGCCGCGCTGATCAAGCCCAGGGAAGTCACCACCGAGGGCACGGTCACCATCGAAGGCCATGCGCTCAATTACAAGGCGGTGGCCGGCACGATCATCCTTACAGGCAAGAACGAGAAGAAGGAAGATCCCACAGCCAGCATCTTCTACGTCTACTACTCGAAAACGGGCGTCGACACCGGCAAGCGGCCGGTGACTTTCCTGTACAACGGCGGCCCGGGTTCTTCGACGGTGTGGCTGCACATGGGGGCGTTTGGTCCCAAGCGCGTCGTTACTGTCGACGATCAGCACACGCCGGCGGCGCCGTACAACCTGGTCAACAACGATTTCAGCCTGCTCGATGCGTCGGACCTCGTCTTCATCGACGCACCCGGTGCTGGCTTCTCGCGCTTGCTCGCGGTGGAGAAGGACAAGGAAAAGCAGGAAGCCAAGCTCAAGGAGCGCGGCAAGGAATTCTACGGCGTCGATCAGGACGCGCACGCGTTCGCGCAATTCATCAGCAAGTTCCTGTCGCAGTATTCGCGCTGGAATTCGCCGAAGTATCTGTTTGGCGAAAGCTACGGCACCACGCGCTCGGCCGTGCTTGCCGCGGTCCTCGGGACCGAGCAGAGCATCGACATCAATGGCGTGATCCTGCTGTCGCAGATCCTCACTTTCAGCAACGACATCGATGCGCCGCAGTTCAACCCCGGCGTCGACCAGGCCTATGCGCTGGCGCTGCCGACTTACGCAGCGACGGCGTGGTACCACAAGAAGCTGCCGAACCAGCCGAAGGAACTCAAGCCCTTCCTCGCAGAAGTCGAGCAGTACGCCACCACCGACTATCTCGTCGCGCTCGCCGCGGGCAACACGCTAGATGCGGCGCGCAAGAAGGCAGTCGCGGAAAAATTGCATCAGTACACCGGCTTGCCGGCGGCCTACATCGAGAAGGCGAACCTGCGCGTGTATGGCGGCGAATTCGAAAAGACCCTGCAGGACGACGCTGACCAGACTACCGGCCGCCTCGACTCGCGTTTCTCCGGCCCCAACATGGATTCGCTCGACAAGGAAGCGCAATACGATCCGCAGTCGGCGGCAATCAGCTCGGCGTATGTCTCGGCCTTCAACGACTACGCGCGCCGCACCCTGAAGTGGGGCGACGGGCAGGAGTTCCACGTGTTCGGCGACGTCAATCCGTGGGACTGGAAGCATCGGCCGCCGGGCGGCGATTCATTCTTCCCGATTTCGACCAATGTGGTGCCGGATCTGGCCGTGGCAATGAAATACAACCCGCAGCTGCATGTGCTGCTCACCGGCGGCTACTACGATATCGCCACGCCGTATTTTGCTGCGGTGTTCGAGATGCGCCACCTGCCGATTCCGGCCAAGCTGCAATCGAACATCGAATATGCGTTCTACGAATCGGGCCACATGGTGTATGCGCACGAGGATTCGTTGAAAAAAATCCACGATGACGTCGCCGGCTTTATCGCCAGGACTGACAATCACGGGCATTGATTGCGACGGCAATGCTCCGCGCCCGCCGCGCGCAGCGGGCTGCTGATGCAGTGCTTCGTTCTTGAGGAAACTCAGGAGAAGCGCCGAGGTGCAATAGGCCGTCATTCCGGCAAGGATTGCCCGAATCCAGAGGCCAGGGAAGGCAACTTATCCGAACATGCATAGGCCAGATCTGCATCCATGCAGTCTGGATCCCCCTCGGCTGCTGTCGCGGCTTCGATCCTGCCGGAATGACGTGACTTCTAGCGGCCTGGCTGGCCAGTGGTCGCGGTTCGCCGTGACGATTGTCGGCTATTTCCTCTTTGTTAAGGTTTGTGGCCCGATACTGTACGCACACAGGCAACGAAAGGTTGCAGCAAACGTGCATTCAATGCGTTGATTATCATCAAGGAGAGACGATCATGCGAACAAGAATTCTTGGAATGGGCATTGCATTCGCGGCGGCAGTTCTCGCGCCATTTTCCGCTACACAGGCGCACTCGGAACACCAGGGACATGGCCGTGCTATGAATTGCATCAGCCGAAACCACGCCCAACATCATTGTGCTGTGTCGTGGAGTGACGCGCAGCTGGTGCGCTCGCTATATGGCACGCATTGTATTCGTGACGAGAACTGGGGCGTCGACGAAGATGGCATATGGGTTCATGGATGCTCCGGGCGATTTGTCGAAGCCGACGTTGACGATGGTGGCAATGGCAATGTGGGCAATGACGGCCGCGCCTGGCAGCCACCTCCAACCTGGAATCAGCGCTTCGCGGTTGGCTGCGAAAGTATTGACGGACACGATCGTTTCTGTCAGGTCGATCTGGGTGGCGCCGGCAGCGCGTCTCTGCAACAGCAGATATCGAACACGCCGTGCATCGAGGGCCAAACCTGGGGCTCGAACCGTGCCGGCATTTGGGTAAACCAAGGTTGTCGCGGAGTGTTTCTGATCGATCGCCGCTGGCGCTGACCGCAATTCGTCCCCACGGATGAGCTGTGCATAACTAACAGAACCAATTGCCGTGCTCCTTGTCCTGCTATGTCGGGACAAGGAGCAGGCGATGTGTCTGCCAGCAACTACGATTCAATGAGCAAGAGCGGGCTCTTCTGACGCAGCTGGCGCGCTCCAAGCTGTAAGTGCGCGCTTGGCGCGGCGCGCGCAGATCGTGCTATTGGCCGCGCAAGGTATGGCCAATGATGCGATTGCACAGCAGTGCCGGGCGAAAGATCTGCCGCGCGGCGGGCACCCGGTGCAAGCTGATGCACTTCACGCTGACGTCCGCGTCGTGGCTCAACAGGGTCGAACGCTTTTTCCCTGATCAAACCGTCCACACTACGGCTCGGTGTTTTCCCCAGCGTCCCTGACCTCATCAGTGCCACAAATTGCTGCGCCGCTGTACACAACCAGAATCCCAAGCCATTCATCTGGACTTGCAAAAAGCCAATGACATCCTGCAGAAAGTCATCCGCGCCAATCGACGGGTAAGTTCCAAACAGAATGAAGCTCTACACTAGTGCATGATCCGCTTTAGGCGTGCATCAAGTTCCGCCGGCTCATAGCCGAGTCCCAGCGTGACTTTTTCCAGAAAGGTGCGTTCGCCGCGGCGGATCATCGCATCGGCTGCGGCCAGCCGCAGCAGGCTTTCGTAGATGCGGTCGATTTCGGTGGAGCCGCGCCGGAATGAGGCGAGCAGCCTGAGAATCTCCGCATCCAGATCGATCTGGCGGCGGCAACCGCGGTCGAATGCTTCGGTCGCCAGCTTTCTGGCGCGCGAGGTCAGTTCAAGTTCGTCCATCAAGCTGTTGGTGTAGTGGGCTTCCTCGGTTGACACCACGCCGTCTGCCCGTGCCAGTGCGCCGAGCAGGCCGAACAGCACGCCCACCAGCACTTCTTGTTTTGCATCGAGCTTGCCGCCAAACATGTCGCCGATGGCCAGGCGTACGTCGCGGAGCACGCCGGCCATTGCTACTGATACCTGGGCTGTCTTGTCGTTGCCGGCCATGATCGCAAACTCCCCTGTGCGGTTGGCCCATGTTGCGACAGAATCGCGCGCATGAAAAGGGGTACCGGCGAAGGTACCTCTTTTCGTCAATCCTTGGGGATCGGCTGCTGATCGACTGTCACTGGTGATTTTCGGCGCTATTCCAGGATTCGAACTGGCGTTTTGAAATCGCTTTCGGGTGGTGATACATCGTCAGCAGATTGTCGTAATCGTTGAGCAGCGGCAGGTAGGCTTCGGCCTCCTCGCGGCTGATAAAGCCATCGTGGTTGGCATCGAGCTGGTCGAATGCCGGTGCCGGATTGTAAGCATCCTTTGGCGGCTGGCCGGAAGTGATTGTCACCTGCGTGCCGTCGGCGGCGGTGGTATGCGAGGCACGATCCTGGGCCTGACTGCCAGCGGCGACGGCGAGCAGGCCCGTGGAAACGATGAGAACGATCAAACGATTCTGTTTTTTCATATCCATTTCTCCATGAGTTTTGCGTTCGTCAGTCTTCGCCGATTTGGACAGCATCGCTTGCGAACGCGACAATGTGCTCCGCAACAACTTCGAGCCCACGCTATGTCTGGACCTGAGTATGGTCGCCAAGTTCTTAACGCCGGCCCAATCAGCGTTCAACAGGCACGCAATCTGCACCTGGCTGCACAGGGCCTGCTCATCGCGCCGCGCGCACGCGCGACCAAGCCGCGCATCCTCGCGGCGATCGCGCGCATGCGCCTGCTGCAGATCGATACCATCCATGTCGTTGCGCGCAGTCCGTACCTTGTACTTTTTTCAAGACTGGGAAGTTACGAGCCGCGCTGGCTGGATGCACTGCTGACGAAAGGTTCGATCTTTGAATGCTGGGCGCATGAGGCATGCTTCGCGCCGATCGGCGACTACGTTCTGCATGGCGCGCGCGGCGACGCGCGGGCAAATCATTGGGCGCACAAAAGTGCGCAACGCATGCATCGCGATCATCGCCAGGCGATGGATCGGTTGCTTGTGCACATCAGGGACAACGGCGCGGTCAAGGCGTCGGATTTCGAGCGTAAGCAAAAAGGCGGCGCCGGCTGGTGGGGATGGAAGGACGAAAAGCGCTGGCTTGAAGCCTGCTTCGCGCTCGGCGACCTTATGATCTGTCGGCGCGAAAATTTTCAGCGGGTCTACGACCTGACCGAGCGCGTACTGGCGAATGCGAAAGTCGACGCTGCCGCCTTGCAGCCGGTGGATTTGCCGCGTGAGTTTGTCCTCGGAGCAGTGCGCGCACTCGGCATCGCCCAGGCGCGCTGGATCGCCGATTATTTTCGCACAGAGAAAAAGCACAAAGACGGCGACGTGGAGTCTTTCGTCGACGCGGGTGAGCTGATCCGTGTCGCCGTCCGCGGCTGGGACGTTCCCGGCTACGTGCACCCCGAGAACCTGCCGCTGCTGCAACGCGCTCAACGCGGTGGCCTGCGCGCGTCGCATACCACGTTGTTGTCGCCGTTTGATCCGGTCGTCTGGGATCGCTCCCGCGCCAGCGCGTTGTTCGGTTTCGACTACACGATCGAGTGCTACACGCCGGGGCCCAAGCGGCGTTACGGTTATTTCGTCCTGCCGATCCTGCATCGCGGACACCTGATTGGCCGGCTCGATGCGAAAGCGCACCGCGCCGATGGCATGTTCGAGGTCAAGGCACTGTTTCTTGAGCCCGAAGTCGAACTCACGCCGTCACTCATCGAAGAAGTCGCCGCCGCGATCGGCCGGTGCGCGACCTGGCACGGCACGCCGCAGGTGATCGTGCGCAAGAGCGAACCAGCCGCATTTGGGAAAAGTATACGGCAGGCGCTGAAATCCGTTGTGGATCCGAATTAGCTATTGTTGGCCGCGGCGAACCTGCCCACCTCCGCCGACAACTCCGCAATCCCCATCTTGATCTGCGCCAGATCATTTACCCGCGCTGCCGCCTCGATGCGTCCGGCACAGGCGGCGAGCACGGTCGCCTCGACCAGGCCGCTCGCGCCGCGGATGCGATGGGCTTCGTGCGCGATGGCGGTGGTGTCGTTCCTGGCGAGCGCCGCAGATAACGCGGCAAGATCCTCGTGCGTGCTGCGCAGAAAATCGGCGACTAGTTCGCGGTCCAGCGTGGGACTGGCTGGCGCGAGAGTCGTGGCGGCGATCAGGCCGTGCAATGGCAAATAGCGCTGCAACGCATTGGCAAGCACGGCCAGAGGAGCCGGCTTGGCCAGGAAATCGTCGATGCCGGCGGCACGGCTGCGCTCGACGCCCTCGGCACTGATGGTCGCGCTCAAGGCGATGATGGGGGTGTGCTTGCGCGTGTTGCGCTGTTCGTCCTCGCGTATCGCGACGGCGAGCGCGTAGCCGTCGCGGCGCGGCATGTGCAGGTCGGTGAGCACCAGCGCGAAGCGTCCACTTTTCCACAATTGCAGAGCGGCATCGCCGTCGATGGCGCATTCGCAGGCATAGCCGAGCTGGTTTATCTGGCGTTTGATCACGGCACGGTTGGTCGGGTGATCATCGGCAAGCAGAATCAGGCTGCCCTCTAGCTCGGCTTCGGCGATGCTCGGCGCGACGCGTGCCACGGTCTTTACCGCGGCAGCGTCGTGCTTTATCAGCGCCGGATCGGCTGGGGCAAGGCGCAAAGTCAGGGTCAAAGTCGTGCCGATGCCGAGCTGGCTTTCCAGCGTGATCTCGCCGCCCATGAGTTCTGCCAGGCGCCGACAGATGGAAAGGCCGAGACCGGTGCTGTCCTGGTAGCGCGCGGCACCATCACTGGTTTGTGCGAATGGCTGGAACAGCCTGCCCTGGTCCTGCTCGCTGATGCCGATACCAGTGTCGGTTACGCGCAGCGCCAGCAACTCGCGCTGCTCCTGCACGGCAAGGCGCTCCAGGCGCACGAGCACATGCCCGCGCTCGGTGAATTTGATTGCGTTGGACAAGAAATTGCCGAGGATCTGGCGCAGGCGCAAGGGATCGGCCAGGTGCGCCGCGCCGACGCGTTCGTCGATGCTGCAATCCAGCGCCAGGTCCTTGGCCGACGCCATCGCCAGAAAATTGTGGATGCAATCGCGCACGAACCCACGCAGATCGACCGGCACCGGATTGATCTCGAGTTTTCCCGCCTCGATCTTGGAAAAATCCAGCACGTCGCCGATGATCTGCAGCAGGTTGCGCGCCGAGTTCTGCACGATTTCGATCTGCTGGCGCTGATCGGCATCAAGTTTTGTGTGAGCAAGCAGTTCCAGCATGCCGGTCACCCCGACCATGGGCGTGCGGATCTCGTGGCTCATCGATGCAAGGAACGCGGATTTCGCCCGGTTGGCAGACTGCGCGCGCGCCTCGCTGCGGATCAGGTTGTCCTCGTAGTTGAGCAGATCCTGGCGCATGGCCAGAAGTGCAGTGTGGATCTGGCCAAGCTCTCCGTCCGGGTCAAGGTTGCGCGGCGCGACGAATGCCGGATCGCGCGCATGCCGCGCCAGATGAACCAGGCCTTCGACGCCTTTGTATACATTGCGCAAAATGTCGCGGCCCACGACGAACACGAAGAGCAGGGCGGCAAAACTCAGTCCGATGCGCCACCAGCCGAGCTGGCTGGCCCGTGCCAGGTGTTCGCGCACACTGCGGTCGGCGTCGAGCATTTTGACGTCGGCCAGGAACTGCAGCCGCGTCGTCACCGGGTCCATTGCCGGGTAGAGTTCGGTATCGGCAAACTTGCCCAGCGCGACGATATCCTGCGCCTTGAGGATGCTGCGCAGTTTTTCCGCTGCGCGGTCCGCAATTACCCGCGCCTTGGCCACTTCGTCGGTCAGGGCGCGTTGTTCCGGTGACAGATTGGAGGCGAGCAGACTCTCCCAGTCGCGTTTGATATCCGATTGAGCGGTGTCCACTACCAGAACGCCCTGGTCCCAACCCATGAGGTAGTTGCGCACGCGAAACGTCGTATCAACGATGTCCAGGCCGTAGGCATCGGAGATGGATTTGGCCAGGCGCAGTCCGGTCAGGGATTCGTCACGCAGCGAATTGAATCGGGCAATGTCCTCGCGCAGGCTGACCTCATCCAGCACCAACACGGTCGCGCCGGTGAACAGGAGCAAGCCGAACAGCGCCAGTAGCTGGACGCGGATGCTCAGCGCGCGACGCAACAGTCTCACGTGCGGCTGCTCATGGAGACTTGGGCAACGGCGGATCGCGATGCTGCCAGGCGCGGATGCCGGCCAGCACCTCGTTGCCGGGCACGGCGCGGCTGATCAGGTAACCCTGCGCTTGCTGGCAGCCCAGTTCCGCGAGCATCTGCCATTCCTCGACCGTTTCCACGCCCTCGGCGACGACGGTCAATTGCAGCTTGCGCGCAAGATCCAGGCTGGTTTCGACGACGGCGCGTTTGCGCGGCTGGCGCGGCGCCCCGCTGATGAAACCCTGGTCGATCTTCAGCTCAGTGAACGGAATCTGCGACAGCTGGGCGAGCGAGGAATAGCCGGTGCCGAAATCGTCGATCGACAGGCCGAATCCCTTCAGTCGCAGCCGAGCGAGCACATTGAGCGCGTGCGCGGCCTCGCTCATCACCGAGCTCTCGGTGATCTCGATGACGATATCGCGCGGTTTGACCCCATTGTCGATGACGATCTGCTGGTAGCGGTCGGCGGCGTCCACTTTTACCAAATTCAGCATCGACACATTCACCGACACTTTCAGTTCGACGCCTGCTGCAGCCCAGATCTTGTGCCAGCGGCAGGCGCGTTCGAGCATGCGTTCGGTAAATGCATCGATCAGGCCCTCGCGTTCGAACACCCCGATGAACTGGTTCGGGCCGATGACGCGGTCGCCATGACGCCAGCGCGCCAGGGCTTCCACGCCGACGACCTGGCCGCTGGCGATCGCGACCTTGGGCTGGAAATAGGGCTCGAATTCATCCGCTTCCAGCGCACGCGACAGAGCATCGTGATGAAACTCGACATCGGGTTCATCGATCTGCAAGTCCTCGGTCAGATGGATTTGTGCCAGCACGTCTGCAAGCTTGGCCGTGGTCAGCGGTTTTTCGACGACGCCGAGCACGCGCAACCCGTACGCGCGCGTCATGCCCTGTACGGTATTGAGCAAAGCCGGATCCAGGGAACTGGTGAGCACGATGGCGCGCGCAAGTTTGCGCGAGGCGACATGGCCGATGAACTCGATGCCGTCCATCTCCGGCAGGTCCAGATCCACGAGGATCACGTCCGGTGGCGCTGCAGCTTGTTCCAGCATGGTCAGCGCCGCGCGACCATCAGGGGCGGCAGAGATACGCGTGAGGCCGAGTTCCTCCAGCAGGCGCATGGCTACCCGGCGCTGGAAGCCGTGATCCTCCACTACAAGGATTGCCAGATCGCCGAGCAGCATCGTTCACTCCCCCGAGTGCGCAATGCGGCTAGCCTACCCTAAGTCGCGCTCGCTGCCGACACCACGCGGTTGCGGCCATTTTTCTTCGCCGTGTACAAGGCCCGATCAGCGCGATCCAGCAGCGCTGCCGCGGTTTCGCCGCGGTGGTACTGGGCGACGCCGATGCTGACCTGCACGCCAACGCGCGCGGCGCCTGCCGGAATAGGTTCGGCATCGACATGGACGCGGATGCGCCCGGCGATTTCCAGGGCTTCATCGATCGCGACACCCGGCATGATCGCGAGGAACTCCTCGCCACCGTAACGGCCGCAGGTGCAGTCGCCGCCCAGCGCTTCGCGAATGCGGCGTGCCACCAGCGCCAGGCACAGGTCGCCAACGACGTGACCATGGGTGTCATTGACCTGCTTGAAGTGATCGACATCGATAAACAGGATTGCGAGTGCAGATTGAGATTGATCGGCTGCCAACAGCGCCGCGGCAAACTCGCTTTCGCAACGGCCGCGGTTGAGGACGCCAGTGAGGGGATCGATGCTGGCCCGGTATTCCAGCTCGCTGTGACGCAACTGTTCAAGACGCAATTTCGATTCGGCTTGTTCGCGCAGACCATGCGCGCGGTCGCGCTGGCGTCGCAGTTCGCGCGTACGGTCGGCAAGGCCGATGGAAAGAATCAATGCCTGCACTGCTTCGCCGATCAGAAATGCATTTACCAGCAGCGGGGTCAACTGAAAGATCCCTGCCGCGCCCAGCGCGCGCAGACCGGTGCCGACAATCGGCGTAGCCCACGCCATCAGGAAATAACCGGCCGCACGCGAACCGCGTCTCCAGGCAATGACGCCCACGACAAACTGCGCAACAGCCAGGCCGAGCAGCAGGAAATTCGTGCTTTGCCGCAACACCGTGATGCTCGGATGCCACGCGAAAAGCGATATCACGGCCACCACCGTGAACGCGATCGCGAGCGCCACAAGAACTCGGTGCATGCGTGGCGCAAATCGCGCCGACTCGACGAAGCGCTGGCAGAACAGGGTACTCAATAGCCCCATCGTCGAACCGGTAATGGCGCCGGCGTGGGAGGTCCATGCACCCGTCCAGGCAAGCCAGGCCACGTGGTACGGCAGATCCTGCGCGACCGCGACGAACGCGATCAGGCTCGCGATAAAGCCCACGTAATACAGGTAGGCGCGATCGCGCAGCGCGACGTAGAACACGAGATTGCTCAACGCCATCGCAATCAGGATCGCGAACACGAATGACAGAAATGCGGTGAACCAGCGGTCGAGCGAATCAAATGCACGCTGTGTTTGCAGGCCGATGATGATTTGCGACGGATCCAGGTCGTGCGAATGCAGATAGTAAACGGCGCCGCTTGCGGCATCGGCCGGCAGGCGATAGGCAAACGCGGTTGTAAAGAATTCCGCTGATGCGGGCGGACTGAAGAACGCGTCTTCCCACACTGGCGTCTGCGCAGAACCGTCGCGGCGAAAAAGAGCGAGCGATTCGATCGGCAGGCGCGCGATGGTCAACGCGCGCAGGGTATCGGCAGGCGCGGGCGGCACATCGATCCGGAGCCAGACGTCGTATTCATCGTGGCGGGGGATGTAATTGCTGCCTGCCAGCGGACGGAATTGAGCGTCCAGATCACCAGCTATGACCGCGCCTTGAACAATCAAGCTGTGCGCACTCGCGCTCGACGTTGCAGCGTCTGCGTTCGGCAAAACCGAAACGGCAACGTCTGCTGCCTGGCAACGCATGGCCGCAAAAGCCACGATCGTGGCGATCGCGACTGCAGTCCAGCCGGCACGGCGAACGATCACTCTTCGGTCATCCCCAATGAACGAGTTCGATACCCGATTCAGTCCCGCAATCAATGTACGCTGGAACTTCGCGCTTGGCGAACCGCGCGCAGGGCGCTCACGTTGACCCTGGGCCTCGGCACGCCATCGCCGCATGTAAATATTGCAATACGTTTAGACGCCGCGAGGGCGCGGATTGCCGTGGGTATTCATGCCACAATTCAGTCGACTACTGGTCATCCGGAAAGCGAGTTCTAAGCACTTGAAGAATCCATTTCAAAGACAGCACGCTCTTCGCGAAGAAGCGCAGACTCTGGAGTTGCTCAACCAGGTCGGCATGGCGGTTGCTGCAGAACTGGACCTTGAGCGTGTGGTGCAGGTGGTGATCGATGCTGCGACCCAACTCTGCGAAGCCGCCTTCGGGGTATTTTTCTACAATGAGACGAATGACAACGGCCAGACCTGCACACAGTATTCTGTTTCCGGATTGGCGCGCGAAGCGTTCGCCGGATTGCATGCTTCACCTCCCTCGGCGATCCCTCGCACGGCACTCGAGTTTGCGCCCGCTTCTCGTCGCGAAAGCATCTTCCGTTGCGCCGACATTTCACAAGACTCACGCTATGCGGGGAATGAAGCCCGCTTTGGCATTCCTGCTGGAACTACGCTGCGCAGCTACCTGGCGGCCTCGGTCATTTCCAGGTCCGGTGAGGTATTGGGCAGTCTGATCTTCGGACACCCTGAGGCGGATTTCTTCAGCGAACGCGACGGACGCATCGCCGCCGCAATCGCGGTGCAGGCCGGTATCGCGATAGACAAGGCCAGACTGTATCGTGCGGCGCAGGACGAAATCGAACGACGCAAACGCGTCGAAGCGGCGTTACGAGACAGCGAAGAAACCCTGGAAGCCAAAGTGGCCGAACGCACTTCGCAGCTTTCAGCAAGCAATGCGCGATTGATCACGGAAGCGCAGGAAAGGCAAAAGGCGGAAAACCGCTTCGGGCTCTTGGTCGGCGGCATCGTCGACTATGCGATCTACATGCTGGACCCGACCGGCGTGATTACCAACTGGAATCCGGGAGCCGAGCGCATCAAGGGTTACAACGCGGAGGAAATCATCGGTCGCAATTTCAGCCAGTTCTTTACCGAAGAAGACCGCAACGCCAATGTGCCGGCGAAGGCGCTGCGAACCGCAGCCGCTGAAGGTAGATTCGAAGCTGAAGGCTGGCGCGTGCGCAAGGATGGCTCACGCTTCTGGGCCAATGCCATCATCGATGCCATTCGTGACAACACCGGTCAGCTACTCGGATTTGCCAAGATCACGCGCGACATCACTGAACGTCGCAATGCCGCAATTACATCGCAGCGCGCCCAGGAGCAGCTTGCCCAGGCGCAGAAGATGGAAGGGATCGGCCACCTCACCGGCGGCGTCGCCCACGATTTCAACAATCTGCTCGCAATCATCATGGGGAACCTGGAGACGCTGCAGCGCACATTGCAGAATCCGAACGCCGACCGCGATCGCCAGTTGCGTTCGGCGGATAACGCAATGCGCGGCGCACAGCGCGCGGCTGCGCTGACCCAGCGCCTGCTGGCGTTTTCGCGGCAACAGCCGCTCGATCCCAAGGTCGTGGAAGTCGGCAAGCTCGTTTCAGGGATGTCGGAATTGCTGCGGCGTTCGATCGGCGAGCAAGTATCCATCGAGACCGTCCTCGCCGGAGGCTTGTGGCGCGTCAATATCGACCCGAACCAGCTCGAGGTCGCGATTCTCAATCTGGCAGTCAATGCGCGCGATGCCATGCCCGAGGGCGGCAGCCTGATGATTGAAACCGCGAACGCGCATCTGGATCAAAACTATGCGGCCGCACAGGCGGAAGTGGTTCCCGGCGAATACGTTGTGATCAGCGTTACCGACACCGGCTGCGGCATGCCACGTGAAGTCGTGGCAAGAGCGTTCGAACCTTTCTACACGACCAAAGACGTCGGTCACGGCACGGGCCTGGGCCTCTCCCAGGTATACGGCTTCGTCAAGCAGTCCGGAGGGCACATCAAGATCTACTCCGAAGTCGCGCAGGGAACAACGGTAAAAATCTATCTGCCCCGGTTGCATGCAGGTGTGGAAAGCATTTCCGATGTCGAAGCGGTTAGCGCGCCGATGTACAGCAAAGCCGCCGAGACCATTCTCGTGGTCGAGGACGACGCGGATTTGCGCGCGAGCACGAAGGAGATATTGCGCGAGCTCGGTTACCGCACCGTGGAAGCCGGAACAGGTGGCGACGCGTTGAAATTGTTGCAGGCACACCCGGAAATCCGGCTTTTGTTCACGGATGTAGTTCTGCCGGGAGGCATGAACGGACGCCAGCTTGCCGACCAGGCGCGAATGCTCCGCAGTGACCTGAAGATTCTTTTTACCACCGGCTATGCGCGCGACGCCATCGTGCACGAAGGTCGCCTGGACGCAGGCCTGCAGCTGATCACCAAACCATTCACCTACGCAGGTCTGGCGGCAAAAATCCGCGACGTGCTCGATGCGGGCAGCAGTGCGGCGCGCATCCTTCTTGTTGACGACGAACCGATGATCCTCAATGTCGCAACCGAGTTCCTGGAGGAATTCGGATTCAAGGTCGAGACGGCGGCGTCGGCTGCCGAAGCGATCAACAAGCTCAAGCTCGGCAATGGCGAAATCGAGGCAGCCATCATCGATCTGGGTCTGCCGGATCGCAAAGGCGATGCTCTTGTCAGTGAGGTACGTGCCATGTATCCGTCACTGCCCATCGTGATCGCAAGCGGTCGCCCGGATGAGGCGTTGAAAACCCGCTTCAGCAGCGATCAGCGCGTTTCATTCCTGGACAAGCCATACAACGCGGCACAACTGCGTGCATTGCTTCGGTCTATGCTCGAGCGCATTTGAGGCGCGAGGAGACAGGCCCGTGCACTGCGGTGAGCGCAATAATCCAAGCATTTACCGCCGCGATCCGTTTGTGCCTTACAGTTGGTCATTCCCACGCTGATCGAGTCGCTGTGAAGTTTTCACTCTTGGCGTTCGTAACTACGCTGCTTGCGGCGCTGCCTGCAACGGTCGCGGCATCCGATTGGCTTCAATTCGGTTACGACCCAACGCACAGCGGCAACAACGCCGCAGAAACGACGATCAACGCATCCAACGTCAACTCGTTGGTGCAAGTCTATTCGGCGGCATTGCCATCGAGCAGCATGGCCGCACCCGTGTATCTGAGCGCAGTGGCGACCTCGAGCGGCACCAAAGACTTGCTTTTCGTGACACTGACTGACGGTCACATTGTCGCTGTCGATGCAGCCAACGGCGCCATCGTCTGGTCGAGACAGCCGCCACCCGTTGCGCAAGCCAACGGAGGAAACCAGGGCGAGGCCGCGTCGCCAGCCATCGATCCAAACCGAATGTTTGTCTATAGCTACGGGCTGGATGGCTACGTCCACAAATATGCGGTTGGCGACGGAACGGAATCGGTTACTTCCCCGTGGCCTGTCCGCTCCACGCGCAAGCCCGATGTTGAACACGGTGCCTCAGCGCTTGCGATCGGAATACCCGCGAGCGGTGCAAATTACCTCTATGCGGTCACCAACGGATTCAATGGCGATGGTGGCGACTATCAGGGCCATGTGACGACGATCAATCTAGCGACTGGCATCTCGATAGTTTTCAACGCGAATTGCAGCAAGTTGACCACTCACTTCATCGAAAACGGCACGCCCGACGTCAATGATTGCGCAACCAAGCGCAGTGGCATCTGGGGCAGGCCGGGAGCTGTTTACGACGTTGTCACCAATCGCATGTACGTCGCCACCGCCAACGGCAACTACAACGGCAATGTCGGCGGCTATAACTGGGGCGACTCCGTATTGGCGCTGAAGGCCAACGGGCGTGGCGACGGTCTGGGCAACCCGATCGATAGCTACACGCCGACAAACTACATGAATCTGGATTTGTACGATATTGATCTGGGCTCCGGTTCGCTCGCTATCGTGCCGGCTCCTGCGACAAGCACGTATCCCCATCTTGGCGCGATGATGGGCAAAGACGCTGTCGTACGTCTGCTGAATCTGAGTGATATGAGTGGCAATCACGGACCCCGATTCGTTGGCGGTGAACTGCAGGCGCTATCCATTGGAGGAGCCTACGATCAACCAACGCCGCAAGCGGTTGTCTGGGTGAACAGGCATGGGGATGGTTCGACCTGGGTTTACGAATCGCCTGCCGGCAGTCTGACCGCGTTGCAGTTGAGCGTAAATTCATCCGGCAAGCCTTCGCTGGTGGTTCGATGGTTCGCGCTTACCACGAACGCCGCCGCGTCAGCAATAGTAGCCAACGACATCATCTATTCGGCAAACAACTACGATTCAATTCAGGCACTCGATCCGACCTCTGGAAACGTGCTCTGGTCTTCTTCCGGCGTTGTTGCCTGCTGCGGCTGGGGCGCACCTATCGTCGTCAACAGTCGGTTGTACGTATTGGGTTCCAACGTGCTGACTGTTTTTGCACTTGACTCGATTTTCAAAGATGGCTTTGACTGATGGTAGCCTTCAATAGAGGCTGCTTATTCCGGTCTTGAGGTCATCCGAGGCGCTACGCAAGGGTGTGCAGGTCATGTGCCTGCGTTCTTTGGCCATTCAGCGTCGACCACCACAGTTGCAATCTGCACATGAGCTGCGCGCCGATTGCGCGAATTGCACGGCACGCACCCATAAACCTCGCGTAATTCCGACGCCAGCGGAAAATTTTCGCCGGCACGAGTCTTGCGACATTACACCCTGCGCGCGCTGCGCTGTCGTGGACAGGAGAAGGTACTCATGAAGAAAGTCAGCGAAATAATGACACCCGACGTTGTTCTGGCTACGCCGGATCAATCCATATGCGACGTCGCCGGGATGATGGCCCGAGCCGATATCGGCAGCTTGCCGGTTGGCGAAGATGACCGCCTCGTCGGCATGATCACCGATCGCGATATCGTATTGCGTGCTGTCGCACAGGGTCGCGATACTCTCACGCCCGTGCGCGACATCATGACCAGCAAGATCCAATATTGCTTCGATGATGAAGATGTCGACAGCGTTGCAAAGAACATGGCCGATCTCGGCGTGCGCCGGCTGCCCGTGCTCAATCGCGACAGACGCCTGGTCGGAATCGTTGCGCTGAGCAATATTGCCCATGCGAACGAGGGCAAGGCGACGAAGAAGCTGCTTGAGGGCGTCGCCGAACCGCATTGAGACGCATAGCGATGGCGATCGCACAAATGCGAATGCGGGCATCTGAAGGCGATCGGCAGCGCGACGAAAAATCGGCGAGCGAGCAAGCCTCTCCCGGAAAATCTCAGCAGCCGTGTTTTGCGCGCATCGTTGTTGCGGATTTGGCCACCAGACTCTGCAACACCTTGATGTCGACGTCGGCGAGCTTCTTGACGTAGAGGCAGCCTTTGCTAGTGGTGTGCTTGCCGAGTTTGGCGAGCAGTGCCTCTGCTCCGCCGGCGCCCAGCCCGAGGTAAAGCACGCTGGCGGCCTTGCGCGGCGAGAAAGCCACGAGCGGCGCGTCGCCTTCGCGCCCGCTGTCATAAACGTAGTGATAGCTGCCGAAGCCGATGATGGCTGGTCCCCACATCTTTGCCTTTTCGCCCGTTGCACCTTGCATCAGCTTGACCAGGACTTTCGCGTCCGCGCGCCGGGTTTCATCTGCGATCGCGCTGACGAACGTGGCGACGCTGATTTCGGTGGGTCTGGTTTTGTTCTCTGCCATTGGTCTGCCTTTGAGGCTCAAAAGGTGCGGGCGAGATTCTCATAAACGGCTGGGCAAGGGAACTGCGCATCTTCAAGGACGGATTTGAGGAGCCATGGAGCTGTTGGCGCGTGGGCTCGAGTGCTCAGGTTTGTATCTAGACGCAAAAGCTAGCTGCATGGAGTTTCATTCTGTCGCAGTCCACAGATGAAACGCGGCGTATCCGCGCCAGGGTCGCCACGCTTCAGCGCGTGCCTCCCTCGCCCGCGAAGTCAAAGCCGCACCTTTGCTGGCAGCACGGCGCAGATTCTGATCTTCAGTCGGAAACGCATCGGGTTCCGCGAACGCGCGCAGCGCAACGTACTGCACGACCCATGGGTCGACGCCCGGGATATCGACCAAGCTGCGTGCGACATCTTCAATCGAATCACTGAAACACGTAATGCCGTCGCGCACTCCAACAGCCAAAGCGTGCACTGCACTGGCCTGAATTGAAGTCAGGCCCAGGCCATTCAAATCCGCTTCTGCGAGTGCATTCGGCGATGGAAACAAGTGAGTCAATCCGTCAGCGCCATCGATCGGTTCTCCGGCGCGCGCCACGATGCGGCTGGCGATGATGTTTTCCAATTCGGTGCCCGCTCGCTCTTCCACGAGCGCACGAACAGCACATTCAAACGGATCCCAGCTGCCCGCAATCCGCAATCCCGGTCGCAGCTTTACGAGAGGACCCAACAGTGGATCGGCGCGAAATGCGGCGGCAATCTGCACCGGGTCTGCCGCAAGATCGAATACGCGGCGGGCGATGGTCGAAAATTCGAACAAGTCGGCCGGCGGGGCGCCGCGCACCTGCATTTGCAGCGCGTGCGCATCCGCGCATGCCGTGATCTTGATTGTCGCGTGGCCGATCGAGGTTCGTAGCGTCCGTGCATAGCTGCTGGAATCGACTTTTTCAATTCCGGGAACGGCGCGCCTGGACAGAAAACTGATCACATGATTCCAGTCGTACGGTGGTCGATATGCCAACCTCAGGATGATCTGGTCTACGCCATCTTCTGCGCGTGCGCGTTTTTTCCGGAGTTCTCGCGGTGATCGTTTGTAAGTCGCCTTGATTGCCCCGTTGAAACGCCGCACGCTGCCGTAGCCGGCTGCCAACGCAATCTGCGTGACCGGCAGATCGGTGTCATCCAGCAGGCGCTTGGCAAAGTGCAACCGCCGTGTCTGCGCGATCGCCAGGGGAGAAGCCCCCACTTGAGCAACGATCAAGCGGTGCAGGTGCCGAGTGCCCATGCCGACGCGCGTCGCAAGCTCTTCGACTGATGCCTTGTCGAGCGCGCCTTCCTGGATCAGTCGAAGCGCCCGCCGCACCACCGCAGACGTGCCGGTCCATGCCGGCGAGCCGGGGGCCGCTTCCGGGCGGCATCGCAGGCACGGCCGAAAACCAGCCTCGGCTGCCGCGGCGGCTGAAGCGTAGTAGCGCACGGTTTTGCACAGCCGCGCAGGGCAGATCGGTCGGCAATAGATTCCGGTGGAGGGTACCGCGGTAAAAAACTTTCCGTCAAAGCGCGCGTCGCGACTGCGCCGCGCGCGATCGATTGCCTCTGCATTGAGACCGGTAATCTCGCTCATCGGGGCGAAACATACACGCTGTTATTGTTCTCCACTAGCCACCTGTGCTGTCTAACGACTACGGCCGAGCGTGCGTCGGCTTTCCTGAGTGTCGGTTGCTTTACTGACGGTCCCCGGGTGAAGCGTGCCTGCGTCCTTTCTCTGATGCTTGAGGAACAGCACGTCGAACGCCGGCGCCCAGGTCTTGCCGCCGTCTTTCGACAGCACCGCCCACTCGCGCACGCCATTGTCCTTGGCTTGCCAGGTGATGCGCTGCATGACCGACTTGCCATTCTTCAGATGTGCCTCGCCTTCCAGAACCAGTGCGCCATTCTTGAAGTTGCCCACGATCACCATGATCGCACCGCGATTGGTGACCCATGTCTGTTGCCACTGTTTGCGCACCGGATCGTAGCTCAGGATGCTGTCGCCAATGAGTCCGTCGGTCTGCTCGTAAAGCTCATGGATCGCGCAGCCCTGCGCGATGGGATCAACATGTGTGCGCGCCTCGGACGGGCCGCCCGGGCTATCGGTCTCGAATGTATCCCAATCGCCGATCCAGAAATCCAGCTGGTGGTATTCCGCGGCGGCACTGCAGTTTGGCGGAGGGGGCATCGCTGTAGCAGGGGCTGTCGCGGCCTGGGTGCTAAGGAGCACCAATGCAAGAAATTCTGTCAGCATGATCGATTCCTCTTGGATAAGCGCACGGGGAAACATGCGCTCAAACATACATGCTGCTTGGGATCATGACTCGCCATTTTCGGCTGTCTAACGGATTTACGCGTAAGCGTCAGCGGGAAGTTCTCGCGGCCTCCTCGCGCCTTACAGATTGTGTTTGGCGCCGTCCAACTTGTCGGTTCGAGTGTCGCTCACAGCTTGCTGTGTCCTAACCGGATCAAATCTTCGACTGTCGCCGTTCCTACTGGTCGATGCTCATGACTAATTCCTGGGTTGTGTAGACCGATGCAGTTTCGAGGCGTGCCTCATAGTAGCGAGTTCCGGCCACTAGACTCTAGAACTGAATGCCAGCGAACTGAAGAAATTACATTGCGCACTTGTCGAGTGAGTCATGAAATTTTTCGCGCACGAGCCGCTACACTCTAACGCGCAGGGCCTCCAGGTGCTTCGCCGACAAAATGACAAAACGTTCGGTAGTGGTGTTGATGGTAGAGGACGACGCTTCCTTGGGGCCGGCCACGGTAGACGTACTCGTGGCAGGCGGGCATCGCGCGACACTGGCTACATCTTTTGTTGAAGCCTTTCGAATGCTTCTGTCCCCCAACCGGGTTGAGGTTCTCATCCTGGATTTGCAACTGGGCACACATCGTGGCGACGAGCTCATCGAAGCATTGCGCTCGGTCGATGTGAAGCTTCCATCCATCGTTGTACTGTCAGCGTGCCCGATGCCAGAGCTGATTCAGGCGGCAAAAGCGGTGAGTGCAGAGGTCTACCTGCAGAAGCCTTGTTCGGCTCAAAGAATATTGGAAGCCATCGAACTTGCCGTTGCCACCACCGATACGAATCGCGAACCGAGCAGCGCCTGACCTTGGTCTTGACTGCGACTGCAGGGAAACAAAAAAGCGATCGAAACAACTGTGTCGCAGCCGTACTGCCAGGTAACGCGCAACAGAACTTGCCGAAATCTCCTGCCATGCGGTGTCGTGGCTGACGAAAAGATTCATTCGCGCTCCGAGCTGTGGCACAACTTTCAAACTGCGTGCTCTAACGTACATACGACGTACATGCGAATGCCGGACAATAGCTTGTTTAACATACAGCAGTCTCAACTTGATGAAGATCGAATCATTGCCAAAATTGCACAAGGGCACGCAACGAGCCAAAGCACTGACGAAAGTGTTGAAGCAAAGCAGACATGTGAAGGACCTGGTGGAGGAATGCGCCCAGGACCTGGCATTGGTCAACTCTGGGATCAAGCAAGAGCTGGAGAGTCTGGACTCGTTGCCGGGGGTTGAAAGCGCCCTGGAAAAAAACGAGAACGTCGAAAGCAAAATTCAGGAAGTCTCCAGAAAACTGTCTATTGTGAATAGGGGACTGACGGGTCAGGTCCGGGACAGCAACCTGCTCGTCCATCAGTTTGCCGCAGCGGTCGAACAGGAAGAAGCGGCTCGTCATGCCGCGCTGCACGACGTGCTGACGGACTTGCCGAATCGTGCGCTGTTCGAAGATCGCCTCGAACATGGGCTGGCCCATGCAAAACGACACGGCTGGGCAATGGCAGTGATGTTCATCGATCTGAATGGTTTCAAGAAGATCAACGACTCGTACGGACACGATGTCGGTGACTGCGTCCTCAAGACGATGGCACTACGTCTGAAGGGAAATACACGAAGTGAAGACACCGTCAGCCGGTATGGGGGCGATGAGTTTCTTTTCCTGTTAACAGAGATGCAAGACGAAGCTCATGTTGAGTTGATCGTGAAGAAGATCCTTGAGGCGTTTCAAGAGCCATGCGAGGTCAATGTACATGACGTCCAGATAAGTTTGAATATCACGGCGAGCATAGGGATCGCCATTTATCCGAAGGACGGCAACACTGCTCAAACTCTGGTGAAAAGCGCGGACACGGCCATGTACCGGGCCAAACAGACAAAGTCGGATTTTGCATTTGCGTAGTGACCTTTATGTACGCCAGCGCACAGCTCACCCCAATAACATCGGAGTAGGGTACTGAAATGCTTCACGAATTTGTGACTTCAAATCGCAAACAGCTGATCCAGCGTTGTAGAGCCAAGGTTGCCAAACGATTTGCTCCCGCCGAACTTCCCGCAGCCATGGACCATGGTGTGCCGCTGTTCCTGGAGCAACTTGTCGACACCCTGCGTGTTGAGCAGTTGACGCTGACGCGTAACGTTGAGGACCCCGCGCCCGTGCCCACTCACTCGGAGATCGGCCGCGCCGCCGCCCTGCACGGTGCTGAATTGCTGCGCCAGGGATTTACTGTCGATCAAGTGGTCCACGAATACGGTGATGTGTGTCAATCCGTCACGGAGTTGGCCGTCGAAGAGGACACACCCATTTCCACCGACGAGTTCCGCACACTCAACCGCTGCCTGGACAATGCCATTGCCGACGCGGTCGCGTCCTTTGGGCTTACGCGCCAGGTTTTGATCAATGACCGAGCGGAAGACTTGCGTTCCCGGCTGGACGGCTTTTCAGAAGAGTTACGCCGGTTGATCGATGTCGCAATGCGGGCTTTTTCCGCGATCAAAACGGGTAACGTTGGATTGAACGGAGCGACGGGTTTGTTGCTCGGGCACTCGCTATCTGAGCTGCGCTTTCTGGCTGCACGGGCATTGCCGGATATTTGCCCGACTGCTGAAACGACTGCAACTACATCCATCAAATAACCGACCTTCCCGCTGATGTCGGTGTGGGTGTCAGTGCAGCGTGCCATCGGGGGAAAGAAATACCGGTCGGCTGAGGGGGGTGAAGCCTCGAGCGCACCGACCGGGTGGTAATGCATCAGCCGGCGACCCCTTGGGGAAAGGCAGGGCTGACACTTTTCTCTCGCGCCTGGATGAAGCCTACTCGCCTGCGCCAAAAGGCGTAATAAGTACGACTACCTATACCGCGGCTTCCCAGCACCCTGAGCAGCGGCGCTCAGTGACACAAACGCAAACGCCGGCCCGGTTCCCCAGGTCGGCGTTTTTTCTGCGTGAAGCAGCTTGGTCGACGACTACGTTCTGGTTCTGCGTAGCGCTGCAAATCCCGCCATAGCCAGGAGCGCGCAAAGCATGATCATTGCCCAGTCCGACAGCGTCGGCGTGAGGGCCGCGTTGCCGCTCCCGAACGGGGCGCAAGTAGGGACAGTAGTTGTGTCCGCATCGGTTGTGACCGTTCCGCCAAACGCCAGGGCTCTTCCGGTCAGGTTCGCGAAATGTCCTATGTCGATACCCGCAGCATCAAGAATATTTCCGGAGAATGTGGGTGTTGGCGATAGTGCAGCATTTGCCCCCAAGCTCGTTGCGCCGACAGGGACCCAAAATACATCGGAAGCGCAGGCGCCATTTGCCAGGAGAACATTGGAATCAGCCCCCGTCGTAAGCGCCCCACCAGGCCGAAAGATGTAAACACCCGCGCCGTTGAGGGTCACATTGGTCGTTGCAGTTATCTGCATCGCTCCGCCGCTGAAATAACAACCCGGCGGTATGGTTCCAGGCGGATTGCCTCCAATGACCACCGAGTCCAGCGTGATTGCGCCAGCTCCAAGAAATGTGCAGACCTGGCCATTCGCATTCGCTACAGCGGCGTTTTGATCCAGTCCCGTCTGCGGTGGGCAAGGCGTACGTGTCGTGCCGCTGATCGTGAGCGGTGGTGTCGTCGGTCCCGTTGTAAAACACACATCTCCATTGATGATGGTTTGAGGCGACGTGTTGGCATTCGTATAGGTCATGGAAACAACACCGTACGTGCTGGTCGTTCCAAGATTGGGCGCAGTCGCGGCTAATGCCGCTTCGCCTTGCGTCAGTGAAACAAGTACGACCAATCCCAGGCTTGCCAGCAAACCCCGATGATTTCCGAAGGACCGGGAGTTGTGCACAACGTGCCGCATCCAAGTGTTGGAAGCAATGTGATCGTTCATGGAGTTCGCTCCTTTGATGAAACGCAGCATGGACTCTCGCTCTTTTTGGGGAATTTCAAGCATCCTCCTTGCGCCGCGCGGGTACTGTATCACCCGGGATTTCAAATGTGTCTGGTATGAAGGCGTGGCTCTTCAGATAGCGCGCGACGCGAACCGGGTGGATGCCCGCAACCTCGACCGCATAGGCGAACTGGGCAGGCGTGCACGCCTGGGACAACACCGCGTCTCGGAGCTCGTCGAGACTCAGCCACAGGTTCTCAGTAGGATTTCGATTGAAAGGGGCGCTATTCGGCAAATGCGTATCCTGACTTTGTCCGTTTCGCGCGGTACATGGCTTTGTCGGCACTTTTCGTCAATCTGCATGTGTATTCATGGGCACAGTACCAACATGGCGGTTACAAACTCGCGACGCCTGAAGGCAACGCTAGGCTTTTATGCGCGCTAATGATACCGACGTGTGCAAGACCCCTCTGTGCGGAAACGAACACAAATACGCGTGGCACACCAGACGGCGGGCCTGGACCGGGTTCAGGTTGCTGTCGCGCGTTGCTTTTTGCGTGCTGACATCTCGGGCGCCAGCGACTCGGGCACATCCGCCATCTGCGCGCTGCTCTCAAGCGATTTTGTCCGTTTGAAAACTTTGTCACGATGTTAGGTAGCGCAAAGTGCCACGATACTGAACGCCGCACGCGATCGCACTTGCGCAATTTGCCCGACTGACGCGCCCGGAGCCGCTGTAGCGCGCGAACCTTCCTTGGCCTGCATGGTGCATACGCATATCCATGGAGCAGGTCGTTTCGAACATACTTGTCATTGAAGATGATCCGAGCGTGGGGCGGACTGTGATGGAAGTGCTCCGCTGTGCAGGTTTCGCACCTGTCTTGGCTTCGACTGGTGATCAAGCTCGCGCTGCGCTAGCGGCTGCGCATGCTTTCGACGCCGTGTTGCTGGACTTACAGCTTGGACCGGAATGCGGGGAACTAATCATCGAGGGCGTCCGCAAGCGTGGGGCGACCATTCCGCCGGTGATAGTCTTTTCGGCACTTCCTGCGGTTGACACCAAGGCTGCAGCGAGGCGGATAGGCGCTGCCGCGGTCGTTGAGAAATGCGGTGAAGCGGCGGAGATCTGCAAAACGATCAGATTGGTAGTCAGCGCCGACCAACGCGTCAAAGACTATCGGGCACGCAGGAACTGCGACGGCCATTCACTGCCCGTTGGCTGCTGACGGCAGCCTAGCCCGCGGCAAGTCAACCGTAAAGACGCACCCAGAGCCGGGCACGTCGCGCACGCTAAGGGTCCCATGGTGCGACTCGATGCTGCGTCGAGCTATCGAAAGTCCAAGGCCGAGGCCGGTAGTGTCTTCACCTACCTGGCTGAATGGCAGAAACATGGTTTCCGCCGCACCGGCGGGAAGACCGCCGCAGTGATCGGCAATTTCAATCAAGACGCGATTGCCGGCTGCGTAGGCATTCAATGAGACTTCGGTACGGTGCTTTGTGAACTTGAAGGCGTTTTGCAAAAGGTTGCTGACCGCAGAGGCAAGCATCTCCCGGTCTGCATCTACCGCGAGTCTTTTTTCAACTCCATGCACGTGGAATATGCATTCCCTGGCTCTTGCTTCAAGAGATCCGGAGATTTTAATTTCCGCGATAAAGTCGTCGAGCAAGATCAGCTCGTTGCGGGTGGGCATCCCGGCCGCTACGCGTACGTCGGCCAGAGACCGATCGACGAGATTGCGCAGCCCCATCAAGCTTCGGTCAAGCACGGCACCCGTCGCTCCATTCACCGCTACGGTCCCCAATTTCATTGCCGTCACCGCGAGCATAGCCGTATTGATCAAATTGCGCAGTTCGTGTGCGAGTTGCCCTAGGCGCTCATTCGACGCCTGTACACCCTTGTCGATAGTTACTGAATCTTTCTGATGAGAAAATTCCGTGACAGCGCCGGCGATTGCATCGTCGAGGCAGCGATTGAGCGTTCGAAACTCATCCACATTGATCGGTGCTTCATTTTCGAATGCCAAACCCGTTATGGCCTGGCATAAATCGCCATAATTGTGGATAACCTCGTCAACGGAGAACCCCTGCTTGAGCAATTCCGAACCGTGAAGCGTCGCACTGGGGACAATATTCGGTGAATCCGTCAACCTAACGCGAGGCATGACCGCATCATTGCGACTCGACGGATCGGTCAACTGCTCCATCTGCAGCGTCGTGATCAGTTGGTCAAGGAAGACTGGTATTCCGTGCTCCGCCTCGGGACACGCTGCAGGCCCGGTTCGTTGAATGAACTTTTCCTTGCACCGATCGATTAACGCAGTGCGATTGCTGGTAAGAAATTGGTGGAGCATCTGGCGATCATACGGGGGTCCCCATCGTTCTTATGTGCGCCAGCGAACACGAGCGTCCTGCCGTTCAGGTAGGCACCTGCGGTTAAGCGTGCCCATCGGCTGGTGGCTACAGGTCAGTCGTGCGCGCGTACCGACTCGATTCATCTGTTGAGGCGTAGGCTCGTATTCCAAGGTTTGAGCCTCGCTTAAGTGTCCGCGTGAATTCCGTGACAGTTTCGATTGAGCGGCAGTAAAGGGTCTGTTCCGGAGTATATAAATGAAAATTCTGTTGACGCTGTTAGTCTTATTGGGTTGCAGTCATTTGCAGGCCGAAGACAATACGTGCGCAACTGTTCATGGCTGCCCAATATCGGGCATGAGCGCACAGGAACAGGAGCAATGGAGTCACGAAACGGGTGGAAATACCAAGCCTGCTCATGGTTTCTATGAAACTGCTCGCACGCGTTCGATTTATCCAACGATTGGCACGCGAATATCTACAGGAGAGTTTTTGAAGCAATACGATGCAAATTGTGAAGTTCACCGAACAATCACGGCGTTCAATGAGAGTTATGAGCTTGCGTGTGGTGGTGGTTATGCTGGTGAAGAGGTTGGCAATCTTCCACCAAGTGACTACATATACATCGACAACGGAGTAATTACGGCCATACAAGGGCGGCAGCCGATGTCCAGATTTTAGAAGTTTGTCGAGTGCGCTGGCATGCCAGGACGGAACCGCTCTAGTCGGGCAGCAGCGCGAGAAGGCTGTCTCCTCCTTACGCGGCTGAAGGACAGGGACTACGTTTGGTGGAACTTAAGGGCAACGACGGACCGCCGGCGCCAGCGTCCAAAGGGCGCTCTCTGCATTGCGCGGAGAGCCACTCCTAGCCTGAGCGAGAACGCTAGATCGTCTTCACGGTCGGTGGATGACTTCCACGATCCCAGGCATCACGGATCGCGTGCGACGCGCTATCCCAGTTTAACGCCCACGAGTGCGGATGACTCTCCCACTCCGTTCTGAGTGACGGCTCCGCCTCATCCCACGTGGCGTCAACGACCTTTGCTCGCGAATCCCATCCGAATTTATACGCCGGCGAATAATGGTCGTATGCACGCTCTTTTTCCACGTAAGGCCGTGACGAGAAGTTGTCGCGCCAATGAGCTTCTTCTACCGTTGGGTCAATCTTCTCGCCTACACCTTTCCCGACGAGACCGCCCACCACTGCACCCACGGCAGCACCAACTGCGGTGCCAATGGGACCTGCCACCGTTCCGGCCATCGCGCCGGCTGCAGCACCTCCAAGAGCTGCGCCTACTCCCGTTCCCACTGGGTGGGCGCCAGTCGCGCCTGATATCGGATCGCGATTCTCTGTTGGCATTTTTTCATTGGCCATGCGGATTTCCTTAGTTGGTGGAATTACGGGGGACTCGCGGGAGAATTGCACCCACGTTGGCCGAGCAGCGGTCAACAAAAAATCCGCGCGGAGCGATGCGATCCCTGCAAAGCTTATGCCTAAGCGAATCAATGGCGCGCGCGCTTCTACTGGCGCCGCGCGAAGGATCGCATCGCTCAAACCCCCCTTCGGCACTCACGCCGACTTGCGATTTGCACGAAAGCATCGGAACAAGTTGAGCATCAACTTGGGCACTCGGTGCGTTATGCCGCTTTGAGTGGGCGAGGGATATCCCACTTTTGGACGATCACCCTTAACACGGCCCGACTTGGAGTCGCCTCGATCCTCTCGGGAATGACGACGTATAGGCGCGCGCCGTCTCAAGCGAATCGGTCGGGCGACATGGCTGACGTGTAGCAGTGCGTCATGACGCTGTCTTTCATGTGAACTCAGCATCGGGTTGGAGTGGATCCAGGGTCATGACTTGCCTACGTCCGCTTTGGGTCGCCAGCGGACATCGCTCCGGTCCGCCATAAGCGCTTGACTTGCCTGTCCCTCATGCGAAAAGTTTGCGCCTGAGGGAAAGTCACGGATTCAGGTGTATAAGCTAGAGCATGCGTAAGTCGAGCGCCACCGTACTTCGCCGCCTGTTCGCCAATTTACGAAGCCCATTGGAAGTCACCGATGCTTCGGCGAATGAAGTCGCCCTGCTTCCTAACGCAGGACGTGATTTGCTACGGTTTCGTGCGGCCCTCGATTCGAGCAACGACGCAATCTTTCTCGTAGACGTCGCCGCGATGCAGTTCGTCCATACGAACGCCGCCGCCTCGATCATGCTTGGCTACAGCCGCGAAGAGCTGCTGGCCATGGGGCCGGCAGATCTATCCAAGCATTCGCGGGCCAGATTGTATACTCACTACAATCGTTTGATTGCCAAGCGCATCCAAATCGAAACCATCGAAGAACAGCTAAGGTGCAAGGACCGTTCGACCCTTCCGGTGGAATTGAGCCGTCGCCGATTTCGGTCGGATGGAAGATGGCTCATTATCGCTGTCGCTCGCGACATTACAGAAGCAAAGCGAGCCGCTAGGAAGTTGGTGCGATCCGAGGCGCGCTACCGGACCTGGTTCGATCTCAGCCCATTGCCCATGTGGATTTATGACCTTCAGACACTGGCGTTTCTGACGGTCAACAAGGCCGCCATCAGCCAATATGGCTTTACGCGCGAAGAATTTCTCGCCATGACGATCCGAGATATTCGGCCCGCAGTAGATGTACCCAGGCTGTTGACGAACGTCACGCAATTGACGGCGGACTTCGACTATTCGGGCTATTGGCGCCATTGCACGAAAGCCGGAAAGGTCATCGAGGTTGAGATTACGTCGCACCAGGTGGATTTTGCAGGCCGCAGGGCAAAGCTGGTTCAGGCAAACGACGTAACCGCTCGGCAGGCCGCCGAGGCGGCGTTACAGGAGAGCAAGGAGCGCTTCGACCTGCTCGCGCGTGCCACGAACGACATTGTATGGGACTGGGATTTAGTTACCGACAAGCGCTGGTGGAACCAGAACATGAGCTCGCTGCTGGGCTATGACGGTGCGACGCACGCGAGCGGACCCGCCTACTGGGGTGTTCACCCAGAGGACAAAGAACGGGTTGCGACAAGCGTGCGTGCTGCAATCGCCTCTCATTCTGACAGTTGGAGCGACGAGTATCGTTTTCGCCGGAGCGATGGCCAGTATCTGGATATCTACGATCGCGGCTTCCTTCTACGGGATGCAACCGGCACGCCGGTTCGCATGATCGGCGCAATGATGGACATCAGCGAGCGTAAGCGCTCGCAAGCGGATATCGCCGGCCAGAATCGCTTGTTGCAGATGATTGCCCAGGGCGCGCCGCTGGCGCAGACGTTAGAGGCGTTGCTGCGCTTCATCGAAGCCGATGCGCCGCAGATGCTGTCGTCGATCCTGCTACTGGAAGAGGACGGTGTGCATCTGCGGCACGGGGCGGCGCCGCGGTTGCCGGCAGACTATACGCGCGCGATAGACGGCGTTGCCATTGGTCCCGCGGCCGGGTCCTGCGGCACTGCGGCGTTTCGCCGCGAACCGGTCATCGTGGTAGATATCGAGCACGACCCGCTGTGGCAGGATTACCGGGCGCTGGCGTCTCAGTTCGGCTTGCGCGCTTGCTGCTCTACGCCCATTTTTGGTGCGGGCGGGACTGTGCTGGGCACATTCGCGATTTACTACCGCGAAGCGAATGCGCCGAATCCGCAGCAGCAGAGAATGGTCGAACTGGTAACGCAAACCGCTGCTATCGCAATCGAGCGCGCGCGCGCGGCAGCGAAATTGACCCATCATCTGACACACGACCTCACGACCGGACTTCCGCGTTTCGCGCTGGTTGAAGATTTCCTGCAATCGGCCTTGGCGACTGCAGCTGCACAGGATGAGCGCGTTGTTGTTCTGTACGTGGATTTGGACTATTTCCACACAGTAAACGAAACGCGTGGTCGCTCGATGGGGGATGAGGTGTTGCGCGCAATTGCAGATCGCTTGTCCGCAGTGGTCGGCACCAGCGGCAAAGTGGCGCATGTTGCAGGCGACGAATTTGCGCTGATCCAGATCGATACCAATGGCAAGCACGATCAGATCGAATTGGGCGAGACCGTGCGCGCCATTGTTGCTGAACCGCTGGAGATCGGCCAACAGCAAATATATGTCACGTGCAGCATCGGCGTGAGTTGCTTTCCCGACAATGCGACCACCCCGCAAGATCTGCTGCGTCAAGCCGAAGCGGCAATGATGCGGGCAAAGCGTGAAGGCCGAAACACAATCCTCGCGTTCTCCAACGACCAGAATGAAGAACTGCGGCACAGGTTTGCATTGGGTTTGCGACTCCACGACGCGATTCGCGACGGGCACTTGTTGTTGCACTACCAACCGCAGATCAGCGGTCTGGACTGGCAAGTCCTCGGCTTCGAGGCATTGGTACGCTGGCAAGATGCGGAACTTGGCTTGGTGATGCCAAAGGTTTTCATCCAGGCGGCGGAAGAACTTGGGTTAATCATTGACCTGGGTAATTTTGTACTCAACGAAGCCTGCCGCCAGGCGCGCGCGTGGATTGACGCCGGCGCTAGCGAGTTTTCAATCTCGGTCAACATCTCGCCCCTGCAATTGCAGCGGCCAGAATTTTCCGACACCGTTCGTTCGGCCCTGGCGAAATTTAGGTTGCCACCACGCTGCATCGAACTGGAACTGACTGAAAGCGTCATGATGGAAAACGTCGAGCGCACGATTACCGTGATGCAAACGCTGAAAGCTCTGGGTGTGCGGCTTGCACTCGACGATTTTGGTACAGGATATTCCAGCCTGAACTACCTGCGACGATTTCCCATTGATTGCCTGAAAATCGACCAATCCTTCGTCCGTGACGTGATCACGGACACCGGCTCGGCTGGAATTTGCCGCGCTGTCATCACGCTCGGGCACCAACTGGGGATGCAAGTCCTGGCCGAGGGCGTCGAGACGGCAGCGCAAGTCGCGTACCTGAAGCGCAATGATTGCGATCTGTTTCAGGGCTATTACTTCAGCAAAGCGGTGACCGCTGAAAAGGCCCTGGAAATATTGCGGCACCGTTATCTTGCGCATGCCGACATCAGCCAGAACAAGCAAGTACAGACGCTGCTGCTCGTCGACGACGAGACCAATATCTTGAGCGCTATGAGTCGCGCGCTGCGTCGGGACGGATATCGAATTCTCACTGCAACTTGCGGAGAAGAGGCACTCGACGTTCTCGGGCGTGAGGACGTCCACGTGATCGTCTCAGACCAGCGTATGCCGGGGATCAGTGGGACGGAGCTCCTGAGAAAGGTCAAGGACATGCATCCGGAAACCGTACGGATGGTGCTCAGTGGCTATACCGATCTTGACGCAGTAACCGAAGCTATCAACGAGGGCGCCATCTATAAATTTCTCACCAAGCCCTGGAACGACGAGGAATTGCGAATGCAAATTCGAGATGCGTTTCGAATGCGTAGATCGCGCACAGTTGCACGCGAGCAACAGGGTCAGATCTGACGTATGGCCAGCTGACGTTTCAACGCATTCGCAGGGCCGTGTCCACTCAAGCAAAATTGCATTGATAAACCCGGCAGTGCAAGGAAACTTCGGGGAATAGACGATCGCGTTGTGTCTCGCGTGGTGTACCGACGGTTCGCTAGCCACGAGACGCCCCCACCTTCCAGTATCACGAGCGTTTAGAGTCCGATCCCATAGCCCCACCGAGATTGGACGCGCTTTAAGTGATGCCTCGGGATATGGATTTGGTGGAGCGGAAGGGGATCGAACCCTCGACCTCTGCATTGCGAACGCAGCGCTCTCCCAGCTGAGCTACCGCCCCACGATTGAAATCGCGCCGGTCTGGTCGGCGCGAGGGCGCGAATAGTACCGTGATGGCGCTGCGAAGCCAAGCGCATCTTCTTGGTCGCCGCCCGGCACGAGGGTGTGTGCTACGCTTTTATTTCCCGCAGCATATCGGCCAAGGGCGTCGAACGTGGCTGGCAAACTGGTGTCGCAGTCCGTCGCACGCACCCACCGGCCGCGACTTCCGCTGGCGCGCGTGCTGCTGATGCTTGCGTTATTTGCCCCATCGCTGGCAATGGTTAGCAGCGGAGCGGGCGCGCTGTGGAATAGTGCTGCTGCATGGGCCTTTTTCTTCGCTGCGCTCGTCGCATTTGGTGTTCCCGCCAAGGTCTTTCGGTATTTGCTGATCGTGCTTTCGTTGCTGGTCCCGGTGACGGCAGCCTGGATTGCCTACGCATCTCTGAACGGCCTTGGGCCTGCCGTGGAGGCTGTAAGTGCTGCCCTGACCACAAATCAGCGGGAAGTCACATCGGCGGTTTTGCAAGTGCTCGCTCGACCGACATTTTTCGTGCCGCTTGGGGTGCACGTGATGCTGCTGAGCGGGACATGGCTGCTGTGGATCCGGCGCGGAGCGACGCAACTGTTGAAGCCGGTTTTGCTCGCCGGCCTTGTCGTCATCATTGCGTTTCAAATCGTGCAGGTGATTTCCCCGACGGGAGTGCGTATCTGGAAACCCGCGGATATTTCCAGTTCGCTTGTACTTTCTTACGTCGATTGGGCAATCTCCGCCTGGCAAAATGGTCTTTGGCGAGACGATTGGCGGAGCACGGTCCACATGCCCCCGGATCCTCCGGCGACGAAACGCCCGGCTGGGCCTGAAGTGGCGATTTTCGTGATCGGCGAAAGCACACGCTACGATGAATTGGGCCCTGGCAAAGTTCAGCGGGGAGCCTGGTCCAGAGCGCTTCAGGAGCGAGTGCAGTCCGGGCTCGGTGTGTGGACGCCGCCGGTGTGCTCCACGGCGGACAACACGTCGCAATCCGTGCCTATGATGATCACGGGCACATCCGCGGATCGATATGCCCGCATATTTTCAGCACCCACGCTGGTCAACAAGCTTAGGGCGGCCGGTTACAGGACCGCATGGATACGAAATCAAGACGACCCCTACGGCGCAGATTTTGTCTGGGATGCTCCTTACAGTTCAAGGACCAGCTACGACAGCGAACTGGTGGATCCTACGGAGCGCTTTCTTGCTCCCTTGTTGCGCAATGTGGACACCCAGCCGCGAGCAGTCATTGTGCACATGGCAGGAGCGCATGTTCCCTACACTGAGCACTATCCGTCGGGCATGTTTCCTGCGGAACCTGAAGGATTGAGTGCCGACGCGCGGGAAGACCTTGAATACGATCGGGCCAATGAAGCCGTTGCCCAGATGCTGGCCGGTATGGGTGAACTCATGGACCGCTCGACCGCACCAGCGGTCTTGGTGTTCCTTTCCGATCATGGCGAAAATTTGGCTTCGGATAAAAATGGATTGCGCTTGCACATGGCAGCGCGCGTATCGCTGGCGGGCGATCTGGTGCCTGGTTTGATCCTCTGGAACCGCCCTTACGCCAATACCCACGACCCCATGACGAAGCTCGGCGCTCTTCTGCGGGCGCAGCGAGTTGCACAGCAGGATGTGCACGATGCGTTTCTCACTTTGGCAGACATCAGCAACGAATCGATCAAGGCGACGGCGGATCCGCTGGTGCGCGGGCATTTTGAAAGGGGAGGGCCGGTAATCGTCGGCTCGTGTTATTTGTTGAAGCCCTGACTCGTTGAAGCATTGAACCTTCCTTTCGATGACTCAGTTGAGCAAGCCCCGAAACGTCGCGTAGCCGTTGAGCAACAATTCAGCTTTGGATGACCGCGCAAGCAGGTTGACGAGTGCCGTCGGCACAGCAACGGTCGTGCCGATGAGTGGCTCGACAATGCTTTCGAATTTTGCCGGGTGCGCTGTCGCGACTGCGGCCCACGATCCGTAGGCGCCTTCCTGACGCAATCCTTCCAGTGTGCGGATCGCTGTGGCAGTGTGCGGGCAGAACACTTCAGCGTGCGACTGATGACGAGTGCGGATCGTGGCCTGGATCGCTTCGTCACCAACCGCATCGATAGCGAATTCGCGGCGCAATTTCGCCAAATCCGGATACAGCCAGCGCAGACGCTCGAAGTTGCTCGGATTGCCGACATCCATCGCGTTGGCCAGCGTGGCGACACTAGCGCGTGGCGCAAAGCCGGCGCCGGAAAAGAAATCCGCCAGGGTAAGATTGGCATTCGTGGCAAGCACGATGCGTCCGATTGGCAGACCACAGGCGCGCGCGAGCATGCAAGCCACGGCATTTCCGAGGTTGCCGGTCGGCACCACAAAGTGTATTTCTGTACTTCGCGTGCGCCAGTGCGTGAGCGCTGCCTGCGCGTAGTAGGTCATCTGTGGCAGCAGCCGGCCCAGGCTGATGCTGTTGGCCGAACTGAGCGGTGTGCGTAACTGCAGGTCCGCATCGCCAAGCGCCTGCTTGACCAGGCTCTGGCAGTCGTCGAACGCAGCGTTCACGCGCAACGCCTGCACGTTGCCGCCAAAACAACCAAGCTGATGTGCCTGGCGCGGCGAGACGCGGCCATCGGGATACAGGATGACGACGCGAAATTGCGCCAGGCCATGAAATGCCGCCGCGACCGCCGCACCGGTGTCGCCGGACGTGGCGACCAGGATCGTCAGCGGCTGTGTTGTGTCACGCATCAATCGCCGCATGCAAGCGGCAAGAAAGCGCGCGCCGAAATCCTTGAATGCCGCGGTGGGACCGTGGAAAAGTTCCAGTGCGAAGTCGTCCGCTGTGCCCAGCGCGCGCAGTGGGGCAGGGAACGTGAACGCTTCGGCGCAAATCGCCGGCAATTGTGTGGCAAGTGCGTCATCGGCAAAAAAAGGCGCGAGCAGGCGCGTGCCGATTTCCGACAAGGTATTGCAGCCGTCGAAATCCTTGATTGCAAGCTGCGGCAACGACGCGGGCACATACAGACCGCCATCTGGTGCAAGTCCAGCAGCGATGGCGGCGCTCAATCCAACCGCGGGCGAGGTGGCGCGCGTGCTGATGAATTTCATCGTACGAGATCCGCGCTCGGTCCATTGATTGGCGAGACGAAACTTTCGCTGCCGAAGCCGGCTTCGGCGAAACCTGCGCGCATCGCCGGCGCAGCCAGTTCCGCGGCGACGAGCGACTCGAACCAGGCGAACACACTCGGCCCTGCACCGGAAATGCTGGCGCCGAGCGCGCCATGATCCAATGCCGCCTGCTTGACCTGCGCGAATCCCGGAATCAGCGCAGCGCGGCGCGGTTCCACCAGCACATCGCTCAGGCCCGCGCGCACCAGGCTTGCGTCGCCGGTATGGCAGCCGCACAGTACCAGCGCAAGATGCGCACTCTGCGCAACGAATTCGGTCAGCGCGTAGGCGCCTTTCAATGCTTCACGCGCGTGCCGGGTTTCAAGCACGGCGTCCGGGTGTACAAGTACACAATGCCACTCGGCTGGTGCCGGCACGCGCACGAGGCGATCGGGTGTGGCCAGCACGATGCCGCCAAGCAGCATCGCGCCGACGTTGTCGCCGTGGTAGCCGCCGCTGGCGACCGCCTCGCCGGCGAGCGCGAACGGGTATAGCGCTTCGCGCGACAGCGGTGTATCCAGCAACGCGTTCGCAGCGACGAGTGCGGCGACCGCGGAAGCTGCCGAACCGCCCATGCCGGAACCGAACGCAATGCCCTTGTCGAGTTCGATGTCGAAGCCGAACGGCAGCTGCAGGGTTTCGCACAGCGCAATCACCGCGGCGCCGGCGGTATTTTGCGCGGCTTTCATCGGCAACCCGAGGGCACGGCCGCGGATCGCGGTCATGTGAACTTTCGGCGCGGCGATCCGATGTACCGTCGCGCGATCGCCGGGACCAGCGATGGTGTGGCCGAGAATATCGAAGCCGACGCCGATGTTGCCGACGCTGGCGGGAGCGAAGGCCGTCGCCGTGCTCATACGCGCGCTCCGAGCGAAGCCGCGACGCGCAGCAGGTCGGCAAACACACCAGCGGCCGTGACTTCCGGTCCGGCACCGGGTCCCTGCACGACCAGCGGATTGTCGCAGTAGCGCTTTGTGGAAAATTGCACAATATTGTCGGTCAGGCGGATGTTCGCAAATGCGTGATCGCGCTGCATCTGCACCAGGCCGACGCTGGCCTTGCCGCTGCGATCCAGGTGCGCGACGTAGCGCAGGACCTGGTTCGCCGCGTTCGCGCAGGCCAGTCGCGTGAGCATTGCTGCATCGATTTCGTGCGCGCGCTGCATGAATTGCTCCCGGTCGACACTGCGCAGGGATTCAGGCACCAGATTCTCCACGATCACGTCGTCAAGTGACAGGTGCCAGCCGGCTTCGCGGGCAAGGATGACGAGCTTACGCGCGACGTCGGTTCCGGAAAGATCGTCGCGCGGATCCGGTTCGGTATAGCCCTGCGCGAGCGCCTCATGCAGCAAGGTCGAAAACGGGATTTGTCCGTCGTAGCGATTGAACAGCCAGGCCAGGGTGCCGGAAAAAATACCTTCCACGGCATGCAGCTCGTCGCCGGTATCCAGCAGATCGCGCAGGGTCGAGATCACCGGAAGACCCGCGCCGACCGTTGCTTCGTAACGGAAGCGTGACATGCCTGCGACGGTTGCAGCGCGGATGGCCTGGTAACGATCAAGCGGTCCGGCACCGGCCTGTTTGTTCGGTGTGATCACATGGATGCCGGCCGCTAGCCAGGCAGGGTAGTGCTCGGCCACGAGGCCGCTCGCGCTGCAATCGATGATGATCGCGTGCGGAAGATGTGCCGCGCGCAGATGCTCGACGAAAAGATCCAGATCGCCGCCGACGAAGTTCGCATCGCGGTTGCGCCAGTTCGAGCCGAGATCGCGTTCGTCGGTCAGCAAATACTTGGTCGACATGATGGCGCGCAGGCGCAAATCGAGATTTGCCTCGCGGCGCAGACGCGGTGCCGCGGCGGAAATCTGATCGAGCAGCGCTTCTCCGACCTTGCCGGGACCGATCAGGCCGATCGAAATGGTTTGGCGCGACAGCCAGAACGCAGCGTGCGCGGCGCGCAGCGCGACTGTTGCCTGCGCGCTGCCGATGGCCACGGAGATGTTGCGCTCCGACGCGCCTTGGGCGATCGCGCGGATATTCACGCGTGCGCCAGCGAGCGCATCGAACAGGCGCGCGGCGACGCCCGGCGTGCCAGCCATGCGATCGCCGACCGCGGCGAGCACGGCGATGTCGCTGGTCAGTTGCACGCCGTTGATCTGGCCGCTGGAAAGTTCGCGCGCGAATGCGCCTTCCAGTGCGGCGCGTGCGGTCTGCGCCTGCGCGGCGCGCACCACGCAGCAGATCGAATGTTCGGACGATCCCTGCGAGATCATCACCACCGACACGTGCGCGGCGCGCAGCGCGGCGAACACGCGCTCGGCTGTGCCGGGCACGCCAATCATGCCGGTGCCTTCGACGTTGACGATGGCGAGATCGTGCGCGAGCGTGATGCCTTTCACCGGGCCCGCGTCGTCGCCGCGCGCGTCGATGCGCGTGCCGGGATGCTCGGGCTTGAACGTGTTGCGGATGAAGATCGGCAAGCCGCGCGCGATGGCGGGCGCCATCGTTTGCGGATGGATCACCTTGGCGCCGAAGTAGGCGAGTTCGCAGGCTTCCTCGTAACTCATCGCCGCCAGCGTCACCGCTTCCGGTTCGATGCGCGGATCGGCGCTGAGCACGCCATCTACATCGGTCCAGATGTGTAATTCTTGCATTTGCCACAATGCGGCAAAAATCGCACCGGAATAGTCGCTGCCGTTGCGCCCGAGCACCGTGGCGCGGCCATCGCCATCGCGGGCGACGTAGCCGGTGACGATGATGCGGCGCTGCGGATAGCGCGCACGCCAGTCCGCAAGCAGCAGCGCGGTCGCGTTCCAGTCGACGGCGACCCCGAGTTCCTCGTGGCGCACGACGAGCAACTCGCGCGCGTCCAGCAGGGAATAGTCGTCGCCGTCGATACTCAGGTAGGCGTGCACGATGCGCGAGGAAAACACTTCACCCAGGCCGCTGATGCGCTCCGTCACCTCGCGGCTGGCCATGCGCAGCACCGACAACGCGTGCAGCAGTTCACCCAGCTCATCGAATTGCTCTTGCAGCCAGTCCAGCGTCGGCTGCGCATGCGTGCCGAGCAGTTCGCGCGCAGCGACAAGGTGCGAATTGCGCACGCTGTGCCATTGCGGGCGCCAATCCGATTTTGCAGCGGCGGCATGGGCGAGGGCGATCAGTGCGTCGGTTACGCCCTGCATTGCCGAAACCACGACGACTTGATCGCTGTCGTTCCGCGCGCGCAACAGTTGGGCGACGTGACGCATGCGTCCGGCGTCAGCGAGCGAAGAGCCGCCGAACTTGTGCGCAACCGCGAGTGCAGCCGCGGCAGGCGGGGAAGGTGGATGGGCGACAGCGTTCATGAAACCTCCGGTTGAGGCTCCGCGCTGGATCAGGATGGTTCGCCTTGGCGCCCGCATCCGATTCCGGTGCGGGGCGGTGTTTGCAGGATCTTTATCTGCGCACGACCGACCGCACCACAAGCGTCGTGGTCGTAGTCGTCGTGTTGGCAATCGCTAAGCGCATGCGGCAAGTGGAACCGATGCGACCGCGGTCTGTCAAGCAGCCGCCGCCATCCGCTCCATCAACACCTCCTGCAGCAGCGGCTTGCGCCAGCCCTCCAGCGCCGCGGGCCAGGCACGGTCGCTCATCAAGGATTCCAGATGTCGACGTGGGCATAGCAGGCCTTCGGGGATTTCGAGCCCGGTGGCAATCGCGGCGACATCGTCGCGCATTGAAGCCAACACGCGTTTTTCCGCACTGGTCAGCGGCGGGGGGATCGGCGCGAAGTCCAACTCATCCGCATCCAGGGGTGCTTGCAGAACGGCGAGCAATTCCTGGCGTTGCGCCGAGCGCAGAGCGCGCAGGCCCTTGCTGCGCTCGAACAGTTCGTTGCCATCGCGCGGCGGTTGCGCGGACAAATTCAGCGCATGCGCATCGTCGAGAATCCACGGCCGCGGTTTGTCGAGCGTGCGTGCGCTCGCGTCGCGCCAGAGCAGCACGCGGCGCAGCAGCGCCTGGCTTTCCGCCGGCCAGTCGGAAGCGCCGCGGAACGCGCGCTGCGGTTGCGTATCCGGCACGGAGTGGCAGACCCGTTCGATCAAGCGCCGGCAATCTTCCGCCAGCCAGTCGCTGCGGCCGAGCGCGGCCAGCTTTTCGGCGAGTAGGGCGTACAGGTGTGGCAGATGGACGACATCTTGCGCGGCGTAGTCCAGTTGCGCGGCGGTCAGCGGCCGCTGCAACCAGTCCGAACGTGTTTCCGCCTTGGGCAAATCAATAGTTAGCAGCAGGGCGACCAGTTTCTGATAGCTCAAGCCGGCGCCTAAGCCCGTCATCGCCGCTGCAATCTGGGTATCGAACAAGACAGCCGGACCCTCCGGGACGATTCCGGCGAGCGCTTCCAGATCCTCGCTGGCACTGTGCATCACGCACAGGCAGGCCGGATCGCGCAGACGTGCGGCGAGCGCGTCAGGGGCAGAATTGTTCGCATCCTTGCGGATTTTCGGCGCATCGAGCAGGGCGATGGCACCGCCGATATTGGCCTGGATCAAGGCGAGCTTAGGCCGAAACGTATCGGTGCGCATGAACTCGGTGTCGAGTCCGATCAAGGTGTGCGGCGGTTGCTGGGCAATCCATGCTTGAAGGGCGGGGCCGGCTTCAATCCATTCGTTCACTGCGGGTTTTCCTTATCGCTGTTATTTTCAGGTCTCGCGTCCGCTACCCGGTTGCAGCCAGGGCGCCGCTTAGCCTAAGGTGCGGCTGTCAGCGCAACGCCACTACGAACTCACAGATGCCAGGTACAGAAGTCGTCCAAAAGCAGACCGTGCTGGGAGGCGCGGCGGGTATAACGCTGCTTGCGTTCGCACTGCTTTGGCGATTCTACCCCGGCGGGCACCATGCCGAACCGCAAACTGCTCCACAAGTTGCGCCGGCGCCGGTTCCGGCGCCATCGATGACGCTGGCACCTTCGTACACATCTACCACCGCTTCGCCGCAGAAAGCGCCGACCACGCCGCTGCCGCAGCCGCCTGATGTCGCCGCCATTCCCGCGCCGCCGCCGCCGAAAGCGATCGCAGCCTTGCTGAAGAAAGCCGACAAGGCGTTTGCCGCCGAACATCTGCTGGAACCCAAGGACACCAGCGCTCTGGCGTTGTATCAGCAAGTGCTCGACGCCGACAAGGAAAACGCTGCAGCTCGGGCGGGAATCGAAAAAATCCACAAATCCCTTTTGCAGCAAGCCGGCGCGGCACTGGATCGCGGCGACGAAAAAGAATCGGCGCGGCTGATCGCTGCCGTCACCGAGCTGGCGCCAACGGGCGACGAACTGACGGCCCTGCAGGCGCGCGAGAAGACGCTGCGGCAGGTGATGCCGCTGTTGACCCGCGCCGCCGAACTGTTGAAGCAAGGCCACGCGACCGGGCCCGCGCAAGGCAACGCGCTGGAGGTCTATCGCGACGTGATGAAGCTGGATCCGGCGAACAAGCTTGCCGACCAGGGCCTGACCCAGATCGAGCGCGAGTTTCTCGATCGCGCCTTGGGCGCTGCAGCGCAGGACGATTTCGACGGCGCCGACAAGATCCTCGCCGACGCGGCGACGATCCGGCCCGGTTCGCACGAGATGCTTGATACGCACACGCGCATCGAAGGCATTCGCCGCCAGCGCGCCACGAATACGCTGACACAGGCCAATTCGGCGCTCGACGCAGGCAACGCGGATCTGGCCCAGTTGCTGGAGCAGAAAGCGCTGGGCCTGAGTCCTGATCTGCCGGGCGTGGACCAGTTCAATCAGCGCCTGCGCAATGCGCGCCTGTACGCGAGTTTTGCTCCCGGCCAGGTCATCACCGACAAATTCCTCGACCGCCACGGCAATGGGCCACCGCTCGTGGTGATTCCGACCGGCAGCTTCATGATGGGTTCGCCGGCGAACGAGGAAGGCCATCGCGCCAGCGAGGAGCCACAACGCGAAGTGAAGATCGACGCCGGTTTCGCGCTCGGGCGCGACGCGGTCACCGTCGCCGAATTCCGTGCCTTTGTCGACGACGCAAGTTACGCGACCGATGCGGAAAAGGCCGAGACGTCAAGCGTGTACGAAGAGGAATCCGGCCGCATCATCGATCGCCACGGCATCACCTGGCGCGATGACTACCTTGGCAACAAGGCCGGGGATAATTTTCCAGTTATCCACATTTCATGGAACGATGCGTCGGCGTACGCGCAATGGCTTTCATCGCGCACCGGCAAGAACTACCGTCTGCCGAGTGAAGCGGAATTCGAATACGCGCTGCGCGCCGGATCGGCGACGCGCTATCCCTGGGGCGATGGCAATCCGGCAAGGGTGTACGCCAACCTCACTGGCGACGGCGAGCGCTCACCGCACCTCAAGCGCAGTTGGGCCAAGGCATTTTCGCATTACGACGACCACTACTGGGGTCCGTCGCCGGTCGGCAGTTTTCCTGCGAACAAGTTCGGGCTGCGCGATATCGAGGGCAATGTCTCCGAGTGGGTCACCGACTGCTGGCACGACAACTACACGCGCGCGCCCGCCGACAGCCGCGCCTGGATCAATCCCGGTTGCGCCAGCCACATCGTGCGCGGCGGCTCGTGGGGCAGTGCGCCGGAACAGGTGCGCTCGGCGTTTCGCATCGCGGCGCCGTCAGATACGCGGAGCGCGCGCGTGGGTGTGCGCATGGCGCGCGATCTGTAGCGATGCGGGCCGAAGACAGGTACAAACTTAAGAAAGCGCAGGAAGCTCTGAAGCCCGGTTTCTGGAGCGTTCTTGGCGCCGAATTGCGCGGCGGCGTAGGCAAGTTGCAGTTCTGGTTGTCGCTGGCGCGAAACAGCGTTCCTTTGTTCGGCGCCTTCCTGTTGCACTGGGACATCCTGGAGATGGCGTTCTATTTCCTGCTCCAGTCCTGGCTGATGGGCGCGCTGTACTGCGCGATCGACATGACCTTCAACCCGGACAAGGGCACGCCGCCGCGCGACGTCCTCGATGCGCTCGGTCCTCTCATCAAGCGCTTTTTTGGCGCCGCAGCGGTATTCGCTATTTTCGTCGGCGTCTTCGGCGGATTCATGTTGGTGGGCTTCTTCGGCAAGGGCGAATTGCTGGAATTCCTCAACGGCGGCTGGCAACACGCTGCGTTTGAGCAAGGAGTGCTCGCACTCGTGGTGGGGTCGCTCGCCGAAGCCGTCCGGTTCGTGCGCAGCCTGCCAACGCGTACGCCGGCGGATATCGAGGCGGACAACTTCCGATTTGCCGCGACCTTGCAGACGGTCGCCCTGCTGTGCGTCGTCAGTACGTTTCTGGGCGCGCTGGCCCGACTCCTGGCAGGGTCCGCCGCGTTCGTCGTGCCGGCGGTTGTGGTGGTGACCATGTTCGACGTGGCACCGCGCTCCGCGGCGCTGATGATGGGTACGCCCAAGCCAGGCGGCTGAGGCGGCAAAAGCGCGTCGTATAATCCGGACCTCACTTTGAGGCTCGCCCATGACCGCCCCCACCCGCATCGACACCAAGCGCATCATCCGCGCGCCGCACGGCACCGAGCTCAGCTGCAAAAGCTGGCTCACCGAAGCCGCGTTCCGCATGTTGCAGAACAACCTCGATCCGGAAGTCGCGGAAAAGCCCGAGGAACTCGTGGTCTACGGCGGCATCGGCCGAGCGGCGCGCAACTGGGAATGCTTCGATGCAATCCTGCGCAGTCTCCGTGAACTTGGTGATGAAGAAACGCTGCTGATCCAGTCCGGAAAACCCGTCGGCGTATTTCCGACACATGCCGATGCGCCGCGCGTGCTGATCGCCAATTCCAATCTCGTGCCGCACTGGGCGACGTGGGAACACTTCAACGAGCTGGATAAGAAGGGACTCATGATGTACGGCCAGATGACGGCCGGCTCGTGGATCTACATCGGCAGTCAGGGCATCGTGCAGGGGACGTACGAAACTTTTGTGGAAATGGGCCGCCAGCATTACGGCGGCTCGCTCAAGGGCAAGTGGATATTGACGGCCGGGCTCGGTGGCATGGGCGGCGCGCAGCCGCTGGCAGCGTCGTTGGCAGGTGCGTGCTCGCTCAATATCGAATGCCAGCAGAGCCGCATCGACATGCGCCTGCGCACGAAGTATGTCGACGAGCAGGCGACAGACCTGGACGATGCACTGGCGCGACTGAAAAAGTATACAAGTGAAGGCAAAGCGGTTTCGATCGCGCTGCTCGGCAATGCGGCGGAGATTCTTCCGCAGATGGTCAAGCGCGGCATCAAGCCCGATGCCGTGACCGACCAGACCAGTGCGCACGATCCGGTCAACGGCTATCTGCCGATCGGCTGGAGCCTGGACGAATGGTTCGAGCGGCGCAAAACAGATCCGGATCGCGTGCGCGACGCAGCAAAAAAATCCATGTGCTTACACGTCGAGGCGATGCTCGCATTCCAGAAAATGGGCGTGCCGACCTTCGACTACGGCAACAACATCCGCCAGATGGCGAAAGACGAAGGCTGCACACACGCATTCGATTTCCCCGGCTTCGTGCCCGCGTATGTGCGCCCGCTGTTCTGCCGCGGCATCGGACCATTTCGCTGGGTCGCGCTGTCCGGCGATCCGGAAGACATCTACAAGACCGACGCGAAGGTGAAGGAACTCATTCCCGATGATCCCCATTTACACAACTGGCTGGACATGGCGCGCCAGCGCATCGCCTTCCAGGGTTTGCCCGCGCGCATCTGCTGGGTCGGTCTCGGCCAGCGCCACAAACTCGGCCTCGCGTTCAACGAAATGGTGCGCAAGGGCGAAGTGAAAGCGCCGATCGTGATCGGTCGCGATCACCTGGACTCGGGTTCCGTCGCGTCACCGAATCGCGAAACCGAAGCGATGAAGGATGGCAGCGATGCGGTTTCGGATTGGCCGATACTCAATGCCTTGCTAAACACCGCAGGCGGCGCGACGTGGGTGAGCTTCCATCACGGTGGTGGCGTCGGCATGGGTTACTCGCAGCACTCGGGCGTGGTGATTGTGTGCGATGGCTCGGCGGCTGCGGACAAGCGGATTGCGCGGGTGTTGTGGAATGACCCCGGCACCGGCGTGATGCGGCATGCGGATGCGGGATATGAGGATGCGGTGCGGTGTGCAAAGGAGCAGGGGTTGAAGTTGCCGATGGTGTAGTTGTACACGACACCACAACTGACATTACATGCAGTACATCCAGAAAATATCCAACTACGGATCCTCTACCTCACGAAGATCATCGATGAAACCATCCGACTCGCCGAGAACATTATCGTCGGACTGTTCTATGAAGTTCGCACCACTGATCTTGTTGTAACTGAAGAGATCCCGGTGGATGAAAGAGATCCAAATGACGTGCGACGGATCAGAGTCGTCCTCCGCACTGGGCGATAGAGACCTCGTTGAGCCCGTAGGCATCGGTCCACCGCAATTCCTGTCAACTCAGTCGGTCGGCCAATGCCTAGCCCACAGGTCTGAGCGGTGTGCACGTAGCGTTCTATCGAACGCGAATCCGCGGCAAAGACATATTCAGAATCCGGCAGAGATGATCAGAGGATCACAAACCCCATGACCCAGCACATCGGCATCGTCGCGTGCTCGGCCGAAGGCGCTGCGCTCTGCTATCGCACTATCTGCATCGAGGGCGCGGAGTTGATGGGCGCGCATGGTCATCCGGAAGTGTCGATGCATACGCACTCGCTGGGCGAGTACATGCAGTGCATCTATAGCGACGATTGGCGGGGTGTGGGCGAGCTGATGCTGTCTTCGGCGAACAAACTGGCGAAGATCGGTGCGGATTTTCTGATCTGTCCCGACAACACGAGTCATCAGGCCTTGCCGCATATTGCGGCGCGGTCGCCGCTGCCGTGGCTGCATATCGCCGAGGTGGTGGCCAACGAAGCCGTCGCGCGCGGGTTCCGCCGCATCGGACTGACTGGCACGCGCTACCTCGTGGAGAGCGAGGTCTATCCGGAAAAACTCGGCGCGCGCGGGCTCGCGTACGTGCGTCCGAACGCGGCCGAGCGCGAAGAAATCAACCGAATCATCTTCGAGGAACTCGTCTACGGTGTGTTCAAGCCCGAGGCGGTCACGTACTTTCAGCAAGTCATCGCACGGCTGAAAACCGAAGGCTGCGATGCCGTCGAACGATGCGAATTCGCCGCTGCCCACGCTCGACTCCACGCGGCTGCTTGCGCGCGCGGCGTTGCACAAAGCCGTCGCGGTGCAGAAACTGGTCTAGCCCTGTAGGGTGGGCCTCGGCCCACCGCTGTTGGCGAGATTGGTGGGCTGAAGCCCACCCTACAGGTCTAGGTTGGCAATGCGACCGGTGAGCCGATGATCACCTTGTCGCGGCCGCTGCGTTTGGCGAGATAGAGCGCTTCGTCGGCGTGGATCAACGCTTGTTCGAGCGTTTGTTGCGGCGTGGTTTCGTAGACGCCGGCGCTTATGGTGAAGTCGATGGCGTGACCGGCTTCGTCGGTTACGCGCGTTTCGTGGCAACACGCGCGAATCCGTTCGGCAAGGGCAGCGGCCGCCATTTGTCGGCTGTCTGGCAGCACGATGCAGAATTCCTCGCCGCCCATGCGCGCGGCGAGTTGTCCGGGTGCGGCGAGTTGGCGAAGCTGCTCGCCGAGTCTCTTCAACACACGGTCGCCGGTGGCATGCCCGTGGAGGTCGTTGATCCGCTTGAAGTGGTCGATATCTAGCGCGATCACGCTGATCGGAACCTCTCGACCGGGCTGCAGTTGCAGGTTGTTGCCGGCGGCGCCAAAAAAGCCGCGGCGGTTGAGCAATCCGGTCTGCCAGTCGATCATCGCCAGATCGGCATTGCGCGCGGCCTGCGATGCGAACTGCAAAGCCAGGCAACCCACGGCCAGCGAAAGCATGAACAGCAGTGACGTCACGCTGAAAAATGCCCGGTGATAGCCGAGATTGAGGACCGGCGTAGTCGGCAGCACCTCGGCTAGGCTCGCGTACGACCAGACGACGATGAGCAGATAGGCGATAGCCACGAAACGCAGCCGTCGATAAATCTGTGCAAGCTCCCTGCGCGGCGCGCGCTGCAGCGATTGCTGCAGCAGGATCAGAAACAGTGCCTGTCCGACGGCCGTGCACAGGATACGCAGACGGGAGTTGGGCCAGATGAGCTCCCACACGATCAGACTGATCAGGGGGATTGCCATCAGCAGGGTGAGCAACCAGACACGGCGGGGCTGTTGGCTGAAAATCCAGAAGCCGAGCAGGAACGATACCGTCGACGCGCCAAGCGCGAGGTGATTGATCTCCGTTCTCGGTCGCTCCCAAGCGGAGGGCACCTCAATCGGATACACGAACAAAGAAACGCCGTTGAGAAAGAACCCGATCGCCCACCAGCGCGCGGCGTGGCTGCCTTCGTCGCGATTGCCGAGATAGAGCAGCAATCCGCCCAGCATCATTTGCATGCACCCACGGCTGAAGGCGAGCGTCGGTATGTCGACGGGCAATATAACGAATTCGTGCATCGGACTTGAACCCCCAGAAGCGGAGTCAGGGTCACCTATTGCCTTGGAGCAGTCAAGAAAAGGCGCAGACCCGCAAATGCGCTTCAGCCCAGCGCAATTCGTGTCAACTCAGCGCCGTAGCCCGCACCTGGGAATTCACGACCGGGGTCTATCGTTCGGCACATTGATTTGGCTTGAGCGTGAGCACCTGAGCAACGGTGCCGTCGTCGGGGTTCTGGATGAATGCCACGACGTGCGCGTTGTTCAAATTCATCTCTCGCGGCACGTCGAGCTGAGTTTCCGTCGTCGCAACGGGAAGCGGACCGACCAGCGCGCGGACCACGTGGTCGTGGCGCAGGTGGACGCCACGGTTTTCGCCGGCGCGGATGTCGCTGTCGAGTCCGTCCTCGGTCAGCGCGAAATACGTGCGGTAATGAGCGCTGTCGACATTAGGATTGTCTTGCATGCGAAGGGCGATGCGCAGTTTCGATGCGCTCAGCGATGCCGTCATGCTCGCAGCGAATGCGCTCTCGGTTCGCTGCGGCATGCGGTTCGACTGATACCAGTCGTGCCAGGTGCGCCCATCCAGGACGACCTGCGGCGTGAACACGGAATGGCCATGATCGAGCTGCGCTTGCCGCTCTTGCCTGCGCGTGTACTGTTTTCGCGCCAGCGGATCCGGCCAGCCGAGCGCGTCCCAGTAGTCCACGTGAAACTCCAACGCCACCACGTCGGCGTCGCCGCCCACACGAGACAGCCAACGGTCCGCGGGCGGACACGAGCTACATCCTTCGCTGGTATACAGTTCCACAAGATGCGGCGTTTGCGCGCCGGACGTCGCCTCACAAACCGCCGCCGCGCAAGGGACCGACAACACCGACATCACTACTACTGCGAATTTCACTACGTCAGTCGTCATGTATATCTCGCGACATGGGTCGTGATGGTATAGACGCGCATGGTGGCGAAAACCTTACGCTGCTCGCGAAGGAAGCGAGCGTAGACGCAACAACAGGGGTCTGGGATACGGGATCGGGTTTATCATATTGTCGTTAGCCGCGCGCCCGCGCCGGCCGCTTCACCGCGCGCACTTTCCCGCTATTGCCACCGCCACAGAAAAACCTCTCGCCGCCGTCCGACTCCAGTCCCGACACCATGATGCCTTCGGGCATCTGCAGCTGCTCCAGCACGTCGCCGTTTTGCGGATCGATGCGCCGCAGGTCGCTTTTGTCGTCTTCCCAGGTGCCGTGCCAGAGTTCGCCGTCGACCCAGGTGACGCCGGTGACGAAGCGATCGGAGTTGATCGTGCGCAGGATCTTGCCGGTGTGCGGATCGATTTGATGGATCTTGCGTTCGCGGTATTGGCCGACCCAGAGCGTGCCTTCGGCCCAGGCGAGGCCCGAATCGGTGCCGCCGCCGGGCGCGGGAATGGTAGTGAGCACGCGGCCAGTATCCGGATCGATTTTTTGAATACGATCCTCGGCGATCTGGAACAGGTGTGTGCCGTCGAAGGCGGTGCCGGCGTGGCAGGCAACATCGATCGCACGCACGGACTTGCCGTTTGCGGGATCGACGGCGAGCAGCTTGTCGCCGCCGGCGATCCAGACGTTCTTGCCGTCGTAGCTCACGCCGTGCACGTTCTTGACGTCAGGATAGGGGCCGTATTCGCGGATGATGTTTGCAGCGGTCTTGTTCATGTGCAGATCCTTGTCGGTGTGGTTGATGCGTCCATGCTAATCACCCGGCAGCGGCGCGGGGAGTAACAAGGTCGTCGCGAATCCGGGCAGGGGCGGGGTGGTCCAGCGACGCGCGCGGCCGTGCCCGAACGCCTGCACGCTGCCCGTCGCCGCGAGCGTGTCGAGCGCGCGCTGCATCGTGCGCTGGCCGGTGTCGAGGGCAAGCGCGAGCGCCGAGCTCGACCACCATTCGCCATCGGCGAGCAGGGCGAGTACGTCGGCATGTTTTGCATCTACCGGTTGCGCCAGCACGACCACATCGGCGCCACCATTCGACACCAGCGCAAAACCGCGCGGCGTTGCCGTCACCTCGGCGAGCGGTTGCAACGCCTTGCGCAGGCGTCCGATCTCGACGCGCAAACGCGCGCGATACGATTCGTCGGCACGCTTGCCGCGGAACGCCCGCGCGACCAACGCGTCGCGCGACACGTCGTCCGGCCACGCTTCGCCTAAAGCGCAGGCGAGAGTGAACAACACCGGGCGCCGCGCGAGCGAAACTACCGAGTGTGCGTCGCGTACGACGTAGCGGCACGCGTCTACGACCAGAGCATTCGATGCAAACAGCGCTTCGACTTCGTCGAGCGTGAGCTGCCGTTCTTCGCCGCGTGCGATGCTTCGTGCCGCAGGTACGTCGAGCATCGCGGCGGAGCTTTCGACTTCCGCGCTGAGTGCGGGGATTCCGGCACTAAGCGCTGCGCGTTGTGCCCGCGCAAGCGCGTGACGCGCCGACACTGCGCGCACGCGACGCATTGCGATGCCTGCGACGATCAACTCGTGAACCGTCGCGAACGCGGGTGGCAGATGCGCGGGATCGAGTCCGGCGAGCGTCTGCTCGGCAGCGTCGAGATGTCCGAACAAGAGTTGACGCCGCGCCTCCAGATAACGCGCGTGCGCGGCATTGACGCGATCGCCGTGCGCGTCGAGCGTTGCGCGGGCGGCATCGAGCGCCTTCATCGGCCAGCCGAGATCGCGCGAGACCAGCGCCACTTCTGCCTCGGCGACAACACAGCGCGCGCGCGCGACAGCTTCTTTCGCACCGAACGCGCGCGCGGCACTACGCAGCAGCGTGCGTGCGCGCTCGAACTCGCCGAGCTGGGCCATGGCGATGCCGCGCAGCGCGAGTGCCGGTGCGTCGTTGCGCAGCGCGACTCGCTTCAGCGCCCCGAGCGGATCGCCCTGCGCCAAAGCTTGCGCGGCGGCGGTGATCAATGAGTCCATCGGAATCCCGTCACGCTTGTCACTCCCACTCCTGGATGCAGGGTGCGTAATTTAGCGCACCACCCACCAACAAAGAGAAAGCAAGCACCATGAACATGCTCACAACAAGCCGGCATACGATCGGGACACGGCAAGACTGGCTGACCGCTCGCCTCGAGCTGCTCCAGGCGGAGAAGCAGCTCACGCGGCGCAGTGACGAGTTGGCTCAGCAGAGGCAGCAGTTGCCATGGGTTCGCATCGACAAGGAGTATCGCCTCGACACCGACGCAGGCACCGTCACGCTTGCGGACCTGTTCCGCGGACGCACGCAACTGCTGGTCTATCACTTCATGTTCGGGTCGGACTACACGGCGGGCTGCCCGTCGTGTTCGTCCATCGCGGACGGGTTCAATGGCATCGCGGTGCATCTGGAGAATCACGATGTCGCGCTCACTGCAGTGTCGCGCGCGCCGCTGGCGAAGCTGCAGGCGTTCAGGCGGCGCATGGGCTGGACATTCCCGTGGGCTTCCTCGTTCAACAGCGATTTCAACGCCGACTTCAACGTGTGGTTCACGCCCGAGCAGCAGCGCGCCGGAGACATCGAATACAACTGGCGGCGCGAACCGGCGATGGCGAACGCGCCGGCCGGCAAGGACAGGCAGGAGTGGAAGTTGCGCGGCAGCGAAGGTCCTGTCGCCGAGCTGGCCGCGACGACCGGTACCGATGTGGCGACCTACATACGCGACCGGCCCGGCGTGAGCGCGTTCGTGCTCGACGATGGCGTGGTCTATCACACCTATTCGAGCTACGCGCGTGGCGTGGATGACTTGTGGGGCATGTACCAGTGGCTCGACCGCGCACCCTTGGGGCGCAACGAGCAGGGCATATGGTGGCGCCATCACGACAAGTACGCGCAGGGCTGAGCCCTTGCGCATCGATGCATCGAACAGCGAGGAAGTCCACTTGATCTTCGAGAGAGCAGTCACTCCGCGGGCTTCACAGCGCAACTTCATCGCGATCTCGACCTTGCTGTTCGTCGCCAGCGCGGCTCTGACGATCGCGTGGTGCAGCTCGATGTCGGCGATGCACGCCATGCCGATGCCCGGCGGCTGGACGATGTCGATGATGTGGATGCGCATGCCCGGCCAGACCTGGCCGGGCAGCGCAGTGGAATTCCTCGGCATGTGGCTGGTGATGATGGTGGCGATGATGCTGCCATCGCTCTTGCCGATGGTATGGCGTTATCGGCAAGCGGTGCCGGACCCGCGCGCCGCGTATCGTGGATTGCTGACGTCGCTCGTGGGCACCGGTTACTACGTCGCGTGGACTTTGTTCGGTGGCGTCGCTTTTCTCGTCGGCGCCACCGTGGCGTCGCTCGAAATGCAACTACCGCAGCTCGCACGCGCAACTCCGACTGCGAAAGGCGGGATCGTCCTGATCGCGGGTTTGCTGCAGTTCAGCGCATGGAAATCCCGTCACCTGGCATGCTGCCGCGGAACCGGGCAATGCTGCGTCCCGTCGTCTGCCGACGCGCGCACGGCATGGCGCTATGGATTGCGTCTCGGCATGCATTGCGTTCACTGTTGTTTCGGCCTCACGGTCGTCCTGCTCGTCATCGGCGTCATGGACTTGCGCGCTATGGCGGTGGTGACAGTCATGATTTCCGTAGAACGCCTTGCACCGCGCGGCGAGCATGTTGCAAGGATCGTGGGAGTTGTGGGCATTGCCGCCGGGTTGTTCCTGCTCGCGAGTGCCGTGATCGCGCAGGGTGCATCTTGATGCACCGCGTCCGCGCAGGTGATCGCGTCTGTGTTGGCGCGCCACGACGGCGCATCAAGATGCGCCCTACAAGGCTTGCGGCCGTGCAACGGTATCTGCCGTACCCTGCGTCAACAACCACTCCCGCGCTTGCTCCACGTCGCAAAATGTTCGCACAGGAATTCCGCGCGTCATCGCCACGTTCTCCGCCAGCAGCATGTTGGCCTGCGAGTGCAGCGGGTTAAGATCGACGTAGGCGACTTGCATGCCGAGTCCGACGGCGGAATCGACGCCGGCGGCGATGACTTTGTACACCTCGAGCATGCCGATGCCGGGGCCGTCGAGGTTGACGACGACCAGCACGTTGAACATGCCGGTTCGCAGGCACTCCGCACGGATCTCCGTCATGTAGCGCAGCACCGTCTCGGGCGTATTATCGCCGGCGACAGTGGCAAGCAGATAGGTCGGATGTCGTTCGATTGCAAGTTGATACTCAGCCAATGTGGCTTCCCCGTCTGCCGCGACAAGTCGGCGGCGTCGATTTTCCGACAATGCCGCCGCGAACGCCACCAGACCGGTTACGGCGGACGATTCATTCAACTGCCGGTAAAATTCCCGCGCAGTTCTGCAGACCTGGCAATTTCCGATGGATGGAGTGCGCGTGTCCTCCTGACTACCGCGTTGCCAAGGATGCGAAGGCCGATGATGAAAGCTCCGCTCAGGCGGTCGATGCGAAGGCGTACGCGGAAAAGTGGAGGCGGCTGTGGAGAAAGCCGCTGTTGCCAAGGACGCGACGAAGAAATAAAACGCGTTATTCCTTGCCGTCGCGTCCCTCGCCCCGGCTATCGGACAGCGTCTTCGTGCGAGTTTCGGCGGCACGTTGGCGCGCCCGAGCAACCTGTCGTTCGGCCCAGCGCTTCAACACACGTGCGCGGCGCGCTCCGCTCTGTGGGTCGCGCACGACTTGTTCGACGCTCGCAAGCAGGGCATCGACGTTGCCGCGCGGTTCCTGTTCGGAGTCGTGGGCGCTGTACCACACGTCGATCCAGCGGTCGCTTTGTTCGCCGACCTTCAGAATCTGACGGAAGTAGCGCGGGGCATGCGTCTTCAGTTGAATAAGATCGGCGAGCGCGGCGGCAAGCGTCAGCGGGATAAGCACCAGGTCGCGCAAGGCGCTGAGTGCAAGTTTGATTTGCAACACGACGACGGCGCGGATCAAGGGCGCGGGTTTGCGTTGTGGGTTGTTGGTGTCTTCGGCGTTCATGTGGCTAGAGTAATTCAGTTTGCAGCGCGCGGAAACTGCAGGCACAGTAAGCAATCGACGGTAAAAACGTTTTAACGTCTCCGATGGCCCTGTCCGAACTCGACAATCCGTTCTGGTCCTCGCTGCGCAGCCGGCATGGCAATATCGCGCAGACGGTCGGCGACGTGGCGCGTTATCCGGCGGAGTACGCTCCGTTCCTCGGCGTGGCCCGAGCCGACACCGACGTGACCGAGGCGCTCGCGTCGCTGGTGGCAAATGGAGAATCCGTCTACTTGCTTGGCGTGGTGCCGGCCGTGCCGCACGGCTGGCAACTGGAAGCGTTTCGTCCGCTGGCGCAGATGATCTGCACAAATCCAATTGCGGTGGTCGACGGGCCGGAGGTCATCGCGCTGACCGACGCGCATCGCGCGGACGTGCTGGCGCTGACCGCGCTGGTGTATCCGCATTATTTCCGCCCGCGCACGATGGACATGGGCCGTTACTTCGGCATTTATCAGGATGGCCGCCTCGCTGCGATGGTCGGCGAACGCCTGGGGATGCAGACGCTGCAGGAAATCAGCGCGGTCTGCACGCATCCGGATTTCAACGGGCGCGGCTACGCGCGGCGCCTCACGGCGCTATTGTCGAATGACAATCTGGAACACGGACGCACGCCCTTCCTGCACGTCAGCTACGAAAATCCGCGCGCGAAAAAGTTGTACGACCAGATTGGCTACACGCATCGTCCGGATATCGGCTTCTGGTCGCTGCGGCGGTCATGACTCCCGGCAGGTACCGTTGACCGCCGGCATCTGGTACTTTTCGATGCATGCGTCCGGCGACCACCCCAGCAAGTAGACAGCCGGTTCCCGGACCGGAACTCATTGCATTCCACGCCACGAAGTACGGACGGGAGATTCTCGTCGACACGGCATGGGTGCATGAGATGCCGACCTTCATCCTGGATCGGCCGCACGCGCTGCGTTTCTACGAGATCATGCTCGTTACCCGCGGCAAGGGCTGGTTCTGGCTCGACGGGACGCGCCACGCCGTGCGTCCGCATGTCGTCCTGTTCTCGAGTCCGGGAGAAGTGCGCAGCTGGCAGGTCAGCGATCTCGACGGCATCTGTCTATTTTTCCCGGCGCTATTTCTCGAAGAGTTTTTCCAGGACCCGATGTTTTTGCATCGCCTGCCATATTTTCATGCACAACCAGGCAACGCCGCCTTGCGTTTGCCGCCGAGCGCGAGCGTTCGCCTGCGCAGGAAACTGCTGGCCATGCATCGCGAAATGAAAACGTTGCGCGGCGATGTCGTGCATCTGTTGCGTGCGCGCTTGTACGAATTGCTGATCATGCTGGGCCGCGACTACACCGCGGCCAACGGCCCCGAGAGTGAACGATCGCCGCATTTCCTCACCATGAAATATGGAGAACTGGTCGAACGCGACGCGTTCAGGCGTCATCAGGTGGCCGACTACGCGCGCGAACTGGGCGTGAGCCCCGGTCATCTGAATTTGCTGTGCAAGCGCCATCTTGGATCGAGCGCAAAAAAAGTCATCCAGGACCGGCTGACGACCGAGGCGCGACGGCTGCTGTTGTATTCCAGCGAATCGGCCGAGCGCATCGCGCACCGGCTGGGCTTTGACGATCCGAGCTATTTCACTCGTTTCTTTCGTCGCGCCAGCGGCCGTTCGCCGGGCGCGTTTCGCGGCAAGCGCAAAGGGTTGGGCTGAGCCAATCGCTACATCAGCGCATCGGCTACATCAGCGCATATAGATTGCCGTCGGTGCTGCCGACATATATCACGCCATCGACAACGACGGGAGAAGACAGCATGCCGCCCATGCTGAAGATGGCGTCGATGCCTATAGGTAGTTGATCGTAGAAATGCTCGGCGGGTTTCGCGCGGAATTTCATGCTGCCATCCGGCTGCGTGAACGTTGCCAGATTTTGCCTTGAGGCTTCTGTCTGAAACACCCATGCGATTTTCTGGCTGCGCAAATCGACTGCCGTGAGCTTGCCGTCCCAATTCGCTGCGTACAGCATGTTTCCCGCGATGGCGGGCGAGGCGAAGAAATACCAGGTGAAGGGCAGGGAGAAGACTGACTTGCCGGACTTCGCGTCGATCGCACGCAGCAGTGCGCTGTCGCCCGTTGCGTAGTACACCTTGCCATCACGCACCGCAGGCGACGCAATGATCCAGGCACCGTCGTTGGCGACTGCCCATTTCTTTTCGCCGCTGCGCGCATCGAGCGCGTAAACGTTGGAATCGCGGCAGCCGAAATAGACGACGCCGTCGGCGACGGCAGCCGAACCCTGAATGCCGGTCTGGTTGTGCATGTCTTCATCGTCACCGGTCTTGAAGCGCCAGCGCTGGTATCCGGTGAGCGCGTCGAGCGCGTAAAAATACGTATCCCAGCTGCCGATAAACACGCGGCCATCGGCAACAGCGGGCGAGGCATGCACGACATTGCCGGTCTGGAATTTCCATTTCAGCGCGCCGGAATGCACATCCAGTGCATACACGTTGGCGTCTCCGCTACCGAAGTAGACCAAGCCGTACGCGACAGCCGGCGACGACAGATAGACGTCGAACGGATCAGGCATCGCTTCGGCGGCGGGTTCGTACCCATGCAGGTGCGTTCCCGCAAATCGCTTTTCGCCGCCGGTCTTGAATTTCCAGCGCAGCGTGCCGGTGGCAGCGTCCAGTGCGTAGAAATTCGCATCGTAGCTGCCGAAATAAACGCTGCCGTCTGCGACTGCTGGCGACGAGGTAATGCGCGCCCCGGTCTTGAATTTCCACTTTTCCGCGCCGGTCCTGATATCGATTGCATACAAGTACCCGTCGGTGCTGCCGACGTACGCGATGCCCTTGACCACGGCTGGCGACGACATCACGCGGCCGCCGGTATGGAATTGCCATTTGACCTTTTCGAATCGGGTGACCTCGGAGCTGGCGTAAACACCGCCATGCGCGGCATTGCCGCGAAACATCGCGGCATCGTCAGCGCGTTCGTGTTCACGAGAAATCGCAGAACACGAAATCAGACTGAAGATCAAACCTGTGCTCAATAGCGAGTGCGCGCGTGCCATGTCATGCTCTTTGACCGAATGGGTCGATGCTACCAACCCAAGGCTACGCTCCGGTATATCGAAATCCAGCGTCATCTGGTACTTTTCGATTGCTGCGTCCCGATCCGATGACGTCCACCTGCGGCATCAATAAAGATCTGCGCGTTTCTTCGGCTTCACGGCCTCGATGAAACTTTGCCCCAGCACGATGTCGGTGACGAAGCGGGTGATCAGAGCGGGAATCGCGATGACCGCGTGAATCAGCATCGCGAGCACGGCGTAAACGGAAAACTCGACAGCACGCAAGGCGACTGGAATCACCGACTTCCTGCTTCCGAGCAGCGTCTGCCGAAGTGCCGCGACATCGGGCCAGCGTGCGCCATCGACATCCGCGCGAATCGCAGCGGGATAGAGATTGCGACTGTTGCAGCCGAGACGAAATGCACGCCACATGCGCTGGTGATTGAGAACCAGCCCGGTCGAAAGCGCGATTAGATTCATGATGCCGAGAGTAGGCGACACGAACGCAGAACCGCTGCCCAGTTCCCACGCGCTGACCTGGCCTTCGCCGATGCGGCCGATGCTGAAGCCGGTCACCAGATGATGCAGATCGTGATATTTCAAGAAGCGCCGACGCGTTTCGATGTTCGGCATCGGCACCAGCAGGCAGCCAGTGTAGACGCGCACGGTGCACGGGCGAGCCCCTGGTACATCGCCGAAACCGCTGCGCTTGTAGAAGGCATCCAACTCGTCTTGCAGCGTTGCGGCTCCCATCGGATGTCAGGCCATTAACTACGCGAAGTATGCAGCATATCTAGTTAAAAAATATAGCATTTCTACATGTAGATCGACGACCTATTGCGGCGTCCATTGGTTTGGTTTCAGGTTGCTCGGTGAAATCACCTTGGTGATTACAAACTCCACCTCAAGGTGCCAGTTGGCTTCTGCTGATCCCCGCCAGCTCAAGAATTCATATCCCTCAACGACGATGGTCTCGTCCTTGGGCAACGCATCAACATTGCTCACCTGGATGTAGGAACCCCACTTCTTGTCTTCCTCCACGGCTGCGCCATTTACCTTTGTAAAATGCAGCGTCACATCGTTGGATACTTTTGAGGGTTTCGCCAAAGCGCCTTCAACCGTCACGGTTTTGCCAATGGGAATTCCAAAATGACCGATGATGGCAACCCTGCCGTCTCGGTGGATGTCGTGAAAATCAACTGACTGCTTACTGCTGCCCACTCCCGCAACCGCAGTCGCAGTTACCGTGATCAGTCCGAGGACGGTGAGAAAGCGCAACAAAGATGGTTTGATCATGCGAACCTCGCAATTGTAGATGAGCTGACGGTAGCCGGCTCAATTTGTGTGGTCAACCGCCAAACCCATCCGCAAAAATCGAATCAGCCCGATCGAGGACCAATACCCAGTCGTGCGCACCACCGGCGTTTGCCGCAGGTGGCGTGAAAACCTGCGTGCCGGAATTCGGGAAATTTCCAATCGACGTGTAATTCGCATGCGTCGGATCGAACCAACGCGCGCGGGCGAGAGCGGACATTGCCGTCATGGCAACCGTGATCGATCCGGTGTGTGCATCGGGCACATACGCGATCAAGGATTTGCCGTCACGCGATGCAGCCGCGACAACCCAATCCATGCCGCCATTCGCGCTGCCGCCATCACTCCATGAAGCGTAGGTACCGGTGCCTGCAGTGATCAGCACAGGCATTGCGTCGAGATTGGAAGGAACCAGATCGAACCAGCGCACGCTGTCGAGAAACGAACCCATGCGTGCGAAGTCGAGAATGCCGGGTTCGTTGAACAGCGCGCTGATGCCGCCCGTCCCGACGTAAGTCCACACGACGGAACCGTCGCCAATGGCTGCGCCGGTTCCGCTGGGCCCGGTCGCGCCACTGCTGCCGCTCGTCGTCGCGCGATACCAGCGACCACTTTTGGAGACATATTGATTGAGGTCAAAATGCGTTGAAGGTCGCCACGCCGTGCTTGTGCCACCTGAGGATGTGCCCGTGGTGCCATCGGCGCTGGTGGCAAAACCCCAGAACGGACCGAAGCCGAGCGTCACGCCGCCGATTGTCGACAACGCGGCGCCCCAGGAAAAATATCGCTGTTGCGCCTGAGTTGCACCGTGCTCGCCCCAGTAACTGGTTTCGATCAGCCACAGCGGTCGCGCCGGCGCCTGGGCATAGGATATGCGGCTTTCGATGTAGGTCGGCCCGGCATTGGGATACGCACCGTGCGTATATGCGGTGGACGCGGTGAAGTAGGGCGCGAAATCGGTTTGATCGGATGTCAGGTAATCGTGCTGCCAGTGCGCAGTCTGCAGATGTGTATCGCCTGCGGCCTGCATGCCCTTGAGTATCTGCAGTGCGCGCAGTGCGGCTTCCGAACCATTCGGCGGCAGCGTATCGCCGCCATGGATCCAGATGATGTTCGGGCGGTTCTTAAAGCCGGTGAACGCGCCGTGTCCGTTCGCCAGATACTGGCCGAACGCGAAGCAGATCGATTGCGTGTTGGCCGGATTCGTCACGGTGTGATACCAGCCGTCTGCATTGCCGAGGCCGTAGCCGAGATACATCGGCGTGAGCAGCACCACCATGCCGCGCGCCGCAGCCTCGTCGACGAATTGCGCTAACCAGGCAAAATAGGCGTCGTTCGGCGAGGAAAAGTCCGCATCGCGATTTGAGAAATTCGGGTCGCCATTCCAGGTCCCGCCCGAAGCATTTTTCGTAAACGGCAGGGCCGCGACTCCAGCTGCCGAGCCGCCCAGTTGCATCGCCCAGGGCGCGGAATCTCCGGCGTAGTACGCGACGGGATTGGCGACATACGTGAACAAGGCATTGAAGTGCTTGGCCTGGCGATCGTCCAGATACGCGCGCAACTCGGTGAGGTTCAGGTTGATATGCGCGTCCCAGCTCGCTTCGCCCTGAATGCGGAATGGCACGCCGTTCTGGTCGACGAGATAGCGTCCATTGGCCGAAGCCCGCAGCGGAAATACCGTGGAGGCATTGGCGCAGGCACAGATCAGCATGGCGACGAGCATCGCCACTACATATCGAACTCTTCGTGCTTGTGTCGACGGCATGGCCATGGGTTTCTCCCGACCGGGCGATTTTCCTCTTATTTGCGGGGTGAACGTCGTACTCGTTCACAAAATCGCTGTTGACCGATTGATAGCGATGCGACGCGTCCGCATATTTGCCTGCAAGAGTCGCCACGAGAGCACGCTCATGTCTGCAAGCAAGCCCGTCCCGCTCAAGATCGATTTCGTCTCGGATGTTTCATGTCCGTGGTGCATCATCGGGCTGAAGGCGCTTGAGCAGGCCTTGGACAATCTCCACGGCAAGCTGAGTGCGGAAATCCATTTCCAGCCGTTCGAGCTCAATCCCGACATGCCGGCGCAAGGCCAGGATGTAGCCGAGCATCTGCGGCAGAAATACGGTTCGACACCAGAACAGCTTGCTGCGAATCGCGAAAATATCCGTGCGCGCGGCGCGGCACTGGGATTCGTTTTCGGCAAACGCGACCGCGTCTACAACACGTTCGATGCGCATCGCCTGCTGCATTGGGCAGAAACAGAAAGGAGCCAGCAAGCGCTAAAGCACGCGTTGTTTCGTGCCTACTTCACTGATGGCGAAGATATCGGTTCGCACGATGTGCTGATTCGTCTTGCAGGCGACGTCGGTTTGCCGATTGCGCGGGCACGCGAGATTCTGTCGTCGGACACGTTTGCCGCCGAAGTTCGCGCGCAGGAACGGTTCTACATCGAGCGCGGCATCCACTCGGTGCCTGCGGTGATCGTCAACGACAAGCACCTTATTTCCGGCGGACAGCCCGTGGAAGTATTCGAGGATTCGCTGCAAAGGATCGCTGGGTTGACGTAGGCAGCCCGCAGGTCAAATCCGCAACACTTGCCAGCGCGTCGCTGTGGATGGAGACTCTGTCTCCGCTATTGGGATGGGGGAGCCGCCCGTGAACGCAGCCACCGACAACGCGCTGGCCAAGGGGGTCGACAGCGACACTTTGAAGCGCGATCAGAGTTTCGCAAAGAACCTGTTTTTCGGCGAGATCCTCGAAGAAAACCTGTTTCCGTATCCGGCCATGCGCGAGCGCGATCGCGACATGCTCACTGCAATGGTCGATGCCATCGATCATTTTCTTGGCGACAAACACGCTGATTTCAAGAAGTGGGATCGCGATGCGCAGCAGCCGCCTGAATTCATCCAGGCGCTGCGCGAGATGGGACTGTTTGGACTCATCATTCCCGAGCAATTCGGCGGACTCGAACTTTCCAACGCCGCCTACGCGCGCGTGCTTGGACAGACAAGCAGCCACGACAGTTCGGTATCGCTGACCATCGGCGCGCACAGTTCGATCGGCATGAAGGGTGTGTTGCTGTTCGGCAGCCCCGACCAGAAGGCGCGCTACCTGCCGAAACTTGCGAGCGGCGAAATGATCGCCGCGTTCTGCCTGACCGAATCCGGTGCGGGTTCCGATGCAGCGTCGGTGCGCACCAAGGCCAGCATGAATGCCGACGGCAGCTGGACCTTGAGCGGCGAGAAGATCTGGATCACTAATGGCGGCATTGCGGATTTGTATACCGTATTCGCGAAAACCGACACGCCGGAGGGCAAGATGACCGCCTTCGTGGTCGAGGCGAAATGGCCCGGCGTCAGCCATGGTCCACACGAGGACAAGATGGGCATCCGTGCTTCGTCGACCACCACGGTTGCTTTTGCCGACGTGCATGTGCCTGCCGAGAACGTGCTCGGGGAAGTCGGCAAGGGCTTCAAGGTCGCAATGGCGATCCTCAACAATGGGCGCACCGGGCTCGGCGGCGGCGCGGTCGGCGGAATGAAGGCGCTGATAAGGCTAGCCACGGCCCAGGCAAAGGAGCGCAAGCAATTCGGGCAGCCGATCGCCGAGTTTGGTCTGGTGCGGGAGAAGATCGCGCAGATGACGGTCGACTGTTTTGCCGCGGAAAGCGCGGTATGGATGGTCGCGCACTACATCGATTCCGGTTGTGCGGATTATTCCGTGGAAGCGGCGATGAGCAAGGTCTTCGCCAGCGATGCGATCCAGCGCGCCGCGCATGAAGCGCTGCAGATTGCCGCCGGCAACGGGTTCATGCGCGAATTCCCCTATGAACAGGTCACCCGAGATTCCCGCATTCTTTCCATTTTTGAAGGGACCAACGAGATCCTGCGTCTGTACATCGCGTTGTCCGGACTCAAGGACGTCGGTGCGACGCTGTCCGGACTGAAGTCGGCGTTCGGCAACATCTTCAACGACCCGATCAAGGGCTTTGGCGTACTCAGCAGCTACGCCGGACGCCGCGTGCGCGAAACCACGGGTTACGGCACCGACAAGATCCTGCGCGAACTGCATCCGACCTTGCGCAAGGCGGCCGAGAGCTACGAGAAGTACGTCGTGGAATTGTCGAAATCCGCCGACGCCTTGTTGCGCAAGCACGGAAAGAAAATTGCCGACCAGCAGTATCAGCAGAAGCGCATTGCCGATCTTGCCATCGACATGTTCGTCGGGCTGTGTACCTTGTCGCGCGCCGATTCGCTGGTGAAGGCAAACCACGCCGATGCCGACAATGCGGTCAAGATCGCGGAGATATTCACCCGCCAGGCGCGTCGGCGAATGTCGCGCAACGTGCGCGGGTTGGCGCGCAACGAGGATGCGCAGATCGATTCCCTCGCGGGTGCAATCCTGCAGAAAGGCAGTTATCCCTGGGACGTCATCTAGAAAATGCCGATGCCGCAATCTTGGGTTGCACGGGACAGTCAGGGCGCTTCCGGCAAGTCGGGGCAGGTGAACGCCACGGCCAGAACCCATCTCGGAGCGTTCTTGCCTGACATTTGTGCTGCATCGTCCTGGTCGCAGGAGTAGCGATCGACGAGAGTTCCGTCGCTGATGCGGCGAAGCTTGTACTCGACGGTAAACCTGCCGTGTGGAGGATGCTTGGCATAGGCCACTTGTGTTGCATTGTGTACAAATGCCCAACGCCAGATGGGCGGCGCTTCGGCAAAGTCCTGAACGATCCGGCCGTTGCGAAACACGACAAGCCCGGTCGGCAATGGGTAGGACGTGCAGCAGTTCGGCGTGAGCGCCAGCCAGCCGATCGTGTGACCATCCGCGGAGATCTGCGGTTTGTCGAAAGCTTCCTGTTCGGATACGGCCAGGGGCGCGTCGACATTGATGCCGTCAGCGAGAAAGCTCAGCTTTTTCCCATCCTCGGAAACGAGCGGCTGCGTGTAGCTGGCAGCAGCGCAACTCAACGCAGGAAGCAGCAGCAAGCTAAGTGCGATGGATTTCATCATTCACATGCCCCAATTGAATTTCGAAAGTGCGGCAAGCAATGACATCGCCATCAGAACGGCGGCCCCGGGTACCAGCCAGAGCCATTTGAGCCGCTTGGTGAGCATGAAGCCGGCGATGCCCAGCGGAACCATGGCGCCGCTCATCCACCACAGCGGGAGCAACAGAAACTTCGTCGTGTAGTCGCGCCGCCAGCCGACATTCTGCGCAAGCACCTGGCCAGCCAGCAGGATCACCGAAAGTGCGCACAACGCGATTGCCAGGCGCGCCAACCATTTTGTGGCAAGAACTCTATCGACACTCATGACGGGCGCACCAGCTGCTTGAACATGACGTACGCGTCAACGTAGCCGAGAAGCCTGTGCCGAAACGCGCCGGGCAGCGTGCCTGCAATGTGGTAACCAAGTTTTTTCCAAAGGCGCACCGCGCCTTCGTTTGTCGATACGACAAAGTTGAATTGCATGGAGCGGAATCCGGATTGCAAAGCTTCCGCTTGCGAGTGTTCGCACATCAGCGAGGCGATGCCCTGGCCGCGCGCATCCGCGGCGACGACGTAGCCACAGTTGCAGACATGCGAACCCAGGCCGGGCTGATTGGCTTTCAGAAAATACGTTCCGATGATCTTTCCATCCCGAGAACACGCCACGTAGGTTGCCAGTGGCGCATCAATCCAGATCTTGCGGATTTCTTCTTCGCTGCTGTCGGGCGCAAAGCTGTAGGTGTCTCCGGCTGCAAATGTTGCGTGGAGCAGCGGCCAGAGACTGCTCCAGTCGTCGGGTTGAAAGCGACGGATTTTCATGTCGACCTCATTGACGCTCGGCCTGCCTGCCGAAAATCACCAGCGCAATTCCGCCGAGGATTGCCGCTGAGGCGACCAGCAGACGCCAGGTGATCGATTCGCCGAGGACGACAATGCCACCCGCGGCTGCGATGACCGGCACACTCAGTTGTACGCTCGCCGCGCTCGTCGCGGAGAGTCCGCGCAGTGCCGAATACCAGATCGCGTAGCCGACACCGGAGGCCAGTGCACCGGAGGCTATCGCGTAACAGACGCCGGAACCATCCAGCGACATCCAGGGAAACGACACGACGCTCAGTGCCAGCGCCAGCGGCGCGGCGCGCAGGAAATTTCCGGCGGTGACCTGGGTTGGATCGCCGGTGCCTTTGCCGCGCAACGAATAAATTCCCCAGGCCGCGCCCGCAGCCAGCATCAGCAGGCAACCCGAGAGCGGAGGCGCTGTCACGCCCGGAAGCAACAGGCCGGCGAGGCCGCCGAACGCACAGGCAAGTCCGATGGACTGTTGCAACCCCGGGCGCTCGCGGTTCCACAATCCGTATCCGATCATTGTTGTCTGCACGGCGCCGAACAGAAGCAAGGCGCCGGTCGCGGCCGGCAGACTGACGTAGGCGTAGGAAAAAGCCGCGGCATAAGCAAACAGTGCGAGGGCGGACGGCCAGCTTCCCACCATCGTGCGATTCGTACGGTCGCGCAGGCGCACAATCAACCAGAGCATGAGCGCACCGGAGATCATGCGCACGCAAGTGAAACTGGCCGCGTCGATGTTCGTGTGTTTCAGCGCCTGGCGGCACAGCAGCGAGTTGCCGGCGAACGCAATCATCGCCAGACAGGTCAAGAGAAGTACCCGGGAGCGCGAAATCAAAGGCGATCCCAAACCTGCCTGAGGCCGATGAGGTGGGTGAGGCCAATTACGAGACAAATTGCCGAGCTCCACCACCAGAACGGCGTACTCCTGCCCAGCGCAAGCAACACTAGTGGCAACGCCGCGATGGCGCGCAAAAGATAAATCCCGGTGACAGCGCACAGCGCAACGCGTAACAGGGGAAGTTTCGTGATGATGCCGGCTCCCGAGAGCGCGTACACAGACCATATGCAAAGCACCGTGGCAATGCACGCTGTGATGACGGCTGGATACCAGCTTCCGGCAGACGCCATTTGCGCCATGCGTTCGCCGGCGCCGAAGAACCGATACCACCCGGCGCCGAAGATGATGCAGCCGACATGCAGCAGCGCGGCGGCGGCGCTCATCGCGGCGCCAATCACCAGAAAAGCATTGCGAGCGTCAGTCACTTGGACGGCGCAACGGTGACATTCACGATGTCACCAATCTGAACCTTGGCCGCGGCAACCACGCTCTCATCGACCAGCAGCCAGAAGCGCCGCGAGCGTGCGACGATGGCGCTGTCGAATTTTTTCCCGTCGAGCGTGGCCGATGCAAAATAGCCACGGCGTCCAGGCCGGATTTGCTGCGACGGTGTCTGCCACTTCGCACTGGGATCGAAAGGTACTTCCACAGCGGCACCCTTGTGGCCGGAAAGCAATGGTGCTTGGAATTGGGTGGCTTTCATGTGCCGGTATCCTTTGAGGATAGGAATGTGACCAGAATGATATTCTCAGCGGAGCGCCTTGCGCACGACAAGCTTGAGCCCGGACCAGACTTCGGTCACGGCGCAAACTTTTACGTCAACAAAACCCAGCGGAAGCGCGGCGTCGCGAAGCGTATCTTCAGTGGTAGTTGCGACTTTTGCCGATTTCTTCGGCCAGGAAACCCACACGACCGCGTCGGGTTTCAGTTTTTTTCGCAAGATGCCCAGATGTTTGATGAGGCCTTGCTGCTGCAAGACGAACAGGTGAACCAGATCCACACTTGATGTTGGTTTATCCGCAAACACGACGCCGGCAGGCATCGGCGCGAGCAGGTGTGCGTAATCCTTCGGCGCATCGATCAGCAAGATTCGCTGCGCTTCTTTGATGCCCAGCTTTTTGACCAGCGGAGTGCCGGAGTAGCCGGCTGCATTTTCGCCCTTCATCGAACCAGATGCCCCGCGCAAGAGCTAGCCATTGACGTCAACGAATTCGACATTGGCGATCCAGTTCGCTTTGCGTCGCGCCAGGCGTTTTTCCTCGCTCTCACTATCGAAGGAAGCCGATGCGCGCCGCAGCAACGAAGGTTCAACACCTTCCAGCGCGTTGACACTGACAACGGCATAGAGGCGGCCATCGATGTGGCTGGTGACGAGGGGAACGACGCCGCATTGTGTGCACGCATGGAACTCCGCGGTCTTCGTGCCAAAAGTATACTTTGACACCAGCGCAGGATCCTTCATCGTCACCTTCAGCGTGCCGTTCGGATTGGACGTCCAAACCCCGCCATGCTTGACGCAAAACGAACAGCTGCATGCTCGCGCCTGGATCTCGGTGGGCGCCGGATCCCAGCTGAGGTTGAAAGCGATGTTTCCGCAGTGACATCTACCGTGGATCAACATGGAGTTCGATCCTTGCGTCAAAAAATTCAGGCAGCCACGCCCCATGGGCGGAACTGGCGACGCGTGGCAAACACCACCAGACCCTGGGCCAGAAATTCCGAATACGGAAATGCAAGGCGATCGTTGACGGCCGCCAGGATCGCTGCGACGTCTTCTGGCGGCAGCAGGTGGAAGGTCCGGCCGATGACGGTTGTGCAGTAAACCGGATTGGTCAGGCTGTGATACATGCGGCACGACACCGGCCGGTGCTCGTAGACGCGGCAATTGTTGTTGGCCAGCAGCGGGCAGGGCTTGGCCAGTGCGGAAAAGTGCTGCAGAGTGTTGATCAACGCGACGTCGTTGCGTGCCGGATGCTTTTCCGCATAGCGCGCGAACATGGTCTGGAATTCGTCGGCGCTGCGTACGAAGGCGTTGTGGATATCGCCGTAGTCCGCGCGCGGACGCAGCTGGCGATACAGATCGATGATCTCGAACGCGTAGCAACCGTGCACCGCCTGATGACAGCAACGTGAGCAGCCGAACTTGCACACGATCTTCAGCGTGCTCGCGGCGATATTGTGTTCGATGTAGGCGTCGTAGGTTGCGTACAACTTTTCCATTGCGTCGAAGAACGAGTCCGGCAGCCATCCTGTTTCGGCAAATTCGTCGATGCCGTCGCTTGCGGCCATGCTGCGGGCAAATTCAGCCATGCGTGCAGCGAGCTGCTGCGATTCGGCGTCCAGCAGCGACGGAATCGCGACCGGTTCGTTTGCTGCAGGAGTGTTCATTGCGAGTCGATTGGATGGTCGGAGTGGAAAACGCGATTCTCCCACGCCGTTGGTTCGAGTGCGACAGTCAGCCGTCAATCGCCAACTGATGAATCCGACCCTGCGCGTCTTGTATGCGCAGCTGATAGTGGGATCGCGGCAACTGCGAGATCGTGAAAAAAAGTTTTACCATTGATTGACACATGGGCGTGGGCTTGCTCCGATCGGGCGTAACTGGTCGGTGTGAATAGGCCAGGGTCAGTGCTGAGCCGTCCAGATGCACCTTGGCGGTGCTCGGGTCGACCCGGCTGTCTGCGGTCTCGTCGTCCCATGCTTCAACGGCCAGCTCGTCCGCGCCGGACCATTCCGCGGAAACCTGCTCTTTTTCCTGCTGCGACGCCGGAGGAGAAAACAGCGGAGACAACGGCGCGGTGCAATCAAGCCGCACGATCGACAGGGCCACGGTTTGGGCGCAGCAATGGCCGGAAGTGGCCAGCAGCACCAACGCCAGAGCCAGCATATTGAGCGAATGAGACGGGCTTTTCGAATGCTTTATGGCGATGCTAGGACTACACTCTTTGACCCGCGGCTGCCGAGCCGTTATCCTTCGCGCCCGCAATTGGATCTGCGTTTCCACGATTGGATTGCGTTCCTGTTTCAAGTAATCGGAGAGGCGCCCGAGGGGCCGAAGGGGCTCCCCTACTAAGGGAGTATGGGTCAAAAGTACCGGGGGTTCGACAAAATCGTCTGGAACGATTTTGGACAGCCGAAGGGCTGGCCCGCAGAGCGCAAGCGCGAAAGGAGAGTCTCATGGATGAGACGAACAGTTCCCTCCGGAGTATCGGAAGTTCGTCCGCACCAGCTACAATTGCCGCAATACGGAGAGGTGCCCGAGAGGCCGAAGGGGCTCCCCTGCTAAGGGAGTATAGGGTCAAAAACTCTATCGAGGGTTCGAATCCCTCCCTCTCCGCCAGCAATGTCGCACGAACAAAGTCAGCCTTTACAGCAGGGTTGACGAAATAGCCTCTACCCCTAATAATTCCGCTTCTTCGCGCCCGTAGCTCAGCTGGATAGAGTACCAGGCTACGAACTTGGTGGTCGGGAGTTCGAATCTCTCCGGGCGCGCCAGATTTGCGAAGGGTGCTTCGGCACCCTTTTCTTTTTGGATCCGCATGACTTCAAGATGCGGGAGGAAACGGACGTCGGCGTGGTGGTTTTTGACGCAATCGGGCCGGCGAGCTTGGATGTTTTTGCGCATTCCGTGATGGATTTTCTGTCATCGCGGAGAGCGACGGGGTATAGCTCAGCCTGGTAGAGCGCCAGCTTTGGGAGCTGGACGTCGAGAGTTCGAATCCCTCTACCCCGACCAATTTTTGCTCGATGACCGCGCATGGTTCGCGCAGTCAGGGGGCTTGTAAGGTAAGTGTAAGGCGCGTCTGCGGTGCCCTGGGAACGATCGGTGCGCTAGACTTGTTCCACGCGCCTGTAGCTCAACCGGATAGAGCACCGGCCTTCTAAGCCGGCGGTTGCAGGTTCGATTCCTGTCGGGCGCGCCAAGACAGCGAGCGGAAAGTGCAGCACGCTGGGACGCAATCCGATAAAATCTGGAAACGACGGTGGATGTAGCTCAGTTGGTTAGAGCATCGGATTGTGATTCCGAGGGTCGCGGGTTCGAGTCCCGTCTTCCACCCCATTTTTGCAAATGTGGGCCGTTAGCTCAGTTGGTAGAGCAGGAGACTCTTAATCTCTTGGTCGTAGGTTCGACTCCTACACGGCCCACCATTTTCTTTCCAATACGTTATGAGCATTACGCAAAGCTTTCCCTCGCCGTGCCGTCTCCCGGAGGCGGGAGAGCGGAGTGATTGTCGCGCGGCGCGCGACGGCGGTGTTTGATTGAAGCGGCGAATGTGGCGGAATTGGTAGACGCACTGGATTTAGGTTCCAGCGGGGTAACCCGTGAGAGTTCGAGTCTCTCCTTTCGCACCAGATTGTTGAATAGTTCGGATTGTAGAAAGTACGTTGTGAAATTGTACAAAATGGCGCGCCGTAAAAAGCGAGCCGCTGAAGATTTCGAGGAGCAAGCATGCAAGTTTCACTGGAAAACGTAGGCAAGCTCGAACGCAAACTGACGGTGCGCATTCCCGCCGGCGAGTTCGATACACGGGTCAGTTCGCGCGTGGCGGAGCTAACCCGCAATACGCGCATCAAGGGCTTCCGTCCCGGCAAGGTGCCGGCCAAGGTGATCGAGCAGCGTTTCGGCGCGCAGATCCGCGGCGAAGCCATGAACGAACTGGTGCGCACGAGCTTCCAGCAAGCTGTGGATGAACAGCGCTTGCGTCCGGCCGTTGCGCCCTCGATCGCCACCAGTGGCCAGGCGGTCGATGGCCAGATCGAATACACCGCGACCTTCGAAGTGTTGCCGGAATTGGGCAAGATCGACGTGGCCGCACTCGCCATCAGCAAGCCTGTCGCGAGCGTTGCCGAAACCGACGTCGATACGATGATCGACACCCTGCGCCAGCAGCGCCGCACCTGGACACCGGTGGAACGCGCCGCACAGACCGGCGACATGGTGCTGTTCGAATTCGCGGCGCAAGGCGAAGGCTTCTCGCATCCGGCGCAAGGTCATGAACGCGTCGGCACCATTATCGGTTCCGAGGCGATGGGCAAGGAGCTGGAAGAGCGCCTGATTGGGCATGCTGCCGGCAGCGAATTCGATGCGGATCTGACCTTCGCGGCCGATTTCCGTTTTGCGGACCTGGCCGGCAAACAGGCCAACGTGGTCGTGAAAATCATCCGTGTGCAGGAGCCGAAGCTGCCTGAAGTCGACGACGCTTTCATCAGCGCATTTGGAATCACCGACGGTGGCATGGACAAGTTCCGCGCCGAGGTTCGCGCCAATCTCGAGCGCGAACTCAAGGGCATGCTGACCATGCGCGTGAAAAATGAAGTCGTGCAGAAGCTCATCGACTCACACCCTGACATCGAAGTGCCAAACGGCATGATCCAAGCCGAAGCGCGCGCGCTGACGCAACAGGCGCAGGCCCAGGCCCAGCAGCAGGGGCAGGCTTTCAACGGCGATCCGGCCGCGTTTGTTCAGATGGCACGCCGTCGCGTCACCGCGGGCATGCTGATCGGCGAACTGGCCCGGCAGAACGATATCCGTCCGGACAGCCGTCGCGTCGCCGAAACGTTGGCCACGATCGCTTCGACGTATGAAGAACCCTCGCAGGTGGTTGAACTTTACCAGCGCGATCCCCAACTTATGAGCAGCCTGCAGAATCGCGTGCTGGAAGACCAGGTAGCCGACTGGGTCGTCGGTCACGCACAGGCGAGCGAGCAACAGTTGAGTTTCACCGAAGCGATGCGTCCGACCTGAAAGCGGGCGACGGAGATGAACGATGAACAATGAAATCCGCGGCTTGAACCTGGTGCCAATGGTGGTCGAGCAGACCTCCCGCGGTGAGCGCGCCTACGATATTTATTCGCGCCTGCTGAAGGAACGCGTGGTCTTCATGGTCGGTCCGGTCGACGATTACATGGCCAATGTCATCGTGGCGCAGCTGCTGTTTCTGGAATCGGACAATCCGGACAAGGACATCAATCTGTACATCAACTCGCCCGGTGGCTCGGTTACCGCCGGCTTAGCGATCTACGACACCATGCAATTCATCAAGCCTGACGTAAGCACGATCTGCGTCGGCCAGGCGGCGAGCATGGGGTCGTTTCTGCTGGCAGCCGGCGCCAAAGGCAAGCGCTATGCGTTGCCGAATTCGCGGATCATGATCCACCAGCCGTCGGCGGGATTCTCCGGCCAGGCGTCGGATATCGCCATCCACGCCAAGGAAATCCTGCAGATCAAGACCCGCCTGAATGAGATGCTGGCCGGCCACACGGGCAAGTCGATCGAGCAGGTGGAGCGCGACGCGGACCGCGACAACTTCATGAGCGCTGCAGACGCCAAGGCCTACGGCCTGGTCGATGCCGTGCTTGAGAAGCGCCCCGTCGACACGGTGAAAACCGCCTGATTCCAGCCTTTCAGCTACCCACATCCCGCCGTTCAGCTGCTTGCGCCGGAATGGCGCAGGGGTGTGCTATTCTCTTTCCTGACATGACCTTGCAAAGAAACCGGGGCCCGGCATGAGTGACGACCGGCAAAGCCGATCGGGCGACAGCAGCAAGATTCTCTACTGTTCCTTTTGCGGCAAGAGCCAGCACGAGGTGCGCAAACTGATCGCTGGCCCCAGCGTTTTCATTTGCGACGAATGCGTTGAGCTGTGCAACGACATCATCCGTGAGGAACTGGAAGAGAAGGCGGCCGGCGCGCGCAACCACCTGCCCAAGCCCCGTGAAATCATGGATGTGCTCGATCAGTACGTGATCGGGCAGGGACGCGCGAAGAAGACGCTCGCGGTGGCGGTGTACAACCACTACAAACGCCTCGAATCGCGCCAGCGCCAGGACGAAGTCGAACTGGCCAAATCCAATATTCTTTTGATCGGTCCGACCGGCTCCGGCAAGACGCTGCTGGCTGAAACGCTGGCGCGCCTGCTCAATGTGCCATTCACGATTGCCGATGCGACGACCTTGACCGAAGCCGGTTACGTCGGAGAAGACGTCGAGAACATCATCCAGAAGCTGCTGCAGAAGTGCGACTACGACGTCGAGAAGGCGCAGACCGGCATTGTATACATCGATGAAATCGACAAGATTTCGCGCAAGAGCGAAAATCCGTCGATTACGCGCGATGTCTCAGGCGAGGGCGTGCAGCAGGCACTTCTCAAATTGATCGAGGGCACGATCGCTTCGGTACCGCCGCAGGGCGGACGCAAGCATCCGCAGCAGGAATTCCTGCAGGTCGATACAAAAAATATACTTTTCATTTGCGGCGGTGCGTTTTCGGGGCTGGAGAAAGTCATCCAGCAGCGCTCCGAATCCACGGGCATCGGCTTTTCGGCAGAGATCCGCAGCAAGTCCAAGCACACCAACGTCGGCAAGGTGCTGGCCGACGTGGAGCCTGAAGATCTGGTCAAGTTCGGCTTGATCCCGGAGTTCGTCGGACGCTTGCCAGTCGTGGCGACGCTGGAAGAGCTCGACGAACCAGCGCTGATCAAGATACTGACCGAACCGAAGAACGCGATCATCAAGCAGTTCAAGCGCATGTTCGAACTGGAAGGCGCAGAACTGGAATTCCGCAATGAGGCACTTGCCGCCGTCGCACGCAAGGCCCTCAAGCGCCGCACCGGCGCGCGCGGCCTGCGCACGATCCTGGAGCAGGTGCTGCTCGATACGATGTACGAACTACCTTCACTCGAACACGTGAGCAAGGTCGTGATCGACGAGGCCGTTATCAACGGCCAGGCCGAACCGTATCTCATCTATCGCGGGATGCAGTCGCGGGCTGCCTCTGAGTAACCGCTTGCGTTTTTCTCGTTGAAGCACAGCTTCCGCTCGTCCTGCGGCCGAGCGTGTCGCCTTTCTTTGCTTGTGCAAAGAAAGGTAACCGAAACAAACACACCCCGGTGGTGCGGTCTCCAGGCATTCGGCAACTGCTCCTGCGTTGCTCTACCTCCGGCATCCATGCCGTCGCCTGCCTTCCGACTTCGCGAGGCTGCTACGGGGTTCGTTGAACACACGTCCGTGTACGTGCAACGAACTGGCGCGCGTCGTGCGCGCGACTCTGCGAGCTTTCCTTCGCACCCTCGCCGCACCACAAGGGCCCGTTAGCGCGCATCCTGCGCGCCAGAGCCGGAGCAAAGCTATCGGCAGCGAACTTGCAAACTGCGGGATCGTCCTCACTTGACGAATAGGCAGCGTGCGATCAGGCTGCAATCGTCTCTTCTAAAACCGCATTCCCGTTCAGGAAACGAAATGGAAAAAGTCGCCCAAACTGAGAACATCGTCAGCGCAGATATCAGCGAATTGCCGGTGCTGCCATTGCGAGACGTCGTCGTTTACCCGCATATGGTGATACCGCTGTTCGTGGGTCGCGAAAAGTCCGTGCGCGCGCTGGACATGGCGATGGAAGGCGACAAGCGCATTTTGCTCGTGGCGCAGCGCAGTCCGGATATCGACGATCCGCAGGGCGGCGATCTGTATCCGATCGGTACGGTCGCAACTGTGCTGCAGTTGCTGAAACTTCCCGATGGCACGATCAAGGTGCTGGTCGAGGGCGTAACTCGCGCTGAAGTCATCGGCTATGGCGATCGCGATGGGGTAATGACCGGGCATGTGCGTGCGCTTGAACCTGCGTACACGCGCGAGCGCCGCGAGATCGAAGTGGTTTCGCGTTCGCTGGTGTCGATGTTCGAGCAGTTCGTCAAGCTCAATCGCAAGATCCCACCGGAGTTGCTGACGACGCTTTCCGGCATCGACGATTCCAGCCGTCTGGCCGACACGATCGCCGCGCACTTGTCGATCCGTCTGCAGGACAAGCAACGCGTGCTTGAAACCGCCGACGTCGCGGATCGGCTTGAAATGCTGCTGGGTTTCGTCGACGGTGAAATCGATGTGCAGCAGATCGAGAAGCGCATCCGCGGCCGGGTAAAGTCGCAGATGGAGAAGAGCCAGCGCGAGTACTACCTCAACGAACAAATGAAGGCGATCCAGAAGGAACTGGGGGACAGCGAAGACGCCCCGAACGAAGTCGAGGATCTGGGTAAGAAGATCGCGGTGGCGGGCATGCCCAAGCCGGTGGAGGCCAAGGCGCGCGCGGAGCTCAACAAGCTCAAGCAGATGTCGCCGATGTCGGCCGAAGCGACCGTCGTGCGCAACTATATCGACTGGCTGGTCGGGGCGCCGTGGAAGAAACGCAGCAAGGTGCGCAAGAACCTGAAAGCGGCTGAAGACGTACTCGATGCCGATCACTTTGGCCTGGAAAAGGTCAAGGAGCGCATCGTGGAATATCTGGCCGTGCAGCAGCGCGTGAAGAAAATGAAGGGCCCGATTCTGTGCCTGGTCGGTCCGCCGGGTGTGGGTAAGACCTCACTCGGTCAATCGATTGCACGCGCGACCAATCGCAAGTTCGTGCGCATGTCGCTGGGCGGCGTGCGCGACGAGGCTGAAATCCGCGGGCACCGGCGTACCTACATTGGCTCGATGCCCGGGCGCATCATCCAGAACATGTCCAAGGGGGGCACACGCAATCCCTTGTTCATGCTCGACGAGATCGACAAGATGTCTATGGACTTCCGCGGCGATCCTTCCTCGGCCCTGCTCGAGGTGCTCGATCCGGAGCAGAACCACGCTTTCAACGATCACTATCTGGAAGTCGATTTCGACCTGTCCGAGGTGATGTTTGTCGCCACCGCGAATTCGCTGAACATCCCCGGTCCTCTGCTGGACCGTATGGAAGTAATCCGCATCCCCGGTTATACGGAGGAAGAAAAGGTCAACATCGCCTTGCGCTACCTCATGCCCAAGCAGGTCAAGGCCAATGGTTTGCGCGAAAGCGAAATCCATGTTGCCGAGTCCGCGATCCGCGACATGATTCGCTACTACACGCGCGAATCCGGAGTGCGCAATCTGGAACGCGAGCTGGCCAAGATCTGCCGCAAGGTGGTCAAGGAACTCACGTTGACCGAAGAAAAGCGCAAGGAAAAGAAAACCAAGCGGACCAAGGTCAATGTCAGTTCGCGCAACCTGGAACACTATCTGGGCGTGCGCAAGTTCACCTATGGGCGCAAGGAACTGCAGAATGAGGTAGGCCTGGTGACGGGCCTGGCCTGGACCCAGGTCGGTGGCGATCTGCTCAGCATCGAAGCGACCGTGGTGCCCGGCAAGGGCAAACTCATCCATACGGGCCAGCTTGGCGACGTCATGCAGGAATCCATTCAGGCTGCCCTGAGCGTCGTGCGCGCGCGTGCCGAGCGGCTCGGCATTGATCCGGAATTCCACCACAAGTACGACCTGCACGTGCACGTACCCGAGGGTGCGACGCCGAAGGACGGCCCAAGTGCCGGCATTGCGATGTGTACTGCCCTGGTATCGGCCCTGACCAAGGTGCCGGTGCGCTCGGAAGTGGCCATGACCGGCGAAATCACCCTGCGCGGCCGTGTATTGCCGATCGGCGGGCTCAAGGAAAAGCTGCTGGCGGCGCACCGCGGCGGCATCGAACTGGTCATCATCCCCGAGGAAAACGAGAAAGACCTGGCCGAAATCCCGAAGAATGTGACCGAGTCGCTGACGATAAAGCCGGTTCGCTGGATCGACGAAGTACTCGACATTGCGCTGGAACGACCGCTGACTCCGATTTTGCCAAAAGTGGAGGATGCGGCAAAATCCACATTGGAACCGGCACGCGCCGAAGATGGCGGAACGATGCCGCCGCGACCGCACTAGCCCACGCGCGCGCGGCGGACAGCCGCGCGTATGCAAATTCCTAACCATGGTGTCAAGCGAAAATCGATCAAAATCGATGCGTGAGTGGTTGTGCGTAAATTCGCGCAAAGCCGCACCACGTCTCGTATTGCGCCGAGTCATGGTGACTGGTATAAAGTCTTCGCCGCGACCCAGGTGACGCACAAGTCCGGGCGGTCGCGGGGTAGCGAGTCGAGCACGTTTCTGTCGAGTACGTTTCTGATTCTCGATCGGGTGATAGCTTGGCTTGCGCACTCACAATGCATTGCGGTCGCTGTTAAGTCCGGGAGAGAAATAATGAATAAAGCTGAATTTGTTGCTGCTGTGTCCGATGCCGCTGGCCTGACCAAGGTCGAAGGCGCTCGGGCAGTCGAAGCTGTCATCGAAACCGTCAAGAAGACATTGAAGAAGGGCGATACCATTTCCCTGGTGGGATTCGGCACCTTCATCGTGCGCAAGCGCGCTGCGCGCACCGGGCGCAATCCGCGCACCGGCGCCCAGATCAAGATCAAGGCCTCGAAGAATCCATCGTTCAAGGCTGGCAAAGCGCTCAAAGATGCCATAAACTAATGCGCTTTCGCCT